>CANJMF010000011.1 GCA_947475895.1 Fidelibacterota bacterium
GCACTACAACACCAAGCGGCCCCATTCAGCGCTCGGCTATAGGCCACCGGCGCCGGTGGCCTATAGCCCGATTCCAACACCACTCGAACAAAGCCAAAGTCATGCAGTAGACTAACATCTCGACTGGTACAGAAAATCGGTCAGGTCAGTTGCACATCCTCAGCCGCCCCAGCCGTGAAGCTGGCGAATGATATCAAAGGTAGTGGGAGCGTTTGGATCTGGCGGCAGTTGGCTTGACCAATCAGGCATAACGCCATTTTCGCGATTGCCGCACGCAACGCAGACAAGGCGCGATTTAATATCATCGAGCGCTGCGGAATCTGGAAATGGGTCCACTGGTATAGTTGCCATGTGTTTGCATTCTTGCCGGTGACAGCTCGCTAGAAGCCGCGAAACCTTTTGGGCTTTGATGTAGGCAATATCAGCTGACCAGCGGGGGCGGTGCATTGCGCTCTCGGGAAATCGGCGGAGAAAGCGTCACGGCGGGTTGGGAGCCCTCTTGCCGACCATCCAATCCTACGCACCGGGGGCTACTTGTCGTCACCGTCCGGTGGGTGCGTGACCCAGGTATTATAGCCGGTCGGTATCGTTCTTCCAGGCGAGCAAAAACCTGCATTTCCCGGTAATTTATGAGCTAGTTGAGAAATCTTGCCCGCTCGGTGTGGGTCATCTCACTTATGACGCCCGCGATTAACCCCCACCCAGTCCTTCCGCTACGTTTCGGATCACTCGTCGTATGCGGTCGCTAGAAGCTTTATTCCGTTCTCCGCCGTAGCCATCGAGGGCGGCCTCCGTTTCCCGCAACCACAACTGCCTACTTCCGACGGGCTGCAGGAGCATGGCGGCGCGAACCATCGCCTCAAGTTCATCGTCAGTGGTCGCTGGAGCGGCTTTCATTAGGTCATGCGCACTCGTCATTTTGTTCTCCTTAAGGGGCTGCGACTTTAAGCCCAATCGCTCGGCGGTATCGTCAATTTTGGCAGAAGCCGTCTATTAAAGGCCCACACACCTGGATTAGGCTCAAACGTCGTCGCTAAAATGCGAGGCGCAGGTTTATACAGATTCAGGGAGACTTTAGATGGCTACCGGAACGGTCAAATGGTTCAACGCTCAAAAGGGCTTTGGCTTTATTCAACCCAGCAACGGCGGCAAGGATGTGTTCGTGCACATTAGCGCCGTCGAGCGTGCCGGCTTGAGCGGCCTCAATGAAGGGCAATCCGTCAGCTACGACGTGGTGAACGAGCGCGGCAAAGACGCAGCGGCTAATTTGAAGGCCGGTTAGCCAGGACATTCCTAATCGCCGACCCGGCATTCGAAAGGGTGCCGGGTTTTTCTTTGGGGAACTGACGCCGCCTATTGGGGGCTATTGTCCCTATTGTCTCTGTCCTAATCTTTGGGAAATGACCCCTCGGCCGCCACGCGTATCCCACGTTCCGCCAACCCTCGGCTATCTCAAACAGCGAGGCGTCAAAACCATCCGTGTTTGGTGCAACAGATACCAGTGCGCCCACCACGCGACGGTGCAGCTCGATGCGGTCGCGCGTCCCGACAACACGGCGCTTCCGTCGCTGAAGTTCCAATGCTCGAAATGCGGTGAACGCGATACGTCGACGCAAGCCGATTTGCCGGCCTAGGCACCCGACCGGCTCTTCTCGTGATTGCCAGGTGATTGCCAGCGGTCGATAGCGCCCGAGGATGAGGGCGGGAAAATGCGCGATAAGCCATTGATTTAAATTGGTAGCGAGGGAGGGACTCGAACCCCCGACCCCAGGATTATGATTCCCGTGCTCTAACCAGCTGAGCTACCCCGCCACAGGGTTCCATCGGTAACGAACTATCGAATGGCGCGTGGTTTTAGGTCCCGGGAGGCCAATTGTCAAACCGAACCATTCTGCCTGAAATCATTCCGACAATCGGGCTTATATGCCTGTTGAAATCGCCGCTGTCCGAGGTCCCCGCAAGTTGTGGGGTAGAGCGTATCCAGCCGGCGCGCGGGCGATCCAGCCCCCTCCCAGCACACGGTCGCCGTCGTAAAACACGCACGCCTGCCCTGGTGACACTGCTGCCTCGGGCGAATTCAGCACAACGTGCGCGGCGGCTGCCGTGTCGCCGCCAAACACCGTAGCGACAACCGGCGTGTGGGTGTTGCGTAACTTCACATTCACCTGCACGCCGTCTATGGGCAGCGTGCCCTCGCCCAGCCAATTGACGCTGTGAAGTGCAAAGCTGTCACGCAGAAGCGCTGCTTTAGGACCGACGACGATGCGTGCGTTGTCGGGATCCACACTCACGACGAACAAAGGCTCCGCTTCACCGCCGACGCCGAGACCCCGGCGTTGGCCTACTGTGAAGTGCACGACGCCTTCGTGCTTACCGACAACACGACCATCAATGTGAACAATGTCGCCGCCGCGCGCCGCTTCGGGACGTAGCTTCTTCACGATGGCGGCGTAATCGCCCGTCGGAACAAAGCAAATGTCCTGGCTATCGGGTTTATCGGCCACATGCAGCTCGAACTCGGTCGCCAGTGCGCGCGTTTGCGCTTTCGTCAGGCCACCTAGCGGAAAGCGGATGAATGCCAACTGCTCGCGCGTGGTCGCGTAGAGAAAATAACTTTGATCGCGCGCGATCTCGACCGCACGATGCAGCTGCGATCCAGGCAAGCGCTGCGCATAGTGACCTGTCGCCAGCGCGTCCGCGCCGAGATCCTTCGCAGCCTTGAAGAGATCGCGAAACTTTACGGTCTGATTACACAACACGCACGGCACCGGCGTTTCGCCGCGCACATAGGAATCCGCGAAGCGGTCAATCACGTCGTTCTTGAACGTCGTCTCGTAGTCCATGACGTAGTGTGGAATCGCCAAACGCTCGGCCACGCGGCGCGCGTCGTAAATATCTTGTCCCGCGCAACACGCCTTCGCTTTAGCCGTCGCCGCACCGTGATCATAAAGTTGCATCGTCAAGCCGATGACGTCGTAACCTTCGCGCTTCAACAGCGCCGCAGTCACGGAGCTATCAACGCCGCCCGACATAGCAACAACCACGCGTGCCTTTTCGCGTGGCTTTTGCAGGTCCATGACGCTGTCCGGTAGCAAATTCATGCGCGCACTATAGGGGCCTCGCCCCGCTAATCCATCATATTCCGCGTGTCAGCCGGCAGACGTACCGTCAGCCCGTCAAGCTCGGGCGTAATCGTAATCTGACAACCAAGCCGTGAAGTCCGCGACACGCCGTACGTCAAATCCAGCATATCCTCTTCCGCTTCAATCGGCTTCGGAAGTTTGGCGTACCAATCATCGGTAATCATCACATGACACGTCGAACACGCCATAGAACCTTCGCAGGCCCCTTCCATATCGATGTCGTTGGCATGGGCAACTTGCAGCAGGGATTGCTGGCTGGTCGCCTGCACTTCCTTCCGATTTCCATTGCGTTCAATAAAAATGACTTTGGGCATGGCCGCTATGTATTACGCCGCCGCGCTGGAGGCTAGACCCCGCCAAACGTCCAGGAATTGGGCCGTTTCGGCAACGGTCGTGTCCCACCCCAAACTGACGCGGATGGCGCACTTGGCCTCGGATTCGGGAACGCCCATGGCAAGAAGCACATGGGACGGCGTGACCTTTCCTGACGAACAGGCCGAGCCCGCGCTCACGGCAACGCCCGCTAAATCGAGACGCATCAGTTGGATATCGCTGGAGAGACCCGGCAAACCGACACAGATCGTATTCGCAAGTCGTTCCACGCCTTGAGAAAAAATACGCGCGTGCGGTGCCACACGCACGATGGCGATCTCCAAATCATCACGGAGCCGGCGAACAGTCGCCATCGCGCCGTGCAACCGCGCTGTCTGCGCGGCAGCCGCACCGAACGCGACGATTCCCAAAACATTTTCCGTGCCCGCGCGACGGCGGCGTTCTTGTCCGCCACCCACCTGCAGCGCGGTGATCTCGAGGCCCGAGCGCAACACCAGTGCACCTGCGCCTTTCAAGCCCCCCAGCTTATGCGCAGACAAACTCAAACTATCGACGTCGAGCGCACCCATATCGACGGCCATCTTTCCCGGTGCCTGCACGGCATCGCAATGAACACGCGCGCCGTATTTGCGTGCGATCTCGACCACGCGCGCGATCGGTTGCAACGCGCCGGTTTCATTGTTCGCCAACATGACGGCCACCAACGCGGGTGACGGCGCTTTTGACAAACGCGCATCCAAAGCCACGAGATCGATTATGCCTGCGCTATCGACCGGAATGAGGTTTTCCGTCGCGACGTGCGCCAAAACCGATGGATGCTCGACGGCACTTGCGAAAACGCTGGCGCTGGCAATTCCCTTAAGGGCGAGCGCATTGGATTCTGTGCCGCCCGATGTGAAGACCACTTGCGCCGGCGTCACACCGACCATTGCCGCAACCGCATCGCGCGCTTGTTCGACGGCCGCACGCGCGCGACGTCCCGCAGCGTGAACAGATGATGGGTTTCCGTAGATATCGAAACCCGCTGCCACCGCGGCCGTCACTTCAGGCAGCGGCGGTGTGGTCGCGTTGTAATCGAGGTAAGCAAAGGAATCGCGATCGGCCATCGTGCTTTTTTAGCACCGTGGACCGCGCATGTCCCGCGCGTGACTAGGTTGGTAAAGGTCCAGCGATTTTATCGAGCATGACGTCGTGAACCGTCACGCCTCGCAGAAATTTGACCACCTCATGATCCACGGCCCGCCAAAGCGCCGCCGTCTTTCCCGTGCTCGTATCGCCATCGTTATTGGGCGCACCACGGTCGTTCACCGCGGCGTAAATGTCGGCAATGGTGATCTCCTGGCTGGGCCGCGCCAGCACATAGCCGCCACCGGGGCCACGCACGCTTTTCAAAAGGCCGGCGGCCCGTAATCGCGCAAACAGCTGCTCGAGGTAGGAAACGGAGATATTTTGGCGCTGGGCAATCGCCGCGAGGGTGGTCGGGCGGGCAGCCGCTTGGCCGGCCAAATCGATCACGGCCGCCGCCGCGTAGCGTGCTTTGGACGAGTGGCTCATTTTGCCTCAGCTTTCTGCTTCGAGCACGAAGGCTCATTTAAACATTAAAATCAACGACTTACGGCGAAGGCACTTAGCCTCGCTCTTACATTATACGTATTTTTTGTGGGGTCGGATCAGCGTGCGGTTGTAGCAAGCTCAATCTCATGAAATTGGGCCGATTTTCGGGTTTGCACCGGGGAGCCGCTTCCCCTAAATAATCGGCCCCTGCCTGGGCGCTGTCTCGCGCCTGCCGGCCTACGAAGGATATGCATGCCCGAAGTTATCTTCGCCGGCCCTGAAGGCCGCCTGGAAGGCCGCTATCACCATAGCGAAACCCCCCGCGCGCCCATCGCCGTAATTCTCCATCCCCACCCGCAACACGGTGGGACCATGAACAATAAGGTCGTCTACAACCTTTATTATGTGTTCGTGAATAAGGGCTTCTCGGTCCTGCGATTCAATTTTCGCGGCGTCGGCCGCTCGCAAGGCGACTTCGATAACGGTCAGGGTGAATTGTCAGACGCAGCCGCCGCGCTCGATTGGCTGCAATCGGTCAATCCCAATGCCGCGTCATGTTGGGTCGCCGGTTTCTCGTTCGGTGCGTGGATCGGCATGCAGTTGCTCATGCGCCGCCCCGAGATTGAAGGCTTCATCTCGATTGCGCCGCCAGCGAACATGTACGACTTCTCGTTCCTCGCTCCCTGCCCCTCGTCGGGCTTGATCGTTCAAGGAACCGAAGACGACGTGGTGCCGGAACCGTCGGTGGAAAAATTGGCGAACAAACTCAAGATGCAAAAAAACATCTTAATCGATTACCACCTCGTCAAAGGCGCCAATCACTTTTTCAAAGATCACATGGATAACTTGGTGGACGTCTCGACCACGTATTTAAACGCGCGCATGGGCCAAGCCGGATCCGGCAACGCCAAGCGCAAAGTCGTCGGCCAGCCCTAAGACTTGGAAGGCCGCGCGATACGTCCGCCGGTCTGCGGCGCGGGAACGCCTGTCGTTCCGGGAAATGTGATCGGCAATCCGCGTGCGCATCTCACCGCGAGATAAGCAAACGCCTGCGCTTCCAGCGCATCGCCTTGCCATCCAATCGTGTCGACCGAAGTCACTGTGATCCCCGTGCGCTCGGCCAGCATTTTCATCATGGTCGGGTTGTGACGTCCGCCACCCGTGACGAACAAACGCCGCGGCGGTTCGGGACAATGCTTTAAGGCGCGCGCAACGCACGCGGCTGTGAAGGCGGTCAATGTCGCCGCGCCGTCTTCCGGTGTCATATTTGCCAACGGCTCCAGTGGAAAAGCAAAGCGGTCTAGAGATTTTGGCGGGCGGCGGTCCAGGAATGGCGTTGCTAACATGCGATCCAGCACGCCGCTATCGACTTTGCCTTTCGCAGCAATGCTGCCGCCGGCATCCATGGGAAGACCAAGGTGCGAAGTCACCCAGTCGTCGATCAATCCATTTCCGGGTCCCGTATCGAAACCGAGCAATGCATTGAATGTCGCATCGTCGTGCGCCTTCGCACCCTTGATCCCGTCGCAATTAATCCAGGTAATGTTCGCGACACCGCCCACATTCAAAACGGCAATCGGCGATTCTTCCTGGGGTGCGAGAGCGGCATGGAAGATAGGAAGTAGCGGCGCACCCTGTCCGCCCGCGCGCAAATCATCGGTGCGAAAATCAAATGCAACGGGAATCCCCAGCCGCCCGGCCAAACGCGCGCCGTCGCCCATTTGCCAAGTTTGGCCTTTTTCCGGCCGATGCCAAATTGTCTGACCATGGAACCCGACAAAATCGAGTTCGCTGGCCGCCATATTCATTCCCGACAGCAGCCGTTCAACGGCCGCGGCATGCAGGTCTGTTAATTCTTCTTCCAGCCCTCGCTCGTCGGGCGAGGCTCCCCGGTCGGGGGCTGCGCTGACGAAGCGCTTCAACCGCGTACGAAAATCCTTTTCGAATGGCTCCGTGAGCGCCGCACCCGGCTTGATCGCGCCCACACCGTCCGTCTCCACATAAGCAGCGTCGACGCCGTCCATGGAGGTTCCGCTCATAAGACCGATGACTCGCAGCGGCTTGTTCATGCCCGTAACATTGTCCGTACGTTGTCCCCCGGACGCGGGTATGGTATCGACCGCGCCCGTCCTGAAGAAGAAATCGGCCCACTCACATGACCCAGTTTCGCTCCGAACTGCTGCAGACTTTAACCGCGCGCGGATACTTACACCAGTGCACCGACTTGGCTGCTTTGGACGCGAAAGCGGCGGCTGGTCCTATCACGGGTTACATCGGTTTTGACGCAACCGCCGACAGCTTGCATGTAGGCAGCCTCGTGCAGATCATGATGCTGCGTTGGCTCCAAAGGACCGGGCACAAGCCTGTCGCACTAATGGGCGGCGGCACGACGAAGGTCGGCGATCCTTCCGGCAGGGATGAAACGCGCAGACTTTTGGATGACGCGGCAATCGCCGCCAACATTGCGTCTATTCAGCGCAGCTTTATGCCTTTCTTGACGTTCGGCGACGGCGTCACCGATGCCCGCCTCGTCAACAATGCCGATTGGCTGGATGGGCTGCGCTATATCGAATTTTTGCGCGACGTCGGCCGCCACTTCACCATCAACCGCATGTTGGCGATGGACAGCGTGAAGATGCGCCTCGAGCGCGAGCAGCCGCTGACCTTCCTCGAATTCAATTACATGATCCTGCAGGGCTACGATTTCGTTGAACTGCACAAACGCCACAACTGCACACTCCAGCTCGGCGGCTCGGACCAGTGGGGCAATATCGTGCAAGGCGTGGAGTTGGGACGCCGCATGTCGGAAACCGAGTTATTCGGTTTCACTTGCCCGCTGATCACGACCGCGTCGGGCGCCAAGATGGGTAAGACGGCGGAAGGTGCCGTGTGGCTGAAAGCCGAACGCCTCAGCCCCTACAATTACTATCAATACTGGCGCAATACCGAGGACGCCGACGTCGGGCGTTTCTTAAAACTGTTCACCGACATGCCGCTCGATGAAATCGCCCGCCTCGAAAAATTGGAGGGCAGCGAAATCAACGAGGCCAAAAAAATATTGGCGCTGGAAACGACGACGCTGCTCCATGGACGGGATGCCGCAAACGAAGCGGCAGAGACGGCAAAGCGCACCTTCGAACAAGGCGGCGTTGGCGGTGACTTGCCGACAATCCTCATTCCGCCGGCCGAACTCGCGGCGGGCATTAATGTCTGTGCCTTACTGACACGGGCCAAATTGGCCGACAGCAACGGCGAAGCACGCCGTCTGATCAGTGGCGGCGGTGCGAAACTGAACGATCAAAAGATCGAGAACGACAAAGTCGTCGTGACGGATCAAGCGCTCGTTGACGGGATTATCAAATTGAGCGCCGGTAAAAAGCGGCACGCGTTGGTCAAAGTCGGCTAATGCGCCGGCGCCGGCTCTAACGCCGCATCAGGCGTCGGCGCAGGTTGCGGCGGCGGAGATTGTTCAGGCGTCGCTGCCTGTTGCGCGGGCTTGGTGCGGAAAATATCGAAAATATGTCGCAGGAAGCCCGGCGTGAGCACCGCTAGCGGATTTACCGATGGCTGGGCCGTGGCGGGATTTCCGCGATAAGTATAAGTCGCCGCAAACAGCCCGCCGCCTTTGTCTCCACCGGTGATAAGACTTCCCAGCAGCGGAATCGAATTCAGGACAGAGTTAACGGCATAGGCAGGAACGAGCGTGCCTTGCATATCCATTTGCGAATCCGCCATGCTGTAGGTGCCTTTCGCTGTTAGGCCGATCGAATTGCCGAACATTTCACCGTCGCTGACAGTGACGACAGAATTCGCATATGAGAACGGCACGCGCAGCTGCTTGAAGGAAATGCCCTCGCCGCGCAACTCATCCAGAATGCCCGTAAGCGCCGCCACGGAAAGCAAGCGCGCGACAACGGGCGCTTGCCGCAATTTAAATTCCTGGATATGAGCGACGCCCTTCAAGGTACCATTGGGCGCCAATTCACCCGACACATCCAACTGCCCCCCAACGATATCGCTAAACAGACCCAGCGCGCGGACAACGCTGCCGCCGTCTGCGCTCTCACCCTTGAATGTGCGCTTACCATCCTCGGTCGTCAGAGAAAATATGACCGGCGTCGCGCCATCGACCATGCTGTTGAAATTGATCGCGCGGAATCCGGTCGTTGCGCGATCGAGCGTTAGATCAGCTCCCCTAAAATCTCCGCCCGGCGCCGTCCACATGCGGTCAAACCGGGCATGGAGTTTTAAGGGTGTCTGTGGCGCATCTTGGGCCGCGCGTCCGCGCCCGTCATCGCGATTCAATTCCTTAAAGAAATATGTCGAGTTGAATGCCGATCCGGAGACGTTGATGACATATGCGCCCGCGTCGTCCCGTGTGAGTTCCCCAGAAAGAGACGTTTCGCCAACAATGCTGGAGCTGAGGTTTATCTGAGTGATTGATAAGTCGTCGCCAAACGACATGGCCCCGGAGACATCCAATTCCTTCGGCGACGTGACATGGAAGGCGGGCACACTCACAAGATGTCCCTTCGCGAATTTCGCCGTAAGTGTTGCGTCGGCCGGCTCACCCGCTTTTTTGTGCCATCCCAATTCCGGGATCGCCATCGTCGGGGTTCTGAGGTCCATTTGCGCGTCAAGCGTCGCAGTCTCATCGCGATAGACGACATATGTGACATGAGCTTTCGCCGCGCCGTCTAGATAGGGCGGCAGAAAAGGTGCGGCAGACATCCCAACCAATGGACGTTGCGCGTTGTTGACCACGGGATCGAGGACGTATTTGCTCCGAAACTCGCCGCCGCCGAAGTTCTCGCGCCATTTCACCGTGGAGGGAATATCCCCGAGCACGGCATTACCGCCGACATCCATGCCACTCAAATCTAATTTCATGCTCAGCTTGCCTTGGCTGAGCGGCAACCCAAACGCCACATTCGGCATGGCGCCGTCCGTCACCTGTGCTTGGGCGGTAATCGCGATCTGCTCGAGCCTTAAGTCTTTTGCGAGCGGGAAATCGAAACCAAGATCGATATCGGCGGCACCCGTCGCCTTGCTCGCGTCGAGACCCATTTTGGTGACGTACCCAAGCGGCTCGTGATCGACCAGCCGCATGGCTTCACCGAAATCGCCCAAAATCTTGATCTTGATGTCGGCGCGCTCGCGCATTGTACCGAGGTCATACATGCGCAACTTGCCGCTGGGCAGACGCAACCCCCGGCCGGAAATGGCGTCGGGAACGAAGCCATTGCTAAGATCGATCACGACCTCTTTTGCCGTAAGCGTCAACAATCCGTCAGTTCCCTGCACCTTCGGCATGCGATCAAGATAATTGACGGTCACACCGTGCAGTTGACTCGTAAGCAAGACCTGCGAGGCGTCGAGGTCCTCAAACGTCGCCCCCATTAGAGCGAGTTTTAAATGCGTATCCGTAAGGCCGCCGAGGTTTAGATTCTTTTTAATCCACGCATGGGTGTTCGGCTTAACGCTGGCTGGCCAATAATCCTTGAGCGCTGCGAGGGAGAGTTCGGGCAAGCGGGCCTCTAGCGTCAGCTCCGGCATGGTATTGAGACCCTTGCCCTGCGCCGTCATCGTGATCGTCGGACTCTCGCCTTTGCGATCCAGATCAATACGAAATTGCTCAATGGTAATTTGATCGAGATCGGCCGCCGCGGAACCCTTTAAAATAAGATTTTTCACCGCATACGCCATATCGAGCGGCGCAGGTAACTTTAAGTATCCGTCCTGCCCTTTCACCTCGAATCGCACATCGGTGATGTGCGCGCTATCGGCCGCAAGCATAAACGTTGTCGCGATCGTTCCACTCAAGCGTAAATCAATCATCTCGAGCGGCGCGAGTTGCGGCGCGAGGCCCGCAATGCGCGACGGACGGAAACCTTCAACGTTGACGTCTAGCTGAAGGCGATCACTGGAACCCGTATAGAGGCCGTGGGCCGTCAAATTCCAACGTTTGCCATCTTCGACCACCGGCACGCTTGCGCGTAGATCGAGATCGGCGCCCGCGCGCGTAATCGTCAGTGTCGCATCCGGCGCAATCCATCGCTGCCCGGACTTCTCGTCCACCAGGACCAGCGTGCTGTTCTCGATGGAGACACGATCCAGGTATTGCGCACGCGTATCATTAGCCGAGGGGCGCGTAAGTGCGGTGATGAAGGACTGTGCGACCGCCGTCCCACTGGCGGCGTCAGGAGTAGAAGTCGGCACCGTTGGCGCCGGAACCGCACTCGGCAGAGCGCCCTCGATCCCAAGTCCGAGACTGCCGTCGGCGCGGTGGATGAAGCGAATGATGGGGCTCGACAAAATGACGCGGTTCGGCGCGATGATACCGCGCAAAAGAGCTTGGCCACTCAACCGCACGACCATGCTGGGAAGCCCCGCGATGACCCCGCCGGAGGCGTCTTGCACGCGAATGTCATTCATCGTGATTTCCGGACGGCCGTTTAAGGTCATCCAGCGGAACTCGGCGCGATCGATATGAAACCGCAAAGCCGGATCAAGCTCGCTTAAGGTTTGCGCCACGTAAGGCGCGATGCCGTTGATCGAAATCGGCCCCTGACTCAAACGCCACGCGAGTACGGCTCCGCCCAGGAGAACCACCAGGAGGACGGCTTCAATGCTACGCAGCAAAAATCTAACGGCGCCGTGTGACAAAAGCGGGCTCCAGTCGCGTACCGGTTAATCAACATCGGTATTGGGGGGCGCTCGGCCCGAGCGTGGCCTTGACCACCTCTCCTCTATAACCCACTGTGCCCTGAAACAACATAAAATCCTGCGAGTCGCACGGTGGGCATTACGGAGCGTTCATATTTACCGGCGGTGGTGAACAGCGAGCGCGTCACGCGCTTTATGGCTGAGTGGCAAAGCCTTCTGGCCAGCCAGCCCGGGGCCTTTTCGGCCGTAAAAGCCGACCCTGCTGCCCATGCCCTTCTTGAGGGAATCTTTTCCGCGAGCCCCTTTCTCAGCGATTTGTTGCTGAAGCATCCGGCGACGTTGGATGCCTTTTTGACGTTGGGCGCCGACACCGCCTTTGAGCAACTCAAAGCAAACTTCGCGCAGGCGCACGACGGCAACGTCAAAAACACCATGGAGATGCTGCGCCGAGAAAAACAAAAGGCGGCGCTTTTGATAGCCTTGGCCGATCTTTCCGGGCGCTGGAATGTTGATCGAGTGACAGCAGCACTGTCCGAGTTCGCTGATTTGTGTGTACAGCGGGCGGTGAGAACGCTTCTGGCCCATGCAGCCGAGCGCGGCGCGATCAAGCTCACCGATCCAGCACAGCCGGAACATGAGTCCGGCTACGCCGTACTGGGCCTTGGAAAATTGGGAGGCCTTGAACTCAACTATTCGTCCGATATCGACCTATTCGTTTTCTTCGATGAAACACGCGTGAACTACATCGGCACTGCGACATCCAAAGAATGGGCCGTGCAAACAACGCGTGAACTTGTCCGCATGCTGCAGGAACGCACAGCCGATGGTTACGTCTTCCGGACCGATCTGCGGCTGCGCCCCGATCCTGGTTCGACAGCGGTGGCCGTATCGCGGGAAGCGGCGCAGATTTACTACGAAAGCCACGGACAGAATTGGGAACGCGCCGCGTTGATCAAAGCGCGGCCTGTCGGCGGAGATTTGAAACTCGGCGCCGATTTCATTCGCGACTTGCAGGCCTTCATTTGGCGCAAGTCGCTCGACTTCTACGCCATCCAGGACATCCATTCGATCAAGCGCCAGATTTACGCCTACAAAGGCGGCGGCACGGTGACTGTGCCCGGACACAACATAAAATTGGGACGCGGCGGCATTCGCGAGATCGAGTTCTTCGTGCAGATTCAGCAACTCATTTGGGGCGGCCGGTTTCCCGAAGCGCGCACGTCGCAGACGCTCTCCGGCCTTCGCGCGTTATGCAATCTCGGCTTCGCCACGGCCACGGCACGCGACGACCTCACGGCGGCGTATCGCTATTTGCGTACGCTGGAGCATCGCCTGCAGATGGTGGCGGATGCGCAAACGCAAACCCTACCCGACACTGATGAGGAGCTGACGCAAATCGCGGCTTTCATGGGTTGCAGCGAGCTTTCCGCTTTCAGAGCTGAGGTGGAGAGCGTTCTGCGAACGGTTGAGACGCATTACGCCGGATTGTTTGAGGACGCGCCGTCGCTGGCGGTGGACGGAAACCTGGTCTTCACAGGCACGGAAGACGATCCCGATACCATCGCGACCTTGAAGCGGCTTGGGTATCAGGACGCCACCATGGTCGCGCAGACAGTGCGCGGATGGCATCACGGGCGATACCGCGCGACGCGCAGCGATCGCGCGCGGCAGCTGTTGACGGAAGTGATGCCGACTTTGCTCAGCGCGTTCGCCAAAACGACGCAACCCGACGCGGCGCTCATTCGCTTCGACCGCAGCCTCGCCGCCTTATCGGCAGGCGTACCATTGTTATCGGTATTCTACGCGAACCTCGAATTGCTCGATCTCGTGGCCGAAATTATGGGTGACGCGCCGCGTTTGGCCGAGCACGTGACGCGCAACCCGGCCTTGTTCGATTACGTTTTGGAACCCGCGTTCTACGGCCGCATCGGCGACGTCGCCGAACTGCGCAAAGATTTGGTGTCCGTCCTCGCTACCGCGGATTCGCTGGAGCCCGCGCTCGATGTTTGCCGCCGGTGGGTACACGATCAGCAATTCCGCGTTGGCGTGCAGGCCTTGCGGGCGATGATCACGCCGGTCGAGGCAGCGGCGCATTTGACCGACGTGGCGGAGACAGTTATCGGCGGCTTGGTCCCTTGGGTTTGCGATGACTTCACGCGCGCGTTTGGGCGCGTACCCGGCGGCGAATTGCTCGTGCTGGCGTACGGCAAACTCGCGAGCCACGAACTGACGCCCACCTCGGATCTGGATTTGGTGTTGATCTACGATGCACCGGAGGAGGCTTTTTCCACCGGCGGGAGCAAATCGTTTCCAGCGCCGGCGTATTATCTTCGGCTTGCACAGCGGATTATGAGCGCCTTCACCGTGACGACACGTGAAGGCACGCTTTACACGATCGACATGCGCCTGCGTCCCAATGGCGAGAAAGGCCCGCTGGCTTGCAGCCTAGAGGCCTTCGTCAAATATCAGGCGCAGGATGCGTGGACGTGGGAACACATGGCGCTGACGCGCACGCGCGTGGTCTTCGGGCCGCAGCGCCTTCGCGATGCGGTTAACAAAACCATCGACGATGTTTTGATGCACCCGCGCGACATGAATACGTTGGTCGTCGCTGTCGATCAGATGCGGACGCTCATGCGCGGCGAGCAGAAAGACGCGGGGATTTGGGATTTGAAGCGCCATCCCGGCGGGCTCATCGATGCCGAGTTCATTTTGCAGTACCTGCTATTGAAACACCCTTCCGCGCGGCCCACCGAGCCGCGGCCCGCGACGATCATCGCCAACCTTGTGGCGGCGAAAGCGGTGTCGTCCGACGACGGCGATGACTTGCTGCGCGCCATCGAGCTATGGACGCGTTTGCAGTTCATGGTGCGCGTCTTGGCGGAGGGCGAATTGCCGGATGATTCGACGCCGCTGGGATTGAAGCGGAAGCTGGCGGCCACCGCCGAAATGCCCGATTTCAGCGCGCTCGAGGATTTGATGCGCGAAACGGCGGCGCGAGTCTCAGTGCTGTTCGCGGAAATTATCACCGAGCCGGCTGCTATCGCACGGAAAGCCCTAGGCCCCGAGGCAGTGGTTCGCTAAAACGGACGCCTGACCTTGAGGAGAATTCCATGGCTGCCAAGCGCAAGAAAAAAGCTGCAACGAAGGTGAAAGCCCGCGTCAAGAAGCCCGTGAAAAAGGCGGCTAAGAAAGTCGCGAAGAAGACCGCGAAGAAAGCGATCAAGAAACCGGCGAAGACAAAGAAGTCGCCGATCCTATCGCTGGCCGGAAAGCAGGCGCCGACATTCTCCATGCCCACCGACGACGGCAGCACGGTGAACCTGAAGGACCTCGCGGGTCGACGCGTGGTGCTGTATTTCTATCCAAAGGACGATACGCCCGGCTGCACGACGCAAGCGTGTGCCTTCCGCGATCTTCAGCCGACATTCAAAAACGAAGCGGCCGTCATCATCGGCGTGTCGAAAGACAACGTGGCGAGCCACAAGAAATTCCGGGCCAAATACGGCCTCACCTTTTCGCTCGCGTCCGATACCTCGAGTGTGTGCGAAAAATACGGCGTATGGAAAGAGAAAAATATGTACGGCCGTAAGTACATGGGCGTGGAACGTTCGACGTTCCTCATCGACGAGAATGGAATCGTCCGCGCCGAATGGCGCAAGGTCAGCGTGCCGGGCCACGCCGATGAAGTGAAGAACGCGCTGCAAAGCTTGTGAGCGTAACGACCCTTCGCCAGGCGGCGGTGGATATTCTTCTCACCGCCGATCCGGACACCAAAGTCTCCAAGACCTACGACGTGGCCGCCGCATGGCGACGCGGTGAATCG
The DNA here is from genome assembly GCA_947475895.1 of Fidelibacterota bacterium. GTDB lineage: Bacteria > Pseudomonadota > Alphaproteobacteria > Rhodospirillales > Rhodospirillaceae > SHVO01. The sequence goes on from CANJMF010000011.1 coordinate 15,523, forward strand.
GACATCGGCACAGCGACAGCACCGGAGCGGCCTGCCCGGCCAGCGCGGCCTGAGTTGCGCGGACCGGGCGAGATGCCGAAACGCTCGACCGGGCCCAAGGGGCGCGTGGCACTTGTGCATGCGTTGGCACACATCGAATTGAATGCGGTGGATCTTGCGTGGGATGTCATCGCGCGGTTTGGCGATGCTGACCTTCCCCGCGCCTTCCTGGATGATTGGGTGGACGTGGCGGAAGAAGAAGCCGAGCACTACGCGGCGTTGGCTGCGCATCTGCCGACGCTGGGCATCAACTATGGCGACTTGCCCGCCCATGACGGCTTGTGGCAAGCGGCCATGGCAACGGCGCATGATTTGGCCGCGCGTATGGCGATCATTCCCATGACGCTGGAAGCACGCGGGCTTGAGACGACGCCGCCGACGTGCGCGAAGCTGCGCCACGCGGGCGCGGACGATACCGCCGCGATCCTCGATACGATTTACACCGATGAGATCAAACATCTGGCCGTGGGCGTACGCTGGTTCGAACACCTGTGTGCGCAGCGTGGTCATGAACCCACCAGCACCTTCGCGGCACTGCTGAAGGAATGTTTCATTGGACCGGTGAAGCCGCCGTTCAATATGGAAGCCCGCACGCAAGCGGGCATGCGCGCGGCCTATCTGGCGCCCTGGATGCCGGAATAGGGCTCAGTTACAGAAACAACCCCGGCCCATGCCTCACATGCGACAAAAGCCCATTTGATAGGGGTTTCTGAGCTGTTTTATGGCGAACGCTGCGCGACCTTTTTTTGAAGTTTCCGCAAGCCCGCCAGACACTTAAGGAAAAGAGAAACAACCCCTATCCAGCGCAAACGCGAAATCACGTAAGCGATTCAAGAGAGTGCGGGTCCTTCACGCGCAACCTAGCGATTTGCGCGCCTATCACACGCCGTTGACGGTTCGGAAAAATGCGAGAGCGCCGCCGTTAATCCAACAGCACATCGCCGCCGGTTTTGATGCGGGCTGCCAACGATGCGGCCATGAACTTGTCGAGGTCGCCGTTGAGAACGCCCGCTGTGTCGGAGGTTTCGTATTCCGTGCGCAGGTCCTTCACAAGCTGATAGGGCTGCAACACGTAGGAGCGGATTTGGTGGCCCCAACCGATTTCGGTCTTGGCGGATTCCTGCTGTGCGATTTTCGCTTCGCGCTTTTCGAGTTCCAGCTCGTACAGCCGCGCGCGCAACATGTCCCAACACTTGGCGCGGTTTTGATGCTGCGAACGCTCTTGCTGACATTGCACGACGATGTTGGTCGGAATGTGCGTGATGCGCACGGCGCTGTCTGTCTTGTTGACGTGCTGACCACCCGCACCCGATGAACGGTAGGTGTCGATACGGCAATCTTTCTCGTCGATATCGATTTCGATGGTGTCGTCGACGACCGGGTAAACCCAGACGGATGAAAAACTTGTGTGCCGGCGCGCATTTGAATCGAACGGCGAGATGCGCACAAGGCGGTGCACACCGCTTTCAGTTTTCAGCCAGCCGTAAGCGTTGAGACCGGAGATGCGAAAGGTGACCGATTTGATGCCCGCACCTTCGCCGGCGCTTTCTTCCAGGTATTCGACCTTATAACCCTTGCTGTCGGCCCAGCGCGTGTACATGCGCGCGATAATCTCGGCCCAATCTTGAGCCTCCGTCCCGCCTTGGCCCGCGTGAATTTCGAGAAAGCAGTCGTTGGGATCGGCTTCACCCGACAGGAGGCTTTCCAATTCCAACCGCTTGGCGTGGGCAAGGACGCCGCCGATGAGCTTCAAAGCGTCCTGATAGGTCGCCTCATCGCCTTCTTCGTCGGAGAGCTGCGCCAAGGTGATGGCGTCGTCCACGTCGCGCTCCATTTTACGCGCAGTGGAGATAGCCGACTCAAGCTGCGTACGTTCGCGCATAAGCTTTTGCGCGTCGGACGGCTTATTCCAGAGATTGGGGTCTTCAGCCTTGGCGTTTAATTCATCAAGGCGTAGCAGCGCGCGATCCCAGTCAAAGATGCCTCCGGAGCAAAGCGAGGGAGCGTTTGATTTCGGCAACCTTGGATTCGATTTCTGCGCGCATGGTTTATTCCATTGATCAAAAAGAACTCGGTGTAGATGTATGTAAAATTCCGCCTGTTCGCAATGCCGAGAAATCCGATTACGTGCATTTAAGACCGCTGCCCTCAGTGATACGCGCAGGCGAATCTTACACCCCTTTTCCCCAGCACCTCACAAACCCCTGAAATCCACCAACATCAGCAAGTGGCGCGCTTCTTGCTACTAATGGGAGACGGACAAAGTCCCCCAGACAAGATGTCCAAGGATAAGAAGGAAAATTGAGAATGTTTCGGAAATCAATCATGGCGGCGAGCGCCGTCGTCGCGTTGTGGGGAGCCTCTGCAAGTATTGCGTCGGCGGCCCCGGTTTTGGGCAGCAATGTCGAGTTAGCACTTTTTACAAGCGTCATCGGCAGCACCAGCGGCTGGACGTATAGCAACCAAGCGGTATCGGCCTTTAGCCTCAACGGCACCGCGACCCTCGTAAAGCGCGATAGTGGTTTCGCGAACAGCTTTGGTTACGCGCGCACGAACCACACGGGCCTGACGACGATCTTCAGCAGCAGCGCAGCCGTCGGCAGCACGATGGCCGTGTCGGGTTACAGCCCTTCGTTCGTCTTCTATGCGTCGGCCGACGCCGGGAGCCCGATATTCGACAACAACACGCAGTTCTCAGACACCACCGTCGGGTTAGGCGGTTTGCTGGGATTCTTCCAGGGCGATTTAGACATCTTTCACAACGCCGCCACGAACCGTTGGGCGTTCTTTTATGACGACGGCGGCGGAGCCGGCCTGGGTGACGACAATGACTATAACGACCTTGTCGTGACATTTAACGAAGCGGTTTCACCGCCCACGTCAACACCAGTCCCGGAACCCGCATCGCTGACTCTTCTGGGAATGGCGCTTGTGACATTCGCAGTTTTGCGGCGCCGCGTTAGTGGAGCAAAGTCCGTTTCTAACAGAACGAGACCGGCGCTCTGACCCAAAAGGAGTCGCATCTTCGGACGGAGGTGCTTTAACGCCAGGCGAACGCAAAGAAAACGGCGGCTCCTTTAGAGGGGCCGCCGTTTTCGTTTATGCGAGGACTAGTAGAGTCCGCCGGCGCTGGGTGCGTTAGGCGTGTTGCCGCCTTCGGACGGATCGGACTGATCCATGATCGTCACTTGCGTATCGGGTGACGTGCCTTCCTTGAAGGCTTCCAGGATCACTTTGGAATCCCCCGGCGCGGCGGGGCGGCCGGTGTCGTGATTGACGCGCACGAGGCTGACACCCGGCGGCACGCGGAACGGCGTGGCGGGTTTTCCTTTGAGCGCCGCGATCATGAAATCGCGAAAGATCGGTGCTGCCACCGTGGCGCCCTGCTCGTGCAGACCAAGTGTGCGCGGCTCGTCGAAGCCCACGAACACGCCGGCCACGAGATCGGGCGAGAAGCCCATGAACCACACATCGTTGACGTCGCTGGAGGTTCCGGTTTTGCCGGCGATGGGTTTGCCGACAGCGCGCACGGATACGCCGGTGCCGCGCTCGACCACGCCCTCCATCATGTGCACGACTTGATAGATGCTGGCGGGATTGGCCAGTTGCTCGCGCGTGTCAGGCAGTTGCGGGGGACCTTGGCCGTTCCAGGCGTCGGCCTTGCAGGTGTCGCAGGGGCGCGCGTCCTGGCGGAAAATGGTTACGCCGTTACGATCCTGTACGCGGTCGATGAGCGTCGGTGACAACTTCCGGCCGCCGTTGACGAGTTCCGCGTAGGCCGCTGTGAACCGCATCACGTTGGTGACTTCGGCGCCGAGAGAGTTGGCGAGGTTGGTCGGCATTTTGTCGACCACACCGAACTTCTCGGCCAGCGCGCCGATCTTATCCATGCCCACCGCTTGCGCGATGCGGACGGTGATGAGGTTGAGCGATTTCTCGAGCCCGATGCGGACGGTGGTGCGGCCCATGAATTCGCCGGTCTCGTAATTCTTTGGCTTCCACTTGGGGAGGCCCGGACCTTGATCCATGACGAAGGGCGCATCGAGCACCAGTGTCGACGGCGTGAAGCCGGCTTCCATGGCCGCGAGATAAACGAACGGTTTGAACGCCGAACCCGGTTGGCGCAACGCTTGCGTCGCGCGATTGAATTGCGATCCGGCGTAAGAGAAGCCGCCGTCCATGGCGAGGATGCGGCCGGTATGCGGATCTAAGGCCACGGCCGCGCCTTGGATCTGCGGGATTTGGCGCAGAGCGAACGTGCCCTCGGGGAAGGCAACGCCTTCGCTGTTGGCTTTGAGGGCTTCGACGATGACGACGTCGCCCACGTGCAGCACTTGCGTGGCGGCCGCGACAGCCGCGCCGACAGCTTGGTCAGGAAGCCATTGGCGCGCCCACTTGAGTTCGCTTAACGAAATGGTGCCGGTGGTGCCGCTGCGCAGCGTGATGACGGCTTTATCGGCAGCGACCGCTTGCACGGCGGCAAGCTGCCAGGTGTCGAGCAAGCCCGCTGGATTTTGAACCTGCGTAAATTGCGAGGCCGCATTGGCGCCCGACAATTTGGTGACGGGGCCGCGATACCCATGGCGGCGATCATAAGAAATCAAACCGTCGCGCAAGGCTTTATTGGCGTATTTCTGAAAGGTCGGGTCGAGGGACGTGCGCACCGACAAGCCGCCTTTATAGAGCGCGGTCTCGCCGAACTTTTGCGCCAACTCGCGGCGGACGTTTTCAGCGAAGTAATCGCCTTCGGCCACCACTTCGGTTTCATCGCGATTGCGCACCGTGATCGGCTCGGCGCGCGCGGCTTTGGCTTCAGCGGACGTGATGAGGTTATCGTCCGCCATGCGGCCGATGACGTAATCGCGGCGGTCGCGGGCTTCTTCCGGACGGCGTGTGGGGTTGTAGTTGTTGGGCGCTTTGGCGAGGCCGGCCAGGAAGGCAGCTTCGGACACCGTCAGCTCGTTGAGCGACTTGTTGAAGTAATTCATGGACGCGGCGGCGACACCGTAGGCGCCGAAGCCGAGATACTGCTGGTTTAGATAAAGTTCGAGAATGTGGTCTTTGGTGAAGGCGCGCTCGATGCGCAAAGACAAGATCGCTTCGCGGATTTTACGATCGATGCTGTATTCGCGCGTACCGCCCAAAAGGAAGTTCTGCGCCACCTGCTGCGTGATGGTGGAAGCGCCTTTGATGCGCTTGTCGCTGCCGGTGGCTTTCTCGAACACGGCGATGGTGGAGGCGCGCATGAGGCCGACGACATCGATACCGGGGTGTTCGTAGAAGCGCTGGTCTTCGGACGCGACGAAGGCGTCGATGACGCGCTTGGGGATCGCCTTGATGGGAACGAACACGCGCCCTTCGATGGCGTACTCGGTGATCAGGCGTCCGTCGCCGGCGTAGACCCGCGTCATCACCGGCGGATCGTAGGTGGCCAGTTGGTGATAATCGGGAAGACCGCGACTGAAGTGATAGAAAACGAAAACCAGTCCAGCGCCGCCCAGGAAAACGGCCACCATGACGGCGGCAAAGCCAACCATGAGCCAGGTCTTCAGCGCATCGCCCCGGATGGATTTGGGCTTAAGCCGCGCCGGCTTCTTGGCCGATGGAGAAATGGGGGGGTTGGCAGCGCTCGGTTCCATGGCCGCTCTCTAACATATTCTGGAGATTTTACTCGTCTTTCGTCGCGGAAAATTGCGGCAAAAGTGAGTAGTAGCCTAACGCAGCGCGGTGCGGGCTGTTCCGAGGTGAGTCTCGACGCCCCGCAGCACGGCCGACATCAGCTTGGCCCGATAGGGCTCGAGCTTGAGGGCGGCTTCATCTTCCTTGTTCGACAGGTACCCCATCTCGATGAGGATCGACGGAATATCAGGGGACTTGAGCACGGCGAAACGGGCGAAGCGGTGGACGTGGCGCAAAAGCGTGGTTTCGCGTTGAAGCTCGCCGATGAGTTTTCCCGCGAGCTTGGTGGCCAGGTTCATGCTTTCGCGCTGGGCCAGGTCGACCAGGATGTGACGCACTTCCTGGCTTTCACGGCTGAGATCGATGCCGATGATGCGGTCGGCGCTGTTTTCCTGCTCGGCCAGGTCCGCGGCCTCTTTGTCGGAGGCGTTGTCGGAGAGCGTGTAAACCGAAAGCCCGCGAATGGTTTTGTCGGCGATGGCGTCGGCATGCAGCGAAATGAACAAATCGGCTTGAACATTGTGGGCAAGCTCGCGCCGCTCGGCCAAGCCCAGCGACACGTCGCGGTCGCGGGTCAGTACGGCCTTGTAGCGCCCGGTCGCCTCGAACTTGGCTTTGAGCTGCTGGGCCGCTGCCAGGGTGATGATTTTCTCGTAAATGCCGCTGCGCCCGATGGTGCCGGGATCGACGCCGCCATGACCGGGATCGATCATGACGACGATCTTGTTCTTGGGCACCGGCGCGACCGGCTGGCTGACGGGCTGAATTTGCGTGCTGGCAGTGGCGAAGCGGCCTGTGCCGATGCGGTGCTGGGGCCCGAGCGACGCCATGAAATTGGGGCGCGTGGTGGTTTCGAAATCCATGACCAGGCGCACGGACTGATCGGCGGACGGCGGTATAACGAAAGCGCTTTTCACAACGGCGGGGCCGTTGAGGTCGATGACCATGCGGCCGTTGCCGCCTTGGAACAGGCCAAAGTGCACGGCTTTGACGACGCCGACGGGGTTGGCCGTGGTGTCGGGCGCGACGGTCCAATCCAGCTCGGGCAGGTCGACCACGACCCGGTAAGGATTGGCCAGGCGGAAAGCGCTGAAATCGAGGCTTTCGGACAGCTCGAGGACCAGGCGGGTATGGGTGCCGTGATCGTGCAGGCGGATCGCCGACGCGATGCCCATGGCGCGCGCGAGCTGCGGCGCGAACGTGACGGCGGCGCCGGCAGCGAGCACGGTCCGGCGCGAAATTCGGCGGGATTTTTTGTTATTTATCAATGTATTAAACGACTCTTCGGAACACATCTGGACGCTTGCAAACCTACAGGTCCAAGGCGAAATACACCGAAAGGTCGCCCCTAACCCCTTGACTCTGAACAAGATACACCACTTTGCCGAGTCGCGTCCAGCCGCTTACACGCTTAACCCTGTGTCACCCTTGGGCGGGGTGGGGAATTAGGCGTTGTCACTCGGCTCCCTCCACGTCTATGGTGATGGGGTACGGTCGTTCCGGCGCAGCCCCCGGACTCATTGAGTCCTTTGGGTTTTTTGTGCGGATACGGCCCAACGTCCCTGGCCAAGGTTGGCATTCTGCCAACTACAACCAGACAACCTGTTTCGGGGGCCTGGTGTGCCGACAGCCTCGCTGACATTCCACTCGCCGCATGTGAATTGCGTCTGCGCTTATCCGCGCCGGACTCAAGCTCTGCGCGCCGAGCGTCAGCCGGTTCGGTCCTTCGCTCTCATTTTTATTTCACCCACTTCCCGCGGACGCGCCTCTTCGGCTTTGCCACTGGCAACGCCTCTGTGCGCGGACACCGCGGCGTCACGGAGTACCGGAGACTATGGTCAAAAGAATGCTTATGGACGCCACACACCCGGAAGAGACCCGGGTTGTGGTTCTGGATGGAACGCGCCTTGAGGAATTTGATGTAGAGACATCAACTAAGAAGCAGATCAAAGGGAACATCTATCTGGCCAAAGTGGTCAGAGTTGAACCCTCGCTTCAGGCGGCGTTTGTAGACTACGGCGGAAACCGGCACGGCTTCCTCGCCTTCAGCGAAATCCACCCGGATTACTATCAGATCCCTGTTGCGGACCGCGAACGCCTGATGGCGGAAGAGGAACGTCAGGAAGAAGACGATCGCCGCCGCGAAGCCAATCGCGAGCGCAATCGCGGCCGCGGGCGTGGGCAAAGTCCCGACGCGGAACACGGTCACGACGAGCACGCGCCAGAGCACACGCACGAACAGGGCGGCGAAGCGCCGCACGACACGCACGCGGCGGACGACCATGCGCATGACCACGATCACACACACGATCACACACACGATCACGGGCATGATCACGACCATCACGATGACCACCATCATGACGATGGGCACGGCGAAATTCCGCTGGCGTTCATTCCGCCGGCGATCACGTCGGAAGTTATTCACGACGACCACGATCATGAAGACGATCACAGCCACGACACGACCGATGCTGCTTCGCACGAAGGACACAACGTTGAGTCGATCGAGACGCGCGATGTGCCTCCGCCCGAAACCGTCGGCGGCGAACCGTCGCATGACGAGCCATCGGCATCGACCGAAGCGCAACATGTCACCGAAAATCATGACGCGGGAGTCCACGACGTGCCCGCTGAGTCAAAAGCCTCGACGGTGGAAACCGTGGGCGGCGATGAAGATGAAGACGAAGAAGGTGCCGCCGACGACAATCGTCGCCGTCGTTTCGTGGCCTCGCGTCACTACAAGATTCAGGAAGTCATCAAGCGCCGCCAGATCATGCTGATCCAGGTGGTGAAGGAAGAACGCGGCACCAAAGGCGCGGCGCTCACGACCTTCCTATCGTTGGCCGGCCGCTACTGCGTGCTGATGCCGAACTCGGCCCGTGGCGGCGGGGTTTCGCGCAAGATCACGAGCGCACAAGATCGCCGACGCCTGAAGGCCATTCTGGGCGATCTGGAATTGCCCGGAAACATGGCGGTGATTTTGCGCACCGCCGGAGCGGAGCGCAACAAAGCCGAAATCAAGCGCGACTACGAATATCTGCAGCGCACGTGGAATCAAATCCGCGAAGTGACGATGACCAGCCGCGCGCCGGCTTTGATCCACGAAGAAGCGAGCCTGATCAAACGCGCGATCCGCGACATCTACAGCCGCGACATCGAAGAAGTGTGGGTTGACGGCGAAGAAGGCTACAAGACCGCCAAAGACTTCATGAAGACGCTGACGCCGAGCCACGCCAAAAAGGTGCAGCGCTACAAGGACGACATTATTCCCCTCTTCCACCGCTATCAGGTGGAAACGCAGATGGAATCGATCAACAGCCCGGTTGTGCAATTGCGTTCGGGCGGATCGATCGTGTTCGGTCAAACGGAAGCGCTTGTCGCCATCGACGTGAACTCGGGCCGCGCAACCAAAGAGCGGCACATCGAAGAGACGGCCTACAAGACCAACATGGAAGCCGCCGAGGAAATCGCACGCCAATTGCGTCTGCGCGATCTCGCGGGCTTGGTGGTCATCGACTTCATCGACATGGAAGACAACCGCAACAACCACGCGGTTGAACGTAAACTGAAAGAAGCGCTGAAAGCCGACCGCGCCCGCATCCAAGTGGGACGCATCAGCCACTTTGGTTTGCTGGAACTCTCGCGCCAACGTCTGCGCCCAAGCCTCATCGAAGCCAACTTCCGTGTGTGCGCCCATTGCACAGGCACGGGCATGGTGCGTTCGACGGAATCCGCCGCCGTCTATTCCTTGCGCATGCTGGAAGAAGAAGGCGTGCGTCAGCGCTCGAGCGAAATCACAATCACGACGCATCCCGACGTCGCGCTGTATCTGCTGAACTATAAGCGCGAAGCCTTGGCCGCCGTGGAAAGCCGTTACGGCTTGAAGGTTTACGTGCTGGGCGATCCGTCGCTGGTACCGCCGAACTTGCGCCTCGACCGCGTGAAGGCCGTGCGTGCTATCGGTGAAGACGGCCATGAAGTGGTGCCGAGCCCACGCGAAGCGTTGCCGCTTCCGGTACCCGTGCACGAGCCGGATGAAGCCGACGAAGCGGAAGAAGCCGACGAAGCAGAAAATGAGCGTCCGAATGAGGGGCCGCGCCATCATCGCGAAGGCCGCCCGCAACACGACGGCAATCGCGATGGAAATCGCGACGGTAACCGTGATGGAAACCGCGACGGAAATCGTGACGGCAACCGCGACGCAAACCGCGATGCCGACGGCGGCCGCAAGCGTCGCCGCCGTCGTAGACGTCGCGGCGGTGCTGAAAACCCGCGCGATCCGCAGCAAGAGGGACAACACGCCGGAGAAAACGGCGGCGAGCATCATCATGAAGCGCGCGCCGAAGGTGGCGTGGAAGCTCATGCCGGTCATGCAAACGACGATCAACAACCGCACGACGGGGCTGTGCGCCCTGAAGGCGATAGCAACGGCGACGGACGTCCGCCGCGCGACGGCGAAGGCCGCAAACGCCGCCGTGGCCGCCGCGGTGGTCGCAGACGCCGCCGTGACGGCGAGCCCGGCTTCCAACGCGCGGAAGGCGATTTGACCGCGCCGCATATTGAAACAGTCGACGGTGGCCCGTCGGGCGACAACGTCGATCACCAGATGGATCTGCCGACCGAAGTGGTTTCCGAAATTCGTGTGGCATCGGGTGCGGATGAATCCGCGCAAGCCGACGCCGCGCCGCGCGGCTTCTTCCGCGCGCTGAAGGAAACCGTGATCGGCCGCCGCACCGAAGTCTCGGAACCGGCACCGCAAGCGCCCATCGCGCAAGCGGCTCCGCCACCGCCGCCACCCGCACCGGCTCCTGTACAGGCGGCTCCCGTTCAGGCCGCTCCTGTCCAGGCGCAAGCGCCACAGCCGGTCGCGCAAGCTGCGCCGGATGATCCGGCGCAACCGCCCCGCAAGGGCTGGTGGAGCGCACCAGAATAAAACGTTCGTACTTTGATGAACTCATTCTCGCCGACGAAGTTTTCCGCTTCGTCGGCGAAATGCTTTTAGCGCCACTTACGTAAGCGCGCGCAGGCTTCTTCCATGTCGGGCGTTGAGCCCGCGAACGAGAAGCGGACGAAGTGCCGGCCTTCGAACGGATCGAAGTCAATGCCGGGTGTCGTCGCGATCCCGGCTTCGTTCAGCATGCGTTTGCAGAAGTCTTGCGCGTCGTCGGTAAGCTTGGCGACATCGGCATAGAGATAGAACGCACCGTCCGCCGGTGCGAGTTTATCGAACCCCAGCGCAGGCAACTGCGCGAGCAGCACTTCACGATTGCGGGCGTAGCGCGCGACGTTGGCTTCAAGTTCGTCGCGGCAATCAAAGACCGCGAGCGCCGCGTGCTGCGATACGGTGGGCGGCGAGATGAACAGGTTTTGCGCGAGGCATTCCATGCTGCGGCGCAGATCCGGCGGGATTACAAGCCAACCCACGCGCCAGCCGGTCATGCTGAAATACTTGGAGAAACTATTCACCACGATGGCATTTTCGCTCAACCCGGCGGCGGTCGTGACTTTCTGGCCGTAGGTGATGCCGTGATAAATTTCGTCGGAGATCAGGCGCACGCCGTTCTTTTCGCAGAACTCCGCCAGCGCCACGAACTCGTCGTGCAGCATCACGGTGCCGGTGGGATTGGCGGGGCTTGCGATGATAAGGCCATCGGGCAAACGCGACATTTTCTTCAAATGATCGATGGTGGGCTGATAGCGCGTCGATGCATCCACGGGGATCAACTCGGGATGCACACCGAAACTTTTCAGGATGTGGCGATAGGCGGGATACCCGGGCGCGGCCAGGGCCACGCGATCACCGGCTTCGAACGCACTCAGAAAAGCCAATACGAAACCGCCCGATGATCCCGTGGTGACAAAGATGCTTTCGGCCGAAACGGTGACGCCATACATCTCTTGATAGTGGGCGGCGATGCGCTCGCGCAGCGGCGGAATGCCGTGGGCCAGCGTGTAGCCCAAGGCATCCCCCTGCAGTGCTTTTTCGATGCGCGCCAACGCCGCGCGGGGAATACCGGTGGAGGGTTGGCCCACTTCAAGGTGAATGATGCTGCGTCCGGCGCGCTCCAAGGCCGCCGCGTCACCCATGACGTCCATCACCATGAAGGGCGGAACTTGTCCTCGGGTTGCGATCTTGAATGCCATTATTCGCCCTCTGAAAGCACCACGGCCAGCCCAGCACCGCGCGCGTCGGCGGTCGCCGTACACAGGGACGTTCCTAGCTCATTCTGCGCCGCGCAATCCATGGTATTCGCATAGGCTCCCGCCGCGCGGGCCGCCATAACCCGACCCGACGCGCGATCGACGGAAATGGTGGCCGTAAGCGCGGCGGCGCGTACTTGATTGGTGTCGGCTTGAAGATACCCCTCGCCCGGCTGCATTTTCCCCGCACCGAACAATCGCCCCATCGTGAGAACGCACGCGACAACGGTGCCGTCGCTATCGCCCACCACGAAGCTTGTAGCCGCGGTTCCCTGTTGCGCGCCACCGAGGGCAAAGACCCGCGACGAGTCTTGATCGGCAAACGGGGCGTCACGCCACTGCGGGACGTCGCCTGAGGTTTCGCTGACGCCGACGCGGGTCCGCGCAAGCGTCTCGGCTAACGCCGGTTGAAGGAGCGCATCGCCGGCTTGCAAAAGCTGGCGACGCGCGTTCATGAAAGTGGTCAGGGCGGCGCTGTCATTCAAAGTCGCCGCGCTATTTTTCAAATCTTTCGCCAAGGCTTGCGACACCGGATGGCCAAAGCGCGCCAACCGCTCGGCCGGTGCAACGACCTGCGACCAGGACAACCGTCCGCTCGTGCTTTGCAGCACGCGCAAGCCCGGAAGGAGTGTGTTCATTCTCAGAACCCGCGTCGTGCCGGTGGCCTCGTGAACCAAACACTCACCGCCGCCACCGATGCCCGCGACCGAAGGCAACGTCACCGCGAGGCCCAGCGCCAGCGCCGCAGCCGCATCGGCGGCACTGCCGTGCGACTTCAAAATGCGCTGCGCGATGCCGACGGCTTGCGGGGTGTCGCCCACTGCCAGGCGCGCAAACGGCGCGGGCTGAGGCGCGGACCCCACACGCACATGAACCGCCGGCAACTGCGCGCAACCGGCTAGAACAAAGATTGCTGTAACAACCACTAAGTTATTAGGGCGAAACACTTTTTACGTATTCCTCCGGATGCCGTTGCACGTTAGTTTAGACAACCTGCGTCACCCGGCCTTTTGTGGCGGCCCAGTTGCGGGTTTTTCATTTAAAGAAGCCGTCTGAAAGTGTCATGCTTTCCGACTGCTTTTAACTTCAGCGTGGGACGAACCTTGCCCTTTTACGCACAGTTTAGAGTAGCGGCGACGCGCACCGTCTCCGGCGTCTGCATCATGGCGCTGATGTCCGGCCTTTGGCAGTCGGCCCAGGCGCAAGACCTGTCGCAGGGCATGTTGCTGTCGGATACCGAAATCGACATGACGTTGGCGCAGATGGCACGCCCCGTGTTCGAGGCGGGCCACTTGGTTCCCGGCAATATCCGCATTCACATGATCGTTGACGATTCCATCAACGCGTTCGTGAACAGCAGCACGGACATGTTCGTAAACACAGGGCTGATTCTGAAATCGAAGAACGCTAACGAGATCATCGGCGTGATGGCCCACGAAACCGGTCACATCGTCGGCGGCCATACGGTAATGGTGTCGAGCGATATGGCGGCGGTGACGTCGATCACACTGCTGTCGACTCTCCTCGGTATCGCGCTGGGCGTAGCGAGCGGCAACCCTGAAGTCGGCCTAGCCATCATGATGGGCGGACAGCGCGCCGCGCTTGGCCGTTATTTGAGTTTCAGCCGCAGCCAAGAATCGCGCGCCGACCAGTTCGCGCTGCAAGCGCTGGATGACAGCCATCAATCAGCGCAGGGGCTCTTTAACTTCTTCGAGCGCATCCAGGGCGAAATGCTGCTGTACACCAGCCATCCCGATCCTTATCTGCAAACCCACCCCATTCCTGCCGACCGATTGGAGATGGTGGGTAATTGGCTGACGAAGGCCCACTACACGAAAGAGGTCGACAGCCCCGAGATGCATCGTCAGTACGTCCGCATGATCGCGAAGCTGTACGCCTTCTTGAAACCGCAAATCGCGACACTGCAGAAGTATCCCGCAAGCGATAAAAGCGTTGAAGCCCGCTATGCGCGTGCCATTGCCTATTACCGCCGGAGCCAATTCGATCAAGCACTGCCGCTGGTGGATGGGCTGTTGGTCGATTTGCCGAAAGATCCGTTCTTCTGGCAGATCAAAGGCGACATGCTGTTGAGCAAGGCGAAGATCGACGACGCCGTCGTGGCTTACCGAGAAGCCATTAAATACCTGCCCAACGCGCCTGAAATCCTGGTGGCCATGTCGCGCGCCATGAACGAATCTCACAATCCCGAGTACTTCCCCGAAACCGAGACCAACCTAAAACACGCGCTGCAGCTGGACCCCGAAAATCCTGATGCCTGGGACCTGCTGGCCGCCTCGTACGCTCAGAACAATAAACTGGGCCTGTCGGCCTATGCCGCCTCGGAGCGCGCCATTATCATGGGGCAATTCGGGGATGTGGTGCGCTACACCATGCAAGCGGAGAAGTTACTGGAGAAAGACACGCCTATCTGGTACCGCCTTCAAGACATCAAGATCCTGGCGCAGAACAACCTCCACGATATGAAGAACCGCCGCCGCTAGGCCGCGCGGATCTCATCTGAAAAAAGGACGACCTCTATGCGTACGACACCTGTAAAAGGCATTTTGCACGCCGGCGTGGCGCTGTTGGCCCTGTTGTTCGCGGCGCCTTCAATGGCAGCCGACCCGTTGTCAAACGCGCAGAAGGATGAAGTGCGCAAGCTGGTGCGCGAGTACATCATGCAGAACCCGGAAATTATCCGCGATGCCGTGACGGCGCTGCAGGAAAAAGAAGAGCGCGCCACGGAAGCCAAACAGGCCGACGCGCTGAAGAAGAACAAAGATCAAATTTACAGCGCCGCCGACGGAACGATCCTCGGCAACCCCAAGGGCGATGTGACGCTGGTGGAGTTCTTCGACTACAACTGCGGCTATTGCAAACAGATGTTCCCGGCGATGCTGGACGCGATCAAGCAGGACGGAAAAGTCCGCCTCATCGTGAAGGAATTTCCGATCCTGGGACCTATGTCGCTGACCGCCTCGCGCGCCGCGCTGGCGTCACGCAAGCAAGACAAGTATGCCGCCTTTCACACGGCGCTCATGAGCCACAAGAGCGCGCTATCGGAAGGCGCGATTTTCCAGTTGGCCAAGGACGCAGGCCTCGACACCAAAAAGCTGGAAGCCGACATGAAGGCGCCCGAAGTGGACGCCGTCATCAAGGCGAATCACGCGCTGGCAGAATCGATGAATATCGAAGGTACCCCGGCGCTGTTTGTCGGCGACACCTTCGTGAACGGCGCCGTCGACAAGGCCAGACTTGCGGAATTAATCGCGTCGGCGCGAAAATAAGCCTTCAAAGATAAAGACCGCGTTTTAGATGTCATGACGGACACAGAATTCACAGCGAAAGAACGCTCGCGGTTTCGCAAGCTTTTGGAAGTCGCAAACTCAACAACGTTCTCGGGCGAGCGCGAAGCTGCCTTGACGGCCGCGACACGCCTTGCGGCCGCGCACGGGTTGTCGCTGCGCGAGGCCGCCGGCATGAGCGACATCGACTCTCAGGCCAGCAATCCGGTGCGCTCGCGCCATCGCCCGCGCGCCAGTGCGGCGTACCCCGCCGACTTCGGTGCGGCCGGTGCCGATGCCATGGGCCGCTGGTGGACACGCCCCGACCGGGCCGCGCCCGCTGGCGACGCAGCCGGTCACCGCACCGAGCACGAACGCGTCGCCGCCGAGAAACGCCGGCGCGACGAAGCGTTGGCGGATGCATTGCGACGTGGTTTGGATGCGGACATTCGTGCGGAGGAAGCGCGCCGCGCGGCGCGGAAGTCGAGCTATGTGCGCCCGGCCAAGCGCGGCTCGTGGCGCTCACGGCCCGAGTTCATCCGCGTGCTGTTAAGCGAAACCGAAATGACGGCCAAGGAGATTGCCGCCGCGGCGGGAGTCTCCGTCTACGAAGTCTTCAAGGTAAAGCTATTGATGCGCAACGAAGCCAAAGCTTCTTAGCGATTACCGGATCAGATCGCGCGCCGCTTGCGTCATTTCGTCGGCGGTCTGAACGACTTTCGCCGAACTTGAATACGCACGCTGCGCGATGATCATTTTCGAGAACTGATCGGCAAGATCGACGTTGGAGGCTTCCAACGCGCCCACGACGAATTGCGTGGCGCCGGCATTTTTCTGTAGACCCTTAAGATCAAGATCGCCCGCATCGCGGGTTTGCTCAAAGATGTTGCCCGGCTTGGCGTCGAGATTGTTGTTGGCGTCGAAGGTCGCCACCGGCAGCTTGTAGAGATTGCGCACTTCGCCATTGGAATAGCTGCCGATCAGGACGCCCTGATCGTTGAAGTACGTATTGTTCAAGCGGCCTTCGAGATAGCCGTCCTGATCGATATTTTGAACCGTAAGGTCGCCGCTCTCACCCAGTTGCGTCATCTTGCTTAGGTCGAGCGTGACGTATTGCGCGCCGGAATAATCGTTGATGAGCGCGCTGATCTGACCGCCGGCCGGTTCGATAAGGTTGCCGAGACCGTCGAACGAGACGTTCGGCGGATCGAAATCCACGGTGACGGGATTGTTGGCGCTGTCGATGCTGGACATCTGCAGTGTGAATCCGGGCGTGCCGTCGGTGTTGCGCGTGAAGCCGACGCTGAGCGTGCGCGTGGCACCCTCTTGATCGACAAACGGCAGGCCGACCGTTTGCAGGCCCTTGCTGCTGTCCAACGAAAGATTGCCTTGGAGCTTAATGTTGGTGGTGGCTTTCGAAGGCACGACCGAGTTGTTGTTGAACATGATCGGCGTCAACGAGCTGAGCGTGTTGGTTTCGCTAATTTCTCCGTTTTCGTCCGCGGCCCAACCGTAGACGTAATTGCCGTTGGCGGTGGTCATCAACGTGCCGGAATCATTCACGCCATTACCGTCGGTGTCGACACCGAGGTCGATGGATTTGCCGAACATGGCGCCATCGCGCGTGTACTGCCAGCGGCTGCTGCCGTCGGTGGCGGAATTGGTGACCATAAAGCCGCGGCCGTTCAACGCCATATCGAAAGCACGACCGGTGGTCGTGATCTGACCCTGGTTATCGACTTGGCGGAAATCGAAGGTATTGACCGTGAAGAAATTTTTGGCGGGCGGCGTGATGTGATTGAGCAACGTCTCGAAGTGCGTGTCTTGGCGCTTGTAGGCAGTGGTGTTCACGTTCGCGATGTTCGTCGAGATGTTCGACAAAAATTGCGCCTGCGAGTTCATCGCTTGAACCGCGGTGTTGAAAATGCCCTGCAAACTCATCGCACGTCTCCACTTCAAGGCCCCTGGAAACGCGCACGGATCACCGTGCACGCACTATGGGCGTCAGTGAAGAGTTAGCAAGCCTCGTGCCACGCACGAACGAAGTGGATTCAAGGACTTAGGAATTGGAGCGGCGCGTAAGCCCGGAAAATTCGCGCACGCGGCCAGGTTATCCCGGCAAAATGTGCCTAGATCAAACCGGCCAAGGGGCTGGACGGATCGGCGTACAGTTTGCGCGGCATGCGGCCGGCGAGATACGCAAGGCGTCCCGCTTCGACTGCCAACTTCATGGCGCGCGCCATGCGGATGGGATCTTTCGCGGCGGCGATGGCGGTGTTCATGAGCACGCCGTCGCAGCCAAGTTCCATGGCGATGGCGGCGTCGGACGCGGTGCCTACGCCCGCATCCACCAGCACCGGCACTTTCGATTGTTCGACGATCAGACGAATGCCGACGGGATTTTGCACGCCAAGACCGGAGCCGATGGGCGCTGCCAAGGGCATGATCGCGCAGCAGCCCAAGTCCTCGAGGCGCTTGCACATGATCGGATCGTCGGAGCAATAGACCATGACGTCGAAGCCCTCTTTGATCAGGACTTCGGCGGCTTTCAATGTCTCGATCATATTGGGGTAGAGCGTCTTTTGATCGCCCAGCACTTCGAGCTTCACGAGTTTCCAGCCGCCGGCTTCACGGGCCAAGCGCAGCGTACGCACGGACTCTTCGGCCGTGTAGCAAAAGGCGGTGTTGGGCAAATAGGTGTATTTTTTGGGGTCGACGTAATCCATCAGCACGGGCTGCGACGGATCGGAAATATTCACGCGCCGCACGGCGACCGTGACGATCTCGGCGCCGGATGCCTCGATGGCGCGCGCGGTTTCGGTGAAGTCTTTGTACTTGCCGGTGCCGACGAGTAGGCGCGAGCGGAAACGCTGTCCCGCTACTTCGAAAAAGTCTTCGGCTAGCTTCTGATCGCCGTCCATTATCCGCCACCAATAAAGTGCACAATCTCGAGCCGATCGCCCTCGGCCACATGGGTGGCGCTAAAGGCGGACTTGGGCACGATCTCAAGGTTGCGCTCGACCGCCACTTTCCGGCCCTCGATGCCGAGTTCCTTTAACAGCCCCTCCACCGTCAAAGCGGCGGGAAGCGTGCGGCTTTCGCCGTTGATGATGACCGAAACCGACATCGTGGCAGAGTGAATAACCGCAGCGCGTTTAGCAAATCAAATTCGAATTCTGACTTGGCTGTAACATGGTGATTTGTAAAGCTTTTTTTCGCGAGCATTGACCCGGGTGGTTGCTCCCTCGCCGGGGCTGGTATAGGACTGTCGGCTGGCCGTCGAACCCTGGGGCAACAACGGGGAAAATGGCCGTAAAAAGTGACGTCGTGGAAATGCGTGGGGTAGGCGTGAGCCGTAGTGTTCTGATCTTGAACGGTCCGAATCTCAACCTGCTGGGACAGCGGGAGCCGGAGATTTACGGCCGCACGACACTGGACGATATCCGCGCAGCTTCGACGGCGCGCGCGAGTGGACATGGTTTAACCGCAGACTTCCGCCAAACGAACGACGAAGGCGAATTGGTGTCGTGGGTGCAGAGCGTGCGCACGCAAGGTGCGGCGGGCGCGGCCGGCATCATCATCAACGCCGCCGCCTACACGCATACATCGGTCGCGATCCTGGACGCCCTGCTCGCGTGCGGCGTTCCGGTCATCGAAGTGCATCTCTCGAACATTTTTAAACGCGAAGAATTTCGGCATCACTCGTTCATCAGTCGCGCGGCCACAGGCGTTATCTGCGGCTTCGGCGCACAAGGCTACGAACTCGCCATCGATGCCATGGCGACCCTATTGAAGGCACAAAAGTCGTGAAGAAGACCAAAGCAAAACCGGCAGCCAAGGCTGCCGCGAAACCTGTGGCGAAACCGGGCGCAAAGCCTGCCGCTAAACCCGCCGCAGGTTCGATTGTGAAAGTTGATTCGTCGAGCCAGTTGGACAGCAAGCTGGTGCGCCAATTGGCCGCCGTGTTGAACGAAACCGGCCTGACCGAAATCGAATACGAAATGGGCGGATTGCGCGTGCGCGTCGCCCGCCATGCGCATCAGGTCGGCAGCTTCGTCCCAGGTCCGGCGCCCGTGATGGCGCAAGCGGCTGCCGTGGAAGCCCCCAAACCGCTCGACGCCGCATCGCATCCCGGCACCGTGAAGTCGCCCATGGTCGGCGTTGGTTACCTGTTGCCTGAACCCGGCGCCGCGCCGTTCATCAAGGTGGGCGATACCGTGACCGAAGGCCAAACGCTGTTCCTGATCGAGGCCATGAAGACCTTCAACCCAGTGAAGGCGCCGCGCGGCGGTAAGGTCACGAAGATCCTGATCGAAAACGGTTCGCCCGTGGAATACGGCGAACCCTTGGTCATCATCGAATAGAAATGTTCGAAAAAATTCTCATCGCCAATCGCGGCGAGATCGCCCTGCGCGTGCAGCGTGCCTGCCGTGAGATGGGCATCAAAACCGTGGCCGTGCATTCGACCGCCGATTCCGAGGCCATGCACGTGCGCCTCGCGGACGAAGCCGTGTGTATCGGACCGCCGGCCGCGCGGGACAGCTATCTGAACAAGGCCGCCATTATTTCGGCGGCCACCATTACCGGCGCCGACGCCATTCATCCGGGCTACGGCTTCCTGTCGGAAAACGCAGCCTTTGCGGAAATGGTCGCCGAACATCACCTGACCTTCATCGGTCCGGACCCGAAGCACATCCGCAACATGGGCGACAAAGTCGTCGCCAAGCAAACCGCCAAAGAAGCTGGAATCCCCGTGGTTCCGGGCTCCGAAGGCGCGATCCCGGACGAAAACGCGGCGGTCGAAATCGCGGATAGCATTGGGTACCCGGTGCTGATCAAAGCCTCCGCCGGTGGCGGCGGACGCGGCATGAAAGTGGCGCAATCGCGCGACGACGTGCGCGAAGCGTTCACGACGGCCGGTACCGAAGCCAAAGCGGCCTTCGGCAACGGCGAAGTGTACATGGAGAAGTACCTCGGCCATCCGCGCCACATCGAGATTCAGGTGCTAGGCGACAAGCACGGCAATGTGGTGCACCTGGGCGAGCGCGATTGCTCGTTACAGCGTAAGCACCAGAAGATTTTCGAGGAAACCCCCTCGCCCGCCCTTAACCGCGCGCAAGCCAACGAAATCGGCGACGTGGTGGTCACGGCCATGAAGAAGATCGGCTACGACAACGCGGGCACGGTCGAGTTTTTGTACGAAGACGGCAAATTCTATTTCATCGAAATGAACACCCGCTTGCAGGTGGAGCACCCGGTGACGGAAATGGTCACGGGCCTGGATTTGGTGCGCGAGCAGATCCGCGTCGCCGCCGGCCTCGAGCTGGAGTTCAAGCAAGAAGACGTGAAGTTCGAAGGCTACGCCATGGAGTGCCGCATCAACGCGGAAAACTCCTATACCTTTGCACCTTCTCCGGGAAAGATCCTGGGGTACCACGCGCCCGGCGGGCGCCGGGTGCGAGTCGACTCGGGCATGTTTGCGGGCTTCAAGATTCCTCCCCATTACGATAGTTTGATTGCTAAGCTGATTGTGCAAGGAAGCACGAGAGAAGAATGCTTGATGCGGATGCGCCGAGCGCTGCACGAGTACGTGATCGACGGGATCGACACGACCATTCCGTTGCATCAAGCGGTTCTCAACGAACCCACATTCGTCGACGGCAATTACGACATTCGCTGGCTGGAAAACTTCGTCGCGTCGCGCAACGCCAAGTAACGAACGCAAGGAGCCCTGCTCCTTGACCGAAATCACCGCCGACCTCGTTTTAAAAGCTTATGCCTATGGGGTTTTCCCTATGGCGAAGTCGCGAAACGAGGAAGACATCTTCTGGGTGCAGCCGAAGCTGCGCGGCGTCATTCCCCTCGACGCATTTCATGTACCTAAGTCGCTGCGCAAAGTTTTGCGGCGCGGGCATTTCGAAGTAACCATCGACCAGGATTTTGTGGGCGTGATGGAAGGCTGCGCCGAAGCCGGCGAAGGCCGCCCGGATACTTGGATCAACGACCGGATCGTCGGGCTTTTCAACGACCTACATGCAGCCGGATTCGCCCACAGCGTCGAGACCTGGGAAAATGGCAAGCTGGTCGGCGGGCTTTATGGTTTGGCCATGGGCTCGGCCTTCTTCGGCGAAAGCATGTTCTGCCGCGCGACCGATGCGTCGAAGGTGGCGCTTTGCCATCTGGTCGGCGTCATGAAGTACGGTGACTTCACACTGCTGGATACGCAGTTCATCACCGACCACCTCGCGCGGTTCGGGGCCGTGGAGATTACGCAGAAAGATTATTTGGCGCAGTTGGGTGCGGCGTTGACGCGCCAAGGCCGCTTCGAAGGCCCGTTAAATCAGCGCGAGCTGGAAGCCGCGTTGTTCTCACAGCGCAGCACCCAAATATCGTAAACTGGATGATCGAGCGCCGAGAGGGCCGGGTTGGATCCGAACATCCAACCGGAGAAAACCTTCATGCGCTCTCTGCCGGGCTGCTGTTCGAACACCTCGATGAACGCTGCATTCTCGGGCGCCTCTTCGGGCGGATGCGTGACACAGGTCTGCGCGATAATTTCCAGCGTTCCAAACTTCAATGACGTGCCCACCTTCCCCGCCACGTTTTGAACGCGCGCTGTGACTTTATCGAGACCGCCCAGCACAACGCCGGTCATGGGAATATCGGTGGCCATGGCGGGCACAGCGAACAAGCAAAAACCAGTCAGGGCAGCGAGAAGGCACTTCACTTGGGGGCACTTTCTTCAGTCGGGCCCGAACTGTTCGTGGCGATGAAAATGATTTGGCCCACCAAGTCCTCGAGCGATTGATAGTCTTTGGTCTTCGCGATGGCGCCGGCGGCGGGAATGCGATCGGTGGAACGTCCTGGCGTCAGGTTCACGTACTTGGAGCCCAACAAACCATCGCTGACGATGGAGGCCTCGGTGTCCTTGGGCAGCGTGACTTCCGGCGCGATTAATAAAGTCACTTTGGCCTGAAAGGTCGTTTGATCGAGCAATTGCTCGCTGACGGTGCCGACACGAATGCCGCTGATGCGCACGTCGGAGCCGCGCTCAAGCCCGCCGACCTTTTGAAAGGTCGCGTTGACGGCATAGCCGGTGACGGCTTTCAAATCCGCTGCCGAATAAGCGAACACAAGAAACATCACGGCGATCAACAGGACGACCGCACCTAACACTGTCTCGATAGGATTGCGCTTCATTCAGATTTTCCCGACGAGGATGCGGCCCTGCTCTTGGCGCGCGAGACGATCATGGCAATAAGGTCTTCCAAAATGACGGAGTCTTGGGTGTAGGGAATGCGCGCGCCCGACGCCAACATCTTGTCGTCGCCACCCGGCCGCAGTTCGATGTACTTGGAGCCGAACAAACCGTCTGTTTCGATCACCGCCGCCGTATCTTCGGGCAGAGGCACCGGCGTTGTGAACCGCAGCGTCATGACCGCACGGCCGTTTTCGAGGATAGCCTTCGTGACTTCGCCGATCTTCATGCCGGCAACGCGCACAGGCGAACCCGTATAAATGCCGTCGGCGCGTGCGAAGTCGGCGGTGAGAACGAAGCGCTGATCGGCGTCGGCGTCTTGCGCACGCCGGTTGGCAAGCGCGGTCAACAGGAACAGAGCGATGAGAACCATCGCCGTGACAATGCCGACCAGATATTCGCGGCGCTCGACAGCGGACATGAAAGAAAAATTCCGGAGGACTTATTTCTTATCGGGCGACCAGGCTTGATAGTCGCCGGTCGCTGGCGCACGCACGCCGCCGCGCTGATCGTGACCCGGCGGTAAATAGGCCGCATCGGTGCCCGTGAGATTGACTTCGTGGGGCTTGATCCACGCGCGTTTGGGCGCTTCGAGGGGCGCATCGGTGGTGTGATGCAGCCAAGCATGCCATTCGGGCGGAACCTTGGAGGCTTCTGGTTCGCCGGTGTAGACCACCCAACGTTCTTCGCGGTTCCCGAAGCGCATGCGGTTCGATTTGTAATAGGTGTTGCCGTAGGAATCCTCGCCCACCTTTTGGCCGTGAAGCTTGGTGTGAAGCCAGGTGCCGACACTCATGGATAAAAACTCCGTTTAGGACGCCGTCAAATTGCCAGACGTTCGTAGCGGCAATATGGCGAGTTTCGAATTTCGGGGCAAACAATGCCATGCGCCACACCCTAAGTCATTGGTTTTATTGAGCCGTTTGCCATGTTCCCGCCCCAATTTGCGGTCTTTTTTTATGGCTGCGTAACCTCCCGCGCTTTTTGGCGTTATTTCGCCCGAACGCTTCTGCAGACAAAGGGAGACACCATTATGCGTATCAAATTGATCACTGCTGTCGCCGCCGCTGCCGCGCTGTTTGCCGGCGCCGCTCAGGCTGCCACAGGGTTCACCGTCAACAAAAACAACATTTACGCGGGCCCGGGAAGAGATTTCCCGCGCATCGAACGCGTGCCGACCAATTCCCGTATTGAAGTGCACGGCTGTATCCGCTCGTTCGCTTGGTGCGATGTATCGTATCGCGGCGAGCGCGGTTGGATCGACGGCGATGGCCTGGTCTTCCGTGATCGCGGCCGCCGCATTGTTGTGCGCGACTACGGCCGCCGTCATGAGCTGCCCATGATCTCATTCAAGTTCGGCAATTACTGGGACGATCACTACCGCACGCACAAATTCTATCGTGACCGTTCGCGCTTCGAGAACGCCTTCCGCGACGAAGACCACGATAACATCCCCAACGCCGTGGATCGCGACCGCGACGGCGATGGCGTGAGAAACAAAAATGACCGCCGCCCCGATAATCCGCGCCGGGACTAAGAGCTAGCCTTTCGCCCGCCTTCGGGCGGGTGGAGGGCCCAGAGATCCACTGACGGGTACGGCCATATTCATCATTGAACCGCGCCGGTTACCCAAACGCTGGATATTTACGTCACTGATTTGACGTCACGTTTGGTAGGTATCAGACCCCGTCTCCAGTCCTGGAGGCGGGGTCGCCTTTTGCGGGGACCGGCACAGACCGGTTATCCACCGCCTTATCCCCAAAAATCGCATTCCGGCAGCAGCTTAGTCTCTTTCCCAAGCGTTCACGTTCGCGTATCTTGTGGTGCGTGAGGTCATCTGCACTAGATGTAGTGGCCTTTGAGGGGAAAATGCTTGGGAATCCAAGCCCCTAGCTGGCGTCGGGTGACGCAGCAAGCGGGCGGATTTTGGCATTCCAGAATGGCAGGCGGGGATTTTTAGTTATGCGTATTACCCGGCGGTTCACGGCTGAGCATAAGTCGCCTTACGAAAAGCTCGAATTCCGGCTGGCCTTGAGCGAGATCCGCAACCCGGATGGGTCCGTGGTGTTTCGCCAGGACGGCCTGATCGTGCCGGCCGGTTGGTCGCAGGTGGCGTGCGACATCTTGGCCCAGAAGTATTTCCGCCGCGCCGGTGTGCCGGCCAAGCTTGTGCCCGTGGCCGAAACCGATGTGCCCGACTTCCTGTGGCGCAAAACCGCAGCGCATGTCGAACTGAATGAATTGCCCGAAGCCCAACGTTACGGCGGCGAGACCGATGCGCGTCAGGTGTTCGATCGCATGGCCGGCGGCTGGACATATTGGGGCTGGAAAGCCGGTTACTTTGACAGCGACCGCGATGCCCGCGCCTACTTCGATGAAATGCGCTACATGCTGGCAGCGCAAATGGCCGCGCCCAATTCGCCACAGTGGTTCAACACCGGCCTGCATTGGGCTTACGGCATCGACGGCCCGTCGCAAGGCCATTTCTACGTCGATTTCCAAAGCGGCGAGTTGAAAAAATCCAACAGCGCCTACGAGCGCCCGCAACCGCACGCGTGCTTTATACAAAGCATTCAGGATGATTTGGTGAACGACGGCGGCATTATGGATTTATGGGTGCGCGAGGCGCGCCTGTTCAAATACGGCTCAGGCACCGGCACCAACTTCTCGAACCTGCGTGCCGAGGGTGAAAAGCTGTCCGGTGGCGGCACCTCGTCGGGCCTCATGAGCTGGCTGAAAATCGGCGACCGTGCCGCGGGCGCGATCAAATCGGGCGGCACCACGCGCCGCGCGGCGAAGATGGTGATCCTCAATGCCGATCACCCGGACATTGAAACCTTCATCGACTGGAAGGTGCGCGAAGATCAAAAGGTCGCGGCACTTGCGGCCGGATCGCAAGCCATTCGCCGCGCCGTCGATAACATTCTCCGTGCCGTGCGCGTATGGGACGGCAGCGACGGCGACCGTTTCGATGTGAAAATCAACGCGACCTTGCGCAAGGAAGTGAAAGCCGCGCGCAAGGCCATGGTGCCGGATGCCGTTGTGGCGCGCGTGCTGCAACTCGCCAAGCAAGGCGAGACGATCGACTTCCCGGAATTCGATCTCGATTGGGATTCCGAAGCTTATTCCACCGTCTCGGGCCAGAACTCGAACAACAGCGTGCGCGTGACGGACGAATTCCTGAAGGCCGTGGAAACGGACGCCGAGTGGAATCTGAAAGCACGCAGCGATGGCCACGTGACCAAGACCATCAAGGCGCGCGACCTGTGGAAGCGCATCGGTAATGCCGCCTGGGCTTGCGCCGATCCCGGCTTGCAGTTCGACACCACCATCAACGATTGGCACACGTGCCCCACGTCGGGACGCATCAACGCCTCGAACCCGTGTTCGGAATACATGTTCCTGGACAACACGGCGTGCAATCTGGCGTCGTTAAATTTGTTGCCGTTCAACGGCGAGCGCGGCTTCGACGTGTTTCAGTTCGAGCATGCCGTGCGCCTGTGGACCATCGGTTTGGAAATTTCGGTGCTGATGGCGCAATTCCCATCGCAGGAAATTGCCGAACGGTCTTATGCATTTCGCACGCTGGGCTTGGGCTACGCGAACCTCGGCGGCCTGCTGATGGTGCGCGGGCTTTCTTACGACAGTGACGAAGGACGCGCCCTGTGCGGCGCCATCACGGCGCTCATGACCGGCGTTTCTTACGCGACTTCGGCGGAGATCGCCGAAGAACACGGCGCCTTCCCGCGCTACCCGGAAAACGCCGACGCCATGCTGCGCGTGATGCGCAATCATCGCCGCGCGGCCTATGGCCATCAAAGCGGCTATGAAAACGTGGGCATTACGCCGGTGGCGCTCAATGCTGCCGATTGTCCCGACGGCTCGGTTGTGGCTGCGGCGAAAATGGCGTGGGATCGCGTCATCGAACTGGGCACTAAACACGGCTTCCGCAATGCGCAGGTGAGTGTGATCGCACCCACCGGCACCATTGGCCTGGTGATGGATTGCGATACCACCGGCATCGAGCCCGACTTCGCGCTGGTGAAATTCAAGAAGCTCGCGGGCGGCGGCTATTTCAAGATCGTGAACCGCTTAGTGCCCGATGCGTTGCGTTCGCTCGGGTATGAACGCGCCGACATCGAGGCGATTGTTCAACATGCCGTCGGTCATGGAACGCTCAAGGGCGCGCCGGCGATCAACGCTGTAACCCTTGCCGATCGCGGCTTTGACGCGGACTCGCTGAAAGCCATTGAGGCCGGTCTGGCTGATGCCTTCGACATTAAATTCGTTTTCAACAAATACACGCTGGGCGAAGAGTTTTGTCTTCGCAAGTTGGGCTTCGGTGAAGATCAGCTCAATGATGTGTCGTTCAACATGCTGGAAGCGTTGGGCTTCACGAAAGCCGATATCGAGGCGACGAATAACCACGTCTGCGGGGCCATGACGCTTGAAGGCGCCCCGGGTTTGAAGCCCGAACATCTGGCGATCTTCGATTGCGCGAGCCCGTGCGGCCGCACCGGCACGCGCTGCCTGTCCATCAGCAGCCACATCAAGATGATGGCCGCGGCGCAGCCGTTTATCTCGGGCGCCATCTCAAAGACCATCAACATGCCGGCCAGCGCCAGCGTGAACGATTGCACGCAGGCTTACATGACGTCGTGGAAGCTGGCGTTGAAAGCCAACGCGCTCTATCGCGACGGTTCGAAGTTGTCGCAACCCCTCGCAGCCCTGGTCGACGATGCGGACGAGGAAGACGACATCGTGGAAGCCGTGATTCAAGCGCCGCCGCAAAGCCGCGCCGAGATCGTGGCCGAACGCATCATCGAGCGCGTGATCGAACGTGAACGCCAACGCCTGCCCGATCGCCGCAAAGGCTACACGCAAAAAGCCATCGTCGGCGGACACAAAGTTTACTTGCGTACCGGCGAGTATGACGACGGCAAGCTGGGTGAAATCTTTATCGACATGCACAAGGAAGGCGCTGCCTTCCGCAGCTTGATGAACAACTTCGCCATCGCCATTTCCATCGGCCTGCAATACGGCGTGCCCCTGGAAGAATACGTGGACGCGTTCACCTTCACCCGTTTCGATCCGTCGGGCGTGGTGGAAGGCAACTCATCCATCAAGATGGCGACGTCGCTGCTGGATTACGTGTTCCGCGAATTGGCCGTGAGCTACCTGGGCCGTCACGACCTCGCCCACGCCGAGCCGCACGACGTGCTGCCCGATGCCATGGGCGACGGCGAGCATTCCGAGAAGCTCATGCAGATCGCGGGTAAGACCGTGTCGAAGGGCTTCGTGCGCTCGTCGAACCTCTACTTCATCAATCCGCAGGGCCGTGGGGCGGCAAACACCAGCACGACAACCACGGCGACCTCCGACACCGTTGTGTCAGTCTCGCCCGCCAGCGGCGGCGTGAGCGCGCTCGGCGCCGGCATGTCGGGCGCCCTGGCCATGGCCGAAGAAGTGAGTGTCACGCGCGTCACCAAGGTCACGGAATCGCGGCGCAGCGCTGTCAGCGTTGCGCGTCTGAAGGGCTATGAGGGCGATGCCTGCAGCGATTGCGGCAACTTCACGCTGGTGCGTAACGGCACCTGCATGAAATGCGAAACGTGCGGAACGACGAGCGGTTGTTCCTAAAACCGCGCAATGCCCCTTCCCGTCACACTTGCGAGGGCAACCTCCGCCGATCCGGTGAAGGTGTCGGGTTTCCCCGCGCACGCGGAGACGCCGACGATTGGCGCATGCTTCGGTGAGTTTCTGCGCCGCGCTGTACCCAGCCACACGGCTTACAGCGTCGCGCGTGGATTGACCGTCGACATCATCGCTGCGTTGCGCAGCGAGCTACGCCCCAAAGGCGACGACGCGGTCGACTTCCTGATCGCGGGATCGGTGGGTAAGCGCACCGCAGTCGCGCCCATCGCCACCGTGGACGTGCTCTATCTCCTGCCGCCTAAGTTAGCAGCGCACAAAACCGGAGACGCGCTGAAGATCGTGTGGGCCGTGCTCAAAAGCCGGTTCGAGGGCGTGAATATCGCCGAGACTTCGGTGGTCGTGCCGCGCGGATCCGAGTGGGTGAAAGTCATGCCCGGCCGCGAGCACGACGGTGCGTTCCTGGTGCCCGGCGTGCCCTCGTTGACGCGGGCCACCGGATGGAACGTCACCAATCCCGTGGCGGAAGCGGCCACACTGCGGTTGTCCGACAGCCTTTACGGCGGACGCCCGCGCCTCCTTCTCACGGCGTTGAAAGCTTGGTGCGCTGCCTGCAACGTGCCCATTGCGTCGTTCGCATTGGAACTGCTGGTGCAAGAATTCTATGCCGGTGCGCCGCGCCCCTTCGAGTTGGAGCGTGCCATGGTCGACTTCTGGGCGTGGGCGCGCCTGCGCACACCGTGCGACCTGAAACCCGCCGGTGGGCAAACGCCGCTTGTAGTCGGGCGCGAATGGCACGGAAAAGCCAAAGCGGCCTATTGGCGCGTGACACTCGCTGATCATCATCTGAAGGTCGGTAAAGTCGTGGAGGCCGCTGTGGAATGGCGTCAGCTGCTGGGACCGATGTTCCCGGTGCCGGGCGAGCGCCCGCTGAAGGCGCTGCCGCTCTTCAAGAAATAGCAGCGCTTATTTCTTCTTCTGTTCCGGTGTCGGCGCGACGGTTGGGTTTTTGAGTTTCGTGCTGGTCTCGTCGCGGACTTGTGCGAAGAGCGCGTTGCAGTCCGCATCCTTTCCGCCCCCCAGTTCAATCAACGGCAACAGGCTGGCGAGCGGCGTCAGCAAGATCCCGAGCACGACCGCGACACCGCCGCGCGTCGCGATGCTCTTGGCGTCCAACCCAACGGACGGCTTTGCGAATGTGCCCTTCACCAAAAAATTGGTGCGCAAAGACGCCGGGCTAAAATCCTTCGGGTTGGGATCGATGGTGATATCGAAAATCTCGCGGCCCATATCGACCGAGCCCTTGCCTTGAAATTGCGTGTCCTTGGTATCGATCACCAAAGTCTTCGCCTCAAGCACGCCTTTGGTGGCCTCGAAGCCAATGGCGGCGCAACGCAACGGCGTCGGCGCGTCACCGAATAACAGACGCTTCGCACCCTCGGCGATATCGAGATCGAGCAACTCGACCATGAGCAGACTGAGGCTTCCGCCTTGCGCGATGAAGCCCGCATTGCCGTTGGCGCCGGCGAGGAATTTATGCGTGCTGTCGCCGACGCCGTGCAATTCGATACGCCCGCCCATATAGCCGAAACTGGCCGCTTGTTTGTCGAGAGCCGCGCTGGCTTTGCCGATGGCGCGATGGATGGGGTAATCCTTGATCGACGCCACGAGATCAGTCGGCGCATGGGGTGCGCGGGCGTTGATCTTGAGATCGATATCGATGCGGCCTTTTTCGACACCGAACGTCAATGGCGCGAGATGCAATAGCCCGTCCTGCAGCACAATCTCCACCGACAACGTGTCGAGCGGAAAGCCAGCGATGACGTGATCGGCCGCTACGTGGACCTTCGCGTTCATGCTGTTCAATTTGTCGTAGTTGATTGGCTTGTCGGGAAAGACCAACTCGGCCGCGACCATGGTTTGCTCGGGCTTCACTTCAGGCACGGCAGCACGCTTCGCACGCTCGGTTTCTGCGGCTTGCTGGCGAACCACGGTCGGTGTTTTTTTGTCGCCCGGCGCGGCACCGATGAAGCCGCCTAAGTCGGCCAGATCGACCGTATCGCCGTGGAGTGATCCGTCGAGACGCGGAATGGGATTTGAAATGTCCCATATGAGCGCGCCGTTCAAATCAGTTTTGCCCATTTTCCACGTGATTCCGGACAGCAGCCACCGCATGTCGTCGCGGTCGAGCTTGCCTTCAATGGTGTACGGCGGTGTCGGCGGCAGCGCGATTCCGGCCACGCGATAAAGATCGGCGCCGTCAGCGCCTTTGATCGTGAGGGTGATGTTGAGGCCCTTCACCGCCACCGGATCGAGAATAGTGCCCTTCGCCGTAATGGTGGTCGGACCCGACGTCAGCGTGCCGTCGAATGGATATGGCTTCATGAAGTTCGTGAGGGCGATCACCGAACCACCTTCCATACTCAACGTCGATGGTTGACCCTGATAGGTGCCTTTGCCTTTGACCACCAATTGCGTTTCGCTGCCGTCGATAAAGTCGCGCGTCGAAAGATCGAGCGCCAAATCGGTCTGCGCACTCGGCTTCACGTAAGCGATCTGCACGTTCTTCAGACGCACCGCGCCGATGTCGGGCATGTGCGGGATGGTGTCTGGCGACGACTGCGTATCCCAGTTGGTCCGGCCCTCGGCATCGCGAGTCACACGCGCGGTGGCGTCTTCAACAATCAGCCACGGCAGATGGACATCACCTTTGAACAGACGCCAAAACGCCAACTGCCCGTCGATGTGGGCTGCTTGCGCGAGCGGTGCGTCGAGCGCGTCGGCCACCTTTAAGTCGTCGGCGGTGAAACGCAGCGGAAAGATTCGCACATGCAATGCGCCGATGGTGACAGGATGGCCGACAACAGCCGACACACGGCGCTCGACCAGGCCCTTGAAGTCGAAAAGCAAAAGGAAGGCGACGACCGCGACAACGATGACGGCGGCGAGGCTAGCGAGGATATGGCGCGGTTGCGTGGGCATACGTAGGCTAACGCCGCTTGGGGCCCACGGTTCCGCTTCCATTAAAAGGGTCAGGTTGATACATTGCTTATCAAATCATTGATTTCATTAACATTTATGAATCAACGATTTTAACCTGGCACCTTATTTCCCCTCGTGCAGGAACCGCGTACGGATGGTGCCGGCAATGTCATGGAGTTCGCGGCGAACACTGTCGCCGTCGGCGATACGCCCCACCACGTCCGTGACCACATAGCCGATACCGCCATCGGTGCGCAGATATTGTCCCGCGATGTTGATCTTACGGCGCGAGAACACTTCGGAGATCGCCGCCATGACGCCCGGCGTATCGCCGTGGATGTGCATGAAGCGCGTCGCGTTCGATTGCGCCGGCAAGGCCACTTCGGGGAAGTTCACAGCACCCAGCGTGGAGCCGTTGTCGGAATATCGCACCAGTTTCTCGGCCACTTCGGCGCCAATGTTCTCTTGCGCTTCTTCCGTCGAACCACCGATGTGCGGCGTCAGGATCACGTTGCGCATGCCGCGCAAGGGGCTTTTGAATTCCTCTTCGGGGCCGGCAGGTTCTTTCGGGAACACGTCGATGGCAGCACCGCCGATATGTCCGCTTTTCAAAGCTTCGGCCAAGGCCGGGATTTCTACAGTCGTTCCGCGTGCGGCGTTGATGAAGTAAGCGCCTTTCTTCATTTTCTTAAATCGGGCGGCGGTAATCATGTTCTTGGTTTCGGGCGTCTCGGGAACGTGCAGCGACACCACGTCGGCTTGCGCGAACAACTCATCCAGAGACCGGCACGGCTGAGCGTTGCCGATGGCGAGCTTCTCCACCACGTCGTAGAAACGCACTTGCATGCCCATGGCTTCCGCCATGACGGAGAGCTGCGAACCTATGTGTCCGTAGCCAACAATGCCGAGCACTTTGCCGCGAATTTCGCGGGCGCCCTTTACAGTCTTGTCCCAACCGCCTTCATGAGCACCCCATGAACGCTGCGGAATACCGCGAAACAGCATGATGATTTCGGCGATCACCAGTTCGGCGACCGACCGCGTGTTGGAATACGGCGCGTTGAAAACCGGAATGCCGAGGCGCTTAGCGCAGGTGCTATCGACCTGGTTCGTCCCAATGCAAAAGCATCCGATGGTCAGCAGCTTTTCAGCGGACTGCAGAACTTCCTTGGTAAGCTTGGTGCGTGAACGAATGCCAAGGATGTGCACGTTCTTGAGCTTGGCCTTCAGCTCTTCGGCGTCCCAGGCTTCCTTGACGCTTTCGATCGCGGTGTAGCCTTGGCGTTTAAACAGGTCCACGGCGCTTTTGTGGATGTTTTCCAGCAGGAGGACTTTGATTTTACTTTTGGGGAGAGAAAGCTTTTCCAAGGGACCTATATCCGGGCAATACTGTGGAACGCGGCAGTTAGCATATTTAAAGCGATGGTTGGCAGGTAAAAATGACAGGGAAGGTCGACGCTAGGCTCATAGAGTTGAAATTGGCGCTTCCGAGCGCTCCGGCAGCGGTTGCGAACTACGTTCCCTATGTGAAATCGGGGAATTTGGTCTTCGTTTCCGGGCAACTGCCTATGCGGGACGCTACGTTACATTACCCCGGGATCGTGGGGGCCCAAGTGACGGCGGAGACGGCCTATGAAGCCGCAAAGCTTTGTGCGTTGAACCCCATCGCCCAAGTTAAGGAAGCCTGTGGCGGAGACTTGGACCGCGTGACTCGGGTGGTGCAATTGAACGGCTTTGTTGCCGGACGCGCCGATTTTACCGACCAGCCCGAAGTCGTGAACGGCGCATCCGACCTTATGGTCGCGGTCTTCGGCGACGCCGGAAAACACAGCCGCGCTGCCGTGGGTGTAGCGTCGCTGCCGCGCGGCGCCTCGGTGGAAGTGGCTGCCGTTTTTGAGATCGCATAATTGATGGACGGCGAAGGCTCCGATCAGGGCTGGACGCTGAAAGTACACACCAGCGTCAACAGCATTCCAAAAGCGGATTGGGATGCATGCGCCAACATCACAGCGCCCAATTTCAATCCGTTCGTACGCCACGACTTTTTCAGCGCACTCGAAGATTCCGGCTGCGTGACAGCCGAGACAGGCTGGCTGCCGCAGCATATGACGGTGGAAGACGCCAACGGGCGGATCGTTGCCTGCGCGCCGCTCTATTTAAAAAATCATTCCTACGGCGAATACGTATTCGATTGGGGCTGGGCGCAAGCTTATGAGCGGGCCGGCGGCCACTATTACCCGAAACTTCAATGCGCGGTGCCGTTTACGCCGGTGACGGGTCCACGCTTGATGGTGCGCGCCGAGGTGCCCCCGGTCACGCGCATGGAGCTGCAACACACATTGCTCGCGGGCATGGTCGAATTAGCCCAGCAAACAAAGGCTTCTTCGGTGCACATCACTTTTTCGACGGAAGAAGAATCCGAGCTTATGGACGAAGGCGGATTCTTGAACCGCATCGGCGAGCAGTATCATTGGAAGAACGAAGGCTACACCAGCTTTGAGGAATTTCTGGCGGCCCTCGCGTCGCGCAAGCGCAAAGCCATTCGTCATGAACGCGAGAAGGCGAATAACTGCGGCGTAAAAATCAGCACGCTGACAGGCAGCGAAATCACATCGCGCCATTGGGACGCTTTCTTTGGCTTTTACATGAACACGTCCGACCGCAAATGGGGTCAGGCGTATCTCAACCGCGAATTCTTCGATCTTCTGGCGCAGCGCATGAGCGAAGCGATTGTACTGATCATGGGCGAGGAGAATGGCAAACCGGTGTGCGGGGCACTCAACCTGCGTGGCGGCAACACCTTGTTCGGCCGCAACTGGGGAACGATCGTCGATTATCCCATGCTGCATTTCGAGGTTTGCTATTACCGCGCCATCGACTTCGCCATCGCCCATAAACTGGCGTGGGTCGAAGCAGGAGCCCAAGGCGAGCACAAGGTGCAGCGAGGCTATTTACCGCGCGCGACTTACTCGGGTCATTGGATCGCCGACCGTGGCTTTCGGGGTGCCATCGCGCAGTTCTTGGACCGGGAACGGGCCGCCATTGAGCAAGACATCACCGAGACCACAGACTTGGGCCCATTCAAACGCAGCGGCTAAGCGGGGTCGGATAAATAGGACCAGGTCTAATAATTCGGGTTGTAAACCATTGAGTTGTATTCTCTTAGATAACTTATAATTGTACCATGTACTAACTTCGTGATAATCTTGGCCTCTAACTCTGAGGCTTTACGATGCCGCGCCGACCACGGGTTTTCGTTCCCGGTCATCCCATGCATGTCATCCAACGCGGCCATAACCGCGCCCGCATCTTTTTTACGCCTGCCGACGCGAAGCAGTACCTGGAGTGGCTGCAAGAAGCGGCAGCGAACCACGGCCTCGCTATTCACGCTTACGTGCTGATGATCAACCATGTGCATCTCCTGGCATCGCCGGAGACGTCACAGTCGCTTCCACGCACCATGCGCGACGCCAACCGCCGCTATGGCCGTTATGTGAATGAATCGCAGAACCGCACCGGCAGCCTGTGGGAGGGCCGTTACCGCGCCAGTGTCGTCGATGCCGACCAATACGTGCTGTCGTGCTGCCGCTATGTGGAGCTGAACCCCGTGCGTGCCGGGGCCGTGCAAGAACCGGCCGCCTACCGGTGGTCGAGCTATAAAGGCAACGCGGAAGCGCGCCCCGACCCAATCCTGACACCGCATCCGCTTTACTTGAACTTGGGCGACACACCGGAAGCACGCGCGGCTGTCTATCGCAAAATGTTCGACAACGACCTGCCCGACGACGATCTCGCGCGTATTCGTGCGGCTGTGAACGGCGACTGGGCTTTGGGCGGCGCACGATTCACCGACTTGGTCAGCCGCCACGCAGGCCAATCCATGGCGCCGCGCGGGCGTGGGCGGCCCGGCAAATAACCCTGTGCGTTATTTCTTGGCGAATTCGATAGGGTTGCTGTCGTTATCGATGGCAACGTAGGTGAAGCGCCCCTCCGTGACTTTCACGGGATAGGTGTTATGGCGGCGGCGCACCCAGGTTTCGATCAACATGGTGATCGACGTGCGCCCTGTGCGGGCAACCCGCGTATAGCACGTCACTTCGTCGCCCACATGGACAGGCTTGTGAAATTTCATGGCATCCACGGCCACCGTCACGGTTCGCATGGATGTAAGACTTCCGGCATGGATAGCGCCCGCAATGTCCATATGCCCAAGGACCCAGCCGCCGAAAATATGGCCTCCGGGGTTGGTGTCGGCCGGCATGGCCAACACGCGAAGTGAGATTTCGCCTTGAGGAGAATCTTGTTGCGGCTCTTCAGTCGTCATAGGTTCGGCCAAAATTTGTTCAACCAAAGTGTCGCATAAGCGATACAAACATAGAATCTCTAATTGCAGGTAGCAGATGGCGGATCTTTTCGGCGACAAACCGGCGCGCGGCGCGAGCAAAAAGCCGGCGAAGGAAAAAAAGCAGGCTGAGACGAAGCGCGGCGACTATACCGCCAAGGACATCGAAGTTCTGGAAGGCCTGGAGCCCGTCCGGCGTCGGCCGGGCATGTACATCGGTGGCACCGACATCACCGCCCTGCACCACCTCATCGCCGAAATCCTCGACAACGCCATGGATGAAGCTGTGGCCGGCCACGCCACCACCATCGAAGTAGAACTCCGTGCCGGCGACACGGTGATCATCCGTGATAACGGCCGCGGCATGCCCATCGATCCGCACCCCAAGTATCCGAAAAAATCGGCGGTCGAAGTCATTATGACCACGCTGCACGCGGGCGGGAAGTTCTCGGACAAGGTTTACCAAACGTCGGGCGGGCTGCACGGCGTAGGCGCCAGCGTGGTCAACGCGCTTTCAAGCGAATTGACCGTTGAGATCGCGCGCGACCGCACGCTCTATACCCAAACCTTCAGTCGCGGCCACGCCACCAGCAAGCTCATCAAGGGCGGCAGCGTCAACCGGCGCGGCACGACCGTGACCTTCACGCCAGATACGCAGATTTTCGGCAAGGAACTTCATTTCGATCCTGCCACCGCTTACCGCATGGTGCGCTCGAAGGCCTATTTGTTCGAAGGCGTGCGCGTGCGCTGGGCCTGCGACAAGGAACTGCTCAAGGGTGACAAAGACACGCCCGTCGAAGAAGAACTGCATTTCGAGAACGGGCTGACCGACTATCTCAATCACGTGCTCACCGGCCGCAAACGTCTGATCGAGCCCCTCTTCTCCGGCAAAGCCGATTTCGCCGGCGGCGAAGGCCGCGTTGAGTGGGCGATCTGCTGGCCCGACAACGAGGATGGTTTTTTCAATTCCTATTGCAACACGATCCCGACACCCGAGGGCGGCACGCACGAACAAGGCTTTAAGTCCGCCCTGCTGCGCGGCATCAAAAGCTACGCCGACATGACCAACACGACCAAGGGTATCGGCAACGTCACCGGCGAAGACGTCTGGGGCGGCGCTTGCATGATGCTGTCGGTCTTCATCAAGGATCCGCAGTTTCAGGGACAGACCAAGGAAAAACTCGTTTCCGTTGCGGCGACAAAACTGGTCGACACCCTGGTGAAGGATCACTTCGACCATTGGCTCTCGGGCGACAATGCCAACGCCAAGGTGTTGCTGGAAACGGTCATCACCCGCGCCGCCGAGCGCGCACGCAAGCGCCTCGATCAGGATATGAGCCGCAAGAGCGCGACCAAAAAGCTTCGCCTGCCGGGCAAGCTGACGGATTGCACCAAAGCAACGCCCGAAGGCACCGAACTATTCATCGTGGAAGGTGATTCCGCCGGCGGCTCGGCCAAGCAAGCGCGCAGCCGCGAAACACAAGCTGTGCTTCCTTTGCGCGGTAAGATTCTGAACGTTGCTTCGGCAACCGACGACAAGCTGCGCGCCAATCAGGAACTCCAGGATCTGATCGAAGCGCTCGGCTGCGGTATTCGCGACAAATACAACGACGCCAAGCTGCGCTACGAAAAAATCATCATCATGACGGACGCCGATGTCGACGGCGCGCACATCGCGAGTCTGCTGATGACTTTCTTCTATCGCGAGATGCCGGATCTAATTCAGAACGGGCACCTGTTTTTGGCCCTACCGCCGCTCTATCGCTTGAGCCAGCGCGGCACGACGGTCTACGCCATGACCGACGCGCACAAAGACCAGTTGATGAAAACCAAGTTCGATGGCCGCGGCAAAGTCGAAGTGAGCCGCTTCAAAGGTCTTGGCGAAATGCCGCCGTCACAGTTGAAAGAAACCACCATGGACCCGGCGCGCCGGGTGCTTTTGAAAATCCAGGTTTTCGGAAACGACGAGAAAAGCGGACAGCGCGCGACGGCCAAATTGGTCGAGCAACTCATGGGCCGCAAACCCGAAGAGCGCTTCAAGTTCATTCAAGAAAACGCCAAATTCGCTGCCGATCTGGACGTATAAGGCCTTTGCAAGTCGGCGAGAACCTATGCAAAACTTCCCTTATAACGGGAGATGTGCATGGTTCACAAAATGAAGTGGTTCATCGGGATTGCCGTCGTGGCGTGCTGGGCCGGCACGGCTGCTGCGCAAGCCACTGAAAAAATCGAAATCGCCATCGCGAACAACCGCAATGAGCCGGTAACGATGCAGTTCAAATATGCGTTCCGCGATTATACGTGGAAGCTGATCGAGCACGTGATCGATCAAGACGACGATATCCTCTATCGCTTTCCAGCGAACATTCCAGGATGCGAGAAATTGCGCGCGTGGCACATCACCGACGGCGTCCTCTCAATTATGAATGCAAAAGGCCTTGTGTGCGAAAAGCGCATCAGCCTTTGCGACCGCGTGCACATGAACATGAACGTGCGCCAGGACGCGTGCTTGTGGCACGTGACGCCATAACCGCAACGGCGTTTAAGCGTTTACGGGAGCCGTCAAGAAAACCGCGGGCCGATAACTGAAATACACACGCTCGACCTCGCTCGGCTCGCGCCGCACCTGCATCTTGAAGGCTTCTTCCAAGGTTTCGGTGTTTTCCGTCAAGCGCTGCCAAATTTCCTGGCCTTGTGCGAATAACGCAGGGTCGGCGAGCGCATAGCAGCTCGCGATCCAGGCCGGCAGTCCACGCGCGACCGACATGCTGATGAGTGCGTTATCGTCTTCGAGGATGTGAAAGAATGCGCGAAGCGCTTCGGCGTAAGTGGTTAAGGTCGCGCGCCCGGCGTCATCAACGGTCAGCGTGCCGTCGAAGTATTCTTCGGGAAACGGTACGTCGACTTGGCGCGTGGTATCGAGAATTTTCTTGGCTAGCAGCGCCACAGCAAACAAAGCCGTGACTTGCGTGCGGTACGATTGACGCAGGTCCGTCAGGTATTCGTCGACCTGAGCCGCCGGCGGCTTACGCGCCATGAAAATCTCGAGCTTGCGCAACAACCGCAGCGCAAAACCCTTAGGTTTGCGCGGCGGCGGCTTTGGCGCGGGGAAAAGCGGCGATGGTTTGCGAAGCACGGGTTGTGAATCTCGATCTGCGAAAGAAGTATTTATATAGGGATAAAATCGCCAACGGAAAACAAAAGGGGCGACCCTAAGGCCGCCCCTTTAAAATTACCCGATCATTATCGGGATAATTATTTCTTCAAAGCCGCCACGATTTCCAGCGACTTCTCGACGTGCTCAACCGGCGTCACTTTATCGTCGGCCGAAGACAGCGTCGCGACGATCTTCGAATCAGGCGTGATCACGAAGGTCGTACGCTCGGTCGCGTTATGGTCGATTTCCTCGCCACGGCTGTCCTTCGCACCTTTCGGAATATCGCGATTGGTGAGGCTGAAGGACTTGGCGATCGCGCCCGTGGGATCCGATGCCACCGGGAACTTGCCGGCGCAGTAGGCTGGATCGGACGAGAACGCGTTCAAGCGCGCGATGCTATCTTGCGACACACCGATAATGGTGGTGTGCGCCGCGTCGAACTTATCTTTGTTCTCGGCGAACGTATGCGCTTCGATATTGCAGCCGCCGGTAAACGCCGACGGGTAGAAGTACACGACCACCGGACCTTTTTTCAGCGCGTCTTTCAACGAGAACTGAAATTCCTTTCCGGCGAGCGAGGCCTTCGTTGAGAAATCCGGAGCCTTTTCGCCTTGTTTAAGGGCGGCGACGGCCGGAAGTGCGAGGGCGCTCGACAATAGCGCAGCGACGAGTAAGCGTTTCATGTGCTCTCCTTCGATCATTGGGACGATCGTTCCGCGAACGGAACGTGTCTTACTTTTTCAGGTGCGAAGCAACTTCGAGCGACTTCTCGGCATGTTCGGTCGGGGTGACTTTATCGTCGGCCGAAGACAAAGTGGCGACGATCTTTGAGTCCTGTGCGATCACAAAGGTGGTGCGTTCGCTAACTTCAGCGTTCTCAACTTCTTCACCCTTTGTGTTTTTAAAGCCGGCCGGCAGCTTGATGTTGTTCAGACCGAAGGACTTGGAGATTTCGCCGGTCGGGTCAGACGCCACCGGGAACTTGCCCGCGCAATAGGCCGGATCGGACGAGAACGCGTTCAGGCGCGAAATGCTGTCCTTCGAAACACCGATGATCGTGGTGTGAGCGGCGGCGAACTTGTCCGCATTCTCGGCGAAGGTGTGCGCCTCGATATTGCAGCCGCCGGTGAAAGCCGCTGGGTAGAAGTACACAACGACGGGGCCTTTTTTCAGGGCGTCCTTTAGGGAGAAATTGAATTCCTTGCCGGCGAGCGAAGCTTTCGTGGAGAAATCCGGTGCCTTTTCGCCCTGCTTGAGGGCGGCAACAGCGGGAAGTGCAATGGCGCTCGACAGCAGCGCGGCGACGATGAGGCGTTTCACGATGTTCTCTCCTTGGATGATGGGCCCGCTGAAGAGCAGGTTGGACATGAGTATAGTGATCTTACGGTATCGGAGAAGGCACAGCAGCCGTAGCAATGATCACGCCTGCTTGATGTGCTTTTTTGTAACAGCGACGGGTGGTTAACAACAAAAAAAGCCGCGGTATTTCGCGGCTTTCTTTAGAGGATGGTGGGCAGTACAGGGATCGAACCTGTGACCTTTCCCATGTCAAGGGAACATTCTACCGCTGAACTAACTGCCCATCAGGTCGGCGGTTGTTTATCGACTCGGGGGTGGCTTTGCAAGGGACTCCGAGGCCCCTCCGGGGTGAATTCCACAGCAAGGCCAATTTTCGCCCCTGCGTTTTCGCTCTGTTGCGAGATGCGCCTAGGTCTTTAAAATCCCAGTATGGCGTCCCCCCTGGATCAATCCAGTCCCAGCTCAGACCCGATCTCGGCCACCGAGGTGTTTGAACCCGCGCGCCTGACATCGCCGCTGGTGTTCGCCTCGCCCCATTCGGGCGCGCACTATCCGCGCGCGTTCGTCGCCGAATCCTGCCTCGAACTGGCGACGCTGCGCCGCTCGGAAGACTGTTATGTGGACGAACTGTTTTCGGAAGCGCCGAAATTCGGGGCACCGCTTTTACGCGCGCTGTACCCCCGCGCGTACCTCGACGTCAATCGCGAAGCCTACGAACTCGATCCTGAAATGTTCGATGAGCCGTTGCCGCGCCACGTGAACACCACATCGGTTCGCGTCCTGGCCGGGCTTGGAACGATTGCACGCATCGTCGCCACGCGCCGCGAAATTTACCGGCGCAAGTTGTCGTTCGCCGAGGCCGAGCAGCGCATCGAAACGGTCTACAAACCCTACCATCAGGCCTTAAGCAGCTTGATCGGCCGTGCACGGCGGCAATTCGGCTTTTGCATCCTGATTGATTGTCATTCCATGCCGTCGACCGGCCTTCCCCTCGATTCCCACCTGAAGGATCTGGACATCGTGTTGGGCGATAGACTGGGCTTCTCGTGCAGCCCGCGCGTGACCGAAGCCGCGGAGGGCTTTCTGGGGCAGGTGAACTATCACGTGGTGCGCAATAACCCTTATGCCGGCGGCTACACCACCCAGCACTATGGCGACCCGGCAAACGGAATTCATGCGCTTCAGATCGAGATCAATCGAGCACTTTATATGGACGAAGCCAGCCTGGAACGGCGCGCGCGGTTCAAAGCGCTTAAAGCGGATTTGACCACATTCATCGGCCAAATGGCGGCTTTCGCCGCATTAGAAAGCGACGCTTTGCAGTACACCCGTCTCAGCGCGGAATAGCAGGGCCCCCTTACAGTTAATTCAATTTGTGGTTCTTCGGACATAAAATTATAGTGCCGTCCGGAACGCCCTTGGCGGGCAATCCGAAACCTTTGCGCCTCATTTTGATCGGTTTGAGCGGACATGGCCGAAATCAGAACAGTCACTCTTTATCGCGAAAAATCCGTCGTCCATAAGTTCGGCGGCCTTGGGGATGACGACGGCGGCGAGAACATGCCCGTTCTCACCCTGCGCTCCAACCGCATCACGATTCCGGTCAAAGACAAAATCAATACTCTCATGGTCGTGGTCCGTGGCCAGAACATTCCCGGCACCATGCGCATGGTGTCGGTGGTGATCGATGAAATTCGCCGCGACCCCCAAGCCTTGCAGGCTCCGCGCGATATCGATTGGGAAACCTTCTGGCGCCGCAAGGTCTCGAAATTCGAAAACGACTACAATCCGCAAAACTGGGTATCGTTGCATATCGGCGGCGACATGATCTTCGCAAGCGACGAAAACCGCGCTGCTTTGGAACAGGTGGAGGCCTTCGCCAATGGCGCAGAGGTCACCGAAGCCATCATCCAGGAAGCTGCCGCCAACGTGTTAGGCGAGCTAGATGACCTGGTCGTGCAGCACGACAGCCAGACCGCTTTTGTGTTCACACCGTCGCCGACCTACTTACGTGCAGCCATTCTGGAGCGCCGCGACCGCAAGACCGGCTCTTATTCCATGACGGCGTTTCATCCGGCGCCGACGCGTCCCGTGCGACTGTCGCACTTCATCGGTTTTTGCGCGGACATGACGGAAGCGCTGACTCACAAATCATTCCTGGATCGCGTTCAGGAGTTGATCGCTGAAAATGCGCTGAGCAAAACCAACATCACGCCGGCGTTGACGCAAGCGACACGCAACCGGCGCAAGGATCTGATCGGTCAGATCGAGAGCTTCGAGGAAGTGAACAAGGTGGTTTACCGCCCCGAACGCCCTAATTTGATGTAGCTTAGGCGTGTGTCATCTGGCGCAGCACGAGCAGCGCCAAAAGGACCACAAGGGCGAAAGCCTGGACCGCAACCCGCAATCGCATCAATTTATTTGCGTATTTGCGGTTGAACTCGCCACCTTTCACAAAACTGACTAAACCCGTGGCCAAGACCAGCAGTACGGCGATTAACGCCATGCCGAGCAGGATATTCAGCACTGTTTCCATCTAAAACCTGCTCCCGCGCCTAATAATCCGCATTTTTACGCCTTATGGGGCGCCGGCTCAAGACAACCGATGCGCGTGTATTGCCTAGGTGCATATCGCGGCACCGTTGCAGCGGGCTATACGGAGGCCTACTTTATAGGCGGGTAGGCTTTGGGGCTAATTGGGGGCTTCCATGTTGGGGCGCGTTCTCGTTGTGGACGACAATGTGATGGTGCGGGAGTCCTACACGGAGCTCCTAAAGCGTCGGGGATATGATGTGCTGCAAGCCGGCGACGGCGAGGAGGCGCTCGACGTCGTGCGCGATCACTCAATCGATCTGGCCATCGTCGATGTGATGATGCCCGTTATGGGCGGGCTAGAGTTCCGCCAGCGCTTGCAAGATACAGCACCCAGCGTCGCGACGATCCTCGTGACCGGCCAGCCTGACCGCGTGGAAGATTTAGTGGAAGACGACCCCGACTTCCAAACCGGTCGGGTGAGCATCCTCTACAAGCCGGTGCATCCGGTGACGCTGTTGGCCGAAGTCGACAAGCGTCTCGTGAAGGTTGTCGGCCTTAGCCGCTAACGGTTAAGCCGAAAAGCTCTCGCCGCAGCCCGTCGCGCCGAAGGCGCGCCATCATTAAAAGTGCGGCTGCAGGCGCTCGCTAAGCGGAAAAGCTCTCGCCGCAGCCGCAGCGGCCTTTTTCGTTTGGGTTATTGAACACGAACCCGCTTTCCATTTTGCTTTCGCGGTAATCGAGTTCGCTGCCGAGCAACACCATCACCGCTTTCGGATCGACGAATACGCGGGCACCATTGTGCTCGACCACATCTTCGAACTTACGCGGTTCTTCGGCATATTCGACGACGTACTTATTGCCCGAGCAGCCTTTGGCCGAGACGCTGACACGTACCCCAACCACCGGCTTCGTAGCGCTGGCGACGATGTCGTTGATGCGTTTGGCAGCCGCATCCGAGATACGAATGACGGCAGCGCGCGGCGGGCGCTTAGAGACGGTCGATTGATCGGTTGTGGTCATTGGTTGAACCTCAAAGCTCGATATAGGATCAAAACATATCCAGCGCCACTTTGGCGACTTCCGACATATTCGCCTGGGTCCAGGGTGGATCCCACGTAATGGTCACATCCACCTCGCCCACGCCTTCCACATTGGCGACGACGTCGGCGACCTCTTTCGGCAGCGAGCCCGCCACGGGGCACGCTGGGGCCGTCAGGGTCATGGTGATACCCACATGGCCATCTTCGGCGATCTTCAGATCGTAGATCAGCCCGAGGTCATAAATATTGACCGGAATTTCGGGGTCGTAGACGCCGCGCATGGCGTTCACAACCGCTTCTTCGTCGGCCGTGGGAATAGCAGGGTCCTTAGGTGAACCCGAGCGGATGAGTTCGCCTTCTTTCGGCGGCTCGCCGTCACCGGCGGGCATATCATAGGGAGGCATCATGGCTTTTCCGTTGTGGTTTCGCCGTTGCCCTGAAGACACGACATCAGTGCGTGCCAAGGCAAGGTGGCGCATTTAACGCGGACGGGGAATTGGCTCACGCCTGAGAGCGAGGCGAGACGTTCGACCGTCGTTTCGAAATCCGCGCCGAAGCGCGTCTTGATTTGGGTAGCGTCGGACTTTCCGGTGCAAAGTTCTTGCACCGCCGCGAACAATTTCTCGGCCGTCTCCAAAGACTGGCCCTTCAGAGCATCGGTCATCATAGACGCCGAGGCGATCGAGATTGCACACCCCTTCCCTTCAAAGCCGATGTCTTGCACCTGATCTTGCGCAACCTTCGCCGTCACGGTGACGCGGTCGCCGCACATGGGGTTATTCCCCTGGGCCTTGCACGTATGCTCGGCAATGAGATGCGCGTTGCGCGGGTTTTTACCGTGATCGAGGATGATTTCCTGATACAGCGTGCGCAGATCGTCGCTCATAGGCGCGGCGGCGTTCACAGCAGCACCTCTTGCGCGCGGCGTAACGCCGTCACCAACGCGTCGACTTCGTCCATGGTGTTGTAGATCGCAAACGACGCGCGCGTCGTAGCGCTCACACCGAGAATTTCCATCAACGGCTGAGCGCAGTGATGGCCTGCACGAACGCACACGCCGGAGCGGTCCAGAACGGTTGCCAGATCGTGTGGGTGCGCGCCTTCCA
The DNA here is from genome assembly GCA_947475895.1 of Fidelibacterota bacterium. Lineage (GTDB taxonomy): Bacteria > Pseudomonadota > Alphaproteobacteria > Rhodospirillales > Rhodospirillaceae > SHVO01. The sequence goes on from CANJMF010000011.1 coordinate 60,100, forward strand.
TCACGAAGGACTGAACCGCCGCCTTATGACGGGCAGTACCGATGAGCTTCATACCGGGGATTTGCGCGAGGCTTGTCATTGCATACCGCAACAACGTGTCCTCGTGCGCAGCGGCTGCGGCGCGATCGATGCTGTTGAGATAGTCGATAGCCGCACCCAGGCCGATCGCTTGCACAATAGGCGGCGTACCCGCTTCAAACTTGGCCGGCGCCGGAGCCCAGGTCGTTTTGGCAAAAGTGACGCTATCGATCATATCGCCGCCGCCCTGATACGGCGGCATGGCGTCGAGCAGTTCGGCCCGCGCCCACAGCACACCGATACCGGTGGGACCGTAAAGCTTGTGACCGGAGAAAACATAGAAATCGCAGCCCAGCGCCTGCACATCCACATGCTGGTGAACGATGCCCTGGCAGCCGTCGAGAATGATTTTAGCGCCTGCCGCATGGGCCAGATCGGCGATCTCGCGCACAGGCAAAACCGTGCCGAGCACGTTGGATACATGAGCGATGGCGACGAGCTTGGTCCGCGGTCCAATGACCTTGGCGAACTCAGCCACATCGATACTGCCGTCGAGATTAACCGGCACGATCTTCAATTCGCACCCGACTGCATCGCGCAGCAGTTGCCACGGCACGATGTTGGAATGATGTTCGACGGCGGTCAGGACGATTTCGTCGCCCGCTTTCAGAAACTTGCGGCCATAGGTCGCGGCCACCAAGTTGATGGCCTCGGTCGCGCCCTTCGTGAACACAACTTCCGAAAGCGACTTCGCATTGATGAACGCGCGCACCTTCTCGCGGGCGGCCTCGTAAGCCGCTGTCGACGTTTCACTGAGATAGTAAGCACCACGATGAACGTTGGCATAATCCTGCGTATAGGCGCGCGTGATGGCGTCGATGACGGCTTGCGGTTTTTGCGCCGACGCCGCGCTGTCGAGATAGACGAGCGGCTTGCCGTGGACCGTGCGCGACAGGATCGGAAAATCCGTACGGATTTTCGCAACGTCGAAGGCCGGCGTTTTGGTTTTGGCGAGCGCGGTCACGACTGCACGCCTCTTTTCTTGAGCCAGCCTGCGATCTGACCAACAAACACGTCACGCACCGTCTCGTCGGAGATCTCGTTCACCGCATCGGCGAGGAAGCCTTCGACCAAAAGATTGCGCGCGCGCTCCGGGTCGATACCGCGGCTGAGGAGATAGAACAGGTGGTCCGGATCGATCTCGCCCGTGGCTGCGCCGTGGGCGCATTGGACATCGTCCGCATAGATTTCGAGTTCCGGCTTGCAATCGACCTTGGGGCCGCGATTGAGGAACAGCGCCTTGTGCAATTGCCGGGCGTCGGTCTTTTGCGCGTCACGCGCCACATGAATACGGCCCTGATAAACGCCGTGCGCATCGTCGGCCACGACACCTTTGAAAATCTGGTTCGATTTGCATGACGGTACGTGATGGTCGATCACCGTCGTGAAGTCGTGATGGCTTTTACCCGACAGGGCATAGGCGCCGTGGAGTTTCACCGTTGCATCGGTTCCCGCAAACGCCACATGCGTTTCCTGGCGCACCAATGCGCCGCCCAGACCCAAATGGAAGGCTTCGAACGTCGCGTTCTCCGCAACGGCAACCGCCGTGGTCGCCAAATGGAATGCGTCCGCATCCTCGGCGACTTCCACATACCGCCGCACAGCCGCGCCCGATCCCAGGACAATTTCCGTGACGGGATTGGAGAAGTACGGCTGACCCGGCAATCCGACGTGCGTTTCAATCAACGTCAGTGAACTGTTCGCTTCGGCGACGATCAAGACGCGCGGATGGAAAGCGGCTGGCTCCGCGCCAGAAGCGCCGATGGAAACCAAATGAATAGGTTTCGCTGCGCCATGCACATGCAGTGCAATTCCTTCTGCCATATACGCCGTGTTGAGCGCGACCAAAGGGGCTGCTGACGGTGTCGCCAGGTGTCCTAACAACTCGCGTCCGTCTACGTTCTTAGTCGACAACGGCGAAACCGACACGCCGCTGAAATCCTGATCGGATAAATCGGGGCGATAGACGCCATTAACCAATACAATGCGTGCGGCACCGGCAATCTTGGGCACAGACAGCGGAACATCACTCACTTCGATGTCTTCTGCGCTGGCCGCCGGAATGAAGGGAATTTTTGCAAGGCCCCGCAGCGGCGTGAAGCGCCACTCTTCCAGCTTCGGTCCCGGCAGACCATCGGTTCCCAGCGTCACGCGCGCGCGCTGGCGCAAAGCATCGAGCGCCGTCGTGGCCGCGCCCGGAAGGCCGCCAAGACGTTTCGCATAGGCCGCGCCGAAGGCGTGATCGAGGATGCCGGGGCTTTTCATCTTAGGCCGCCGCACCTTGGTATTTGGCGTAACCGGTCGCTTCGAGTTCTTTCGCGAGTTCCTTGCCGCCGCTGGCAACGACTTTGCCGCCCGCGAGCACATGCACAAAATCCGGCACGATATAATCGAGCAAACGCTGATAGTGCGTGATCACCAAGAAGCCACGTGTTGGTGCGCGCAAGGCATTCACGCCCTCGGACACGATCTTGAGCGCGTCGATATCGAGGCCGGAATCGGTCTCGTCGAGGATCGCCAGCTTCGGCTCCAGCAAGGTCATCTGCAAAACTTCGGCGCGCTTCTTTTCGCCGCCCGAGAAACCCACATTCAACATGCGCTTGATCATGTCGTCGGCCATGCCCAGGGCTTTGGTCTTGGCCTTCACCAGCTTCAGGAATTCCATGGCGTCGATTTCGGTTTTGCCTTCCGCGCGGCGCTTGGCATTGATCGCTGTCTTCAAGAAAGCCGACGTTGTCACACCCGGAATTTCGACAGGATATTGAAACGCGAGAAAGATACCCGCGCGCGCCCGTTCGTCGGCGGCCATCGCGAACACATCCTTGCCGTCGAAGGTCACCGAACCTTGCGTAACTTCGTAGCCCTCGCGGCCCGCGATCACGTTGGACAGCGTGCTCTTGCCGGTCCCGTTAGGGCCCATGATGGCGTGCACTTCGCCCGCGTTAATGGTCAGGTCGACCCCTTTCAGGATCTCCTTGCCGACCACGGAGACGTGCAGATTTTTAATCTCAAGTAACGACATAACTAACCGACGCTGCCTTCCAGACTGATGCCCACCAATTTTTGCGCTTCGACCGCGAATTCCATCGGCAACGTTTGCAGGACTTCCCTGCAAAAACCGTTGACGATGAGCGACACCGCTTCTTCTTTTGTCATGCCGCGCTGCAGACAATAGAAGAGCTGGTCTTCGCTGATCTTCGACGTGGTCGCCTCGTGCTCGGTCTGAGCGGTGGGATTATGGGTTTCGATATAGGGCACGGTGTGCGCGCCGCACGTGGAGCCGATCAACAGCGAGTCACACTGCGTATAGTTACGCGCGTCGTCGGCTTTTGCGCCGACGCGCACGAGCCCGCGATAGGTATTGTTCGCGTGCCCGGCCGAGATGCCCTTCGAGATGATCTTCGAGCGCGTGTTCTTGCCCAAGTGAATCATCTTGGTGCCGGTGTCGGCCTGTTGGTAATTATTGGTAATCGCTACGGAATAAAATTCACCTGACGAGCCATCGCCCTGCAGAATGCAGCTGGGGTATTTCCAGGTGATGGCCGAACCGGTTTCCACCTGAGTCCACATCACTTTGGAGTTCTTGCCGCGGCACGCTGCGCGCTTGGTGACGAAGTTATAGATACCGCCCTTGCCTTGCGCGTCGCCCGGATACCAGTTTTGCACGGTCGAATATTTGATCTCGGCGTTGTCGAGCGTGATCAGTTCCACCACGGCAGCATGCAATTGGTTCTCGTCGCGCTGGGGCGCCGTGCAGCCTTCGAGGTAGCTTACATAAGCGCCTTCGTCGGCGATGATCAGCGTGCGCTCGAACTGGCCGGTGTTCTTCTCGTTAATGCGGAAGTAAGTCGACAACTCCATGGGGCAACGCAAGCCCTTGGGGATGTAGACGAACGAACCGTCGGTAAACACCGCGCAGTTCAACGCCGCGAAAAAGTTGTCGGTATAGGGCACCACGGAGCCGAGATATTTCTGCACCAACTCAGGGTGCGTTTTCACGGCTTCTGAAATGGGCGAGAAAATCACGCCCATCTCGCGCAGCTTTTTCTTATAGGTCGTCGCGACGGACACGCTGTCGAACACCGCGTCCACCGCGACACCCGCGAGGATCTGCTGTTCCTTGATCGGAATTCCGAGCTTCTTATAAGTCTCCAGCAGCTTCGGATCGACTTCGTCGAGGCTATCCAGCTTTATCTGCTGCTTGGGCGCCGCGTAATAATAGGCATCCTGATAGTCGATCTTCGGATAATGCAGCTTAGCCCATGTAGGTTCTTCGTGGGCCAGCGTCAGCCAATAGCGATAAGCCTTCAGACGCCATTCCAGCATCCATTCCGGCTCGTCCTTCTTGGCCGAGATGAAGCGAACGATATCCTCGCTCAGCCCCTTGGGCGCGCGGTCGGATTCAATGTCAGTGACAAAGCCGTACTTGTACTGCTCGATGTCTTTGACGGCGGCTGCAGTTTCACGTGTTGCCATGGTTCTTACTCCGCGGCCGTTGTTTGTGCGACGTGCTGCGGCACGCCGAACATCGTCATGTCCGCGACCATGTCGGCCAGCGTGACCTGTGTCAGCGCGGCCCGCACGGCGGTGTTGGCGCGGTTCCACTTACCCTGCACGGGGCAGATGGATTCAATGTTGCAATGTTCGTCGGACGTGTCGGCGCACGCCGTGAGCGCGATGGGGCCCTCGACCGCCTGAATGACATCCGCCAGCGTGATGAGTTCGGCGGCGCGCTCGAGCGAATAGCCACCGCTGGCCCCGCGGCGCGAGGCAACAAGGCCGGCGCGGTTCAGGCTTTTCATGATTTTGGCGACGGTCGGGGACGGAATCCCGGTCTGTTCGGCAATATGCTGGCTCGATTGCACCACCTTGCGGCGGGCAATCTCAATCAGCAGAACCGTGGCGTAGTCGGTTAACTTATTGACCTTGAACATATATTCCCGAGTTGCGACTCGTTCGCAAATACAGGACTAATTCAGTCCTATTTACCGGTGTGTAATAGGCTGTGGGGTATGGGGTTTCAAGTGCGAAATCCGGGGGTCACGTGCGCCTTATACTTCTGACTGAACAAGCGTTTTTCGAGCCATTGGGCCAACTGCTGCGCGCGGCCTCGCCAGCACTTGAGATCGTGCTCGCGCGCACCCTGCCGGAATTGCAGGCGGCCTCCACGTCTACGCCGCTGCGTATTCTCTCTGTCGGATCCGATGTGATCGTGCCCGCGTCAATCTTGGGTCGCCTATCCGGGCCTGCCTACAATCTTCATCCCGGCCCGCCGACGCATCCCGGCATTTTCCCGTCGGTGTTCGCGCTCTACGGCGGTGTGCCGCGTTTCGGCGTGACCTTGCATGAGATGGCCGCATCTGTGGATTCAGGGCCTATCGTCGCCGTGGATGAATTCGCGATTGAGCCGACGTGGGATCGTTTAGCCCTCGACGCAGCGACCTTCGCGACCCTTCAGCGTATGATGGCGCGCCTCGCCCCACAAATCGTGGATGTGACAAAGCCGTTGCCGCGCATTGCGCAGACTTGGGGCGCGCGTAAATACACTCGCAAAGACTTCGATGCCTTGTGCCAATTACCGGAAGACACCACGCCGGAAGAATTCGCACGCCGCTACCGCGCCGTTGGTGAAGGCCCTGAGCACGCGCTTACGCTCTCGCGCTTCGGCCGCACCTTCCGCCTCATGAGCGAAGCGCGCGGCCCCATTGTTCGCGGCGGTCAGCCGACTTAAGCGCTTGCCGGTTTCTGTGTTGGAATGAGCGCGGTCAGCAACGCGACAAGCGCCAGCACACACACAATCACCGGCCCCGCAGGAAGATCGAGCATCGTCGTTGCTGCAAAGCCGAGAATGTAGCCGATAATCGCGATGCCGTAGGCCACGGGTAAAGAGCGCCTCTCGCTGATACGATGAATCCCCAGCGCCGGTAAAATCAAAGTCCCGAACACAAGATAAACGCCGACGAGTTGCACCGACGCCGTCACCGCAAGCGCGAAGATCACATAGAACCCGACGCGGCCCAAACGCCGGCCAAAACCGAACCAGGCCACGAGCAAGACTGCGTAGACAATCGCGACAGGAATTAAGTCCGACCAGCTCGTCCACAAAATCTGACCGACAAGCAAATCTTTCAGGTGTTCGCCGCCGTGAGGATTGGAGCTGAGCGCGATGAGGCCGATGCTCGCGGTCAGCACGAACAGGCAGCCGATCAAGGCTTCCTGATATTTCCCGGAAAAGCGCTCCGTCCAACTCAAAAGGCCCGCAGCCAAAAGTGCTGCGGCCGCGGCGGTAATCTGCACCCCAAAAGAACCAGCCCCTTCCTCGCCGACGCCGGCGAGGATGACGCCCAATCCTGCTGCCTGTGCGATGGCGAGGTCGAGGAAGACAATGCCGGATTTCAACACCTCGCGCCCCAGCGGAACGTGAGTGAGGATCACGAGCAAACCCGCGAAGAACGCGGGTGCGAACACAAGCAAATCGACGTGTGACATGATCTTCCCCTAACCCGATCTTTAATGCAGCGCGGCTAAGAGACGCTGCACGGTGGCGTCGTAAAGCCCGGTGAGCGTGTCCGCGTCTTTCGTACCGCCGACCGTGAACGGCAGCGTGACCGCCGGAATGTTGGCGTGCTCGGACATCCACTTGCTACCGCGGTCGTCTTCATAAGCCGCCACCAAAATCATACGCGGCTTTTCGGCGCTGACCTTATTGAGGAGGTCCACGAGATAGGACGTGCTTGGCGCAATGCCGGGCTTGGGTTCGAGCGGTGCGATTTCGCGCATGCCCAACCAGTCGATCAAATAGACCCAGCTTTTATGCTGAACCAGCACCGGCACGCCGCGCAGCACTGCGGCTTTCTGTTGCCAGCCCTCGATCGCCGCCGTCCAGCGCGTGGTGAATTCCGCGAGTTTGTTTTTATAGGTATCCGCGCCCGCTGCATCGATGCGTGTGAATTGATCGGCAAGGGCTTTGGCCACCGGCAGCATGTTACGCGGATCGGTTTGCACGTGCGGATTACCGCCCGCGTGCACGTCACCCATGCCGCGATCGAGCGCTACCGGGAGTTCCTTCATGGCGACGAGGCGCGCGGCCTCAAAAAAGCCCGGCGTGCCCGGCTGGACCTTTGGATTGGCGCCCTGACGCAACAGCACAGGGAGCCAGCCGACTTCAAGCTCGGCGCCGGAACACACGACGATGTCAGCCGACCGCATTTTGGCGATGAGGCTTGGCCGCGCCTGAATTTGGTGCGGGTCTTGTAGACCGGTCGTCGCCGCGAAAACGTCTACGCGGTCGCCGCCGATTTCACGCGAGAGTGCGGCCCATTCGGGCTCGCACGCAAAAACTTGCACGGCGGCAAAGGCGGGCGCCGTACACAGAGAAAACCCGAGGGCAAGTGACGTTAGGAAATAACGCATGAGGGCGATTCCTTAGTATGAGTGCGCGGGGTGCGCGCCAATGGTAGCGGTGTACTGCAACAGGAACTGGTGATCGGTTCCCATCAGCCGCGACTGATCGAAGCTGTACTGCAAACGAATACGACTGAATTCCGAATGGTCGTACTCGAGCATGACGGAATGCCTATCCGGTTTGTTTCCGGCGCTGTCGAGCGTCGACCCGATCAACGACGTCGGAACGTCGCCGGCGGTTAACCAGTCGAATCGATAACCCACACGCCACTGCGGCTTGAACTGATAAATCAGCTGGGCATACGCACCGTAGTCGGTGCGAGCGATGCCAAACCCTTTGAAGCGGCCATCGATATGATTGCGGAGCACTTCGGCTTGAAACTTCACATTCTGTGAGACGGGATTTCCGTTCGGTGCCCACTTAAGAACGAAGTGGGCGATGCCGACTTGGCTCGATCCATCAAACACGTCCGGCAACGTGCCGGTCGCGCGACCGATAGCATCAGCCCAAAGCCACGACACACCGGCTTGGTAACTGATCTCCGTTCCAATGTCGTCACCTCCACGGATATAAACCGATTTCGCACCGAAGCCGTGATCGGCCGAACCCGCCGCCGGGAAAGAATTCCCGCGGAAGGCCTCAGCGCCGAAGCGTAAGTAAAAATCCGTCGGCGCCAACCACGTGAGGCGCGCGCCGGTATCCACCACGCCGTCAGCTAAAAATGCGCGGTACGCCAACGGCCGGTCGGCAAAATCGTCGGCATGTTCGTGGAACGAATTTAAGTAACCGATGTCGGATAAAAATTTCCCGACCGTCGCCTGAAACCCACCCGGAAGCGATGTGGTTTGGATGAACGCTTCTTCTAAATTCGCTTGAGTGTTGCCGTCGTCATCGGACAACGACAGCGTCAAACTTCCCATGAACAAGTCGTCGACATTGGCTTGTGCGTTGAGTTCGGCCTCGCCGAGAAACAATCCGCGTTGCCCGGGCCCTTCGCCGCCCAGTGGAAATCCAGCCACGTTATAAGTGGCGGGATCGCGGCTGAAGACGCCGAACTTGCCATCGAGTACGCCGCTGATGGCGGGATTGAAGCTGTTGGCGGATGACGCGGGCGCGGCAGCTGCAACAGGCGCCGGGATTGCCGCTGCAACCGCCGTCGCTTGTTTCGCGTCGGCGGAGGCTTGGCTGGTCGCGGCTTCGGCCCGCTCGAGACGGCGCTCCAATTCCTGGATGCGCTTCTCATCCTCCAGGTGACGTTGCGTGAGGCTTTCGATCTGCTTGCGGATTTCCGCAAGGTCGGCGTTGTCGGCGGCAGAAGCCGACCCCGATGCTATGAGTCCGAACGCCATAGCAATGGCGCTGCTTTTAAGGCGAATCATATTGATATCCCCGTTGAAAATCGAATGGCTCTGCTGCCGCGTGCTTAGGCGCGACAGGAAAACCGGCGATGACTAGGCGGAGATAGAAAACGGCGGTGCGCGTGACTTAAAACCCGCAACAATGCGCACGGGTTGCACGATTATATGGGCGGGATGTGCGGTGACTTCCGCGACAACGAGAACCGGCGGCGTAATGATAGCCGGTCCCGCGCCCACCGCCATGTTGGCGGCGAAATGGCAGAGCGCACAGTCGTCGGAAACAACTGCGTCCGGATTAATACGATGATGAAGTTGGTGGATGCCGAGGCCGATTTGCGCGACCAGCATCAAAGCGACCAGGAGCGACCACAGTCGTCCTTGACGTTTAAAAAGCGCGCCGATGTGACCCGAAGTATCCATTATGCGATTACAACCTTAAGGCACGCTCAGACAGCGCACAAGATTATCGGCAATGCCCTGCATTAAATCGGTGTAAAGCGCTGAACCTGGCGGAAGCGCGCTGCCCTCGGGATCAAGTACACCGACTCGTGCATTTGCACTTTCGTGAAAGATACTCATGAGCTTGGGCTGGAATTGAGGTTCGACAAATACGCAGATTGACGTATTTCTAGCGATTATCGCCTTTAGTTCGGCGACGTGTCGCGCGCCAGGCGGCTGATCAGGGTTGATGGTCACCGATGCCAGCATGTTCAGGCCATACCGGTTGGTGAAATACCGATAGGCATCGTGAAACACGATAAAAGGCCGTGATTGCGCCGGCGCCAGTATCACGCGCAAATTTTCATCCAGCGCGGCGAGTTTAGCTTTCACATCGGCCGCGTTCCGCGCGTAGCTTTGCGCATGGCTTGCGTCGGCTTTGGAGAGCGTCTCTGCGATCGCTGTCACCATCGCACGTGCGTTCTCGACATCGAGCCAGATATGACCGTCCACAGTTTCCGCGCTCACACCGCGCAACGCCTTCACGCCATCCGCGCGCAGCAAGCCGATGACATGCGCTTTGGCGGATAACGACACTAACGGCTTCTCAAGCGTTGTCTCGAGTTCAGGGCCAATCCAAAAAACCACATCGGCCTCGGACAACGTTTTCGCAGCCGTCGGCCTCAAAGCATAACTGTGCGGCGACGCGCTCCCTTCCACGAGCAGCGCGGGAACACCGACGCCGTCCATGACGCCAGCGACCAGCGCATGAATTGGCTTAATGGAAGCCACCACGCGCGGCGCAGCGGCAAAAGCCCGGCCGGCGATGAGCATCGCCAGAAGCCCTGCCAATATCGTGAAACGCGCCATATCGACCTTTAATCGCTTTGCCGTCAGGAATGTTATGTTATAACATTTCACTCCTGGCAAGGTTTCAAATGTGATGGCATCTGCACGTAAGAAGGCGTCGGCCGATTTTCCAAAACCGCACCATGACCATCGGTCGTGCGCGACTGAGGCATTACGTGCCGCGGAAGAGATGTGCCTCACCCGCAAATCGCGCCTCACCGACATCCGTAAGCAGGTGTTGAAAACCGTGTGGTCGAGCCACACGCCCATCGGCGCTTACGACATTTTGTCGCGGCTCAATGCGCGCGGCGGAAAGGCCGCGCCCATGGCGGTGTACCGCGCCCTCGATTTCCTCATGGAAAACGGATTGGTGCATCGCATCGCCAGCCTGAACGCGTTCGTTGGCTGCGCCCACCCCGGTGAACACCACGCCGGTCAATTCCTGATCTGTCGCGATTGCGGCAACGTCGCCGAGTTGGATAACGCCGACGTAAAACGCGCGCTCGCGAAAGCCGTGACGGCGCGCGGCTTTACCATCGACAGCGAAGTCATCGAAATCAGCGGCCGCTGCCCACACTGCCGCGAGCATACGCCATGAGTGAGGTTCTGGTTGACGTCAAAGGTGTCGTGCTGCGCCACGGCGCGCGAAATGTACTGGATCATGTGGATCTTCAGATCGGCACGCGCGAGATTGTGACTCTCATCGGCCCAAACGGTGCCGGAAAATCCACGCTCGTAAAAGCGATCTTGGGTCTGGAGCGTCTCGACCAAGGCAGCATCCAGCGGCGCGCGGGCTTGAAAATCGGATATCAACCGCAGCGCTTTACCGTGAACGCGGCCCTGCCTTTGCCGGTGCATCGCCTTCTGACACTAACGCACCGGCAGTCCCGCGCCCGCCAAATCGAAGTGCTGACCGAGGTCGGTGTGGAACATCTCATCGATGCCAGCGTGCATACGTTATCAGGCGGTGAAATGCAGCGCGTGTTATTGGCGCGTGCGCTGTTGCGCGATCCCGACTTATTGGTGCTCGATGAACCGACGCAAAACGTAGATGTGGCGGGAACCGTCGAGATTTATCAAATCATCGCGGCGCTTCCTCAAAAGGTTGGCTGCAGCGTGTTGGTCGTATCCCACGATCTGAATGTCGTCATGGCCGCAACCGACCGCGTCTATTGCCTCAACGCGCACATTTGCTGCTCGGGCAAACCTGAGGACGTCAGCCGCAGCAGCGAATACCTGCACATGTTCGGCCCAAGCGCTGCAAAGACGTTGGCGATTTATCCCCATGCGCACGATCACACGCACGGGCCCGACGGCCGCGTAGCCCCCGATCACGCGCATCATCACGGCCACCACCATGGATAGCTTTATTTTACGCGCCATTGTGGCCGGCATCGGCGTCGCAATCGTGGCCGGTCCCCTTGGGTGCTTCATCATTTGGCGACGCATGGCCTACTTTGGCGACACCTTGTCGCACGCGGCGTTGACAGGCATCGCCGTCGGCATCTTGTTTGGCGTGAATGCCACCGTGGGCATTTTAGGAACGGGCCTGGTCGTGGGCCTCCTGCTCCTTGCCTTGCAGCGCCAACGTGCCGTACCCACAGATACGCTTTTGGGCATTCTTTCCCATGGCGCGCTTGCGCTCGGCCTGATCGTCGTCAGTTCCATGACAACCGTCCGCGTCGATCTGATGGGCTATCTGTTCGGCGACATCCTTGCTGTAACGCCTAATGATCTGATCTGGATTTATGGGGGCGGCGCCGTCGTTTTGGCCGGCCTCGCCTTTATTTGGCAACCGTTGATCGCGCTAACCGTTCACGAAGATATCGCTGCCGCTGAAGGCATTCGTGCTCCGGTCATTCGCATGGTCTTTACGGCTCTTATCGCCCTCACCGTCGCCATCGCCATGAAGATCATCGGCGTTCTTCTGGTGACCGCGCTCCTGATCGTGCCGGCCGCGACTGCACGCCGTTTCGCCGCGACACCGGAGAAAATGGCGATGGGCGCTGTTATTGTCGGCATCGTTTCCGTGGTCGCCGGACTCTCAGGGTCGCTTGCCTGGGATACGCCGTCGGGACCGTCCATCGTCAGCGCGGCCGTCATCGCCTTTGCCTTGGTAACGCTTGCGGGCGGTTTCGCCGGAACTTTGAAACGGCCATAATAGAAAGATGAATCGCGCGCCCCACCTTTTCGCAGTGGCCGGTCCCGGAACGGACCTCGCGCAGTTCGCGCGTGAGGCCTTGTGGCTTGCGCAGGAGCGCGACCTCAGGCTGACCATCGCTATTCAACAGCAATCGCGCGCTTGGGCGCAGATCATGAGCCACGAGACCACCGAAGACTTGGCAGTCTTTGCTGGCCGTTGGGACATCACCTTGGTGAAGTGGCGCACAATCAAAGACCTTGAAGCACTGATCTCCGGCTGGGGACAACGCAAACCCAAAGGCGTCATCCTGGGAACGCGCCGGCGGTGGCTACTCGATCCGGGCCTGCCTGCGACCGCCGTCGCGGCATTGGAGCAGGCCGCCGACGCGCGCGGCATCGAGTTGATCCCCGACCCCAGTCAAGGCCGCAGTCAAACGCCCATCCTGGGCCTCGCGTGGCGCCTCGATGAGCAACGGCCCTGGTATCACGCCTACATCCTTAGCGCTTTCGCGGTGAGTCTTGTCGCGGTGCTCGTCAATTGGCTCGACAAACTTGTACCAAATCCAAGCCTTGCGATCTTATTCCTCACGGCGGTCGTCTACAGCGCAAATGCGTACGGTATGGCCGCAGCCACATTCACGTCGCTGCTAAGCGTGGGCTTGTTCAACTACTTCTTCATGGAGCCACGCTACGAATTGGTGCTGTCGCCACAGGTGATCTTGCTGCTGGTTCCGTTCCTGCTTGTCGCGGGCATTACCAGCAATTTGTCGGGCGGTCTGCGTAACCAAGCCGCGCGTTCGCAGCGTCAAGCGCGCGAGGCCCGCGCCCTCTTCCAGCTGACGCGCGACATCGCTGTCACCGGCGATACCACGTCGATTTTTCACGCGATCACGCTCCAATGCAGTGACATCTTCGACTGCAATGCGATTTTGCTCGCACCCTTCACCGGCGCAGGCAATGACCCAGAGACGCTGGCGTCGCGGGCCGCTTCGTTGCAAGCCGCATATCCGCCGCAGGCGATTATCACGTCTGAGGAAATTGAAACGGCCCGCTGGACTTTCGCCAATGCCGCGCCCGCTGGCCGTGGCACGAGTGTTTCACCGCAACTTGACGTGGCTTTTCACCCGCTGGAAACGTCTGAAGGCATTGTCGCCGTTTTGGCGCTTAAGGGCGTTTCTAGAGACACGGTGGATTCACCGGGCTTTCGCCGTCTGATCGGCTCCATCTGCCGCCTCGCCGCACTCGCGGTTGAACACACGTTGCGCAAACAAGAAGTGGAGAATGCGCGCGTCGTTTCCCAAACCGAAGGTCTGCGCTCGGCCCTTCTGTCCGCCATCGCGCACGATTTCGGCACGCCCTTGGCATCGGTCATCGGCTCAGCGTCGAGCCTCCTCTCCTACGGACAAACATATTCGGCCGAAGTAACGCAGGAGCTTCTGACGACGATTCTGGAAGAAGCCGAGCGTCTGAGCCGCTTTGTCAAAAACGTGCTTCAGATGAACCGCCTGGAATCGGGCGCCCTGGTGCCGCGCATGCAGTGGGCCGACGTGGAAGACTTGATCTCGACCTCCATCGATTCCGCGCACCGTCGCCTAGCTAACCACGAAGTCTATTCCGATATCGCCGATATGCTGCCCTTGGTGAACGTTGACTTCGTGTTGATGGAAAGCGTGTTGGTAAACCTTCTCGACAACGCTGCCAAATACGCGCCGGCGGACACAAACATCCAGATCACCGCCCGTCGCATCAATGACGAGATTACTATCGACATTTCCGACCAGGGCCGCGGAATTCGTTCGGAAGAACTTGGCGCCGTGTTTGATAAATTCTATCGCGCACGCCATCGCGACCGAACTGTGCCCGGCACGGGATTGGGTCTTGCGATCTGCAAAAGCATTATCGAGGCCCACGGCGGCACCGTCGAGGCGCTCAGCGAGGGCCTCGGACACGGCACCACCATCCGTCTCCGCCTTCCGGTGAAAACACCGGATGTCGCCGCCATGGCCGAGATATAGGATGGCTCAACCATGACCACGGGCCCTAAAGTCCTGATCGTCGATGATGAACCGCAGATCCGCCGGTTCCTACGCGCGAGCTTGCAGGCACACGACTACGAGGTCATCGAAGCCGAGAGCGGGAAGGAAGGCATCAAGGCCTGCACTGTTCAAAAGCCCGATCTGCTCATTCTCGATTTGGGCCTTCCCGATATGGATGGCCTCGATGTCGTGAAATCTGTGCGCGAATGGTCCACGATCCCGATCATCATCTTATCGATCCGCTCCGACGATCCCGACAAGATCGAAGCCCTGGATCGCGGCGCTAACGATTACGTCACCAAGCCCTTCAGCATGGGCGAATTGCTGGCGCGCATGCGCGTGGCCTTGCGCCAGGGCCGCACAGAGGGTGATGCCGGTCCCGTCGTTGCCGCCGGCGAGATTGCGATCGATCTCAGCAAGCGCCTCGTGACGGTCGGCGGAACGCCGGTGAAACTGTCGCGCAAAGAATACGACCTGCTGAAAATTCTCGCCTCGCACCCCGACAAGGTCATCACGCATCAGCAACTGTTGCAGGAAGTATGGGGCCAGGCCTATGTCGAGGAAACGCAGTATTTGCGTGTGTACATCGGCCAGTTGCGCCAGAAGTTAGAGCGCGATCCCGCAGCCCCCAAGCGCCTGATCACCGAGCCTGGTGTCGGCTACCGCCTTCAGACGGTCTGAGAAATAAAAAGCCCCGCAGCGATTTCATCGCCACGGGGCTCGAGTTACCACGGTCGGCAATTGGGGGGATGGGAGACGCCGGGGGCCGTGGATTGGGAGTAACTCTGAATTAAGCTGTGGCCATCGCCGCGCTTTCCATGCCCAGCAGCGCGCGAAGATGCGCCCGACCGCGACAAAGACGCGACTTTACCGTACCGACCGGCTCACGCGCGGCTTCCGCCATGCGGTGTTGCGAGCCTTCGTTGACGCCAAGAACCACAATCGCCTGACGCTCGCCGGCCGATAGCCGGTGCATGGCGTGCATCGTTTCTTTCAAGAACACGCTGTTCACCTGATCGGCGCGCTGAATGCGATTTGCATCGTCGTCGATCATTGCGGTGTAGCGGCGGTCCAGCGCTTCGCGGCGCTTGGTACTGATGAAGAGATTGCGCATCAACGTGAAGAGCCAGGACTTCAGGCTGGTGCCGTCTTGGAAAAGGGTTTGTTTACGCAGAGCGCGTTCAACGCAATCCTGTACGAGGTCGTGAGCGTCGTCTTCGTCGCGCGTCAGCACGCGCGCGAACCGAGTGAGGTCCGGCAGCAGTGTCTGTAGCTCAGTTTGAAAGGCGCTCATTGGGGTGCTCTCCGTTCCAGTGAGAGCAGCCTCGCGTCTAAGTGCGTAAAAGCGCGATGCGGAAAACGCGCCGATTGTATAAAGAAAACATCTAAAATTACTTCCGCCACCTTACACGCATGGGTGGTTTGCCCGCCGCAATCCGTAAGACATTCTTACGGTTTACGCCCTATTTTGGGCGTTTTAGGTACACGCGATAGGCGACCGCCATTACTGCTACAGCGATTCCGCGCATATAAAGATTTTATAAAGACGCTTGCGTTGTAGGCCTCAGCGTCGGCGCGGGCCTAGGGCTAAACCGCCCAATCCCATCACGCCGAACAGCAGTGCTACCGCGTCCATGCTCACGCGGGCCAGGCCGTCCGTGCCAGGTCGTGCGCTGTAAAGATCCAGCAACACAGCGCAAACAATCGCCATGTAAGCGAAGTATTTTATCGGCATTGTGCCCCCTACCCTGGGTTCATTTTCCCCGATCGTTTGAGCAACGCGTCAGCAGGAACAACGGTTGCACGGATATAGAGGGCGCGGCGGGAACGGCGGGGATTTAAACTGAGTGACGGACCTCTTGCTCAGCCGCTTCTTCCTTCAAAATCTCGCTGTCGGACGGCTTTAGGGTGTTGAGCGGGCCCATCTGCGCCAGCTGTCGAAAGGCAACGGCAACCACAGCCACGACCACAAGGGTGCCGACCCCACCGCCGACAACGGACGCGACCGGCCCGAACAGCGCCGCTGTACTGCCGCTCTCAAACGCGCCGAACTCATTCGAAAAGCCGATGAATACATAATTGATCGCCGAAACGCGGCCGCGCAGATAATCGGGCGTCAACATCTGCTCCGTGGTCAAACGGACAACGACACTCACGGCATCGAACGCGCCCGTCAGGAACAGGCACGCGAACGATAAAATGAAACTCGTGGATAACCCGAACGCAATCGTCGCCAGGCCGAAGCCCGCGACAGCCGCCAACAACACGACGCCGGGACGCGCGAATGGCTTCAGACGCGTCATCGTCAGCATCAACAGCAAGCTGCCGATAGAGGGGGCCGCGCGCAACCAGCCGAGGCCATCGGCGCCCACGTGCAAAATGTCTTTTGCAAAGATCGGCAATAGCACCACCGCGCCGCCCAACAGCACCGCGAACATATCAAGCGTGATCGCCGCGAGGAAAATCGGCGTGCGGCGAACGAAAGCAAATCCGGCAAAGACATCCGAGAATTTGCGTTTCGCGGCATTAGCAGCAGGACGTATGACGGGCAGCCGTAAAAACAGAAGGATAAAGCTGAACTGCGCGACGGCGGCGGCGATATAGGCCCAGGTCGCAGTGCCGGTCCAGGCGATGATAAAGCCGCCCAGGGCCGGGCCGGCAACCGACGAAAACTGAAACGCCGCCGACGACCATGCATTGGCGTTTACATAAAGGTCGCGCTCGATGAGTTGCGGTAAAAACGTGCCGATGGAGGGTGCAGCGAAAGAGCGCGCCGCGCCGATCAGCATAAGAACGAAGTAGATGAGCGTCACCGGCGCTTCAAACCACGACACCATCATCAATGCGAGACTGGCAATCAGCGAGCCGGTCACGGCGCAGGCAGCGATATTCCGGCGCGGAAAACGATCCGCTAGATTTCCCGCCGGCACCATGAACAGCAAAGCCGGCGCCAACTCGAAAAGTCCGATCAAACCCAATGACCATGGGCTACCGGTGCGTTCGTAAAGCTGCCAGCCAATCGCGACGTTGACGATTTGCGAACCGAGGATGGACGCGAGGCGGGCTGTTAAGAATGCGCGCACCGCCGGATGGCGAATAGCCGCAAAGCCGGTAGCACTCGACGTCATAAGGGGGAAACCAAGCTCAGTTCAGGGCAGATGACTATGCCGCTTCGGCCGATGTAGGCAAAGCCTTGATCTCGGAGCCGGCTGGAAGTTTCGTTTTGCCTGACCGGCCATCGACGTCTGCAGCGCCTTGGGGAAACGCAACGTCACCCGAAGGCCCGGAAAATTATCTTCAAGCTTCAACTCAAGCCCGTGCGACTTCGCCACCGCGGAAACCAGGGCCAAGCCTAGCCCGCTACCCGCGGACGTGCGGCTTTGCTCCATACGGAACAAGCGTTCCAGCACTTTATCTTTGTACTCATCCGGCACGCCCGACCCCGTATCCGAGACGATCAACGCCGGTCGACCATCATGCACCGTTAGCGCGATGGTTACTGCGCCCTGGTCCGTATACTTGATCGCGTTATCCACGAGATTCGCAAGGGCCTGGCCGATTAGGTTCGGATCGCCCTGAACGGTGACGCCCTCTTGGAGTTGCGTCACGAAGTTAAGGCCCTTCTCTTCCGCCAGCGCGCCGTATAGGTCCGCGACTTCTTCGGCCAAGGCGTGCAGGTCGACCGGAGCGAAATTGCGCTGCAATCCGGCCTCTGCACGCGCGATTCGCAGCAGCGCCGCAAACGTGGCCAACAAACTAT
This sequence comes from Fidelibacterota bacterium, assembly GCA_947475895.1. Lineage (GTDB taxonomy): Bacteria > Pseudomonadota > Alphaproteobacteria > Rhodospirillales > Rhodospirillaceae > SHVO01. The sequence goes on from CANJMF010000011.1 coordinate 78,166, forward strand.
CGGCGTCCGAAAGTGCCCCTTCAATCGCCTCACGCTCGTTTGGCTCGTCCATATGACGAAGCGCGCTTTCCAGACGCGCCCGCAAACGTGTGAGCGGCGTGCGCAAATCGTGCGCGACGTTGTCGGACACCTGCTGCATGCCTTTCATCAGGCGCTCGATCTGGTCGAGCATGGCGTTTATGCTTGTGGAAAGTTCTCCCAGTTCATCATTCCGGCGCGAGACCGGAACACGCTGACTGAGGTCGCCCGACATAATACGCCGACAGGTTCGCGTGATGTCTTCGATGCGTCTCATAACCACGCGGCTGAATACGAATCCGCCGAGAAGGCCCATCGCCAACGTCAGCGCCAATCCGATGTTGAGCGAATCAAGCAGGCGCTGGCCGAAAATGCGCGCCTCACGCACGTCGCGCCCAACCAGCAGATGACAATCGCCGTTGGCGCCGCACGGCACCGCATATTGCTTCGCGCGAACGTCGGCCGTCGAAGCCGTCGCACCGCGCATATCGTTAATCGTAAAATTGATCCAAATTCCTTCCGCCTGAACCTTTTGCGGCCACGATTGCAGATTTCCCGCCACCCGCGATCCCAAAGGATCGATCAGAAGATAAATGCCGTCGCGGTTAAAAGAGGTTCCGCTGTTGGGATCGGCGCGGCGTGTGATGGCGCGCGCCAGGCCCACAAGTCCTGAACCAGGACGCTGAAAGCTTTCGAGGAAACCGCCGACATCAGCGTCGATGGCCGCCTCGATCTGCTGCTCGGCGAAGCTCGAGGTCGTGTAATAGACGAACGCAAACAGGCCGCTGACGGAAAGACCGAAGACAAGCGTGTAGACTAGCGCGAGTCTGAAAGTGATCGAGCCGAAGATTCGCGCAAGACGCTTCATTAAGAACCTTTAGGCGGCGGGATCGAGCTTATAGCCTGCGCCGCGTACGGTCTGGAGGATCGGGCGGTCGAAGGGTTTGTCGATCTTTTGGCGTAAACGGCTGATGTGCACATCGATCACGTTGGTCTGCGGGTCGAAGTGATATTCCCACACGTTTTCAAGCAACATGGTGCGCGTCACGACCTGGCCGGCGTGGCGCATCAAATACTCGAGCAAACGGAATTCGCGTGGATGCAAGTAAACGCGCTTGCCTTGACGCACCACTTTGCGCGCCAAAAGATCCATCTCGAGATCGCCGACCTTGAGGAACGTGTTTTCCGGCGTCGTACCCGAGCGGCGCAACAGCGCTTCAAGGCGCGCAAGTAATTCGGAAAACGCGAAAGGCTTCGCGAGATAATCGTCGCCGCCGGCTTTTAATCCGGCGACACGGTCTTCCACTTCGCCGAGCGCGCTGAGGAACAGCACCGGTGTTGCAATGTTGGACTTGCGCACCGATTCCACAATCGACAAGCCATCAGGGCCCGGCAGCATGCGATCGACAATCATGGCGTCGTACGGTTCCGACAACGCATGGAACAGACCTTCGCGTCCGTCCGCCGCATGATCGACCGTATAGCCGCTCTCGCGCAGTCCCTTGATCAGGAACTCCGCGGCTTCCTTGTCGTCTTCGATGACCAAAATGCGCATGGGTTCGGCTGCGGTTTGTTTTCCGGCGACGGCCGCCACGGATGACGGAAGGCCGGCTGAGGATTCACGTAGAGCGGCGGTCATTATACTGAACCTATTGAAATGCCACAAAAAAAACTGACGATCCGAATCGACCTTCGCGGACCCAAGTGCCGCGCGCCAATCGTTGTCGTGTCGTAATGAAATGCGCTCTCGCGCCTTACCGCCGCCTTTCGCGGGAATTACAAGGCTGTTACCCACCTATCCTAAATATCTACAACCGCCTGATTTCACGTGGTTCGTTGCCATATTTTAGCTCTAAGCCCTGCATATATTTCTCGAAGCAGAACTCTGGAGAACCGACATGAAAAAACATGGGTTGTTGACCGCCGGATTAGTCGCAGCCGTCATGGTCGCCGGAATGGCCACCGCCACGCCAAGCCAGGCGCGCAGCCATATTTCCCTCAATTTTGGTATTGGCGGCGGTTATTACGGCGGCGGGTACTATGGACGTGGCCCCTATTGGGGACCCCGTCACTATTATGTGCCCGGCCCCGTCTACTATAGCGCACCGGCCTACCCTTATTATTACGGCTCCCGGCCGTATTATGACCGCCCCGATTACGACACCTACGTCCCCACCACGTACGCACCGTCTTCGAATGCGCCGTATTACGGTCAGGGTTGAGCGCGACCGTGGGATTGGATCTCTTTCCCGCGCCGGTCAGCGATCATGTCGACGAACGCACGAAGGACATCTATTTCGGCGCCTATCGCCAGGCGCTCGCGGCACCCGTGGGCAACACTATTAACTGGAATGATGCTGGGATTTCCGGCGGCATTACCACCACCCGCGACGGATGGGCCGGACAGCGCTATTGCCGCGAATTCCGCCAGACCATTAACCTTGATGGCCGCAGCCAGGAAGCCGTTGCCACCACCTGCCGCGACCCCAATGGCGTTTGGCAGCTGGTACCGAACCAGCGTTAAATCCGGTTTCGTCCCGAAAATGACTTAAGTCTCGCCTTTCCCAGGGCCTATACTGGTGGTCCTGGGGAGCCAAGAGCAAGCATGAGCACTTTCGGAACGGCGGCTGATCACGCACAAACTGACGACGACGCGACAAGCATTCGCGCCAAGCGTGGTGAACTGCTTTCGCGTGTTCTTTACGAAAAAGACAAAATTATTTTCCGCGAAGGTCATGACGGCACCGATGCCTTCGTGCTCGAGTCCGGACGCGTCGGCGTCTTTAAAACCGTCGACGGTAAGAGTGTGCGCCTCGCGATTATTGAGAAAGGCGCCATGTTCGGCGAAATGGCGGCCATCACGGGCGAAAAACGGTCGGCCACGATGATAGCGCTGGAGCCGTCGGTGATCGTGCGCATTCCGAAATCCCACGTTCAAAGCAAAATCAATTCCTGCGATCCATTCATCAAGGCCTTATTGGGCATCTTGATCACCAATCTCAGCCGCACCAGCGAACGCTACGCGACCACCAATACAGTCGCCGAAAAGCTGTTAAAGGAATTCAAGGCTCAAGCGGAAAGATCCGCGGAAGCCACGCCCGCGGTAGCAACCCCGCCTCCTGCATCCCCCGATGAGGCGGCGCGTGCGCGCGGCAGCGACGGCGGCGCGCCTTAGGCTTAACGTTGCCGGCCAGCATCTGCTAAAACACCGCCATGCTGTTTGCCCTTCTCTCTCCCGCCAAGAAATTGGACTTCAAACCCGCGCCGGGTTTCATCGGCAAAGGTGCGTTGAAAACGACGCAGCCGGTTTTGCTGAAAGAAACGGCCATCTTAGCCGCGCGCGCCAAACGTTACAGTGCGAGCGACCTCAAACGCTTGATGGATATCAGTCCCAAGCTGGCATCGTTGAATTTCGAGCGCTTCCAAGCCTTCGATCCGGCCAATAAAAAAGACACCAAACCCGCCGTGTACGCTTTCAACGGCGACGTCTATCTCGGTTTACAAGCGGCGTCATTGAAACCGGACGATATTGCCTTCGCACAAGACCACGTCGCCATCCTCTCGGGCCTTTATGGGTTACTTCGCCCGCTCGATGCCATTCAGCCTTATCGTCTCGAAATGGGCAGCACGGTGAATACCGAGCGCGGCAAAAACCTTTACACCTTTTGGCGCACATCATTGGCGGACGCCGTGAACACGGCTACGTCTGCGCTCAAACAACCCACCATCGTCAATCTCGCTTCGAGTGAATATTGGTCTGCCGTAAACGAGAAGGCGCTGAAAGCGCCCGTCATTCACATGGCATTCAAAGAGATCAAAAACGGCAAGGCGCAAATCATCGGACTGTTCGCAAAGAAAGCGCGCGGTTTGATGGCGCGCTACATCATCGAGAACCGCGTCGACGCTCCGGCCAAGTTGAAAGACTTCGATGCCGCCGACTATCGCTTCGATGCGAGCGCATCCGACGACACGCACTGGGCCTTCTCCCGCAAAGCCGTGGCACTCAAAAAATGATCAATGCGCCGGAAATTCTCAAAAAACATCTCGGCATCTTGCGCCGCCGCGACAAACGCCTATCGCACGCCATTAAGACCGTTGGCTTTCCCGGCCCGCGTACGCAAACGCCCGGCTTTGGCACGTTGATCCGCATCATTATCGATCAACAGGTCTCGACCGCCGCCGGCGCTGCCATTTGGGCCAAGCTGCAACGCGCCTGCGCCGGCACGGTGAATCCCAAACGCGTCGTCGCGTTGGGCGAAACGGGCTTGCGCGCCGTCGGCTGCAGCGGCCAGAAAGCGCGTTACATCATGGGCGTGTCCGCAGCGACCGTAGACAGCACGCTGCATTTCGGCAAGCTTCACAAAGCCGAGGACATCGCAGTGCGTGAGACGTTGATCGCATTCAACGGCATCGGCGAGTGGACGGCCAACATCTATCTCATGTTCGGCATGGGCCGACCCGATGTTTGGCCGGCGGGCGATCTTGCGCTCCAGATTGGCGTGCAAATGCTGCACGGCCTGAAAAAACGCCCCACACCCAAGGAATTGGACAAGATTGCCGAGCAATGGAAGCCTTACCGCTCCAGCGCCGCAGTTTTGATCTGGCACTACTACACGACCCACCGCGCGACCCAAAAAACCGTCGCCAAGAAACGCCCCGCCAAGAAATCCAGCGCGAAAGTTTCGTGACGGGCGAAAAAGACGTCTCCATCTATGGGCCGGTCGCGATAGGCTGGCGGACATGAAAACTTTCAGCCTCCTGTGTTTGACGATCCTCGGACTCAGCGCGCCGGCCTGTTTCGCCGCGTCCGCCCGCAACGTGATCTTGTTTGTGCCCGACGGGTTACGCTCCGGCATCGTGACGCCGGAAACGGCGCCCGCTTTGGCCGAACTGCGTGCCTCCGGCGTCGACTTCACCAATTCGCATTCCATGATGCCCACCTTCACGATGCCGAATGCGTCGGCGCTCGCGACCGGGCATTACCTCGGCGACACCGGTGTCTTCGGCAATACGATGCTGATGCCGCCGCCGTTGGGATCCGCGCCCGGCGCGCCTTCACGCACGCCGTTCATCGAGAACAACACCGTCCTCAACGAACTCAACGACGACCCGCGCTATCACGGCCGCTTCATTCGTCCGGAAACACTTCTAGCCGCCGCGCGCAAAGCGGGCTTCGCCGTTGCCGCCATCGGCAAATCGGGGCCTGCCGGCCTTCACGACATGGCCCTCATTCGCCCCGGCGCGCAATCGGCCGAGGCGCTCGTGTTCGACGATACGTCGGGCAATAAGGGCGGTCTGGAAATTTCCGATCAAATCAAAGACGAGATCGTCGCAAAAACCGGTCACGCCCCCATGGCCCCACGCCGCGGTGACAACGGCCGTGGCGGCACCTGCGAGCGTGCCGGCACACTCATCGCCAACGAAGCGCAGCAAGGCTGGCTCACGGATATTGCCACCAAAGTTGTGCTGCCGCGTTTCCAAGCATCGGGAAAACCGTTCTTCATCGTGTTTTGGGCGCGTGATCCCGACGGTACGCAGCACAATCAAGGCGACAGTTATGGTCAGTTGGTGCCGGGCATCAACGGCCCCACGTCCATGAAGGCCATCGCCAACACGGACGGTAGCTTGCGTCAGATTCGAAGCGCTTTAGTAGCGTTGGGTCTCGACCAATCCACCGACATCCTTGTGTCCGCCGACCACGGCTTTTCCACCGTCGCGAAAGAAAGCCAGACCAGTTCCGCGCCAAGAATTCCGTGTGCCGGCCATGAAGGATTGTTGCCGTCGGGGTTTCTCGCGAAGGATGTCGCGAAACTTTTGGCGCTTCCGGCCGCGGACCCGGTGAATGGAAATAGACCGATTACACCAGGCGGTCCCCCACAGTTCGGTCACACGACGCTGGGTTCGGATCCGACCAAGCCAGAGGTCGCCGTCATCGCCAATGGCGGCTCCGATCTGATTTATGTGCCCGGAAGCGACCGGAAAGTTGTGACAAAACGCATTGTCGATTTTCTGCTGACGCAGGATTACGTCAGCGGTCTCTTTGTCGATGATGCGCTAGGGAAAATCCCCGGCACCCTTCCCATGAGCGCCATCGGCCTCAAAGGTGCGGCGCTAACGCTTCAGCCGGCGATCCTCGTGAATTTCAGGTCGTTTGTCACCGACTGCGGGCTAGGAACCCTGCTGTGCGCAGCAACCATCTCCGACGGGGGCAACATCCCAGGCGAAGGCATGCACGGAAGTTTAAGCCGCGCCGACACCGCGAACTTCATGGCGGCCATCGGACCCAGCTTCAAAGCGGGCTTCAAGAACCTTGCGCCCACGAGCAACGCCGACGTTGGCGCCACCATCGCTCATCTTCTCGGACTGAAAATCAATTCCAACGGCGCTCTCGTGGGGCGCGTGATGACGGAATCTTTGGTCGGCGGCAAAGCTGTGAAATTTGAAAAAGGCACGTTGAAGTCCGCACCCGGACGCTATGGGCTATCGACCGTGCTGAATTATCAAAATGTCGGCCGCACCCGATACTTCGACGCCGCCGGCTTTCCGGGCCGCACCGTGGGGCTTGAAGCCGCCCTCAATCCTTGAGCGAACTATCCATTAACTAACTGTTCTAAAATGGAAAAAAACGCCCTTTGCCTTTTGTGATGGGGGGCCTATTCTCCCGCCCGCCTGCGCACCTATGCGCTGGCACATTCATGCCGTCATTAAAGGGAATTCCGCCGTGAGCGACACCTCTGCGCCTCAAACTGGTTCTGTCCCTCCCGGCCCCCCGTCGGCGCCGCCGCTGTTCTATAAGCAGCCCGAGCCGCTCTTCCCCGGCGCGCACAAAGATTTCAAAATTCGCCCCGAAAACGATTTCACGTTCGCGGCAAAAACCAACAGCTTGCCCACGACAGTGCCCGAGTTCGCGTTCGTCGCGCGGCACTATCCCATCGTTTTCCTCGGACCCGAATTGATCCCCACCGCGGTCGTCGGCGTGACGGCGGAGACGAACCTTTTCGTGAATAACAAAGGCGAGTGGGACAACGAAGCCTATATCCCGGCTTTCGTGCGCCGTTATCCCTTCATCTTCCTCGGCATTCCGAACGACGACAAACTGCACCTCGGCGTCGACGGCGCGGGCCGCTCGGACAAGCCCAATGCGCGCGGGTTGTTCGACGGCGAAACGGAAACCGACACCCTTAAAGCCGGCCTCGATTTCTGCCAGCAGTTCCACGGCGCCTTCCAGGCGACGCGTGAGTTTTCAAAAGCACTGCTGGAAAGCGGAATCGTCGAAGACAGCGGCGTCGAAATTCAGTCGCCGACCGGTGATAAACAGCAACTGGGCCCCTTCGGCACGGTGACGGAAGAGAAGTTCAAAAACCTCCCCGACGCCACTATCGTCGATTGGCATAAGCGCGGCTTCCTGCACATGGTCCACTTCCATCTGCAATCGCTTACGAATTGGCAGAATCTTCTGCAACGTAGCGAACGCAAGCTCGCCGCCTAAGACCTTTTTTCTATCGTTGGTTTCATTATCCGTGCCGGGGATGGCGTTACATCCTTCGGCATTGTGATTTCGCGTCGCGTCCTTAAACTGAGCGCAAGCATGCCGTGCGCGGCGTGAGGGGCTTCGGTCAATGAAGACGATCACCCATTTCGAGGTGTATCTCGTCAAGCTTGGGCGCTGGACGCTGCATAGCCGTCTGGGCGCGAATGCGGAAGAACGCGCCGTCGAATTAGCGCGCTCGATGGAAATTGATTCGGGCCGCGCGACGCAAGTGATCGAAGAAACGCTCGAGCCCGGAACCGGGCAAGTGACAGTTCGCGTTGTCGTTAAACCCAACAAATCCGCGACCGATATCAAGCCGCCTGATGACGCGACCAATCTCGCCGGTCGCCTGTTCATGCTCGTGCTCAACTCCATCTTCATCGGCGTGGTCGTTGCGATCATGGTCGCCGTGGGAATTTCGCAAGGCCGCGACCGCATGGCGTTCCCGACATCGACTTATAACTTGATGCTGTTCTTCACATTCTCCGCGGCGGGGTTGTCGGCGGGTCTTATGCTTTTCCGCATGTACGTGCCCATGGAGATCATTTTGTGGCGCGCGAAAAGCGCGGAATCCCAGCAACTCACCGCCCACGCACTGATTCACGGCACGCCGGAACCGGCCTCATGGGCGGCGTTTCGAGACTTGCCGCCGCCGGCTCCCGAAGCGTCTCGGCCGAACGTCGAAGACGCCCCAGACGCCTTCACAACCGAAGTCGTAAAACCGGCGGTGAAGCTTGAGACCAATGCCGATCAAGGCGAGCAGACATCGTTCCGACTGAGCGCTGTCGATACGACCGATCCGCAAACGCCGGCACCATCGGGCGAGGCCAGTGGTGCGGCGGGCGGCGCGGCAGGCGGCGCGGCCGACCTCATCGCATCGCTTCTTGCGCCCCACACGCAACAACTTGCGCAATTCGCCGACGCGGCCAACAGCGTGCTGCTGGCCGCGCGTCCGACACTGCAAGCGTTCGAACGTTACGGCTTCAATCTCTATTTGTCGGGCGCAGCACTGGCACTTGCCGACAAAACGCAGTTCGACGGCGACCTAAAGCGCACGCTCATTCGCAATGTGCTTACCCATTCCGGAACCAATGCCGAAACGGCGCAATCCTTCGGCGAGCGTGTCGAGGCATCCGCCGAGCGTCCACGCTACCGCGCCCTTATGGATGCAGGCCGCACCGCTTTCGCCGCTCAGTTTGAAGCGGTATCGGCCGATCCTCACGCCGCCCTGCCCGGCCTCATCCAGCAATGGGCCGACCCATCCGCACGCGGCAAAGCCGAACGCTTGATTTTCCTGTTGACGGATTTGGTGGGCTCCACGGCCCTCACCAGCAAGCTCGGAAATTCCGGCGCGCAACGCGTGGTGCGCGCGCACAACTCCATTGTTCGCCAAGCGCTCAAGGATTTTAAGGGCAAGGAGATCAAGCACACGGCGACGGCATCTTGGGAACGTTTACCGACGGTTTGAAAGCCGCACGGGCTGCCATTACCATTCAACAGGAAGCGCTGTCTTATACGCAGGATAATCCCGACACCCCTGTATCCTTGCGTGTTGGATTGCACTCGGGTGAAGCGACCTTGGAAGACGGCGAATACTACGGCGAGGCGGTTTCGCTGCTCGACGGCATCTGCGCCGCCGCCGACGCCGGGCAGATTTCAGCTACCGACGCCATTCGCGCGCGCTGCCCCGCATCCTTGTTTCGCTTTGCCGATATCGGAATACGCACCCTCAAAGGCAGCGGCCTCCAACATCAGATTTTCCTGCTGGAATGGATTCCGAAACCCAAAGCGCCCGGCCCGCTGGAGTACCGCCAAATCGGCGGAAAGCCCCAGACGGCCGGCACTTAATTCTTAAAATCGGAAGCGGACGCCGCCCGCGAAAGTCTGCGGCGTTCCGACTGTAACAATCCCATCCGCGCTTTTGCCCGCTTCGACCGTCTTATCGGTGACGTTTTCGCCGCTGACAAACACGGTCACGCGCGGCGTCACCGCATAATCGGCATACAGATCCAACACCACATAACCTCTTAGAAGGCGCGCATTTTGATCGTCGTCGTAGATATTGCTGGCGCCGCGACCTTCGACTTTCAACGTCCAATCCGCGGCAGGCCGATAAACGGCCGACAACGACGCCTGATGACGCGCGACTTCGGCGAGGCGCAGACCTTGCAAACTCGGCTGCGCGGCCGCACGCACGACGCGCGGATTGGTATAAAGATAGTCCGCCGTTAGATCGAAGCGTTCGCTCACTGGGAACTTGGCCGTGATTTCCACGCCTTCGGCCTCGATCCGATCGATATTTTGCCGCTGACGCAAAACGCCACCCGCCGGCACAACAACATTCAAGGCCGCATTCAAGCCGGGCGTCGTTTGCACGGTAATATTTCCAACCGCGTTATGAAGCCAGTTATGGAAATAGTTGGCGCTGAGCATGAACGATCCGCTCGGCGTCCACTCGAAGCCACCTTCCACGCCGTAAACGCGCTCCGGCTTCAATCCGGGATTGGCTTCCGTGATGTCGTTACCCACCCGGAACGGACGATACAATTCGTTGAGAGTCGGCACACGAAAACCGCTGTAGGTCACTGCGCGCAGCGCAAACGTTTCGCTCGTCGCATAACGCGCGCCGACGCGGTAGTTTGCGACGGTGCCGTCCGTTGTCGGATAGATGTCATTGCGCGCCACCACACCGGTCGCGATCACCGTTTCGGTCCGCGCACCGTTAGCCTGCTGCCAATAATCGAAGCGCCCGCCCGCCGTCAGGGTAAGTTCCGGCATCGGCAGCCAATTCAATTCGGCGAACGCTCCGGTCATGGTTTGATCGCCGCCGGCATGGCGGCGGCGCGTAAAAGCATTGCCGATAAAGGTCGCGTCCTCGTTGGTGGCACCGTCGGCGGTGCGCACATCCGCACCCGTTTCCAGCGTGACTTCGGTCGAAATCGGCACGCGAACAATGGCGTTGGCGCCAACCGCCGTCGCCGGCACATCGAATTGATTAAGCGACGGCGTCACAAGCGTGCGGGTCGCGTTGATGCTGGAAAAAATCGCATCGAACCCTTGTGAGCGCACATAAACATGCCCTTCCCACGAAATCGCGTCCTTGCCGCCATCGTGAATGAAACTCACGCTGCCGTCGGCGACCTCGGCGTGGGATACCGCAATGGCAATTCCGTTTTTGTAACGGTCGCGTGAATATCCGCCGCTGGCGACCACGTCGATATCGTCACCCAGCGCGAAACGCGCGCCTAGACGAACCATGGTTCCACGATCAGCGGTTCGCTTATCGACAGGACCGCGTTGATCCTCGCGGATTAAATATGACCCCTCGCTCGTATGCCCGTGAAACGTCCCAAATAACTGGACGGGATCGAGGCCTGTTTGGAACGACGCCGTCGCATCCACGCTCTCAAGGCTATCGCCGCGAACTTCACCAGCTACAAAAGGTTCAGATCCCACGCGACTCTGAAGCCGAATGACGCCAGCGAGCGCCGCGTTCCCCCACGGACCTGCGCCACCACCGCGCGTGATCAGCGTGCTTTGAAGTGCGGGCGTCGGAAGGCGGCTCCAGTCGATCCAACCGCCGAAGGCATCGTTTTGCGGAACGCCGTCGAGGAGCACGAGCGTGCGCCCGGCGCCGCTGGGGCCGAGGCCGCGTAATGTAACGCCTTGCGTCGTAGGATGAGAGGCACGGCTCGATTGGCGGCGAAACAGCCCAAATCCGGGAACGGATTTCAGCGCATCGTCGAGACGCGCCTCGCCCGCTTGGTCGAGAGCGTCGCGATCGATCAGGGTCGTGGCATAAATGGGTTCATTGGCCGAGGGCGGTAGTGGCCGCCCCAGAATGCGGATTTCCGGAATGTCGTCCGCAGCCATGACCGAAAAAGGTCCGGCTGCAAAGGCGGCAACCCCGAGGATAGCCAGTTTACCGCGCACCATCATGATTTCCGCAACACTTGCTTGTTTTGGGGGGCAAAGCACTAACCCAAAAGGAAAATTGTGTCCACGGCGGGCGCTTAATGTCTTCAAAGACCCCTTACCAAAGCTGGCCTTCGTACCGCACCCCAGCAATAATGGTGGCCATCTAAGGGGAGGCGCAAGTCTGTGTCTGGTGCGTTCCGATGGCTCGGGCGAATAAGTGCGTTTGGATGGGGATTAGGGTTCGCGGTGAATTGTCTCGCGGGCACCATCAACGCGACCGTCACGAAGGCGGACGGAAGCCCATTGAGCGATGCGGTCGTCAGCTTTTCCGTTGCGGGTCAGCCGGCCGTTCCAGCCAAGGCCGGTACGAAAGCTGTTATGATTCAGGAAGATAAGCAGTTCTCTCCGTTCGTGCTTCCGGTGCAGATCGGAACAACGGTCGACTTCCCCAACCACGATACGTTCCGCCATCAGGTTTATTCGTTCTCCCCGGCAAAGCGTTTTGAGCTGAAGTTGTACGGGGCACCCCAGGTCGGCACGCAAATCTTCGACAAGGAAGGCGTTGTCTCGCTGGGCTGCAATATTCACGACAACATGCTCGCCTATGTCTGTGCGTCGTCAGAACATTTGAGACAGATGCGGGCGTGATTTAGCGGAGTGTTGGCCTCATCTGGTTGATTGATCTTAGGCGGCGAGCTTGCGGTGAAGCAAGCGACGATGTTCGATAGTTTTCTGTTTGATGCGGTGTCGTTCCTGC
>CANJMF010000012.1 GCA_947475895.1 Fidelibacterota bacterium
GCGAAAATGCTTCTCTCTTTTCTTTGGACGGGTCGCAAAATTGTTGGGTCACTTTTTGGGCGACCAAAATGCGAAATCGCTTTTTGACGCGTCGTGATTTGCTCAATCCAAGTTGGACAGTGTCCAAGTACGAGTGTGACAACCTCAGAGGATCCGTGTAGCTCTGTCGAAGACGGTCAGCTGTTGGCACCGAGCCCACTTTGACAAGACCTAGACATGCAAAAAATTACTCATTATCTACAACGCTCTAGACCATAAAAATTATTGAGTGGGAGTAAGACTCGGGCGGCAAGTCTTGCTCATGGACCATAAAATTGAGGACGCGGCGCGGTTTTGCCCGTTTTGAAAAACTGCTCAAAAAATGACCTTTGCCAAAACGCTGTATAAAAAAATACACGGAATTCGCCCCCAGTTAGCGCCTGCAAAAATATGCTGCGGTGCTATCGTGACAAAGAGCGCATTGCACAACAAAAACAATGGTTTGTGCAGTGCGCTTAACCTTGCAACGGAAATCAATTAGGAGGAGAACCTTGTCTTACGGCGCGAACGCGCGCTGAGAAGAAACTGGGAGGTTTCACACCATGAAGATCCAAGCACTGGCTTTTACTCTTGTTGCAGGAATGACGATGGCTCTGCCCGCCGTCGCGAGCGACCGTAGCGACAGCGCCACGTTCTGCGCCGCCATTGGGCTCACACAGGCCAATCAAATGACCTGTGAGAAGCAACTGACGAACACCACGAGCGGCTACGACCGCAAATCTGTGCAGGCCAATTGGGTCGCGCGCAGCGTTCTGATCGATGCCGCCGCCCGCGGCAACATGCCGGCACTGGGCAATAGCTCGGTCGACGGCAAGCCGGGCACGGTCTACCAGAACAACGGTGGTTTCATTTCGAACCGCGTTGCTGCTGACATCCAACGCGCCGTGAACACGGTCTTGCGCTCACCGGCATTGTCGCAGATCGCGGCAGCCGAAAGCCCGACACGCCGTCGCTAAACCGAGGTTGAGCGCCGCCCACATAGGGCGGCGCTTCACACCCCGCGATTTTCTCGGCTAATTTTTCGTAGCGGTCGTTGGTCTTAGCCAGCGCCGCCCTTTTTTTGCCCAGCGCACATTGTGAACAGCGGCGTTTCAACAGTAGTGTTGATGCCCTGAAATCCTCAGCTGTTGCTGTTACGCTATTTTGCGTAGCACGGTGAAGGCGCGCTCATCTCATGTGCTTGGTCGCAGATGCAAGTTGATCGAGAAATTAAAGGCAGAATATGAGCGGCCCTCTCAAAGGCATTCGCGTTCTCGAACTCGGCACGCTTGTGGCGGCACCCTTTGCCGCACGTCTATTCGCGGAGTTTGGCGCCGAAGTTATCAAAATTGAATCGCCGCAAGACGGCGACCCGCTGCGCAACTGGCGCTCCATGCATAAAGGTACGTCGTTGTGGTGGTACCTCCAGGCCCGCAACAAGAAATCCGTCGCTGTGGATATGAAGTCCGCAGGAGGCATTGAGGTCGTCAAAAAAATCGCCGCGTCCTCAGACGTGATCATCGAAAATTTTCGACCGGGCGCGCTCGAAAAACTTAGCCTCGGCTGGGACGTGTTGTCGGCATTGAATCCAAAACTCGTGATGGTGCGCATCTCGGGCTACGGTCAAACAGGCCCTTATCGCAACAGGCCCGGCTTCGGCTCCATCGGTGAAGCCATGGGTGGATTGCGCTATGTGACGGGCGAGCCCGGACGCGCACCGCCGCGCGTCGGCATCAGCATCGGTGATTCACTTGCGTCTTTGCACGGCGTCATCGGTGGGCTCATGGCGCTGTTGCGGGTCAAGAGTGGGGAAGGCGGCGGACAAGTTGTCGACGTCTCACTGGTGGAAAGCGTTTTCAATCTCATGGAAGGCTTGATACCTGAGTACGACCTCCTCGGCACCGTGCGCGAGCGCGCCGGCGGCGCTCTGCCCGGCGTCAGTCCTTCAAACACCTATACCGCGTCGGATAATGGTTATGTGGTGATCGCCGGAAATAGCGATCCGATCTTCAAGCGCTTGATGAAAACCATCGGCCGCACCGAACTCGCGGAGGATCCCACATTGCAAAACAACCAGGGCCGCGTCGCGCGCAGCGCGGAAATTGATGCGGCGATCGGCGATTGGGCGGCAAGGCATACGACGGCGGAAGTACTGGCCGCCTTGGAAACGGCCGAGGTGCCCGCTGGCCGACTTTATTCGGCGGCGGATATTGTCGCTGATCCGCACTATCAAGCGCGCGGAATGATTCAAGACATGACCCTGCCTGATGGCATCACTGTCCGCGCGCCGGGGATTGTCCCAAAGCTTTCCGAAACACCCGGCGAAGTGCGGTGGGCTGGCCCCACACTCGGCCAACATAGCGCCGAGGTTTTATCGGATCTCGGGTACAGCGACGCCGAAATCAGCGCGCTCAAGGCAAGCGGCGCCATCCGATAAGCGAAAGCTTATGTCTCGAAATATGTCGGATGCGGTGCCGACACCGATTTCAAGATCCTAGGCGGAGTGATATAGGAGCGGCCTGTTTCGCGCCTGCGCGGCCAGAGCCTCCTTCGCCGCCCCTCCCACCAACACCTGACTCAAGCGCGAACCCATGATCCGTCTCGATTCCATTAGCAAGCAACACGGCCACCAGCTCCTGTTCATCGAAGCGTCGATGGCGCTTCAGAAGGGGGAGAAGGTGGGTCTCGTCGGTCCCAACGGCGCCGGCAAGTCGACGATTTTCCGCATGATCGCGGGCACCGAGCAACCCGACGACGGCCGGGTGCTGGTCGATGCCGGCATGACCATCGGCTATTTCAGCCAGGACGTGGGCGAGATGGCGGGCCAAAGCGCCGTGGCGGCGGTCATGGACGGCGCCGGTAACGTGAGTGCCCTGGCGTCCGAAATGGCGACGCTCGAGGCGGCCATGGCCGATCCCGAGCAGGCCGATAACACGGAAGCGCTGGTCTCGCGTTACGGCGAGGTGCAGGGGCGCTTTGCCGAGCTGGACGGCTATGGATTGGACAGCCGCGCGCGCGAAGTGCTGGCGGGGTTGAGCTTCAGCGAAGAGCGCATGGACGGCGATGTTGGCCTGCTCTCGGGCGGCTGGAAAATGCGCGTCGCACTCGCGCGTATTCTTCTGATGCAACCCGATGGCATGCTGCTGGACGAGCCGAGCAACCATCTCGACCTCGAAAGCCTGATCTGGCTGGAAGATTTCCTGAAACGCTACGAAGGCGCGTTGCTGATGACCTCGCACGATCGCGAGTTCATGAACCGCATCGTGAATAAAATTGTCGAAATCGACGGCGGTGAACTCACGACCTATTCCGGTAACTACGATTTCTACGAACAGCAGCGCGCGCTCAGCGAGAAGCAGCGCCAGGCACAGTTTGATCGCCAGCAGGCCATGCTGGCCAAGGAAATCGCGTTCATCGAGCGCTTCAAAGCGCGCGCGTCCCACGCCGCGCAAGTGCAAAGCCGCGTGAAGAAGCTGGATAAGATCGAGAAGGTAGAGCCACCCAAACGCCGCCAGTCCGTTCAGTTCGAATTCCGCAAACCTCCGCGTTCGGGGGATGCCGTGGTCACGTTTGAGAACGTTCACAAGGCTTATGGCAGCCACAAGATTTACGATGGGCTCGATTTCCATCTGGGGCGCAAAGAACGCTGGTGCATCTTGGGCGTCAATGGCGCTGGGAAATCGACGCTGTTGAAATTGGTGGCGGGTGCCCTGGAGCCGAATCTGGGCACGGCCCCGGACAAGGGCACGGTGAAACTGGGCGCCAACGTGAAGCTGGGCTACTTCGCGCAGCACTCCATGGATCTGTTAGACGGCGATGAGACGGTGTTTGAATCCCTCGACTCATCGTTCCCGCAGGCGGGGCAGGGACCCTTGCGCACGCTGGCCGGATGCTTCGGTTTCTCCGGCGATGATGTCGAGAAGCCGTGCCGCGTGTTGTCGGGCGGCGAGAAGGCGCGCCTGGTCATGGCCAAGATGCTGTTCGATCCGCCGAATTTTCTGGTGCTCGACGAGCCCACCAACCACTTGGATATGGCGACCAAAGAAATGCTGGTTGCAGCGCTCGCGGAATTTGAAGGTACGATGTTATTCGTCTCCCACGACCGCCACTTCCTGGCCAAGCTCTCGAACCGGGTCCTGGAACTGACGCCCGAGGGCACGCATCAATATGGCGGCGGCTACACCGAATACGTGGCACGCACCGGCCACGAGGCCCCAGGACTTCACCCCGGCGGCGGCTAGGTGGTGGAAATAAGGCTTCATTTCCCACAGTTCAGCCGCAAAGCCGCCTGCCTCCTCTCGTTATGTAGGAACTGGAAGAGGAGATCTCACATGAAAACCAATCTTCGTACGTGTCTTATCGCCGCGGCACTCGCCGGTTCCGCGTTTGCCCTCACCGCATGCGGTGGCGGCTACTCCACCACACGTTATAGCGTCGGCGTTTCGTCCTACGATCACTCGCCGGGTTACCGCGACCGTGACCATGACGGCATCCCGAATCGCTATGATCGCGACCGCGATGGTGACGGCGTGCCGAATCGTGTCGACGAACGTCCTAACAATCCGACGCGTTACTAATTCTCGCGACGGCTTCGCAAAAATACGGCCCGCTTCATATGAAGTGGGCCGTATTTGTATGTGCCGCCATGGACGGCCAACGGGCACTCGCCGTATTGTGAGCGGCACGGGCGGCTAGCAGCCGGGGTAAGGGGCTTTCCATTGATTCCTACAGCTAAAATCCTGCTTCTTGGATCCGGCGAGCTTGGCCGCGAATTTGTGATCTCCGCCAAGCGTCTCGGGTGCCACGTCATCGCCTGCGACAGTTACGCCGGTGCGCCGGCCATGCAAGTGGCCGACGCGGCTGAAGTGTTTTCCATGCTGGACGGCGCGGCCTTGGGAGCTGCCATCGAAAAGCACAAACCCGATTTCATTGTCCCCGAGGTCGAGGCCATCCGCACCGAGGTCCTTAAGGACTACGAAGAGCGAGGCTTTAACGTTGTACCGTCGGCTCGCGCGACGCTTATGACCATGAACCGCGACCGTATTCGTGAAGTCGCCGCCCGCGAGCTTGGCCTGCCCACGTCGCACTATCTCTACGCCGAAACCCGCGAGGACATGCGTGCCGCAGTCGCCAAGGTTGGATTGCCATGTGTCGTGAAGCCGGTGATGTCATCCTCCGGTAAAGGCCAAAGCACCGTACGCGATGGCGACAAAGTCGATGCGGCATGGGACTATGCCGTGGCCGGAATGCGCGGTGACCGCACACGCGTGATTGTCGAGGCCTTTGTCGCCTTCGATTACGAAATCACGCTGCTCACGATCCGCACCCGCGACGGCGTGTTGTTTTGCGAGCCCATTGGTCACCGGCAGGAGCGCGGCGATTATCAGGAATCGTGGCAGCCAACGGCGATGTCATCCAGGGCGCTGACGGAGGCCCAGGATATGGCGCGCAAAGTGGTCGATAACCTCGGCGGCTACGGCCTCTTCGGCGTCGAGTTCTTTGTGGTGGGCGACGATGTGATCTTCTCCGAGCTCTCGCCGCGCCCGCACGACACCGGCATGGTGACGTTGATTTCCCAAAATCTCACGGAGTTCGATCTTCACGCCCGCGCAATTTTGGGTCTACCGATCCCCAGCATCATCCAACATGGTGCGGCTGCATCGGCCGTTATTCTGGCCGATCGCCAAGCGGAAGACTTTACGATCACAGGCTTGAATGAGGCGTTGCAGCCCGAGGCGCCTGACATCAGCGTCGATGTGCGCATTTTTGGAAAGCCCACAACGCGGCCTTATCGCCGTATGGGCGTGGCACTGGCGTTAGCCCCAAAGGGCGATACGGATCTGGCCCGCGCCGCTGCGCGCAAAGCGGCAGCGCGCATAAAAATTTCCTATAAGACTTAAGGTCGCGTGACGAAAAAAACGCCCCGGCATTTAAGCCAGGGCGCTTTCTTTATTTAACAAATATTCCGTTAGAAACTAATCGCGGTACGGGTTCCGCGGGGCGTTATCGAAG
This sequence comes from Fidelibacterota bacterium, assembly GCA_947475895.1. Lineage (GTDB taxonomy): Bacteria > Pseudomonadota > Alphaproteobacteria > Rhodospirillales > Rhodospirillaceae > SHVO01. The sequence continues at coordinate 6,031 of CANJMF010000012.1, forward strand.
CGATTCGGCACGCCATCATGGTCCCAGTCACCGTAACCACGGCGGCGATGATCCCAACGGTTATGACGATAACGCTCGCTATAACGTGCGCGGAATTCGCGAGCTTCACGCGCGTTGCGCCAGTTGTGCCAACGGCGTTCATTATCATAGTAGCCGTTGTTGAAGCCCATCGCGACACCGCCTGTGTCGAAGCTGAACGCGAACGAGTCGCGAGCAAACGACGGGGTCGAAGCAAGAACCGCCGGCAACGCCAGCGCGCCGCAAATAGCCAAAGTGATTGAAAGCTTTTTCATGAGTTATCTCCTATTAGCTTAGTGCCAATGTAACGAAGCTAACGATGAATAAGTTTCGTCTGGAAATATGGTTTTACTGAGCCAATTTGTCGGTGATTACGGCGTCAATGTGGCAAGTTCGCAGAGACACAATATCTATTGTGCTTTATGCGGTTTGCCGAAGATTTTTCGCCGTTCGAATGTCGCGCGATACTGTGCCGCCGCCTTTCCGGAAATCTCGGTTTTCAATTCTGGTGTCGGCTGCGCGGCGGCATGAGCTTCGACTTTGACCAACGCCACCCCCGCTTTTTGCTCGATACCAAGTCGGGTCGCGGCGGCTCTCGAAAGATCGATCACGCGCTTTTTTGCGTAAGGGCCACGATCATTGATCTTCACCGTTACGCGCTTTCCATTTTCGACATTCGTGACGTCTGCAGACGCGCCCAGCGGTAATTCGCGTGAGGCGGCCGTCAGCGCATGAGGATCGTAGCGATCGCCGGTTGCCGTCATGCGGCCGTGGAGGCGATTGCTGTAGACCGATGCTTCCCCGTGTTGAACCACGGTCGATTGCGCGCGCGCCGGATCACCGGTTACGCAAGGAATCGCAAACACCATAAAAAGGAAAGACGTGATTCGCATTTTGGTAAAAACACGCGTGGCGGGACGCAAAACGTCCCGCCACGATAAGTGTCATCGTATTAGATGCTTTATTCGAACGTGTGAATTACGCGTCGTGACGTGCGTTCGATGACCACCGGCTTGTCGTTGATGATCACATAGCTATAGCGTGCCGGCTCTTCCACTTTGATCGTGTCGGGAAGCGGGTAAACGTTCACGCTCGCCGGAACTTCAAATCCATCCTTTACGATAGCCTTCGGATCGTTGAAGGAATTGTAGTGCTTCACGACCGAATGCTCGCGAATCATGGCACCCTGTTCATTGGTCCAGGTGGTCGTGGTTTTTGTCGTGACTTCGGCGTAAGCGGCGCCCGACAACATCATCGCGAACGCGGCTACGCCAATCATAGAATTTTTCATGGAGGGTCTCCTCTCCGGTTATAGGAACCTCGGTGCGTAAACACTGAGTGGAGAGAAAACGAAACGCGGGGGCCGTTGTTCCCGCGCGAACGAAATGCAACCGCGCCGCGCGTTAGTGCGCGATTTGCGCGAGTGCTTCTTTCGCTAACAGCAGCGTGAGTTTGCGCGCAGGCAAAGCCTTCGACAACCGCGCGGCCTGTCCGGCCCACAATGTGCTGAAGTCGCCTGAGCCATTCGCTTCGGCCTGTAGTTTCAAAGGCGCCAACGCGCCGCCTGCGCGTGGGAACGCGGGCGGTGCATCTGACATGGGGCCCATCTCGCGCATCAAACGGTTCACGATGCCGCGCGCGGGCCGCCCTGTGAAAAGATTGGTCATGGCCGTACCGTCGTCTGTCACAGCACTCAAGGCCGCACGATGCGGTGCGCTGACTTTGGCTTCAGGTGAATACATATAAGCCGTACCGATTTGAACCGCGCTCGCGCCAAGGGCCAAGGCTGCAACAATACCGCGCGCATCGGCGATGCCGCCCGCAGCGATCACCGGCACATGCACGGCGTCGACCACCTGGGGCACTAAAGCAAAGGTTCCCACTTGTTGCGTCATCTCGGTCGCGAGGAAGCTGCCGCGATGCCCGCCGGCTTCCGCACCCATGGCGATCACAGCATCGCAGCCGCGCTCTTCCAACCAGCGCGCTTCGGCCACCGTCGTTGCGGACGAAATGATCTTTGCCCCGGTTGCGCGCACGCGGGCGAGGAGGGGTGCGCTCGGAAGTCCAAAATGAAAACTCACCACCGCGGGGTTGAGCTCCTCCACGATGTCGCATGCAGCGCCGTCAAAGGGCTGTCGGGCGACGCTCGGGACTTGCGTGTCGCGTGCGATGCCGAATGCGTCATAGTACGGCGCGAGCTTCTTGCGCCACGCGGCTTCGCGGATTTCATCGGGCGGGGTGGGTTGGTGGCAAAAGAAGTTCACATTCAACGGCCGCGCGGTTTGCGCGCGAATGGCGATCAAATCAGCGCGCATTTGCTCGGCTGTTAAAGACGCGCACGCGAGCGATCCCAGCCCACCGGCTTCGGCCACAGCAATGGCCATCGCGGGCGTGCTGAAGTTCGCCATGGGTGCCTGAATGATCGGCGCCTCAATCCCAAAGAGATCGAGAACACGGCGGTCGGGCCAATTCATAAGTGCCTCCCTCTTATTCATGCGTGCGAAACGTATTCGATTCGCGATCACTTGGCACGCGACCTAATTGCAGATCTGCCATGAGTCGCCTTTAATTAGCGCGTGATGCTTTCATAGCTCTCGCTCAAATCGCAAAACCATTCTTTAGCGAGAGATTTTGAGGGTCACTACGCGTAATCGCTGTGCTTTTACCTTTTGTTAAGTATTCTCTCTCCGGGGTTTACTTTGAGGGGTAGGGGCGATGCCGCAGAAAGCGGGCGTTCTCGGACTCGCAGCGACAATGATCGTCGCTGCGGCCGTGGCAGCGGAAGCAGGGCAAGCGCGCGGGCAGCTTGTCGTCAGCGCTTATGTCATGGTGACGGCGTCCATTGCGACGGCGCTCACGAGCAATCCGCTCGATCCACAGAGCATCAATGGTACCGGTTTCGGCACGCGGACCATCGCCGCGCCGCAAACCGCCGCAGCGACCTCCAGCGCACCTGCGCTTATACCCGTCAGCAATAAGCCGACAATCTGCGCGGCCGTCGCTGTCAGCTGCAGCGGTGACGCACCGATGCGCCTCAACGTTGACGGGCAAGCCGAATCAGCTGTTGGTGGTGAGCGATGTGGACCCTCAAACAGGGCAACACGCCAAAGCTTCGGGTTGTGCGGAACGCCCGCACCACAATCGAACTTCTTCGCGGTCACAATCGAATACTAGTAACGACGCCGTGCTTCGCTTCATACGAGCGGTTATTTAACGGCACTTACTAGGCGCGCGTGTACTAACAGTGATGTCACGCGTGCAACTCATTTCAAACGCAATTGAATCCCATAAGGAACTCGTTCGCTACCCAATGGGTTATGAGGGGTCGTATGGGGTTCAGAAGAATTTCACATATGAGACACCGCGCCGTTGTGGAGCCATCAGTGAAAAAGAGGGTTTAACAATGAAATATCTTTCGACTAACTTCGCGTCTGCTTTCAGCCGTAGCGTTCTTGCGCTGGGTGCTGTCGCTGCAGTGTCGGCGATTGGTTTCTCGGCTGCACAGGCCGCGACTGCAACGGCGAATTTGTCAGTGTCCGCCAGCATCGCCGGCGCCTGCACCGTCGGTGGCGCCGCGTTGAGTTTCGGCGCCTATTCGGCCACAGCCGCCAGCACAGCCAACAGCACAATTTCAGTGACCTGCAGCAACGGCACTAACGCGACCGTGTCGTTGAACCAGGGTGCAAACAATAACCGCGTGCCGTCGGCCGGTAGCCGTGCGCTCGGCAACGGCGCCGGTGCTTACCTCGGCTATGAAATCTATTCCGACAACGCGCTCGCGACGATTTGGAACGCGGCCAATACACAGCCGATCGCGTCCACAGGTTCCCCTGTTTCGCTGACCGCCTATGGCCGCATCCCCGCCGGACAAAACCCGGCGACCGGCAGCTACAACGACAACGTCACCATCACCGTGACGTTCTAATGCGGTGTTCCGCGCAGCAGCTAAAAATGGGCGGGGCGAAAGCCCCGTTCGTTTTCGCTCTTGTGGCGGCGCTGTTGTTGACCGCCCAGGCCACGTTCGCGTCTCCTGTTACTGTCACGCCGACCACAGTCGTTCTTGGTCCCAATCAAACCACCGCGCTGATCACACTCACCAACGAGAGCGACGATCCCACGCGGTTCGAAGCTGCTGCCAATGTCTGGTCGGAAAATCCCGACGGCACCACGGTGCTCGAACCCAATGCCGACATTATTGTTTTTCCCCAGCTCACAACGCTCGCGCCCCATGAGTCCAAGCGCATTCGCATTGGAACCGAGCGCGCGCCGGGCACGGCGGAGCGCAGCTACCGCCTGATCCTGCAGGAATTACCCCAGCTTAATCGCGATACGGGTCGCCTTCAAATTCAAGTGCTGGCGAAAATCAGCCTCCCGATCTTCGTCACACCGCGCGGCGCGCAAGCGACCGCCGCCATTGTACCGCCGCGACTTGAAAACGGTGTTTTGCAATTCGACGTGGCCAACACAGGCGCTATGCGTTTCGTCCTGCGACAAGTCGACGTCATTGGCCATGGCGTGGGCGGTGAGACGTTCTCGCTTAAAACCGCCGGCTGGTATGTGCTCGCGGGCGGACGGCGCACATTCCAGGTGGCGCTAAACGCCGCCGATTGCCGCCGCACCACGGAAGTCGAGATCAAGGCATCGGGCGAAATGAACCCTGCGTCGATCAAAGTTCCGGTCACTGCCGCCGCGTGCGGCACCGCGCAGGAAGCACGATTCCTCAAGATCGCGGCCAGTCCCGCGTCTCCCTCCTAATCATCTTCACAGCTAAATAAATCTGGTCGTGGCACGCCACAGACACTCACCCGCCGGACTTCATCCAAAAAGCCGCACAAGAATTTTGTGCGTCCTTCTCGTTTTAACTGCTGGTGCAATTGGATCGGTGGATATGCGCGCTATCGCGGCCGAAGCGACAAGTCCCGCGCTGCTGGAATTGACCGTCAATGGCGTGCCCAAAGGGAGCGCGCGCGTTCTGGTGCGCGGAGATGAAATCCTCATCTCCCTGGACACGTTGAAAGCCGCCGGAATCTTAGATACGCCCACCAAGATTGAAACTATCGACGGCCTCGCCTTCGTGGCGTCCAAGAACCTCGGACCGAAGATCAAGGCGGCTTACGACCAGGATACCCTCACGCTGACTTTAACGGTCGATCCGCAAGCCTTGGCGCCAACGACCATAGGACCTCGCCAGCGGTGCGCCAACGGATCTCGAGAACGTCGATAGCCCTTCCGGCTTCATCAACTACGCCATCAGCGACACCAACGGCCGCACGCCCAGTTTTCTCAGCGAACAGAACGCGCGTTTCGGCAAAGCGCTTTTCAGCAATGCCTTTTCCATCAGCTCCGACGGGCGCTTTATCCGCGGCAACACCAACGTCACCTTCGACAACCGCGCGAAGGCGACCCGCGTTACCATCGGTGACACTTTGAACGCCGAAGGGCTGTTTGGTGGTGTGGCGCGTATCGGGGGCATCAGTTACGCCAGCGACTTCTCCCTCAACCCCTATTTCACGCCCTATCCTAATCAGCGTTTCGCCGGTGTGGTCTCGACCCAATCCACGGCTGACATTTTTGTGAACGGGCGCCTGGTGCGGAGCGTCGAGGTGCCGCCCGGCGTCTTTAATCTCGAGAATCTGCCGGGCGTTTCGGGCGCTGGAAACATCCGCGTCATCGTGCGCAATGCTTTTGGCCAGGCGCAGGAACTCAATGCGCCCTATTACATGGGAACGACGCTCCTGCGCGACGGCCTCAGCGATTTCAACTACACCGTCGGGCTCGAGCGCGACTTGGTGCTCACGGGTGCGGGATCTTACGGCGGCCTCGCGGGTGCCGCCCATCACCGCTACGGACTGAGCGACTCTCTTACGGTCGGCGGTTTCGCTGTCGCCGATAAACGCAAGGTAGCCTTCGGCCCCGAGGCCACGATTGGTCTTCCGATTGGAACGCTCGGTGTCTTCTTGGCTGGCAGCCGTCAGGACAGCATGAATGGAAGCGCCGCAGCCATTCAATATTCCTTTCAATCGCCGAAGTTCAGCGCGGGTGCCGCGTTCACATACACAAGCCCGCACTACGCCACACTCGGCCTGGAACGCACCGACGACCGCGCAACAACGCGCGTCGATGCATTCGTGGGAATTCCCATTGGCAAGGTCACCGATCTTTCGTTCGATCTCAGTCACGCGCGGTTTCGCGATGCCGGCATTAGCAGCCGGGCGAGCGTGACAGCGTCAACACGCATTGGCCGCAGACTCAATCTCGCGCTCACAGTCTCCCACGTTGAAACCGCCAATACGCCCGTCGACAACGGTGCGTTCCTCGGCTTGACCGTAGCGCTGGGCACACGCGCAACAGCGACCGCATCCGTGGATATCGCGCGGCGCGGCGCGACCGAAGCCATTCAAATTCAACAGTCGCTGCCTCACGGCGAAGGGCTCGGCTATTTGGTTCAGGCCGCCAAGGGCCCCCAGGCGGCCACCTTCGCAGACATTCAGTATCAGGGACGCTATGGCCTGTATGAAGTCGATGTCGTTCACACGGCGGGGCAAACGCAAACCACGGTTTCGGCGGCGGGCGCCATTGTTGCCATCGGCGGGCGCGTCCTCGCGGCACGTCCCATTCAAGATGCATACGCTTTGGTGCGAACACCGGACGTGCCCAATGTCACCACCACGCTGTCGCATCAAAATGTCGGCACAACCGACGCCCACGGCGATGTGCTGGTGCCAAATCTTCTCAGTTACTACGGCAATGTCCTCGGCATTGATGACCAGGATATTCCGCTCGATTACGCCATCGCAAAAACCGAACGGACAATTGCGCCGTCCTATCGCGGTGGCGCCGTGGTCGTCTTCCCGGTCAAGCGATTGCAAGCGTTCCTCGGTAAGCTCGAGGTGGTTCGCCAAGGCGAAACCGTCGTGCCGGCTTATGGCGATCTAAGTGTTAGCGGCGATGGGGCAGTGGCCTCGCCTATCGACGCGCAAGGCGCTTTTTATCTCGAGACGCTGCCGCGCGGGACAAATGCCGCCACCATTCGTTATGAAGGCGGCAGCTGTACTTTCATGATTGCCGCGCCGCAGTCGAGTGAACGCTTTGTCCAAATGGGAAAGCTAACATGCGTCGAAAATTAGCGCTTCTCGCACCGCTGGCGCTGCTCTGGGCGCCCGTGGCCATGGCCGAAAACAACCGGTGCACGGTCAGTGTGTCCTCGGTACAGTTCGGAACCTACAGCGCCTTGCGCCTCGGCGACGTCCGCACCACTGGTACGGTGGTTTATAATTGTACACAGGCATCGCCCATTACCATCGCCATTAGCCGCGGCGGCGGATCGTTTCTTGAAAACCGCCGCATGACGCAAGCCGGTTTCGATTTGGCCTACAATCTCTATCTCGACGCGGCCGGCAGCATCATGTGGGGCGACGGCACGAGTGGAACACAGGTCTACCGCGATCCGGCGCCGGCACCGAACACCAACATGTCCGTGCCGATTTACGCGCGCGTGCCCGCCAATCAACGCCTTGCTCATACCGGCCCGTATGATGACAATCTCATCGTCACGATAAATTACTGATTCGCGCGAAGAGGGGGCCATGCCAAAAACGACGACCGTCTACGGAATCAAAAATTGCGACACCATGAAGAAAGCGCGGGCGTGGCTCGACGATCATGGAATCGCATACGCATTTCACGATTATAAAACCGCGGGCATCGACCGCGAGACGCTCGAATCCTGGGCGAAGAAAGTTGGCTGGGAGAAGCTGCTCAATCGTCAGGGGCAGACATTCCGAAAATTGTCCGATTTAGACAAACGAGATCTCACCGAGAAGAAGGCCATCGCTTTGATGATGGCCCAGCCATCCATGATAAAACGCCCCGTGGTTGATCGAGCCGGAAAATTATCGGTCGGGTTTTTACCGGCCGAATATCAAGACACATTCGCAAAAAATCGTTGATCTCAATTGCGGCGAACTTGCTCCAGGTTAATGTCGGCCTCCACCGGAGGTTATAACCTCCGCAATGGAGCCAACCATCTGATGCCGACTGCGAAAATTTCCCAATTTCTGTGCCCAACATGTGGCCGTCGCGGCACCGCGACGTGGGAAAAAACACGTCCGCGCTGGCGTACAGCACACTCTCGCTGATGGAGTTGTCAGATGGTTTTGTCGGCGTCGATGTCGGCAAAAACGAGGGCCCGCGCATTGAATGCGCAAAATGCCGCGTCGCGGTGACCGAAGAGAAATCCGCCTAAGCGGATTTCGGAAGCTGCAGGTACGCGTCCTGGAATTGAGCGTAAGCCTTTAGGCGCCCGAGATCTTTGATGGTGATTGAACGGCGTTGCAGCGTCACCAACTTATTGTCGCGCAAACGGCTCAACACACGATTGATGTGAACCGTCGACAAGGCGGTCGCGTCGGCAAGTTCAATCTGGCTCACCGGCAATGCGCAGCCGCCCGCAACATCCACATCTGATCCGTCCAGGCGCGTGCACAGTTCGCAGATCAAATAGGCGACGCGCTTGTCGGCGGGGCGGCGACCGATATTCACCAGCCATTCTCGCAACACCGCGGCTTCGGCTTTCGACGTGCGCCACAAATTGCGTGAAATACGCGGATACTCATCCATGATCCCGGCGAGGGCATCGTTGTCGAGATAAGCGATGAGGCATTGCGACAGTGTACCCAGATGATATTCGGGTTGATGTGCATAGCCCTCGCAGAAATCTCCTGGCACGAGGAAGCCGACAATCTGACGCGCACCGTCTTCGAAGATTTTGTAGCGGCAAGCGAGACCGCTAAGGATGACGCAGGACTTCTGCGAATTTTCATCCTCATGCAGAATCGATTTGCGCGCCGCAATCTTGCGGGTGTTTTGGCTCACGTCGACAATGACTTGGCACTCGGTTTTCGACAACCGGCCGTATTTTTCCAATTTACGTACGAAGCGAACCGCCACGATGGGCCTCAACTGTCAGCAGATTTATGGGGGAAACACAAAATCACCGCTGCGCAGCGCCGCGCCGTGCGGTCATATTCCGTAGAACCCCCAAAGCAATCTACAACCGAGCGTAACGGCTCACATTCACTCAGGTTAATGTGATGAGCGCCTGCGATGCGCGTGCAACGATCGTTTCTCATAGGCGTGAAACGCGGTCCCGCTTCGGCTGGGTCCGTTGAAGTTGTGATATATGCTAAGGAACAATCACTGGGTTGGAGCGTGGACAACCTTTCTCATCGAAGAGTTGTGGAACGCTTTTTCGCCTACGAGCGATACGTGGCCCACTGGAAGCTGATTGCTCGGTATTAAGTTCATCGGTCGAAAACCAAAACGGCCGCGCGTGTCAGAGTGACCACCGCGGCCGTTTGTGTGCGTCGACAGGGTTTTGTTAGACGAGGGCGCTCATGACGGCGAACGTCGCCGCAAGAACGCCGGTCGTCACCACGAAGGTGGTTACTTCGATATACTCATATGTCTTTGCCATCTTTAGCTCCTTGGTCGAATGAACGACCTCCCTGGCGCTTGAGATGAGGGCGAATGACTTATGCCGCAACGCAGCATAAGTCATGGCAGCAATGCTGCCTTCGCATGGCTGCGTGGGAAATAAGTCTTTGTTTTAAATTAATTATTTAGATTTATTCACATCGCCCATGTGCGCCATGAGCGGCCGTCACCCCATGATCAGCTGCAAGGGGCGGTCAAAAACCCGCAAAACATCGTCCAGGGAATGGCTTTGTTTAAGCCGGGACTGGCGGTCAAAAACCACATAGGCGCCGTTGCGCGCCGATCCGCGGCTTTTGCTTTCGCTGCGCGGCCCCAGCTTGGAAATCACGAATTGGGGGTGCTCGTTGCTACGCGCGAAAATCATGAAGCTGGCAGCATCGGCGCCGTGAACGATGGCGTAGTCGCGCCATTCGCCGCGGGCGACGCGCATGGAATAAAGGCCAAGAAGCCGGTTCAACTCAAGGCGATTGAAGTGAACATAAGGGGGCTTGCGCCGGTGGTCCTTGAGACGAACGACCGCAGACATGGCCCTGGTTGGCCCCTAAACCGCGATTTCACGGCGCATGGCGCTATCTTTCCAGACGGAAGACGCCCGGGTCAAGAGGCGCCGTTGCGGCGCCGGAGGCAAGTTTAAAAATGCACGAGGATCAAACAGGCCCGGAAAAGGGGCCGAATCAGGCCTAATAGCCTGACGAACCCATTTGCTGGTTCTTGCGATCTTGGTCCGGCTGATCGAAGCAGTTCGTGTCGGCCAGGGTCTTATAGCAATACCGGCTTACTTCTTCGGCGCGGTAGCCGGGTGGGCGCGCATTGCACAAACGCGATGCGACTTTGCCCGAGTGATCCTCGCACCGATAACCCCATGCCTGTGCCAAAGTCGCGTCGGCGCTCATGCCACAGCCAAACAGGGTCATTGCGCAAATAGCGACGCAAACGACGTAAAGACCTGTCATGCCGGCGGCATAGGTAATGCGGGCGCCCATAGGCACCTTTTCTTGCCCTTCTTCAGGGCCGGCAATGAGAATGGATTTCGGTTCCATTCCGGCATCTCAAACCGTTCCGGTTAATAAACCCTAAAGATCGGTAAGCGCCTGTTGTAACACCGAAATTCCAGCACCCGCCAAAACCTCAGGCTGTCTGAGCGGTCATTTGCCTATCCGAGCCCGACTCTTTATGTTTCGCCCTCGTTTAAACCTCGTTTCGACAACCGCCGTCTCCGGAGCCCTTTCTCGTGTTTAAATCCAAGGACGCCAAGTCCGCGGCGCCCGCCGGTGCCCCCGCCACACCACCCGCCCCTCAAGTGGATCACGAGCTGGAAGGCTTGATGTCGGAGATCGAGTCCGACCTGCGTGAAGACCAGTTCAGGAAAATTTGGAATCGCTTCGGCACGCTCATCATCGCGTCCGGCGTCGTGTTGATCCTCGGCGTTGCCGGTTATCAGCTTTGGCGCGGTTATGAAACGCGCGAGCGCGACGTGCTGGCAAACCGCTATGACGCCGCGGTGACGCAGTTCGACGCCGGCAAGTACGATGTCGCCGCGAAAGAGTTCGCCGACATCGCCAACAAAAAAGGCGAAGGCTACGCGGCCCTCGCGCGGTTGCAGGAAGCGGCTTCGAAACTCCAGCAGGGCGACAAAGCGGGTGCGATCGCCGCCTACAAAGCGCTCGGCGAAGACAAAAGCATCGATCCGGTGCTGCGCGATCTCGGCACCATCTTGCGCGTCATGCACGCGCTCGACACAGAAGACCCGAAAACGCTGGAAGCGGCCCTCGGTCCGCTGCTGGCACCGGGCACGACCTATTATCACTCCGCATTGGAACTGGGCGCGCTGCTGGCCGCAAAGCAGGGCGACAAAACGCGCGCTGTGCAGTTGGCCGAACAAATCACCAATGATCCGGCGGCGCCCGCCGGCGTGCGTGAACGCGCGCAAGATTTGGCGACGTTGTACAAACCCGCAAGCCCAGCAACAGCTAGCTTGCCGCCTGCCGCCGCACCCGTTGCTGTCACGCCCGCTGCCGCCACTCCGGCGGCTGCCGCGCCGTCACCCGCTTCTCCGCCGCAAGGTAAATAAATGAACCGCCGTAAGCCTCTGTTTGTCGGCGTCTCTGCCGCTCTCGCGACGCTCGTCGCGTTATCCGGCTGCAGCATCTTCGAAAGCGATTCAAAGAAATCGAACCTGCCGGGCACGCGCATTTCGGTTCTGGCCTTGGAGCGCCAATTGCGCCCCAGCCTTGAAGCCACCGACACGCGCATCATTTTGCCGGCGCCGGAAGACACCCCGGCCTGGCCCAGCGCCGGCGGTTTGTCGCATCACGCCATGCATCACCTTGTCGTCAACGACCTGCCCAAGCGCGCCTGGCGCCGGGAAGTCGGCGAGGGCTCCAGCTTGCGCAATCGCATGTTCGCCGAACCGGTGGTCGGCGACGGGCGCATTTTCACCATGGACGCCGACGGCGTCGTGGATGCGTTCGATGCGAAAACCGGCAAGCGTCTCTGGCGCAAAAAAACCGCGCCCAAGATCGACGAAGACAACGCTTTTCTCGGCGGCGCTTTAGCGCTCGAACAAGGGCGGCTGTTCGCGACCAGCGGTGCCGCGCAAGTGGTGGCGCTTGATGCCGCTTCCGGCAAAGAACTCTGGCGCAATGCGGTGGATACGCCGATCCGTGCCGCACCCACAGTCAATGGCGGCCGCGTGTTCGTGGTCACCGTCGACAATCAAGTTGAAGCTTTGGCCGCCAATGACGGCCGTAAATTGTGGGCCTACGCCGGTGCATCTGCTCCTACCATTCTGTTGGGCGGCACAGCGCCCGCCGTCGACGGCGGCGTGGTTGTTGCTGCGCTAACCACCGGCGAACTCGTGGCTTTGCGCGTCGATACCGGCACGTCGCTGTGGAGCGAGAACATCGTCGCCGTGCGCCGCACGGAAGTCGCGGCCAATCTGCCCGACATCGCCGGCCGCCCTGTGATCGACCGCGGCCGCGTGTACGCGGTGGGTCAATCGGGCATCATGGTCGCCATCGATCTGCGCACCGGTCAACGTCTCTGGGAAGTGCCCATGGCCGGCATCTACGAGCCGTGGGTCGCGGGCGATTTTCTGTATGCCATCAGTGTGGACAGTGAAGTGTTGTGTGTCGATACGCGTTCGGGCCGCATCCTGTGGGTCACGCAGCTGCCGCAGTACACCGACATGAAAAAGAAAAAAGGCCGTATCGTTTGGGCGGGCCCAGCGCTTGCGTCCGATCGTCTCATCCTCGTGAATTCCGAAAGCGAAGCCCTCTCCTTGTCGCCGTACAACGGCCAAGTGTTGGGTAAGATCGAGTTGGATTCCTCACTCAGCCAGCCGCCGGTGTTCGCCAACGCAACCATGTATCTGTTGGACGACGACGGCGCCCTGACAGCGTATCGCTGATCCTTATGAAACGTGGTGGCGGAAAACAGAAAGCGCGGCGCGCAAAAAACGCGGCCGCGCGCGAGGCCGCTGCGGCGCCGATGTTCACGGCCGCCATTGTCGGCCGTCCTAACGTCGGCAAATCGACGCTCTTCAATCGTCTGATCGGACGACGCGACGCGATTGTGCACGATCGTCCGGGTGTCACGCGCGACCGCCGTGAAGGCGCCGCGACGTTGGGCGATCTCTCTTTCACGGTCATCGACACTGCCGGCTTCGAAGATCTGCAAGACGACACCCTCGAAGCGCGCATGCGCCGCCAGACCGACAAAGCCATCGCCGAAGCCGATGTGGTGCTGATGGTGGTGGATGCGAAAGACGGCCTCATGCCGCTCGACGAACATTTTGCCGGACTTCTGCGCCGCGCGGAAACGCCGGTCATCCTTCTCGTCAACAAATCTGAAGGCAAAGGCACGGAAGCCACCGTCTACGACGCCTATCGTTTGGGCCTCGGCGAACCGCTCCCCATCTCTGCCGAACACGGCCAGGGCCTGGCCGAGTTGTATCAGGCGCTGATCCCCTTCGCGCCGCCGCCCGGCGACGAAGACGACGAACCCTATCCCGACGAAGTGATAGCCCCACAAACCGAAGGCGGCGAAGTCACGGAAGACGGCCGCCCGCGTCTCTTGCAGCTAGCCATCATCGGCCGCCCCAATACCGGCAAGTCGACGCTCATCAACCGTCTCATCGGCGAAGACCGTTTGCTGACCGGCCCTGAAGCCGGCATCACGCGCGATTCCATTTCGGTCAATTGGGAATACAAAGGTCGCGCTATTCGGTTCGTTGATACCGCCGGTGTGCGCAAACGCGCCAAAATCACCGACGCAGTGGAAAAGCTGTCCGTGAAAGACACGTTTGAGACCATCAAGATGGCCGAAGTGGTCGTTCTGGTGCTCGACGCCGAGCAGCCGCTCGAGAAGCAAGAGCTGGACCTCGCCCGCCACGTGGAAGACGAAGGCCGCGGCCTGGTGATCGCCCTCAACAAGTGGGATCTCATCAAGGAAAAGCGCAGCGTCCTTGCCGCCGTGGATGACCGGCTTGAAAGCTCGCTGGCGCAAATTCGCGGTGTGCCGGTGGTGACGCTCTCGGGCAAAACCGGACAGCGCGTTGAAGACTTGATGAAAGCCGTGTTCGAAGTCCACGAAACGTGGAATCGCCACGTTCCCACAGGTGCGCTCAATCGCTGGCTGGCCGCGACCACGCGCGCGCATCCGCCGCCGCTGTCTATTCACAAACATCGCATCAAGTTGAAGTACGCGACGCAAGCCAAAAGCCGCCCGCCCACGTTCGTTCTGTTTTCATCGCGCGCCGCCGACTTGCCTGAAGACTACATGCGCTATCTTGCCAATTCCCTGCGCGACAACTTCGACTTGGACGGCGTGCCGATCCGCATTCTCCTGCGCACGCCCGAAAATCCGTTTGAGGAAGAAGGTCGCTAGGCCTCACATGTCCCCCATCGTCCTTGACGCGATTCTCGCCTACGGCCATTTCCTGTTCATTGGCACCCTGATCGCTTGCCTCGCCATGGAGACGGCACTGGTGCGCGCGAACGAATTCTCGCAACCCCAGTTGAAACGCCTCGCCACCATCGACGCGCTCTACGGCCTCTCATCGCTGTTGATCATCGTGTTCGGTGTGTGCCGCGTGCTCTACGGCCTGAAGGGTGCCGACTACTACGTCGGCAACCATGTGTTCTGGACGAAGATGGCGCTCTTCGCGGCGACCGGCTTGGCTTCGGTGCCGCCCACCATCAATTTCTTGCGTTGGAGAAAAGCCTCCGCCGCCGATCCCGCATTCCAACCGCCGCCGCGCAAATTGCGCAGCGTGCGCGGACACATCGTCGCTGAATGGATTTTGCTGGCCCTGATCCCCGTCGCCGCCGTGTTAATGGCGCGGGGCGTGGGCTATGTCGCCGGCTAATGCTTGTACTTCTTGCCCGTTCCCATGATCGGGTCTTCGTACTCGGTCATCGGCACTGTGGATTTCTCGACTTCGTTCACGTCGGGTGTACCGAGGCCCTCTTTCTCCATAGCCTGTGCCCAGCGCAATAGGGCCTCCGGCATCTGATTCGATCGCCACGTCGGGCCCACATATTCGACCCACAGATCGATCTCGCGCTCGGTCACTTCGTGCTTCGCGCACGAGGCTTCGGCGATATGCACCAGCACGGTCGACGCGTTCCCGTCGATGGCCACCGGCGGCTCGCTCCAATGGCCTTTATTGTAGCAGTCGGTATAGAGACTGAGGTGCTTTGTCAGGTCCGCCACATCCATATGCTCGCGCTCGCGCGAGACGGCGTCGGCAAATCCCGTGAGGTGCCCTGCACCTTTGGCGGCCAACTCCGATGCGATCCATCCGGCGTTCTTCACGCGGTGGCGGCGGTATTCGCCCCAGGCCGACGCCAACTCGATCGGCGTGCGCGCGAGACTTAAAGATCGCAGCGCGGGGATTTTTCCAGATTCTTCCATGGACAGAACGGCGAGGGCCGCGGCCGACGCATAGCGGCGCGCATCCAATAAGATGCGCGCATCGGTGGCCAACCGGCTGTGCGTTACGCACAGCCGCATTGATGCCATCGGCAACATCTTTTGCGGAAATCGATCCGCGATAAGGCGACAACGGACGCAAAGCCATCGTGACGTTTCTCGTCATTGCTCGCCCCCCTTCCCAACATAAGTATTTATCAACCCACACCCCAACGCGACTCATTTTCAAAGGTTCGGGGTGAGGCCGCTGATTTTTCGAGAGAATTTTTTTCAGGTCGTGCAATTGTGGCAAGCACTTTGCGCCGCAAAATGCTTGCGTGCGTTGCGGTCGTGCGCCTGCACGCGATCCGTGCGTCTGCAATTCTTAGGGTTGTGCGAGGACGAGTTCGCCGTTTTTTGTGCACGCGGGGTCGGCAAGATCGACGAACACCTTCGCGATGGCTTCCGGCGGAACCACCGTTGCGGGATCTTCGCCCGGATAGGCAGCCGCGCGCATCTTGGTTCGCACGCGCCCCGGATCGAGCAAGTTCACGCGCATTTTTGTGTGCGCGATTTCGGCGGCGTAGGTCAGTACCATGTTATCGAGTGCAGCCTTCGACGCTGCATAAGGGCCCCAATACATGGCTTGGCGACGGCCTGCGAGCGAGGTGACGAAAATCGCGCGCCCTGCGTCTGATTCCCGCAACAGCGGATCCATAGATCGGATCAAACGCCAGTTGGCATGAACGTTCACATTGAAAACGTCATCCCACATTTTCGGCGTGTAGCTTTGCAAAGGCGAGAGTTGGCCCAAAGCGCCCGCGCAGCCCACGAGAATATCGAGCTTCTTCCAGCGTTGAAAAATCGCGCCGCCCACTTGGTCGATCTTGGCGAAGTCGGTCAGGCTCTCGGAGACGAGGGTGGCCGACTCGCCCGAAACTTTGCGGATTTCGTCGTCCAGCTCCGTCAACCCGCCTTCCGTACGGGCGAACGCGATCACATGGGCGCCCTCGCGTGCGAACTCGATTGCTACGGCACGGCCAATACCGCGCGACGCGCCCGTCACCAGGGCGACACGGCCAGAGAGACGACCCATGGCTTAAACTCGCTCGTTGAGGAGAGACAGTTGCTTCGGTTGCGTACCGGCCTGGCGGTCGGTTAACGGCAACGGATAATTTCCGGTGAAGCAAGCGTCGCAGTATTGCGGGTGTTCGGCGCTGCGCTTGGCTTCGCCCATGGCCTGATAGAGGCCGTCGATGGAAATGAAGGCAAGGCTATCGACGCCGAGCAGTTTGGCCATGCTGTCCAGGTCATGCTGCGCGGCCAGCAGGTTGTCGTAGTCGGGTGTGTCGATGCCGAAGAAGCACGGGTGCGCTGTCGGCGGCGACGAGATGCGCAAATGCACTTCGGTGGCACCGGCTTGGCGCACCATGTCCACAATCTTTGTCGAGGTCGTGCCGCGCACGATAGAGTCGTCCACCAGCACCACGCGTTTTCCCGCGAGCACTTCTTTGTTGGGGTTGTGCTTGCGCTTCACGCCCAAGTGCCGCGTTTTGTCCGTGGGCTGAATGAACGTGCGGCCCACATAGTGGTTGCGGATGATGCCCATTTCAAACGGTACGCCGGTTTCCGCCGCGTAGCCCAAAGCCGCCGGCACGCCAGAGTCCGGCACCGGCACAACCACGTCGCACGGCACGCCACTTTCGCGGGCCAACTGCGCGCCGATGCGCTTGCGTACTTCGTACACGCTGTGGCCTTCGCTGATGCTGTCGGGGCGCGCGAAGTAGATGTATTCGAAAATGCAAAACCGCGGATGCTGCTTCGGGAACGGCTTCAGGCTGCGCACGCCGGAATGGTCGATGATCACCACTTCGCCGGGCTCCACGTTGCGCACGAATTCGGCGCCGATGATGTCCAAGGCGCAAGTCTCGGACGCCAGAATGTGCGCCTTGTCGAGTTTGCCGAGCACCAGCGGGCGCACCCCCAAAGGATCGCGCGCGCCGATGACGGCATTGTTACTCAGGCACACGAAGGAATAAGCACCTTCGATCTGGCGCAAGGCCGCGATCAGCTTTTCTTCCAACGTGCCTTCTTCGCTAATGGCGATGAGGTGAATCACCACCTCAGTGTCTGAAGTCGATTGGAACAGGCAGCCGCGCTTTTTCAACTCTTGGCGCAGCGACAGTGCGTTGGTCAGATTGCCGTTGTGAGCGATGGCGAAGCCGCCCGACTCAAGCTCGGCAAACAGCGGCTGCACGTTGCGCAAAATCGTCGCACCCGTGGTGGCGTAGCGCGTATGGCCGATGGCCATGTCGCCCATCAGCTGTTCCATCACCGCTTCGGACTTGAAGTTCTCCGACACGTGACCCATGCCGCGATGGCTCTGAAATTGGCGGCCGTCGTAGCTGACGATACCGGCCGCTTCCTGCCCGCGATGCTGCAGGGCGTGAAGGCCCAGCGCCGTGTGAGCGGCCGCGTCGTTGTCGCCGATAATGCCGAACACGCCGCATTCTTCTTTGAGATGATCGCCGTCTGCATCGAAGGGATCGGTCGTCATTTCGGGTAATGCCAAGGGGAGGGTGAGTTGGCTCATTTTTTGTCCTCAGACGTCCCTTCGCTGCTGTTCAGCAGGCGTTGCATATCAAGTCTTTCGGTATCCTTATAGCCACCTTCGCCGGGCGCTGCGGCTTTTGCGCCGTTATGCGTGGCCGATGTGGGCTCGTTTAGGCGGTCAAACGCCTTCTTGGCTTCCGCAGCATTGTTCATGCGCTCCATGCCGTCTTTCGCCACGCTGCCCGGCGCCATGAAAGAGGCCGGCACCAGGGCTTTCATTTCTTCGGCCGCCATTTCGATCAACGGTAGGGTTTTGGCGTTGCGCACCCACGACGGGCGGTCGCGATCCCACAGCCAATCGGCGATAATCAATCCCACGGACAAAATCACCACGGCGCGCGCGAGGCCAAACACAAATCCCAGCGTGCGGTCGGCATTGTTGAAGGCCGTCTTTTGGATGGCCCGCGCCAAAGCATGGGTCGCCATCGACAGCACGAACAACACGACCAGAAAGATCCCGACCGAAGCGGCTGCATCCGCCGCCCAGCTCAGGTGAATGAGCTTGTGCGCATAGGGTTGAACGTAAGGTAGCCCGTATATGGAGGCTGCAAGGGCGCCAATCCAGGCCGCCACCGAGAGAATCTCGTGCACAAAACCGCGAATGAACGCAAGCAGCGCCGAAATCAGAAGGACGACGCCCACCGCAAGATCGAGACCGTTGATGGGCAGCTTATCGATCAATGACCGCCTCGCTGAAAATTCTGCATGCCGGCCACGCTCGCGAACTGGCTCATGACGTCCTGCACGTGTCCCATATCCTTTAGGGCCAATCCGCTCTTGGTGTCGTCTTTTCCGCGTGCTTTGGCGGCATCGCGTGCTTGCCGCGGCATCCAGGCTTGATGAAACCCGAGTTTTGCGGCCTCTTTCAGGCGCAAATCGCGCTGCGCCACGGCCCGCACTTCACCCGACAATCCAATCTCGCCGAATACCACCGCATCCGCGGGCACCGGGTCGCCGCTGAAGGCTGAAACCAAGGCCGCCGCCACCGCTAAATCCGCCGCCGGTTCGCTGATCCGCAAGCCGCCAGCGACGTTGAGATATATGTCGTGCGCCCCGAAGGCAAGGCCGCCTCTCGCCTCCATGACCGCAATAATCATGTTTAAACGGGCACTATCCCAGCCCACCACGGCACGCCGGGGGGTGCCCAGGGCCGAGGGCGCGACAAGGGCCTGGATTTCAACAAGAACGGGTCGTGTGCCCTCGATTCCGGCAAACACGCAGCTGCCGCTCACATTGCCGCGCCGCTCCGCTAGGAACAGCGCCGAGGGGTTCAAAACTTCCTTGAGCCCGCCGTCGGTCATCTCGAACACGCCAATTTCGTCCGTGGGGCCAAAGCGGTTTTTGACCGCGCGCAGAATTCGGAATTGATGGCCGCGGTCGCCTTCGAAATACAAAACCGTATCGACCATGTGTTCCAGCACGCGCGGGCCTGCCAGCGTGCCTTCCTTGGTGACATGACCAACCAGGAACAGCGTGAAGCCCCGGCGCTTCGCCACACGAATCAACTCGTGCGCGCAGGTGCGCACTTGCGTCACGGTGCCGGGTGCCGAATCAGCCGTGTCGGAAAACATCGTCTGAATGGAATCGATCACCACCACATCGGCAGCGCCCGCTTCATCGAGGCTGGCGACGATGTCGCGCACATTGGTGGCGGCGGCCAGCTTCACATTTGCGTTGGCATAGCCGAGGCGTTGCGCGCGCAAGCGCACTTGGTCCACCGCTTCTTCGCCAGTGATGTAAACGCACGTCGCATGTGCCGCCAGTTTTCCGCACGCTTCCAACAGCAGCGTCGATTTACCGATGCCGGGATCGCCGCCCACCAGAATGGCCGCGCCCGCCACAAGTCCGCCGCCGCAAACCCGGTCCAACTCGCCGATGGTGGTCGAGCGGCGCGGCGGTGGCGTGCCCGTGCCCTTCAGATCGACGAAGGCGATGGAGCGTCCGCCTTTGCCGCCGCTCACGCCCTTGGGCATGACTTCGCGCGGGGCTTCTTCGGCGATGGTGTTCCACTCGTTGCAGGAATCGCACTTGCCCTGCCACCGCGTATACGCCGCGCCGCAGCTTTGACAGACGAAGGATTTTGTCGCCTTAGCCATTACCGACGCAATTGCATCTTGATGGGGCCTTCGGCTTTCCCATGCACGAACTGATCGACGTAGGCGTTGCCGCTGTGCTCGACTTCTTCGGGCTTGCCGACCCAGATCAGCTTGCCTTCGTATAACATCGTAATGCGGTCGCCGATTTTGCGCGCCGAGTGCATGTCGTGTGTGATGCTCAAGGCCGTGATGCCCTGCTTGCGCACGCAACTGATGATCAAGTCATTGATGACGTCGGCCATGATGGGATCGAGGCCCGTCGTCGGCTCGTCGAAGAAAACGATTTCCGGTTCGCCGGCAATGGCGCGGGCCAGGCCCACGCGCTTTTGCATGCCGCCCGATAATTCCGACGGCGACAACGCGCCGACTTCGGGGGCCAAGCCCACTTTGCCCAAGGTGTCCATGGCGCGGTCTTTGGCTTCCTTGCGCTTCATGCCCCGTTGGATCAAGCCAAACGCCACATTCTCCCAGACCGGCAAGCTGTCGAACAAAGCAGCGCCTTGAAACAACATGCCGAATTTATTGTTCGCGGCATCGCGTTGATTCGCCGTCATGTGCGTCACATCGGCGCCGTCCACTTCAATGGCGCCGCTGTCGGCCTGAAGAATGCCGAGAATGCATTTGATCAGCACCGACTTTCCGGTGCCCGATCCGCCGATCACGACCACGGACTCTTTGGGCATGATGTCGAAGGACACGCCCGTCAGCACCTTCTTGTCGCCGAAGGATTTATGTACGTCCTTGAGGCGGATTTTCGGTGTCATGTGCCGAAGAACAATTCGGTGAGGATGTAATTGAACGTCAGGATCAAGATCGACGACGACACCACGGCATTAGTGGTGGCCGCGCCGACGCCTTGCGCGCCGCCTTTGGAATAATAACCGGCGTAGCAGCCCATCAACGCGATGATGAAGCCGAACACCGCCGCCTTCACCAAACCCGAAATCACGTCCAGGGGCTGCATGAACTGATAGGTGTTCGAGATGTAGGCGGCGGGATTGAATCCCAATTTATAAACGCTCACCACGAAGCCGCCGAAGATGCCGATGATGTCGGCGATCAGCACCAGGAATGGCAGCATCAACAGGCCGGCGATCAAACGCGGCACCACCAGATACTTGAACGGATTGGTCGACAGCGTCGTCAACGCGTCGATCTGTTCGGTCACGCGCATGGTACCGATCTCGGCAGCCATGGATGCGCCAATGCGCCCCGCCACCATCAAGCCCGCAAGCACAGGTCCTAATTCGCGCGTCAGCGAAACCACCACGACATTGGCGACGGCGTTCTCACTTCCCGCCGAGAAACGCGCGAAGCCGGTGTAGCTTTGCAGCGCCAGCACCATGCCGGAGAAAATCGCGGTCAAGCCGACGACGGGCAATGAGTAATAGCCAATGTCGATCATCTGCCGGCCAATGAGGCGCGGATAGATCGGCGGGCGCACGCAGTGCGAAATGGCGGCCGCCGCAAAAAGCGTCAAGCGCCCGAGGTGTCCGAGGAATGCCAACACCACGCGGCCAATGAGGGCGAGAAAATTCATGGGGCCTATGTTCGCACGGCTGGCAGATAGCGCCGGGTGTAACGGCTGCCCAGCGCGGTCAGCACTTCATAGCCGATGGTGCCGGCCTCGCGCGCTACGTCATCGACCGTATGGCGCGTGCCGATGATGTCGATCACAGCGCCCGGGCCCAGCGCGGACTCCGGGACGATGGAGACGTCAAAGGTGGTCAAATCCATGGAAACCCGCCCCGCCACGCTGACAGCAAAGTCGTCCACAAAGGCGCGGCCGTTTGGGCTCCAGGATCGCAGCAGTCCGTCGGCGTAACCCATTGATACCGTTGCTAATTTGGCGCCATCGGGGGTCAAGTGAGCGGCACCATAGCCAACGGGGGCAGCAGCGTCAACGCGACGAACCTGCAGGATTTTAGCCTGTAACCGCACCACAGGCACCATAGGGTTGGCCCCGCCCGGTGTGGGGTTTACGCCGTAAAGGGCCACGCCCGGGCGCGCCATATCGAAGACAAAGGCCCGCCCCAAAAACAGACCCGATGAATTGGCCAGGGTGCCCTTAGCGTCAGGAAATTTGCCGCGAAAGACCGACAGGGCCGAGGCAAAGTGCTCGCGCTGACGGGCGTTCATAGGGTGCTCGGGCGTATCGGCGCACGCCAAGTGACTCATCAGCGCCAGCGGGTGAAGTCCGAGAAAGCCATCGGGGTTGGCGACGTGCGATTCAAATTCGGCCGCGGTTAGCCCTAGGCGGTTCATGCCCGTATCCACCTGAACCACGGATTCCATCAGCACGTCGCTGCTGTGTGCGAAACCGCGCCATGCCTTGATCTGCGGGGGCGTGCTCAGCACCGGAATCAGATGATGAGCCGCGAAATCCTTTTCCGTACCCGGATTAGGGCCATGCATGACGAGGATGCGGGGCTCCGGCCCAAGGGCGGGGCGCAGCGCAATGCCTTCATCGATGTGGGCCACATAAAAGGTGGTGCAGCCGGCGGACTTCAGGGCCTGAGCGACCGGAACCAGGCCGAGGCCGTAAGCATCCGCCTTCACGACGGCGCCCACATCGCACCCGGGTCCGCCCAGGCGTTTCAGCGTCCGCCAGTTGGCGACGATGGCCGCAAGGTCGATCGTCAGCAACGCGCCGGAACGGTCTTCAGAACGGGTAAGGGTGGCAGGGATCATGCGCGCGATTGTCTATCACGCGCGCCGCTAAACGCCTACCCGGGACGCCTTGAAAAAAGCGTCCCGGGTGGAATCTAATGTGCGAACAGCGCGATCAGGATGATGATCGGGATCGGCACGCCGATGAGCCACAGAAACATACTTCTCATGCTTGCCTCCTATGAATGGTGTTAATGCCAGCGCCAGAAAGCGGCCATGTCGGTGCCTTGATCGCGATGGCGTCCACCCAGGTTGGCAGCCCAGGCCGCGGCAGCCGCCGCGACAGCAAGGGCCGCCGCTGTCAGGAAGCCAATCACGATGCCGATTTTGCGGGCGGTATCGGCCTTCTTCTTCGCTTCGGTAAGAACCTGGTCAATGCGCGCCTGAGCTTCCGCCTGCGTTAGGCCAGTTTGTGCGGCCACGCGTTGGGCAAGGTAGGTCTTGTTGTCCGCCGTTAACGCGCCGTGCACCGTGCCGAAGGTCATAAGACGGCTAATTTCCTGACGGTCAGACTGCGACGCGCGACGCGACGCGCCTTGCGTTGCATCGCCCATCGGCGGGTTTGCGCCCATTGCGTCTGTGGTCGCCGCAGTTGCATCAGCCGCACCAGCAGCGGGTGCAGCCGTCGCAGCATTGGATGCGGCGGTGGAGGTGCCCGTGGGGCGCAACAAAGAATCGATCGTATAATCGTTCACATCGCCGCGTGCCGCCGCGACGCCGGCAACACCAGCCGCCGCGCCCGCGCCTTTTGCAGCAACGCCTGCTGCACCGGAAATTCCCAGAGCTAACAGCAATGAAGCGAGAAGCAGTCCTAACGCCCACACGAGCAGGCCATGTGCACCGTCGCGCACTTCAACTTCATGCTCGGTGCCGTCACCGATGCGCCGGCGCATGCGGCCAGCCATGTATCCACCGGCCATAAAACTCGACACCACGACCCACAGCGTCCAAAGCCCCATGACGATGAAATAGACCGACATGTTGGCGCCTTCGCCGTCCCAAGGGGACAGCATGGAAAGGCCGATGGCTCCACCAAAGGTGAATAAAAGAAGTGAAATAGCAGACGCAAGCACGGCGCCTGCGATGATCGCGCCCCAATCCACATAATGGAAGGAGTCAGTCGTGCCGAGCGCAGCCGTGCTTGTCGTGGATTGCAAAGTCATGGTGGTCCTCCTCCGGTTTCAGAAAGGGTGCAGTAGAAACTCAGCGCAGCCCGAGAAACGAGAGAATGAACAACACAACGACAACCAAACCGACGAGATAAATAATACCGTTCATGCGACCTCCCTAATTGAGTCGCACGATACAACCGGGAATGTTGAAGAAGGTTCCCGCCCATAAGGCCAAGTTACGAAATATAAAAAGCGCCCGCCATTGCTGGCGAGCGCTTTTGTCGTCGCGTGTGTTCGGTGCGTGCTAAGCGGCGCCCGCCAATTCGGCATGACCGAGAACGATGTCGAAGAATTCGTCCGGATCAAAATATACGTCACGGCCTTCTGTGCGGAGCGGGCACAAGGCCAGTGCATAGAACACCGGCTCTTGCATGGCGGCGCTGCCGTCGGCTTGCAAGGGCGCAGCCCAAGCCTCGATACGATCGTCGGTGGCAAACAATTCCACCAACGCATTCATGCGCATGGAAAATGCCGCCGCCTTCTGACGATCGCCGCGAAAATATTTTGTTGAGAAGGCGAGTGCGGCCAGCGCGTTGTCCGGCTGTGCCTCTTCGGATTCAAGCGACGCATGTAACCCCCACATGTCGTCGAACGAGAATTTCACAGAATTGATTCTGTCCGTGATAGTCGTAGTCATGGCGACCCCCTTTCTGGCAGTGCAACCTGACGCTTTTTGATGAGCGTACCCATTGGACTGCGATGCCCCCGCATCGCATCGCGACAATGCCACGCACGCAAAACGCCGACAAATCATTCTCGTATGTGCAATGCGTTTTGAACGAGGGGCGTGTGCTGTTTCACACACTGCTCCCGAAACACGCGAAAAAAATTGTATTCGCGACCTGGTGCGCGCACGCGACGGTTGAATGGATATGAAGGTTCTTCGTAAATGTGCTGCGACGCGAGTCGCGGCTATTCGAGTTGCTCGGGCAGATGCTCCGAATCCACGTGATCGCTGAAATGCGTGAAGTCGGCTTCGAAGTGCAGCTTCACGGTTCCAATGGGACCATGACGCTGTTTCGCAACGATGACCTCGGCGATGTTGTGCGCAAGCTCGCAGCGTTCCTGCCATTTAGCATGACGCTCGTGGTATTTGTCCGAAGCTTCTTCGGGTTTTTGCGAAGGCTCTGCGCGTTCCAGATAGTACTGCTCGCGGTAGACGAACATGACCACGTCCGAGTCCTGCTCGATCGTTCCTGATTCACGCAAGTCGGACAGTTGCGGGCGTTTGTCTTCGCGCTGCTCGACGGCGCGCGACAGCTGCGACAGCGCCAATACCGGAACACCCAAATCTTTCGCCAGCGCCTTCAGGCCGCGCGTGATGGCGGAAATTTCCTGCACGCGGTTTTCGCTGCGCTCGCCGCGCGCGGGCGCGATGAGCTGCAAGTAATCGATCACGATCAAGCCAAGGCCGTGGTGGCTGGCAGTCTTGCTGGTACGTGCGAGGCGGCGGCAGCGCGTACGGATCGTCGACACCGTCACCGCCGGCGTATCGTCGATGCACAACGGCAGAACGGATAGGTTCTGACTGGCGACCACAAGGCGCGCGAAATCATCATTCGATAAGCCGCCGGTTCTGATGCCGTGGCTGTTGATCTTGGCGCCCTCGGCCAAAATACGCGTGGCCAATTGCTCAGCCGACATTTCGAGCGAGAAGAACGCCACTTGCTTGCCGCGATCTTCCGCGCGGTCGGTGGCCGCGAAATATTTCGCGGCGTTCACGGCCATGGTCGTCGCCAGCGCGGTTTTGCCCATGGACGGGCGTCCCGCGAGAATCAGCAGATCGCTTCCGTGCAGACCGCCCAGCTTTTTGTCGACATCGCGAAGGCCCGAGGTGACCCCGGCCAGCGCACCTTCACGCCGGTGCGCGGCTTCGGCCAGATTGATGGCTTGGACCAGCGCGTCTTGGAAGGTGCGGAACCCGCCTTCCACGTTTCCGGTGGAGGCCAAGTCGAACAGCTTTTGCTCCGAGCCTTCGATCTGATCCATGGCGGATTCGTCGGGTGAACTGTCGAACGCATCGTTCACCATGTCCTCGCCCAGCGCGATCAGTTCGCGGCGCAAGAACAGGTCGTAGATCAGCTTGCCGTAGTCGCCGGCATTGATCACCGTTACGGCGCCCGCGGCGATGTTGGCCAAATACTTCATGCCGCCCGCGGCAATCACCAGGTCGTCGCGCTCGAGATAGGTTTTCAGCGTGACCGGGTTGGCGGGCTGCGCCTGCTCGATCAGTTTGGAACACGATTCGTAAATGCGCCCGTTGACCGGATCGGCGAAATGCTTGGGATCCAAGAATTCGTTCACGCGCTCAAAGGCGCGGTTGTTCATCAAGATCGCGCCCAGCAGAGCGCGCTCCGCTTCGTAGTTATGCGGCGGTGTGCGTAGGACGTTTCCGGCTTCGTCTGCCGGCTCCGCGACGCGAAGTGGAATGGACATGAATTCGTTTTCCCCGAAGGGCCTAGTCATATCAGCGTCACACGACCGCGCGAACGTGTGGATAACGAGGATATCGGGTGCAAGACTCGAAAAGTGGCGCCGATAACCCGTTAAGATTGCGGGCAATAGTTAATGATCAAGGTT
This sequence comes from Fidelibacterota bacterium, assembly GCA_947475895.1. GTDB lineage: Bacteria > Pseudomonadota > Alphaproteobacteria > Rhodospirillales > Rhodospirillaceae > SHVO01. Next base: position 32,588 of record CANJMF010000012.1, read on the forward strand.
TCGCCGCCTTTCAAAGGCATTTCCGCCCCGATTGGCCGTCAGGCTCGGTTCTCACGATTTGGGAGAGTCTTATGAAAAACATGTCCACTCAGACGTTCGCACAGTTGCTGTTCGTGGCGTTTGCTGCCGCTGTAGGCCTTGGCGGCTACGGCTATTATCTGCACAGCGAACTCAAAGACACCAACGCCGCCATTGTGCGAATCCAGGCGGAAACGCAAAAGCTCGAAACCGAAGCCGGCCAATTCGATGTGGCTGTGAACAACACCAAAACCCGCGCCGAACAATGTACGGCCCAGATCCAAGGCTTAAAGAGCCAGGTCGAAGCCGCGTCGGCCGAGCCCCCGGCTTTCACTAAAATGAAGCCGCGCACGCGCTCTTAAACGACCCGGCCGTTCTCGCACTGCGAGAGCGGCCGTTATCCTCCTGCCCTAAGTATTTGATTGTGCGCGCGTTTAGTCACTGTACGCACATCCGGTTACAAATTCGCGGCGCGCGGGGCGTTTCTGTGTTTATTATTCTGCGTACCTCGCGTGCGACCAGATCCCGTGAGAGGACCCCGAAGGGGACGGTGTGTGGACTCGAGCGAGGACATTACAACGGGGAGGTTTGAGTTATGGGTGGTTCTGCTGGAATAGCTGCACGCTTGTTAGCCATCGCTGTTTTAGTTGTCATCGCGATGGGTGTTTATGTGTTCATGGTCAAGACGGACCTTCAGGCGGCGCAGGCGAAGATCGCGACCGTCGAGCTTGATCGCGACGCAATGAAAAAGAAGGTCGACACGTCCGTCATGGCGGCGAAATCGTCCGATTCAAATCTCAGTCAGTGCAAGTCGCAGGTCACGGACCTGCAGGCTCAGCTCGACGCGATGAGCAAAAAGCCCGCTGGTAAAAAATAAACCAGCAAAGAATAACGTCGCTCATATTGTAACGAACGCCGTGACAGCAAGAGTGGCCTTCCGCCGCTCTTGCTAATCGCGCGCGCCTCTGGCGTGATGCGCGCGCGCTGCAATCCGCTGCGCGTTTGTCTTTTTGGATGCGCATGGATCTCTATACTTTGCTCATGGCGGCCTTCCTCGGCGTGGTCGAAGGCGTCACCGAATTTCTGCCCATTTCGTCCACCGGCCACTTGATCCTCGTCGAGGACCTGCTCGGCTTCGAAGGTCCTCCGGGCAAACTCTTTGAAATTGTCATCCAGCTCGGCGCCATTCTTTCGGTGGTCTGGATTTATCGCCAACTGTTCTGGCGCACGTTCATGGGCCTCTTCGGCGAGCGCGCGTCGCAGCATCTGGCACTCAGCGTTCTAATCGCATTTCTGCCGGCAGCGGTTTTGGGCGCTGCTTTTGGCGGGTTTATCAAAAGCGTATTGTTCAATCCATGGGTCGTATCGTGCGCGCTGATCGTGGGCGGCATCGCGATCATGATCGTCGAGCGCACCCATCAGACGGCGAAGATTCATTCCACCAATGAACTCTCATACCCGCGCGCGCTGACCATCGGCGCGTTTCAATGTATCGCGATGATTCCGGGTATGTCGCGTTCAGCCGCGACGATCATGGGCGCGCTGTTGGTAGGCGTCGATCGCCGCACGGCGGCCGAGTTCTCGTTCTTTCTCGCTGTGCCGACCATGTTCGGCGCCACCTTTTACGATGTTTATAAAAGCCGCCACGATCTCGACTTCCACGGCCTTAGCGTCGTCGCGGTGGGCTTCGTTGTTTCGTTTCTGGTGGCGCTGGTCGTGATCCGCTGGCTGCTGCGCTACATCTCCAGCCACAACTTCACGGCGTTCGCCATCTACCGCATCATTCTCGGCGTGGTGATGTTGGGGATTCTCTTTTTACGCTAAGCGCATTTCCCGGAAAAGTGGACGCCCGGTTTTCCGAATAGGAAATGCGCCAAAAAAACTAAGCGCGGAAGTCGGCGATGTTCACGTCGCCCGCTTCGGTACCAGCCAGTAGACGATCACCGTCGGGATTCCAGCACAAGGCCGTCACTGGGCTTCCGCCGCCCATGATAATCAGCATCGCGGCCTTAGGCCCCGGCTGACCGACGATCACGCTGCCGTCTTCGAAACCGGCGGCAAAGACATCCATCTCAGGATTAGCCGCCACCGCCGTACAAGGTGCGCCGCCCGCGCCGCCGAATTCGAACGGCGCTTTGCCCATGGGGCCACCGCCGGTAAACGGCCAGCAAATCACGCTCTCGGCACCGCCCGTCGCCAGGAAATGTCCGCGCCGGCCGAAGGCGGCGGAGCGCACCTTGGCGCCGTAGCCTGACATGCGCATGTGTTCATTGTCCGACAAGCGCCAGCCATGCAGCGCGTTTTCCTGCATCGCTGTCACCACGTAATCGCCGTCGGGCGACCACACAGTCTGCAAGTGCGAGCCTTTCCACGGCAGCAAGGCGGGCGGCGAGTCTTGCGCCAGCCACCACAAACTCACACCACCATAATGCGCCACTGCCAAACGGCGGCCTTTAGGATTGATCGCCAGCCCGCCGACGCTGGTCGCATGAGTCAGCTTACGCGGCTCGGTCTTTTGCTTGCCGAGGACAAAGGCGTCTTTCCCCACAGAATAAGCGCGTACGCCGCTGCCGCTATGGGTGGTCACATGTTCCACCCAACGACCTTTATGTTCAGCGACAACTTCCACAGCGCCCAACGCCGAAATCTTGTTCAGGTTGCCGTCGTCGCCGCCCGACAGGAACGCGCCTTTTTCGATATCGGCGGCCAGGCACAGTGCCGCGCCTACGTGCGCTTGCACTTCAACAGGTTTCGCATCGAGGATTTCGCTGTCGATGAGGCGCACCATGCCGTCGCCGAAGGCCACACCGAACAGGCGGCCATTGGCCGTCGCCGATACGACGTACGCGCCGAACTCATGCGCGACGACCGGCGCGCGGCTCACAGACGTCGCCATGACCTTAAGCGATGCAGCTATCGAAGCCGCGCTTCAGCGCCGCTTCATCGAGTTTTCGCCCAATGAACACCAGGCGGCTGCGGCGGTTGTCTTTGCTCGGCCACGGTCCGGTGAACGTTCCTTCCGACACCATGTGCACGGCCTGGAACACAAAGCGCTCGTCTTTGGCGGCCATGTTGAGGATGCCCTTGGTGCGCAAGATGCGCTGGCCGTCGGTCATCAACACGTCCGCAACCCACGCGTCGAACTTTTGCAGATCGAGCGGCTTGTCGGTGGACAGAGAGATGCTGTGAATATCGGTGTCATGGATCGTGCTCGCCGCGGCGTGATCGTGATGATGATGCCCGTGTTCGTGATCGCACAGGAAGTGCGGGTCCAGCTCCAACGCGCGCTTCAAGTCGAAGGCGCCGCGATTGAGAATTTGATCGAGGGGAATGTTCGAGCGCTCGGTGCGATAGATTTTCGCAAACGGGTTCAGGGTGCGGATATGCGCTTCCACTTTCGCAAGCGCTTCGGGCGACACCAAATCCGTTTTGTTCAGCAGCACGATGTCGGCGAAAGCGATTTGCTCTTCGGCTTCATCGCTGTCGTCTAAACGCTGATCGATGTGTTTCGCGTCCACCACCGTCACGATGCTGTCCAGCTTGGTGCGCTTCTTGATGTCGTCGTCGGTGAAAAATGTCTGCGCGACGGGGGCCGGATCCGCGAGGCCCGTGGTTTCCACCAAAATCGCGTCGAATTTATCTTTGCGCTTCAACAGCCCGCCAATGATGCGGATCAAATCGCCGCGCACGGTGCAGCAAATGCAGCCGTTGTTCATCTCGAAGATTTCTTCGTCCGCGCCCACCACCAGGTCGTTGTCGATGCCGATCTCGCCGAACTCATTGACGATGACCGCATACTTCTTGCCGTGGTTCTCCGTCAGCACCCGGTTGAGAAGGGTGGTTTTACCCGCGCCCAAATAGCCGGTCAGCACGGTGACGGGAATCTGTGTTTGCTCGGTCATGGGCAACGTCCTTGGAACGGGGTTCGCCGTAATATAAGTGCCGGTGCGGCTTAAGGAAGACCAGTCTTGAAATGAAACCGGCGCGGCTTGGGTAAGCCGCGCCGGGATCGTTCTTCGCGAGAAAGCCGCTTTAGGCGTTGGCTTCCGCGGCTTCGGCTTCACCGGCGGCTTCATCGGCCGGGGCTTCTTCAGCAGCCGTCAGTTGCGCCGCGTCTTCAGCGCGTTCCAACAGTTCCGCCGCCTTGGCCAAGTTCATGTGGGCTTCTTCCATCGAGCGCGCGACGGTGAATTCCACGTCGACCTTCACGTCGGCATGCAAGCGCACGGCGGTCTTGAAGGTGCCCAGGTTCTTCACGGGCGCATTCAACAGAACCGTCAACCCTTCGGTCGTGATGCTTTGCGCTTTCAGTGCATCGGCCACGTCGCGGGCGGTGACTGATCCGTAAAGCTGTCCACCTTCACCGGCCTGACGCACGATGATGAGCTTGATGCCGTCCATCTTCTTGGCGACGACTTCGGCTTCACCGCGGCGCTTGGCGTTGGTGGCTTCCAGTTCAGCGCGCTGAGATTCAAAGAACGCCTTGCTCTCTTTGTTCGAGCGCAGAGCCTTCTTCTGCGGGAACAGATAGTTCCGCGCGAAACCGGCTTTCACCGAAACCACATCGCCCATTTGTCCCAGGCGGTCGATACGCTCAAGCAGAATGACTTCCATAGCTCACCTCTATCCTAAATGGCGCCGAGATAGCGCGTTCGTATGTGAAACACATGATCCGACACCGCGAGACCCACGAGAGCGAGCCACGCAAAGACGGGGAGAAAAAGAGCAGCCGTATAAAACACCACCAGCCATGCCGTGCTGTGTGCGACGCGTTTCACGGCGCAGTGAACAACCGCAAGGCCTTGCAAAAACAACGGCAGGCACAAAGCAATCGCCGCATTGCCGGCCACATAACCTACGTCACCTTTGACCGCCATGCCGGCGATGCCGATGACGGCAAACAGAATGAAGTACCAGCCGGGCGTCGCAAAGGTACGGTACGCCGGTGTCGGCCACAGTTCGATCTTCATGCGGTGCAAAAGATGTTGCGCAAACGCGATGCTGATCACCGCGCGCAAGATCCAGTTCCAAGCGCCACCCGCCGGCAGAACGCCCGCGGTCGCCTTCACGAATTGCTCACGCAGCGTTCCGAAATCGGTTTCCGACATTCCGCTGGGCTGCGGCATGGCGGCGAACATGTTGGTCACCCACGCGCGCACGGCGGCTTCAATGCCGTCGGCATGGGGCATCAGTACGAGGACCAGGCTCAAAAACACAGCCGCGCCCACGGCCAGAAGCGCCACGCGGTGTCCGATGGCTTTACCGCTCACGTCGCCGTTGCCGACAGCGCTCAGGCGCGCGAGTGCGGCAACAGGCACCGCGTCTATCAAAAGATAGATGGCAGCCAAAGCAAACGAGCCTGTCAAAACGCCAACTGTCACAGCGCCACCAATAACTGCCACCGGCAGATACGCTAAACCCAAACCTAATGCGGTCATCGCCAGGGGTACGGGCGAGAGCACCGTGCCCACGCCAAGACCCAAGAACGAGCCGCGAAAAAACGCGACAAGCAACGCGGCTCCCAGCGCCCCGGCAACGGCGGCCATGGCGCTGGGACGCGTCATCTAGATCGCGACCACGTAAGGCAGCAGAGCGAGGAAGCGCGCGCGCTTGATGGCGCGGGCGAGTTCACGCTGCTTCTTGGTGGACACGGCAGTGATGCGGGACGGCACGATCTTGCCGCGCTCAGAGATGTAGCGCGACAGGGTGCGTGTGTCCTTGTAGTCGATCTTCGGCGCGGCGCTGCCCGTGAATGGGCAGCTTTTACGACGGCGGAAGAACGGTTTGCGACCGGGGGCTGGCATTAGCCTTCTCCTGAAGGGGATTCATCACGGGGACGACGGTTCGAGCTGTAGTGGCCACCGCCACCGCCACCGCCACCGCCACCGCCGCCGCCGCCGTCTTCACGGGGCCGGCCACGGCCACCGCCGCCACCGAAGCCGCCACGACCGCCGCCGAAGCCGCCGCGATCACCGAAGCCGGTCCGCTCAGGCGGACGGTCTTTGTTGGTGATGACGGCCGACGGGCCTTCTTCCAATTCTTCCACGCGCACGGTCAGATAGCGCAGCACATCTTCGTTGATGCGCATGCGGCGCTCGTACTCATTGATGGCCGAAGCAGGGCCATCGATGTTGAAGAGCACGTAGTGACCCTTGCGGTTTTTCTTGATGCGATAAGTCAGCGAACGAAGGCCCCAGCTCTCGCGCTTGAGAACTTTGGCGTTGCCTTCGGTCAGGATGGCGGTGAGTTCGTCGGCCAGGGTGTCCACCTGTGTGGTGGCGATGTCCTGGCGCGCGATGACCACGCTCTCATAAAGAGGCATGCAGCGTATCTCCCTTTGGCTTCTCTCGTCCGGTACCCGCCGACCATCGGCAGTTCCGGCATAGCCGACGCCTCAAGTGCGCCGGCAAGGAGTTATGTAAAAGCGCGCGGAATATACACTTTCAAAGGCCTGCCACAAGGTTTTCCGTGGATTTTTCAGGTCTTGCGCGCGAGACAGATTCGCCAAGCCCATTCTCATACCTCTCTGTAAATATTACAGATTGTCTGATTTCATTCGTAGCGCTACAACATGTAGCATTACAAACGGTAGCGTACATGAATCTGGATATTTCCGATCTTCCCGACTTAGGGCCCCTCGAGTTGGAGATGATGCAGGTGGTCTGGGCCTCAGGGCCCATCATCGCCGAAGACGTTCGCGTGCAGCTCAAAGACCGCCTGAAAGAGTCCACCGTGCGCACGGTGCTTAGCCGCCTCGAGGACAAGGGCTACCTCACGCACACCAGTGTCGGGCGCACCTATCTCTACGCCGGCGCCGAAACACGGGCCAAGGTCGCCGCGCGCGGCGCAAAGCGCATCGTCGATTGGATCTGCCAAGGCTCCGTCGAGGAATTGCTGACAGGCATGGTCGATGCCGGACTGGTGACGGCGAAAAACGTCGAAATGCTGAAAGCCAAAACCGCCGCGAAGACGGTCTAAGTCGTCTTGTTTTCGAAATGCGTATAAAACTGATCCAAGGCGGCGCTCCCAAGAGCGACGCGTTCCTGATCTTTGCTCGTGCTCGCGCACACGCCGCTGATCATGGCTTCAAAACCGGCAGCTTCGGGGCGGCCGAATTTTCCTTCATCGACATCCAGGTCGTGAATGATTTCTGCAATTGCGCGAAGCGCGTCGTCGCCGCTTAACTCCCCGCGCCGTATCAGCGTTTCAAATGTGCAGTCATTTCCCTCATGAGTGAACTCCGCATTCGCCATGTCGAACCGCAAATCCGTTCGCCGCGGTTTATATGTTTTGGCATCGACGAATTTAAAAACGGCTGCGGGATCGATGAAGCGTCGAATGAGCCATGCCGATGCAATGCGATCGATATGAACATGGCGACGTGTCACCCACACGCGGCTCTTCAAGTCCGCACGCGCCAATCGCGGCGGCGCTTCAGCACGGCTCACGTCCGCATGTTGGCGCAGCTTCCGCTCCAGGTCGACCAGCACGTCGTCCGCGCCTTGACGCCCGTGTGCTGAAAAAAAATTGATACCCATCGTTTCGCTGCGGCGGCGGCTCAGGCGCTGAACTTCGGCTTGCGTGATCTTTTTTCGCTGCAACAGCCGCCGTCCGTCGCGCACGATGCTCTCGTAATCGGCATCACGCGCCTTATCGAACAGCGCGCGAATCTCGATGTCGGAAAGTCCGGCTACAAAATGCGCTTCGCAAATCAAAGCTTCGCCGCCGGCGCGTATGATCTCGGTCCTGAGCTTTTCATAAGCAGGCGCGGTCTCGGACGTCCGGGGCAGCGCGTGAACGGCGTTTTTAATAGGAACCGCGCCCAACTGTTCGAGGCTGCGTGCCGTCTTGACGCGCAGGTAAGCGGGCTTGGCTGGAAGCTGGTGAAGCAATAAGAGCCAGGTCGTCGGGGTGTCGACAGCTTTCATGATGCATATGTATCATATAGAATAGACTAGTAAAACAGTTGCATCAAGGTGTTGGGGGTGTAGGAATTCGGCGTCCAATCGCGCCTGGAATGGAGCTGCCCATGACCGAAGATTTTCCGCGCCGCCGTTTTCTCGCCACCACAGGAATAGCCGCCGCCGGCTTGCTCGTTGCTGCAACGGAACCGACGCGCGCTCAGGCGCCGCCGGCCGCCGGAAAACCTGTCATGAAATACGATCCCAGGCCGCTTGCGTTCGATCCCGCGAAAATCAAAGGCCTGTCCGAAAAGATTTTGGTCAGTCACTACGAGAACAACTACATGGGCGCGGTGAAACGCCTCAATGCCATCACCGAGCAACTCGCCGGCCTCGATTACGACAAAGCGCCGGTCTTTACGATCAACGGGCTCAAGCGCGAGGAGTTGATCGCCACCAACTCCATGATCCTGCACGAAGTTTATTTTGCCGGACTCGGCGATGCGAACGCGCCGGGTAAGGCGCTCGCGGAAATGATCGCGCGCGACTTCGGCAGCCTGGATCGCTGGCGCGCAGAGTTCGCGGCCATGGGCAAAGCCGAAGGCGGGGGCTCAGGCTGGGTCATTCTCACCTACAGCCCACACGACAAGCGCCTCGTCAATACGTGGGCCGCCGATCATACGATGACGCTGGCGGGCGGGGAGCCGCTTCTCGCCCTCGATATGTACGAGCATGCCTACCACATGGATTTTGGCGCAAAAGCCGCCGATTACGTGAACGCCTTCATGGGCGCGATCAATTGGGCCAACGCCGATCGGCTGTACGCCGGCGCGTCGCGTGCGCGCACGTAAATTTCATCTTCAACACGGGAGAGATCATGAAAAATATTTTTGCAGCCACCGCGATTTTCTCGGCGCTTGTTTTCGCAAGCCCGACCTTCGCCGTGGGAGAAAGCGAACCTGAGCTTCTAAAGAGCTTGCCCGCGAGCAAGCACACGCTTGTCCAGGCCATTCAACAAGTCGCCAAAACAGGAGAAGTGCCGACGGCAGCAAAGTTTGAATACGAGGACGGCGCGTTGCACCTCGCTGTCTATGCCTCCGCGAAGGGGTTGAAGGCTGACGCAGAGCACAATGTTCTGAAGGAATTCAACGGCGATCCCAAACAAGCGCCGTGGAAGCCCGAGACGGAAGTGTTCAAGGACGTCGAGCACGTCTCGCGCGCGGCCGAATATCACGCGCTGATGGAAATATCTCATGTCTCGCTCGCCGATATTGCGACCAAGGCGCAAGCCGAAGGTGAGACGGTCGTCTGGGTCATCCCCATGGTCGTTGCCGGCGCGCCGATTTACGAGGTTGGCGTTGTGAAATCCGGGAAACTTCAACGGGTCCGTTACGGACTCTTGGACGGCAACAAAAAGTAACGCGAAGCGCGGTTTATTGGGCGAGCGCGATCAGCGAGGGCTCGCCCAATATCACGCTATTTTGCGGTCGCGCCGTCGTCGGCCAGTTGCTTCGCGCGGCTCGCGGCGTCTGTGCTCGCCACTTCTTTCTCCGGGCGCAGCACGCGCACCTGCACCATCTTCACGCGGTAAACTGCCGAGATAGCGGTGTTCTCGCCCGTCGCCGGGTCGGGAAATCCATCGGCCAGTTTGCGTAAGACTTTGTACACCGACCCGCCCGCTTGCTGGCCATAGCTCGAGTGGTGCGTCGACCACGTGCGAAAGCGGCTGCGATGGAAGCTCTCGACGTCGGCGTATCCGCCGATCAGGCCTTCAGCCCCCGTCGGTGTAAGCTTCAACTCAAACCGCGCATCGCGCAGCCAATCGTAAGCGGCTTCTTCCGTGTTCACTTCGTGCGGCATCTTGAAGTTCATCGGCTGCGTGATCAGCACGCCGTTCACGATCTTGGCTTTGGCCGTGAAGATGAACTCCTTGCCAAAGCGCATATCGATCCGCTGCGTGCCGCCCGGTTGGAAATTGTTTCCCGTGCCGTCCATCAGCAGTGAATCACGCCCGCGATAGGTGGTGATGGTGACATCGTCATCGTTCGCCAAGCTGTCCACGTCGGTCAACTCGATCATGATGCGGTCGACGTTCATCTTCTTCTGAAAGATGCTTTCGAACTGCAGCAGCGAGGCGCCGGTGCGGTAGTTGGACACGCAACCGATGACGCGAAACAGCTGATTGTCGATCCCGGTCTTTCCATCGGGCGAGGTGAAATCGGTCGGTTTGGTTTTGCCGTCCAGGTCCAGGCCGTAGGCGATTTTTCCGCCGGCTTCACGGAACGGGAAGGGATCGGGCTCCAGGTTCGGCGCCCACACCGACATTTCGCGCTCAAGCCAGGTCTCGGCCAGCTTCCACTTCTTCGTTCCGTCTTGCGGATACAGCGCCTTGAACTGTTCGCGCGGTCCCATGACCGCTAGACCGTCCGGGCATTCTTCTTTCGTGTCCTTGGTTTCGTAGATGCCCCATTTGATGTCGTTGATGGCATACGCGATCGAACGACCTGCTGGCGCGGCGTCATTAGCGTGCGCGGCGTTCGAGCCGCACACAAGGCCAAGCGCCGTCATGCAAACCATCAGCTTCGAGAACGTCATAACGCGCTCCTTCATATGCATCATGTCTTCTACTCGTCGCGTTTGGAGAAGAGGTCGCGGTACACCATGGCGCGATAGCCATTGCGGTTGCCGTCGAACTCGCCCCACGCCATAGCCAAGATGTCGGTCGTTGTTTTATCGCCGTAGCCGCGCACACCAGCGAATGTGTAAACCGGCCGTCCGCGAAACGCCCACACGTTAAGGGCGCCAGGCTGATCGGCGGTCGCGCGCTTGCCGGTTTTGGGATCGATATACATCGCGGTCCAAACTTTGTTGTCCGATTTGGCCCCTTTCGACACGATCACGTAGGGGAAAATCTGCGAACAGTTTTCCGTTTCCTTGCCGCTTCCGCAAACGGCGAAACGATAGGCCTGTGGTGCTTCCGGGTAATCGCACGCCAATTGGTCGAGGGCGTCGTCGTTGCAGGCGTAGCGGTAAACCGTCATGCCGCGTGAATCGCCCAGCACCACACCCACCATGGTGTCCTTCATGACGAAGTCCTTCGGCGGCGTGGGCGCTTTTTGCATATAGAGGTTATGCCAACCCGGGTTCTCAGCACCGTCTTGCGCGCCGACTTTCGGATCGTTGTTGTAGCGATAGACCGGCTTGCCGCGAAACGCCCACTGCTGCACACCGGGCGCACGCTCGAATGTCGTCCATTCGCCGATGGCGCGCGTATAAGCGGGTGCGACGACCGGCGTCCATCCATCCAGGCAGGCATCGAAGCAATTGGATTTGTTGTTGCCGTCGCGGTCGTTGGAATAGACCGACCATCCGTCACGCAACTCAATCATTCGTCCCGTCATGGACGTGTTCACGATGAACTGCGACGGCACGTTCGGCTTGGGTGCGACCGGATACCGCTCGACGCCGGTTTCGGCCACATGAAACAGCTCTGTCGCGCCCATCACATCGCCCGGCCGCTTGTCGAGCGCCGACGTGTACAGCGACCAGCCTTCATAGGCCCACTGCTTGCGGCCGTCGGTGCGCGTGACCACCGTCCATTTATCGATAGGTTTCGCATCATCGGTCGCGTAGGCCGGCGGCCACAGGGCAGCGCAGCTCGGGCGCGTCTCCACCTCGGGCATTTCCAAACCGCCCGGGTACGGGCTCATGAGTCCGGCGTTCTCGCGATGGACGTTGTGGTCGCAGGTGGGCTTTTCTTGCAGCTCGCCGGCATCGCCATTGCGCAGCGCTTTCTTCGGCCACTTGTAAAGCGTGTGGCCTTGCGCGTCCGCGAACACAGGCCCTTCCAGTTCTGTACCGATCACTTGAAAGCCGGGCGGCAGCGGGTTGCGGATATAATCTTCTTTTCCCACGCTGGCAGCGTGCGCGTGCGGCGCGGCCATCATCAAAGCGACAGCGGCAACCTTCAGCGTCTTTCGCAGTAAACACATGCGCGATTTACCCTCCCAGGATCTCGAGGCTCAATCTCTCACAGGGCGCTCGAAAATGCCGTGTTTTTTATGCGCCGTGCAGGCGCTTAAATTGTTGTTCTGTCTATATTTAAGACGCCCGTCTGAAACCTGGTGCGCGGGGTCCAGGGGGGTGATTTGCTTTTTCATATGCTCTTGTAACGAAAATGAAAAAGGCTTACGGACCCCACAGTTCATGGGGTTGTTTGTGTAACTGGGCGGGAATTTTAGATGGTCTGGGCCTACGTGTTTCCGGGACAAGGGTCCCAAGCGGTCGGAATGGGCAAGGAACTTGCCGGCGCTTTCACCGAAGCGCGCGAAGTCTTCGGCGAGATCGACGAAGCGCTAAAGCAAAATCTTTCCAAGTTGATGTTCGAAGGCCCCGCCGACGAACTCACGCTCACCGAAAACGCACAACCTGCTTTGATGGCCGTCAGCATGGCGGTCGTGCGTGTGCTCGAGCTGCAAGGCAAAGTCAGCATCCGCAACACCGCGCGCTATGTGGCGGGTCATTCCCTCGGCGAATATTCGGCGTTGGCTGCCGCCGGTTCCCTTTCGATCTCCGACGCCGCGCGCTTGTTGAAGACACGCGGCCGCGCCATGCAACAAGCCGTGCCGGTCGGCGTCGGCGCCATGGCGGCGTTGCTCGGCCTCGACATCGACGCGGCCCTCGAAGTGGCCAGCCAAGCGTCATCGGGCGGCGAAATTTGCGCGACCGCCAACGACAACGCGCCGGGGCAAGTCGTCATCTCCGGCCACAAGGGCGCGGTCGAACGCGCCATCGAAATCGCCAAAACCAAAGGCGGCAAGCGGGCCATGTTGCTGCCCGTCAGCGCGCCGTTCCATTGTCCGCTCATGAAGCCCGCCGCCGACGCCATGGCCGACGCGCTTGTCGACGTCGCCATCAAATCGCCCGTGGTTCCGGTCGTTGCCAACGTCACCGCCGCGACGGTGGTCGATCCCGAAGATATCAAGCGTTTGCTGGTTCAGCAGGTCACCGCCATGGTGCGCTGGCGTGAAAGCGTGCGCATGATGAAAGACGCCGGCGTCGATACGCTCATCGAACTGGGTGCCGGCAAAGTGCTCACCGGCCTCGCGAAACGCATCGACGAAAGCCTCAAAGCCACCAGCCTGCAAACACCGCAGGATATCGAAGCGTTTCTGAAACAAAGCTAGGAGCGGACGTGATGTTCGATCTCACCGGAAAATGCGCGCTCGTCACCGGCGCCAGCGGCGCCATCGGCGGTGCGATTGCCCGTAGCCTTCACGCACAAGGCGCCACCGTCGGCTTGCACGGCTCGCGCGGTGAAGCGCTCGAAGCGCTGGCCGGCGAGCTTAAAGACCGCGCCCACATCTTCGTCGCCAACTTGTCCGAAGACGGGGTCGTCGAAAAGCTGATCCCCGACGCCGAAGCCGTCCTGGGCAAGCTCGACATTCTCGTCAACAACGCCGGCATCACCCGCGATGGCCTCATCATGCGCATGAAGGACGACGACTTCTTGCAGGTCATGACCATCAATCTGGCGGTGGCCTTCAAGCTCTGCCGCGCGTCCGTTCGCGGCATGATGAAGCGCCGCTTTGGGCGCATCATCAACATGTCCTCGGTCGTCGGCGTCACCGGAAACGCTGGGCAGACCAACTACGTCGCCTCCAAGGCGGGCCTCATCGGCCTCACCAAATCGTTGGCGCAGGAAGTCGGTAGCCGCGGCATCACGGTGAACGCCATAGCGCCCGGCCTCATCGCCAGCGCCATGACCGGCGAGTTGACCGACGACCAAAAAGCGCGTTTCCTCGAAGGTATTCCGGCCGGCCGGATCGGCGAGGGCAGCGACATCGCAGCCGCCGCCGTCTATCTCGCTAGCGACGAAGCCAGCTACGTTACCGGGCAGACCATCCATGTGAATGGCGGTATGGCTATGATTTAATTGGCGGAAACGTCTTTTTTGGCTCGCGGCCTAGCCCTAGCCAAGAAAAATGTTATGTGGTACTCACTGCCTCGCTCCGGACAGGGATGGCTGGGGCCAACAAAGAGTTCCGCCTTCCAAATTTTTGTCGTTAAGACATCCACTGAAATTTTTGAGGAATGACGAATGAGTGACGTCGCTGACCGCGTGAAGAAAATTGTCGTTGAACACCTGGGCGTTGAAGAAGCCAAGGTCACGGACAATGCGAGCTTCATCGACGATTTGGGTGCCGACAGCCTGGATACCGTCGAGCTTGTCATGGCATTCGAAGAGGAATTCGGCGTCGAAATTCCGGACGATGCTGCTGAAAAGATCCTGACCGTGAAGGACGCGATTGCCTTCATTCAGGCGAACGCCAGCAAATAGCTAGCGCGGTGTTCGGCAGGTTCGTCCCGCCGGGCGCTAAAAGCCGATGTGCAATGGGGCCCATGTTTTCGTGCGGTCCCATAGCCGTTTCTAGACCATGACCTATTTCATGGTCGTTTACGGGGTGTGGTGATCCATGGCCTATGAACCAAAGCGTATCGTCGTTACTGGATTGGGGCTCGTAACCCCGCTCGGAACCGGCGTTCAAGGTAACTGGGACTCGCTGATGGCCTCCAAGTCGGGCCTCGGCAATATCACCCGCTTTCCTGCGGCAGATTTGCCGTGTCGTGTCGGCGGCGAAGTGCCGCTGGGCGATAATCATCCCTATAAATTCATCGCCGACGACATCGTCACGCCGAAAGATCGCCGCCGCATGGACGACTTCATCGTCTATGGCGTCGCCGCCGCCGAAGAAGCGATCCGTGATTCCGGTTACGTGCCGCCCGACGACGAAGCGCGCGAGCGCACGGGCGTGATGATCGGCTCCGGCATCGGCGGACTTGCCACGATCGACGACACGTCGAAGGTTCTCGAGGCGCAAGGCCCGCGCCGTGTGTCGCCGTTCTTTATTCCGGCCAGCCTCATCAATCTGGTCTCGGGCCAGGTCTCTATCCGTCACGGTTTCAAAGGCCCCAACCACGCGCCTGTCACGGCCTGTGCGACAGGTGCCCATGCCATCGGCGACGCCGCACGCCTCATCAAATACGGCGACGCCGACGTCATGGTCGCGGGCGGCGCTGAGTCGGCGCTCTGCCGCTTAGGTATTGCAGGCTTCGCTGCCATGAAGGCGCTGTCCACCAGCTACAACGACACCCCGGAACGCGCTTCGCGTCCGTGGGACAAAGGCCGCGACGGCTTCGTCATGGGCGAAGGCTCGGGCGTTGTGGTGCTTGAAGATTTGGAACACGCCAGAAAGCGCGGCGCGAAAATTTACGCCGAAGTCTTGGGCTACGGTTTGTCCGGCGACGCTTATCACCTGACCGCTCCGGCGGAAGACGGCAACGGCGGTTTCCGCGCCATGCGCGGCGCCATGCGCGACGCCAAGCTCAACGTCGATCAGATCGATTACATCAACGCCCACGGCACATCGACGCCGCTTGGCGACGAAATAGAGGTGAGAGCGGTCAAGCGCCTGTTCGGCGAACACGCAAAGCAGCTGTCCATGTCGTCGACCAAGTCGGCCATTGGTCATCTGCTGGGCGCGGCGGGCGCGGTGGAAGCGATCTATTCGATCCTTGCCATCAACAATCAGATCGCGCCGGCAACGCTCAATCTCGACGATCCCTTCGATGGCTGCGACATCGACCTCGTGCCGCACAAACCGAAGGAGCGCAAAATCCGCTACGCGCTGTCGAATTCCTTCGGGTTCGGCGGCACCAACGCGGCCGTGGTTCTCGGGCCAGCCCCCTAAACACTTAACGTACGTGCGGTGATGACTCGTTTTCGTTTCTTCGCCGCATTTTTAGTTCTCATCGTTCTAGCACTTGGCGGCGCTGGCGCTGCTTACGTGTGGTTCACGGGCGCTGTCGTGGCGCCGGGCCCCTTGCAGACTGCGACGACCGTCGTGATCGTGCCGGGCAGCGGCGTGCCCACCATCAGCCGCCAATTGGCCGACGCCGGCGTCATCGCCTATCCGCTGATGTTCGAATTGGAAACGCGCCGCCTCGGTCACGCGCGCGCGCTAAAAGCCGGCGAATACCGCTTCGAGCCGGGCGTCAGCACCGACACCGCCATTGCAAAGATCGTCCGGCGCGACGTGGTCGTGCGTTTCGTGACGATCCCCGAAGGTCTCGTCGTCGCCGATATTCGCGGAATTTTAAGCGCGGCTGAATTTCTCTCCGGCGACATCACCGCAAAAATCGCCGACGGTGATTTGCTCCCCGAAACCTATCGCTACGAACGCGGCGATGCCCGCGATGCCGTCGTCGCCCGCATGAAGTCCGCGCGCACGTCCGTGCTTAATGAGCTTTGGGACAAGCGCGCGTCCGGTCTCCCGCTGCGTTCGCCCGAAGAAGCCTTGGTGCTGGCCTCAATCGTCGAGAAAGAAACCGGCCTCGCCGCCGAGCGCCCGCACGTCGCGTCGGTGTTCATTAACCGCTTGCGCAAAGGCATGCGCCTTCAATCGGATCCCACGGTAATTTACGGCCTCGCGCCCGATACCGGCACGATCGATCGGTCTTTGCGCCGCGCCGATCTGGAAGCGCCGAGCGCCTATAACACATATGTCATCGACGCGTTGCCGCCGTCGCCCATCTGCAATCCGGGTCGCGCCGCGCTCGCGGCCGTCCTCGCGCCGATGCAATCCGACGATCTTTACTTCGTCGCCGATGGTTCCGGTGGTCACGTTTTCGCGACCTCGCTGGATCAACATAACCGCAACGTCGCGCGCTGGCGCGAACTTCAGAAACATTCGCCCTAACTGCGAAAGCCCGGTATCATCGCTCATGATCGCATATTTACTCGACCCGCAGACCTGGGCGGCCTTCGCAACACTGACGGTGCTCGAGATCGTTCTCGGCATCGACAACCTCGTCTTCCTCGCCATTACCTCGGCTCGCTTGCCCATTGAAAAGCAGGCGTCGGCGCGCAAGATCGGTTTGATCATGGCGCTGGTGCTGCGCATCGGCCTCTTGATGACGCTGTCGTGGATCGCCGCACTCACAAAGCCCGTGTTCACCGTCGGCACGTTTGAAGTCAGCTGGCGCGATCTGGTGCTCGGGCTCGGTGGCCTCTATCTGCTCTACAAGGGTGTCATGGAAATCCACGAGAGCATCGAAGGCGGCGGCGAGCACGGCACAAAAGGCACGGCGTCCTACGCTGCGGTCATCGTGCAGATCATGATCCTCGATCTTGTGTTCTCTCTCGATTCCATCATCACCGCCGTGGGCATGACCAACAATTTGCCCGTCATGGTGGCGGCCATTGTCGTGGCCATTCTGGTGATGATGTTTGCCGCCAGCGCGGTCTCGGGCTTTATCAATAACCATCCCACCGTCAAAATGCTGGCCTTGGCATTTTTGATCCTTGTCGGCTTTGTCCTGGTCGCCGACGCGGGACATTTCCACATTGAGCGTGGATACCTTTACTTCGCTATCGCGTTCTCGATTGGCGTCGAGTGCTTGAACCTCCTCATGCGCCGCCGCCATCAGAAACGCGAGAATGGCCCCACCTAAAACGCCCGACCCTTCCACAGCCGACACCGCGAAGCCGCGGTGGAATTTTTGGCGTGCCCTGGGCCCCGGCCTCATCACGGGTGCGGCTGACGACGATCCCAGCGGCATCGCCACCTACTCTCAGGCCGGTGCGCAATTCGGCTATGGCCTGCTGTGGACTTTGCTGCTCACGCTGCCCTTCATGGTGGCCATCCAAATCATCAGCGCCGCCATCGGCTGGCGCACGGGCAAGGGCCTCGCCCACAACATGGCGTCGCGTATGCCGCGCGCCGTGCTCTACATTTTAGTCGCGCTGCTGGTTGTGGCGAACACCATCAACATCGCCGCCGACCTCGCTGCCATGGGCGAAGCGGTTCAACTCGTCATCGGCGGACCCGCCCTCGCATATGTGGCGCTGCTCGGCGTCATCAGCCTGACGGCGGAAATTCTTATCCCTTATCAGCGTTACGCCGGTTACCTGAAATATCTCACGGTCGTATTGCTCGTTTATGTCGACGCCGCCTTCAGCGCGCATTTACCCTGGGGGGCCGTATTGCGCGGCGCACTCCTGCCCACGTTGTCGCTCGACAAAGATCTTTTGCTGACGGTGGTCGCTGTGTTCGGCACCACCATCAGCCCCTACCTCTTTTTCTGGCAGGCATCGCAAGAAGCCGAAGAGTCCTGCCTCAGCTATCAACACAAATATGCCAAGCGCCATCCCGGCCCCAGCCGCTACCTCCGCCACATCGCCTTCGACACATGGGCCGGCATGTTGGTGTCCAATACCATCGCTGTCTTCATTGTCGTGACGGCGGCGGCCACGCTGCACGTTCATGGTGTCACGACGATCACGAGCGCTGCCGAGGCCGCCGAAGCCTTGCGCCCCATCGCTGGCGATCTGACCTTCGCGTTGTTCGCCCTCGGCATCGTCGGCACCGGGTTGCTCGCCGTGCCGGTGTTGGCCGGATCGGCTGCCTATGCGGTCGCTGAGACATTCGGCATGCCGGGCAGCCTCGAGCTCCCCGCCAGCCGCGCCATGGGATTTTACGGCATCGTCGGCGCCGCGACGTTAGGCGGCGTGATGTTGGCCGCAACGCCCATCCCGCCCATGCAAATGCTGTTCTGGGCGGCGGTGATCAACGGCGTCGTCGCCATTCCGTTTATGGTTTGCATGATGTTCATCGTCACGGGGAAAGGCAGCGACACGCTGTTCGCACTCCCGCCCTGGATCAAAATTCCGGGATGGCTCTCGGCGTTACTGATGTTCGGCGTCGTCGCGATGATGGTGTGGTCCACCTTCGCCTAAGATCATTTCTTTGCTGGTAAGCCGCGCGTCAATGTGTGCGCCCACGAATCCGGCAACACCGACAACAACCACACCGCCGCCGCCACAGGCCACGGGAACGAGATGCGCCCGCGATTGGCCGCGAGCCCGCGTTGAATGATGCGCGCGGCTTTTCCCGCCGACATCAGGAACGGCATGGGGAATTTGTTTGCGTCGGTCATGCGGCTCACGACAAACCCGGGGCAGATCACCGACACGCCAATGTTGTCGGGCGCCAGCGCCTCGCGCAGCCCTTCGCCCCAAATACGAACGGCGGCCTTCGATGCGCCATAAGCCGGTGCGCCGCCAAGGCCGCGAAAAGCCGCCAACGAGCTAACAATCGCGATCTGCCCACGCCGCCGCGCCCGCATGAGGTCCACGGCCGGTAAAACCGTATTCACCACGCCGTCGATATTGGTGCGCAAGATGCGCCGCGTTTGTTCGTGGGTCTCTCCCAGGCCGCCCGATACGCCGGCGTTGGCGACTACAAGCTCAAGGGGGTCTTGAGCCTCACAGATGTTAATCCATTGCGCTGTGGCGTCCTGATCGGTGACGTCCACCACGGCCGCGCTCACGACAGCGCCGCGTCCGCGACAAGCCTGCGCGACGGCCTCAAGGCGCACGGCATCGCGGCCCGATAAGTCCAAGCGAATGCCGGGTGCCGCGTAGCTCAGCGCAAGCGCCTCGCCGATACCGGAAGACGCGCCGGTGATGAGGATGTGTTTGAAGGTCATAGCGCGCGAGCATGACGCGCGCGGCGGTAGCGATCAATCGCGATTGTCCGCAAGCTGTAAGCCCGCCACCACCATTTCCGGTGATGAAATATTGCCGAACAGGCGGCGGATAGGGCCGGGCTTAATCCGAAACACGGTGGGCGTCGCATAGACGTCATCGTTCATGGCGGCTATCGGGTCTTCAAGAACGTCGATGATTTCCACGCTGATTTTATGCGCGCCCAATTCTTGCTGCAGCGTGCTCAGCGTGGCGATGGCGCGCGCGGCACTCTCGGTGCGGCCTGTCACGTACAGCCGCAACAAGATCTCTGTCGCCGCGTTATTGTGCGTGCGCGGCAGATCAATGATGTCGGCTGGCTTCATCCACATTCACAGCTTCACTTTTCTGACTGAGCGCGCTGGCGGCGATGGCGCGGATTTCGCTAAGGGTGAGCGGTTTGCGAGCCAGATCAAACGCCGCACCGCGTGCGCGCAGTTCTTTCAAAGGCTCCAGGAACTCCGCATGAAATCCGGTGACGATGTAGACCGGCACGTCGGGGCAGCAGTCGCGCAGTTTGGCCAACGTCTCGACGCCGTTCATGCCCGGCATTTTTAAATCGAGAAACACCAGGTCGGGACGATCTGACTTCGCCGATTCGAGTCCGGCTAAGCCGCTGCCGGCGCTCGAAATGACGTAATCGCGGCATTCCAACGCGGCGACGAAGGAGTCGCGGACGGCGTCGTCGTCATCAATGACCAAAATGCGCTTCATGGCGTTTTTCTCCTGGTAGAACAAGGGTTTGATAACTTTCCCCTCACGCCTCTAAGTTCCCCCGTCGCGGCGACTTGCAACCGCCAGTATCGTCTTCTATTATAGTTTCGATTACAAACCGTCGCTAGTAAAAACAATCTCACGTCAGCGATCTCGGCAATCAAAAAAGTCGTCCCGGCCAATAGAGCCAACTGCAAGAGGACGCGTGTCACAGGACCAAAAGTCATGACCGCATCCCTTCACCTGACGCACACGCCCGCGCCGTCGCCGCGCAGCATCGCCACCCGTATGCGGGCTCATGATGGCGCCGCGGCAGCAAAGCAAGCCGCCCTCGAAGAAGAACTCGCCGCGCGTTATCCCCTCTATAAGCGCGTCGTCGAAGAGACATCGGACGGGCTTGTGGTGTTGGATCGCAACGCCGTCATCACCTTCTGCAATCCGGCAGCCGCCGTAATGTTCAGCTCTACGTGCGACGATCTGGTGGGCCGCGAATTCGGCTTTCCCCTGGGCACCCTCAACGAGCCGACCCAGGTCGAAATCTTCACCGGCGGCAAACCGTCGTTTGTTGAAATGCTGGCAACCGCCATTTCTTGGCACGATCAAGACGCATCGCTCATCGTTTTGCGCGACGTCACCGCGCGGCGCGAAGCCGAGACGTTGATTCAAATGCAGTCGCGTGCGCTCGAGGCATCGATCAACGGCATTTTCATCACCGATAAGTCCGGCATCATGCTGTGGAGCAATCAGGCGCTCGCCGAGATGTCGGGCTATGCGGTCGATGAGATGACCGGCCAATCCATCGACATATTCAAGTCAGGCAAGCACGCCGAAAATTTCTACGCCGATATTTGGTTGCATCTGCTGGCCGGCGACGCCTGGAAGGGTCGCATCATCAATCGGCGCAAAGACGGCAGCCTTTATACCGCCGAGCAAACCGTTACGCCCATTCTCGATGCAACAGGCCGCCTGTCGCATTTCGTGGCTATTCAAGAAGACATCTCCGAGCGGTTGAAGACTCAAGGCGAACTCGTACGTCTGGCCGAATTCGATACACTCACGGGCTTGCCCAATCGCCACGTTTTCATGGAGCGTCTGCAAGCCGCCATCGAACGCGCGCAACGCGCCGACGCCATGGTGGCGGTCATGATGCTCGATATCGACAACTTCAAAACCATCAATAATACGCTGGGGCACAGCGTTGGAGACGCCTTGCTCGTCGCCGTTTCCGACAAGATCGGCGCCATCATGCGCACGACGGATACGCTTGCGCATCTGGGCGGCGACGAGTTCGGCCTCGTGCTCGAGAACGTCAAGGATATGGCGGCCGCCAGCCGCATGATGCGCAAGATCCTCGATTCCTTTCACCGTTCGCTCACCATCGACGGTCATGTGGTCGAGGTCACGGCCTCCATCGGTATCGCTGCATATCCAAAAGACGACACCGAAGCGCAGGCGCTCATGCGCCAGGCGGAGCTCGCGATGTATCAAGCGAAAGCCGGCGGGCGCGATGCCTTCCGTTATTTCGACCGCGAGATGGATGCCGACATTCGCCGGCGCGTGAAACTGGAAGCGGATTTGCGCCGCGCGGTGGAAGGCAACCAACTCTGGCTCGCCTATCAGCCGCAAATGGATTTGGCGTCCAATCGCATCGTCGGCGCGGAAGCGTTGATCCGCTGGAATCATCCCGAACGCGGACTGGTGTCGCCCGGCGAATTTATTCCCATCGCTGAAGCGTCGGGACTCATTCTTCCCATCGGCGATTGGATCATCGAAGAGATTTGCCGCCAGTATCAAATCTGGCAAGCGGTCGGTCTTCCGGCGCTGCGTCTCGGGTTCAACGTTTCGGGCGTTCAGTTCCGCCAAAAAAATCTCGCGCATCACGTGACAAGCACTTTGAACAAAGCAGGTTTATCGGCAAGCGATCTCGACATCGAGATCACCGAGACTGTGGCCATGGAGCGCTCGGGGCGCGTGCAGGAGAATGTCGATCTCCTCACGGCCGCCGGCGTCTCCATGTCCGTGGACGACTTCGGCACCGGCTATTCGTCGCTGTCGAACCTTCAGGCGTTTCCGGTGTGCCGCTTGAAGGTCGACGCGTCGTTCGTGCGCGGCATCGGCCAAAGCCGCGACGATGAGAAAATCGTCGAAGCCGTCATCCGCCTGGGTCAAAGCTTAGGGCTGACCCTGGTCGCCGAGGGCGTGGAGACGCCTGAACAACTGCAGTTCCTGCGGGATCGGGGCTGCGATGAAATCCAGGGCTATTTCATCTCCAAGCCGCTCCCGCCCGAGCAATTCCGCGCCTTCACCGCCGGCTTTACCGGCCCGCCGCTTTAGTGCCCCTCGCTAAATCGCGGGCTTCGGCCTCTCCCGGGGCTATCCATGCCCCGGGGACAGGACGGGTTTGTCGGTCGGCGGGATTTTAGAATCGCAGGCCCCGCACGCCTCAGATATAACCGCCTGAGCTTTTGGGGTTTTTTCTGTATGACGGATATCGCGGTCACCAGCATGACCGGCTTCGCGCGCGCCGAAGGGCGTGTCGAGGCGCGGCTGGCCTTTGCGTTCGCATGGGAAGCCAAAAGCGTGAACGGCAAGAATCTCGAGGTTCGCCTGCGGGTGCCGCCGGGATTTGATTCCGTTGAATTGCCGGCCCGCCAGGCTGCGGCCGAAGCGTTCTCGCGCGGCTCCATTAATCTCTCGCTCCAGATCGTGACGGAAAGCACCGCCAATCAACCGTCCATCGACGAAGCCGTGCTCGATCAATTGATCGCACTCGCCGGGAAAAAAGCAGCCTCCCTTGGCGCCGGCGTTGCCCCGGCCACGCTGGACGGCCTCATGGCCATGGCGCAAGGACGCCCCCCGCAGGAGATCCCCGATGCTGCCGCCTTGGCGGCCCGCGACGCGGCCCTGCTTGCCAGTTTAAAGCGCGCACTCGTCGGGCTCGCGGCCGCACGCCGCCAAGAGGGCGCCACGTTGGCCGTGGTTATCGGCGGTCATATCGACACCATCGCGGCGCTCTGCGCCGAGGCGCAAGGGTTGGCGGCAACCCAACCGGAAGCTTTGAAGGCGCGCCTCATGCTTCAAATTCAAGATATGGCCGGCGCCGTGCCCGCCCTTTCGCCCGAACGCATGGCGCAAGAAGCCGTGCTGTTAGCCGTTAAAGCCGATATCCGCGAGGAGTTGGATCGTCTCACCGCTCACGTGGGGCAGGCGCGGGAGCTTTTAAGTAAAGGCGAGCCGTGTGGGCGGAGACTCGATTTCCTGTCGCAGGAATTTAACCGCGAGGCGAATACCCTCTGCTCGAAATCGGCCGATGTTTCGTTAACGCGCGTGGGCTTGGCGCTGAAAACGACCATTGATCAGTTTCGCGAGCAAATCCAGAATATCGAGTGATCGCTGACTCCATGACGCTAACGTCCATCCCACGCCGCGGCCTCATGCTGGTGCTGTCTTCGCCTTCGGGCGCGGGCAAAACCTCCATCGCGCGCGCGCTCTTGTCCAGCGAACCGGATCTGCGGATTTCGGTGTCCGTGACGACGCGTCCGCCGCGTCCCGGCGAGGAGCAAGCCAAGGATTATTACTTCACCACGGAAGCCGACTACCACCGCATGGTGAAATCCGGCGAGCTGCTCGAGCATGCACGCGTGTTCGACAATTTCTATGGCACGCCGCGTCAGAAAGTCGAAGAACAGCTCGCGGCCGGACACGACGTGCTGTTCGATATCGATTGGCAAGGCACGCAACAACTCAAAGCCAGCGCCCGCGACGATCTGGTGAGTATCTTCATCCTACCGCCGTCGTTGGCTGAGCTTGAGCGTCGCTTGCGTGGGCGCGCGCAGGATACCGAGGACGTCATGCGTAAACGCATGAGCCGTGCCGCCGATGAAATGAGTCATTGGGCCGAATACGATTACGGCATCGTCAATTTCGATTTGGAAAAAAGCATCGCGCAGGTGAAAGCCATCCTCACCGCCGAACGCCTGCGCCGCACGCGCCAAACCGGCCTGGTGGACTTCGTCAACGAGATGCGCGGCGCTTAAAAGCCCAGCTCATAAGTTCATGGGCTCGTTTGCCAGCGCTAAAGTATCAATGAAGTCAATGATCTAACGGTCCAAGATCCATAAGGTCATGGGGTCGTTTTCGCGCGATGGGACTTAAGGCCCGGTATCGAGCGCCGTCGCCAGGGCGCAGAACTGTTCCACCGTCAGCGTTTCAGCCCGCGCTGTGGGTTCGATGCCGACGGCTTTGCAAAGCGCCTCCGTGGACGTCCACGCCGTTCCCTGAATGACCGACAGCAAACTCTGGCGCAGCATTTTGCGCCGTTGCCCGAAGGCTCCGGCGGTCACGCGTTCCAATGTCTCGCGCCGCGCCGGTGCCAACGGTTCGGCACGCGGCGTCAAGCGCACGACCGTGGACTGCACTTGCGGCGGCGGCACGAAGGCTTTTGGATTGATATGAAACAGCAGCTCGGCATCGCACAGCCACTGGCAGATGATACTGAGGCGGCCATAGGCGCCCGTGTCGGGCGGCGCGGTCAGGCGTTGCGCGACTTCCGTCTGGAACGTCAACGTCAGCGACTCAAACGCCGTGATGTTACTCAGCCATCGCAGCAGCAGTTCCGTGCCGATGTTGTAAGGCAAATTCGCAACGATCCGGCGCGGCGCGGTGCCTAAGGTTGCCGCATCGACTTTCAACGCGTCCGCTTCCATCGTCGTCAACTTGCCGGGATAGGCGTTCGCCACCTCGGCGAGAATCGCGCGGCAACGCTGATCTTTTTCCACAGCAATCACCGTGGCACCCGCCGCCAGCAACGCGCGCGTCAATCCGCCAGGACCGGGACCAATTTCAATCGTGGTCCCTTGGCTTACATCACCGGCCGCGCGGGCAATGCGCGCGGTCAAATTGAGGTCGAGCAGAAAATGTTGGCCAAGACTTTTGTCGGCCATAAGCCCATGGCGCGCGATCACATCGCGCAGCGGAGGAAGTTCAGTTTCCGACATCAGGCAGCCTGCGTGTGCATACGGCGGTGTGCCACTTCACCCGCGAGCCGCAAGGCCGCCAGCAAGCTCGACGGATCGGCCGCGCCGCGCGCCGCTATGTCGAACGCGGTGCCGTGATCGGGCGATGTGCGCACAAACGGTAAGCCAAGCGTGATGTTGACGCCGCGCGCGAAATCCAAGGTCTTCAAGGGGATCAACGCCTGATCATGATACATGCACAAGGCGGCATCATACTGCGCGCGGGCGGCCGTATGAAACAACGTATCTGCCGGTGAAGGCCCGGTCGCGTGGATGCCCTCGGCACGTAATTGGGCAATGGCGGGCGCGATGATGGTGGCTTCCTCGCCGCCCATATTGCCTTGCTCGCCGGCATGGGGATTGAGCGCCGCGACGGCCAGGCGCGGCTGCGCGATTCCAAAATCCTGCGCCAACGCGCGCGCGGTGATGCGCGCGCACTGAAGAATCGTTTCGCTGTGTAAAGCAGCGGGCACGTCTTTCAGCGCAAGGTGCACCGTCACAGGCACCACACGTAAGCCCTCAATCGCCAGCATCATGACGGTCGGAACCCCGCCCGCGAGATGACCCAGATATTCCGTGTGCCCCGGGAAAGCGAAACCAACGCTTTGCAGCCCGGCTTTGTGAATAGGATTGGTGACGATCCCACCCGCCGCGCCGGCTTTCGCTAAAGCAACTGCCTGATCGATTGCGCCAATAACAGCGGACGCGTTTGCACCGTTCGGCCGGCCAAGGACAACAGGTTCTGCCAGCGCTGTGGTCGGCTTCAAAACAGGAAGTGCGCGCGCGAAAACCGCAACCGCTTCAGCCGGCGTGGCGATCGCAGCGACGGGACACGCAATGCCAAACGCCGCGGCAAGTGCCGCGAGGCGGGCAACATCATCAATCACGAAGAAGGCCGGCGTGCCGCTTTCGTGCTGCGCCCATGCGCGCAAAGCGATCTCGCCGCCGATGCCGGCGGGTTCGCCCATGGTCAATGCCAGAGGTGGGATGTGCGACACGGCCCCCATGCGGCCGAGCTTCCTAGATACGCGGATCGACGAGCGCCTGGCGGCGCAGATCACGCAATTTCTGACGCGCGGCGTTCTCGAGCTTTTCGTTCTCCAGCTGCGAGCGGATTTGCCGCTCGCTGGGCAGGCCCGAGTCATCTTGGCGCGTGCAGAGCGTAACAAAGAGAATGGCTCCGGCGACCTCAATCGGCTTGCTGACGTGGCCGGGCTTTAGATCGATCACGGCATCGCGCACAGCTTCGGGTAAGCCGCCCACATACATTTCCGTGATGCGGCCCGAACCCGGTGTGCCGAGGTCCTTCCCCAACTTGTCCATTTGTTCGCAAGTATTCACCTGCGTACGAATGGCATCGCTGGCTTGCGCCATCTTCTCAGGCGTCAAGGCGCGTCCACCTTCTGTCGGAAGATAAACTTGGCTCAGGGTCACAATCGACATACGCGGATCGGGCGCACCTGCGCTCCGGCGGCCGCGCAGTTGCACGATGTGATAACCGGACACCGAGCGGATCGGTTCTGAGATTTCGTTGGGCTCCATGCGCGCAAGGGCAGCGTCCACTTCGGGTTCGAAATCCCCCTGAACGACCCAGCCCTGGTCGCCGCCGGTGGTGGCCGTGGGGCTTTGCGAGAACTGTTGCGCGAGGCCTCCGAACGGCGTGCCGCTCCGGGCTTGCTGCACCAAACGCGCGGCGAGTTCGCGCATCGTTGCTTCGGGCGCGGAGGCGCTAATGGGTAAATAGATTTCCGAAACCAGATGTTCGGTTTTGCCTTGATTGGCCTTCATGCGGGCCAGCACCGCATTCACTTCCTGCGGCTGAACCGCTGTCTCACGCTCGAACGACTGACGCACCACTTTGATCCACGCCAAGTTCGCTTCGATCTGTGTCGACATGGACTGCGGATCCAAACGCTTATCGCTGATCAATTTGCGAAAGGCGCCGGTGGGCATGCCGTTGCGTTGTTCGATGCTGTCGATGGCCTGGCGAATTTCGGTTTCCGAAATGGTCAGCTTCAATCTTTTCGCCTCCTGCATCTGGAGGCGTTCTTCGATCAGCTTTTCCAAAGTTTGCGGAATCAAACGGCGTTGCATATCGGGCGTATTGTCGAGGCCCGACGTCGCGATCACCAGCGCGACGCGCGCCTGCACGTCGTACACCGTGATGATGTCCTCGTTCACGACCGCTGCAATGCTCATGGCATTGGGGCCCTGATTGGACTGCGGGCGCAGGAGGTCGCGGCCAAGCTCGGCCGCCTGCGCCGAGGCGGCGACCATCAGCGCACATGCGATCACTAGAATGCAGCGTTTACCCAGGGAGAGCGTCATCGGTGTCTTGATTCTCGGCTGTTATTTGCGGGCCGTAACATACGCAAGAATGGGGCCGAAAACCACAGCCCAGAAACCCAGTGTTTCCGAGGCTAAGTTGCGACTCCGGCGCGAATTTTGGGGCGTTAGCGCTGTGTACCGATATCGGTGTTGAACTTGATGTCGCCGATGGTCTTGAAATTAAGGGTCAGGAGCACGGCCAATCCACGCTTGAAGTCGCGATCCTGGGTGTTGTCGTTGGCGATATCTATGCCGATGACAAAGCATTCATCTTCGTATGTAACGCCGAAATCCGAGTGAATTGTGCCGCCGTTTTGGCCGAGGTTCTGGCGATGGCTGGCGCTGATCGACCAGTGTTGGGAAAAGCGGCTTGAAACCTGGACGAAGAATTCCTCGGTGCTGCCGAGCAAGACCCGCTGCGGCGTATCGGCTTTGACGAACAAATAGCTGGTGGTGAGGCGGAACGGCGGCGGGCCCACGCTCGTGGTGATTTCGGCGCGCCGGCTCGCGAAAGTGTCCTTATCTAGGCGGAAGCGATACTGCAGGCTGATGAGGTCGTTGGGCGTAAACCCGACATGTCCGACGTAGTCCGAAAGATGGCCAGAAAGTCCCGACAGCGGCAAAAACGTCGGATCGTCGTGGAAACGATAGCTCTGTCCCAGCATCGCATCGAGCGTTCCGACGGTGTTGTTGAAGGCCGACCACCGGACGCCGTAGTTAACGCGTGCGCCCGTCTCAACGCGGTCCAATCCGGAAAAGCGATTCATGCTGAACAGGTTGGTGTCGTCAAACTCCAAGTCGAGACTGTCTTCGTTCGGGATGCGGCTTGGGTTCAGATTGTGCGGGCTGACCGCGATCATGGCGATCGGCTCTACGACTTGCGTCACGTTGTACCGATTGCTGCTGAAAGGCATACGCCACTCCAGCGAAGCTTCGGGCACAAATCGGCCTGCCGTGCCGTCGTACGGGGCCGTACGGTTTGGGCGCACGACATCGCGCACATAATAGCCGTCGGCGCGAACGTCCGCGCGCAAGGTGTAAATGGCACCATAAGAACTTGTGTACGGGACAGTGTATCCGGCGCTGGTCGACAGGCGGTTGGAATCCGTTCCAACTTCACGAAAAAGCACCAATGTGTTGGCGTTGAAATTCCATGTGCCGCCCCATCCGTCGGGCAGCGTGACGTAGTTGTAGTTGAGCAGCGGCGCGATCACAGGCACCGACGACGACACGATCTGCGCGCGCTGATTCTGAAAATAATAGAAATTGGACGAGAAATAAGACTGTTGGCTAAAGCGCTCGGCGAAGACATTCGATGTCAGCCACGTCGGTGCGTCGAATGCATACCGGCGCAGGTAAGTTTGGTCGGAGGCAAAGTTAAGGTCGGTACCGCTGCGCCAGTTTTCGTCGATGTCCCACCGCGCAACGCCTTTGAAATGTCCGCGCAGGTCTTCATTTGAATCCGAATCGTTGGCAATCAAACTTCCGTCGAGCCGAATTTCGCCGCGCGGAAAATTTTGGCGGTATTGCAGAATGGCGCCTTGACCCGCGGACGACGTAAGGAACGGGTCGATGGTGGAGTCGTTGGTGTCTGAAAGTCGGATGTAATACGGCTGCTTATAGAAGACGCCGAGGTTGCGGCTCGCGCCGATGGCGGGCAGCAAAAATCCGCTTTTCGCATCCGACGTGGGATCGGGATGGGCCAGATAGGGCGTGTAGAAAATCGGAATTCCACCGACCTCCATCCACGCATTCTTGTAGTAAACCATTTGCGCGTCGCGATCGTAACGCACGCGATCTGCCTTGATCTGCCACAACGGCGTTTCACCGCTGCAACTGTCGCAGGGTGTATAAATGGCGGAATAGAGTTCGTTCAGCCCATTGGGCAAGCGGCGGTAAACATGGCTGGCCATGCGCGATTTATCGGTTAGTAGGACACGCACCTCGTCCGCGAGGCCTTGTTTCAGATCCGAAGCCACCTGAATCTTCTCGAAGAAGAAAACCGTCCCGGTGTCGTCCACAAGCGAAACATGGCCGGTTGCGGTGGCGATGTCGGTGTTGCGATCGAAGGTGACCTTGTCGGCGAGGAGGAGGCGATCACCGCGCTGTATTTCGACAAAGCCGTTCGCTGTCACGGTGTTGGCGTCACGGTCGTAGGTGATCTCGTCGGCCAGCAGCAGCGTCTGCTCGGCGCCGTCATCGTCGGGATTGATGAACTCCGCCGCTCGAACCGCAGCCGGCATCATGAAAAGCCAAACGGCTGTCATGGCGGCCGTGGTCCGCATCGGCGCGGCTAGCTTCGCGAACGTAAAATTTTTCATTGGGCGAGGCGTCACGCGTCGGCGGGGTTCGGAACAATAGGATGGTGGCGCAGCCGCCATCCCGGAGACCCAATCATATACAGCCCCATGCCGACCGGCAGCAACGTCACAAGATACATCAGAGGAATAAAGAGCGAATCTGTGCCCGCAAGGTTCAGTGTCCCCAAGGCGGCGGCCTGAAAGGTAATGGCTGCGCCAATCGCCAAAACCAGGCGCGTTGTCTGTCCGCGGCGGTTAAAAGGCCCCGTCAGAAGGAAAGCGAGGGCTAGGAGGGCGTAACTGAACACATTCAACGGCCCAACCAGCCGCTGATGGCCTTCTGCCCGCATGCGGGCGGCGTTACGAGCCGTAATCTTGTCGGCGGGCACGGCTCTCAGCAACTCCCAGGTTGAGCGGTCACGAGAATCGTCACGGCTCCCACTGGCCTTGTCGAGGTCGACAAATGAGAACGTATAACTGTCAAAATAAGCCACGGACAATTTGGCGGTGCCGCGCACCAACTCCTGCCGGCTACCGTTGGACAGCAAGATACGCATGCCCTGATCGTTGTCGTTGGTGACAATACCGTGCTCGGCGATCAACGTCATGGTTCGGTCTTTCGGCCGTGCGTCATGGACCAAAATGCCCGAAAGCTGACCGTTCCGATCGCGCGCGCGGATATACACGGTCAATCCATGAGAGAGCTTATTGAATGACCCTTCCCGCAACAGAATTTGCGAAGCATCGCTTCGCAAAAGCCACTGCACGTCCTTAAACGCGGTGACGCATGCGGGAACGATATAAAGGCTGAGCACGAAGGCCGCGACCATCGTGACGCCAGCACAGAAGAGAGCCGGTGCTGCGAGGCGCGCGCGGCTGATCCCCGCCGCTTGCGCGACCACAAGTTCGCGATCCGAGGTGAGCTTGCTGTAAACGAACAGCACCACGAAAAACAACGCGGCCGGCAAAATCGTCAGAAGAAAGCTTGGCAGCAAGAGCAAGGTGAGCTTCAGCCACGCCGAGACAGACAGCCCTTTGCTGACAATGAACTGCAGAAATTGCAGCGATTGCGTAAGCCACACCAGAAAGGCCAACGCGATGCTCACCAAGACGGTGCCAAGCGCGAGTTGGCGAAAAATGTAGCGTGTAATGTGAGACATGAAGGGCATCATTTCGCGCGATTATAACGGCTGCTTCGACCAGTGGTAGCGTACCGACTCGACGTGGAATTAAGATCTCGTCAGGGCGGCATTTTAAATAGCTGTCGCGGGAGTTGCGTTTGGGAGAAAGGGCAGCCTGAAAAATTGTGGCGAAGCGCAAGCTGATGTTGTGAAACCCTCAAAAGCCTTGCCGTATTAGAGGTAAAGTAAAGAAATCGGACGAAATTTCAGGTATAATCTTTGTGAAAGTTACCGCTTGGACTTACACTTTTTTCGTTAACAGGGGTGTTAAAGGGGCAACATGATTTCCAAGAAATGGACTGAATGCGCCACACGTGCAGCAATTGCTGCGCTCGTGCTCGTCTCCACGCCGTTCGCATCGCGTGCGGCCGAAGTTTCTCAATGTGTGGTACGCGAAGAAGCCGACGCTTTTCGAATGCGTCAATTGCAAAGCCACTTGATGGTCGCGGCGCTCTCCTGCAACCAGAGCATCGCCTACAACAACTTTGTTGAACATTATCGGCCGCGTCTCGCGGCTGCCGGCAATTCCCTGAGGAGCTACTTTCAGAGAACTGGCGGCGGCGAACCCGCTTTGAATCGCCACATTACGCAACTTGCAAACGTCGCCGGTCTCTCACGCGCGGAAGCGCCCGAGAATTTCTGCTCTGATACCTGGACGATGTTCTTGTTGTTGGAAGAAGAGGAAGAGCAGCTACCGATCGTTGCGGCGAAATATCCATTATCGGGCACGCAAGGCCCGCAGGAATGCCGCGCCGTGGAAGTTGATCGGGCGCCGGGGTCGGACATCGCCGTTCCGGTTGCCACCCCGACCGGCCTGCCCGTCATCCGGACGGCCGCGCCTTAAGGCGTTTACGGGGGAAAGAAGAAACGCCGGCAGGTGATTGACCCGCCGGCGTTTTTTTATTCGATCTTGAGCGCGTAGCGTCTAGTCGAGAACGATCTCGACACGACGGTTCTGCGGCTCTTTCACGCCATCGCCCGTTGCGACCAAGGGTTCAGCTTCGCCCTTGCCGGCGACGATGATCTGGGAGTCGTTGAAGCCCAGCTTCTTCAATGCGGCTTTCACGGCAGCGGCACGGCGTTCGGACAGAGCCACGTTGTAGGCATCCGAACCAGACGTATCGGCGTGACCCGTCGCGTGAATAACGGCTTTGCCGTTCTTCTTTGCGTAGTCAGCGGCTTCTTGCACGATCTTCTGTGCATCCGTGCGCAAGCTCGATTTGTCAAAATCGAAGAACACCAGGAATTTCTGCGGCACTGGCGGCGGCGGCGGCGGAGCCTTCGGCGGCGGCGGCGGCGGTGGCGGGGGAGGCGGCGGTGGCGGCGGCGGAGCTGCTGCAGCCATTTTCTCTTCCTTCGGTCCGCCGAAGTAGAAGCGTACGCCCGCTAAGATATTGTGGCTGGCGTCTTTATGATTGTACGCGAGCGATGCCGGCGTGCCGTTATACGATGTGCTGTTCAAGTGAATGTAACGGTACTCGATGAACAAATCGGTGCGCTCAGACACGGCGCCCGAAATACCACCAATGGCTTGCCATTGGAACGCAGCGTCGTTGTCGGTAAACACCGGCGAACCGGTCGTCCGTACACGACGCCAATAATCTTTACCGACGCCGAGGCCGACACCGATATAGGGCTGTACGCGGCTGCCCTGGTTGAAGTCATAGAGCAAGTTGCCGGAGAAGCCGAAAACGCTCTGCTTGCCAAGACCGTTCGCGCCGTTGATGGTTTTTACCGTGGCATCGCGAAAGCTCATTTCAAATTCTGTGCGGAAACCGCTGTTGAACTTGTAACCAAGCGCACCATCAGCAATCCAACCGGTGTCAAAATGAATATTGCTTGTGCCGGCCGGCGTCGTCAGCGGACGGTTTACAGATACGACATCCTTCTCGGGCTTATGCACGCCGATGCCGGCGCCTATGTAGAAACCTTCATCGGCGGCGTAAGCCCCCGACGCCATGGCGACACCGGCAACGGTGGCCAACAAGGCGCTTTTCCATTTCATCATGTCAGTACTCCAGAGAGAGTTTACGGATATTGCAGTTGCGCACAGCAACCATGGCGATAGGGTCGCCCCGTTACAAGGGCTGAAAACCTGGTTTTATTAAACAAATTCAGAGTGTTGCCCTTATGCACCTTGTAGTTGATGCGTGTGCACACCACCGGAACGTTAACGACCGTAACGGGAGAAAGTTACGCGCGTCCCCTGTCTATTTTTACATAAAACTTCCGGCGAAACTCGTTAACCGGCGCCAAACGACGCGAACTAGTCGATGACTTTTCCCGGGTTCATCAGATTGTCGGGGTCGAGGGCACGTTTGATTCGGCGAATCAGGTCGACTTCAACGGCATCTTTGTAGTGCTTCATTTCCTCGACCTTCAAAAGGCCGATGCCGTGTTCGGCAGAGATTGAGCCATTCATGCTGACGACAAGATCGTGCACGACGCGGTTCATGTCCGTCCATAGCGCGCGATATGCGTCGGCGTTTGCACCAATGGGCTGCGAGACGTTGAAGTGGATATTTCCGTCGCCCACGTGACCAAAGGGCACGGGCCGCGATCCAGGGAAGTGCTGCTCGATCAGCGCCATGCCCCTGGTGATGAGCTCCGGCACCCGCGAGATCGGCACGGAAACGTCGTGCTTGATGGACACGCCTTCATGCTTGGTGGCCTCGGGCAAGGACTCGCGCATGCGCCACAGCATATTGGCTTGCGCCTCGCTTTCCGCGATCACGGCATTGGCGATGATGTCTTCTTCGAAGGCTTGTTCTAAGAGCGCGTCGAAACTGGCGCGGATCGCCGCGTCGGGACGAGAACTCGAGAATTCGACGAGGACGTACCAGGGGTACGCTTCTTCGAACGGATCGGTCACGCCTGCGATGTGTCGCGAGCACATTTCGAGACCGATGCGCGGGATCAGTTCAAACGCGGTGACGGCGTCGCCTGATACGGCGCGCGCACGGTTCAAGAGCTTCGTGGCGGCTTCAAGTTTGGTCAACGCGCATAAAGCCGTCGCCGTGTCGTGAGGCTTTGGAAACAGCTTCAAGACCGCAGCGGTTATGATGCCCAGCGTTCCTTCGGCGCCTACATACAGTTGGCGCAATGCATAGCCGGTATTGTCTTTGCCAAGGGCACGTAGGCCATTCCAGATGCGACCGTCGGGAAGCACGACCTCGAGCCCCAGCACCAAGTCGCGCGCGTTGCCGTAACGCAGCACGTTCACGCCGCCCGCGTTGGTCGAAAGATTGCCGCCGATCTGGCAACTTCCCTCGGCGCCAAGGCTCAAAGGGAAAAGGCAGCTCGCTGCGTCGGCTTTGTCTTGAATGTCAGCAAGGATGCATCCGGCCTCGACCGTGATCGTAAAATTCTCGGGGTCGATGGCGCGCACCTTGTTCATGCGACCAAGATTGAGAACAATCTCGCCTTCGGCCGAAACGGCGCCGCCGCACAAACCGGTGTTGCCGCCTTGCGGTACGACGGGAATGCGCGCCGCGGCGCACGCTTTCACAACATCGGCAACTTCCTGAGTCGATGCAGGGCGTACGACAAGGGCGGCCCTGCCTTTATAGAGGCCGCGCTCTTCGGTCAAAAAGGGCGCCATGTCACCGGGCGTGGAGACACACCCGGCGGCGCCGACAATTTCGAGAATCCGGTCGAGAAAGGTTTGATCGAGTGGCATCGCTTTATTCCAAAGATGCTCTACTAAACGCGAGTGGCCGCGCGGCGCAAGCGGTCGTTGATGGCGGCTCCCAGCCCCTCCTCGGGCACGGGAGCGACGGCGATGGCGGCGAAACGTTCGGGGTCATCCAATTGATAAAGATAATCGAATAAAT
The DNA here is from genome assembly GCA_947475895.1 of Fidelibacterota bacterium. Classification (GTDB taxonomy): domain Bacteria; phylum Pseudomonadota; class Alphaproteobacteria; order Rhodospirillales; family Rhodospirillaceae; genus SHVO01. The sequence goes on from CANJMF010000012.1 coordinate 67,465, forward strand.
GTGCCGCTGCCTCGACCAGATCGCCCGTGGCGCTGAGATTGAGGGTGGCGCCATCTGACGGGCCAAACCCGAGCCAGGCCTCAGTTTTTTCTGGCCGCGTCGCGTTCATCCGCAGGGGCAACCGGGGCGCGTAGTGGCTCGCCAGTTGTCCAGGCGATTTCATCACGCCGCTTCCGGCGACACCGAGCTGGCCGATCACGGCCGTGAGCATTGCGCTGGTGACGGGGCCCGGACGCAAAATCGCAGGTCGTTCCGATGTGAGATCGACCACGGTTGATTCCAAGCCTTCGCGGCACGGCCCCCCGTCGAGCACCATGTCCACGCGCGTAAGACCGGTCACATGTTCGGCCCGCGTAGGGCTGAGCATGCCCGAGGCGTTGGCACTCGGAGCCGCGAGCGGGCTACCAAGGGCGCGAAGTAAATCCAGGGCCACAGGATGATTGGGCATGCGCAGGGCGATGCTATCGAGGCCGGCGCAAACCAATTTCGAAACGGGACAGGTATCTTTGCGCTTCAGGATGAGTGTCAGCGGCCCCGGCCAGAAGGCGCGCGCGAGTGCATGGAAGTGTGTGTTGGTTTCGGCGAGATCGTCGACCCAAGCGGCATCGGCGACATGAACGATGAGTGGGTTAAAGGCCGGCCGACCCTTCGACTCATATATGCGCGCCACCGCCTCGCCCTGTGTCGCATCTGCGCCCAGGCCGTAAACGGTTTCGGTTGGAAGTGCGACAAGCCCGCCATAGCGCAGGATGTGTGCGGCCGTTGCTATATTCGCCGGCGTCGCGGGATGAACCGTTGCGATTCGGCTCACGGGCCCGCGTCCGCGAGGAAGGGTCCATTGAGAAATTGCGGCTTGCGATACTGCAACTCCACGCCGTCGAATGTATGCACGCGTCCGCCGGCGGCACGCACGACGGCATGGCCTGCGCCCGTGTCCCACTCGCACGTGGGTCCGAAGCGCGGGTAAAGGTCCGCGACACCCGACGCGATCAGGCAGAATTTCAGCGACGAGCCGATGACCTTCTTTTCCGCTACGTCATAGTTAGCGAGGAAGGGATCCATTTTTTCCGGAACCTCGTGCGACTTGCTGCCGGTGATAATGACGCGTTCGGGCCGCGACCTCACCGAAAGCGCAGCGCGTTGCCCGTCGCGCCAGATTTCCGCGCGCCGTCCGTCTGATGCGACAACGCCGACATACGTCTCTTTGCGCACCGGTGCGTGAACAATGCCAAAAATGGGTACGCCATCATGGACCAGTGCAATGTTCACCGTGAAGTCGTCGCCACCCTTAATAAATTCCTTGGTGCCGTCGAGTGCGTCGACAAGCCAAAAGTTCCCGTCGGTGAGCGCCGGAATTTGCCCGGCGGCGACGCGTTCCTCGGCAACGATCGGAAACGAAGGCGTGAAGCTTTCCAAATGCGGCAGGATGATTTCTTCCGCGGCGTGGTCGGCTTCGGTAACAGGCGAAGTGTCGGCTTTGGTATCGACGGCAAAGCCTCGGGCACGAACCTCAAGAATGGCTTTACCCGCTTCATTCACGACGGGCAGAAGATGATCGGCCCACCGGGCAAGAAGCGCTAAGTCGAGGTTCGAGGTCATATGAGGCTTTCGTTAGAGGAGCTCAAAAATAGCGACCGGCGTTGCTTTGTCTACTAGGGGTGCCTAACTTAAGCGTGTCCTTGGCCGAACCAAATCGGGGTTTCGATGAATATCACCTTCAGCAAGATCGCAATGCCCGCAACGGGTGCCGTTGTTTTGGGCGTCGCGGACGGATCGCGATTGAACCCTACGGCGGCCAAACTTGATAAGCGCGCGAAAGGTGCCATCACACGCGCCATGAAGGACGCGAATTTCACGGGCAAACGCGACAAGACGCTCACCATCTTGGTGCCGGCAGGAACGCGGTTATCGCGGCTGGTATTGTTGGGTTTGGGCGACATCAAAACCCTCGACAATGCGGGCGCCGAGCGCCTCGGGGCGATTGCTTATGACGCGGTCGCAGGCGATGCCTCGGCGGCCATTGTCTTGGACGGCGTAGGCTGTGGCCTGGCGGCGTATGTCGCCGGCGGTGCGCGATTGAAGTCGTATCGGTTCACGAAATATCGCACCCGCGATGACAAAGACTCTCAGCCGAAGTTGAAAGCGCTCCTTGTTCAATGTGATTCAGCCGCCGACGCACGCAAGCTTTACGACGGTGTCGCGGCGATTGTTGACGGAATTTTCCTGACGCGCGATCTGGTCACTGAACCGGCCAACTTTATTTATCCCGAATCTTTTGTCGCGCGCGCGAAGGACCTGACGAAGGACGGCGTGAAAGTCGAAGCACTCGACGAAGCCGCCATGACCAAGCTCGGCATGGGCTCGCTGCTGAGCGTGGGGCAGGGCTCCGAACGTGAGTCGCAAATGCTCGTCATGCGCTGGAACGGTGCGAAGGATAAAAACGCCGCGCCGCTGGCGATCGTCGGCAAGGGCGTGTGTTTCGACACCGGCGGCATCAGTCTGAAAACGCCGCCGGGCATGTGGGATATGAAGTGGGATATGGCGGGCGCCGGTATTGTCGTCGGCCTCATGCGCGCGCTCGCGCGTCGTAAAGCCAAGGTCAACATCGTTGGAATTTGTGGCCTGGTTGAAAACATGCCCGATGGCAAAGCGATGCGGCCCGGCGACGTGGTAACCTCCATGTCGGGTCAAACCATTGAAGTGCTCAACACCGACGCCGAAGGCCGCCTCGTCCTGGCCGATGCCATGTGGTACGCGCAAGAACGCTTCAAGCCGCGCGCTGTGATCGACCTTGCGACACTCACCGGCGCGATCATCATGGCTCTGGCCGAACATTATGCGGGACTGTTCTCCAACAATGATGAGTTGTCCGATCGCCTAATCGCCGCCGGTAAATCCGTCGGCGAGCGCCTGTGGCGCTTTCCCATGGGCGACGAATACGATCGCGATATCAAGTCTCCCATTGCGGATATGAAAAACATCGGCGGCGGCAAGGCCGGCAGCATCACCGCCGCGCAATTCCTGCAACGCTTCGTGAAAAAAGATGTGCCCTGGGCGCACCTTGATATCGCGGGCGTGGTTTGGAGCGACAAGGGCACATCACTCGCGGCCGGTGGCGCGACCGGCTACGGTGTGCGTCTTCTCAACCGGCTTGTCGCCGACTATTACGAGGAAGCATAGTCTCTAGGGCTTGGTGTGGCTGGCGCGCTTATAAGCGTAGACCTGCTCTGCGCCACGCGTGACACCATCATCGCCCTTGGCACCCAGGTTGGTGAAGAACTCGGCTATTTCTGCGGCTTGAATCTCTGAACCCGCCAGCCGGAAGAGACCCTTGTCGGTGCCGTTCTTGAATTTGTGTACGTTAAAGAGCTGGTTTTTTGCGTCGGCTGACGTTCCGACCTCCCACTCTTTGTAGTTCCCGCCGTATTTGCCCATGAAATCCTGAAAATCGTTGAGGATCTCGGACTTAGTCTTGGACATCGCGCGGCACCCTTCCTAACGGTCGAAAACGTCAGGTAGGACCATAACCGCCGGTTACGACCGTTCAACACCAATTTGATGAATATCCACAGGCTTTTTGCGGTAGAACCCGCTAAACAGCGCGCCCGAGGATGCACACATGATCACATTGATTCGCCCCTTCAAAGCCTTGCGCCCCGCGCCCGACAAGGCCGCGGCGGTTACCGCGCCGCCATACGATGTGTTGAATACGGAAGAAGCGCGCACGCGCGCCGCCGGCAAACCACATAGCTTTCTTCACATTTCAAAGCCCGAGATCGATCTGCCGGTGGATACGGACCCTTATGCACCGGCGGTCTATGCGAAGGGCGCCGAGAATTTGCAGAAACTGATCAACGAAGGCGTGCTCATTCGCGAAGCCGCGCCCGCCTATTATGTTTATCGCCTGAAGATGGGCGACCATACGCAAACCGGCCTCGCGGTCTCGGCGTCGGTGGCTGACTACGACACCAATCGTGTTCGCAAACACGAATACACGCGCCCGGACAAAGAAGATGATCGCGTGCGCCAGATCGAAGCGCTCAACGCGCAGACGGGCCCCGTGCTGCTCGCCTACAAAGCGAATGCCGGCGTGCAAGCGATCATCGACGCCGCGACAAAAGCCGCGCCGCTCTACGACGTAACCGCCGACACCGGCGTGGTGCACACGATCTGGGCCATCACGGACCAAGTCTGGGTCGACAAACTCACGGCATTATTCAATGCCATGAACGCGCTTTATATTGCTGACGGTCATCACCGTTCTGCCGCCGCATCACGCGTTGCAGCGGCGCGCCGTGGTAAAGCAAAGAGCGAGAGCCAAGAGTACTTCCTGGCAGTCGCGTTCCCGCACGATCAGATGCGCATCTTCGACTATAACCGCGTCATCCGCGACTTGAACGGCCTTTCGCCCGAAGCATTCTTGGAACGCGTGAAAGAGCGTTTCGATGTGACGCTTGCAAGCGCGCAAGTGCGCCCCGACACGTCCACGCGCTTTGGCATGTATATGGGCGGTCAATGGTATCGCTTGGATATCAAAGCTAAATACATCCCGTCGAACGATCCCGTTGCCGCACTTGATGTGAGCTTGCTGCAAGATAATCTGATCGCGCCCGTGCTTGGAATTACGGATCCGCGGCGCGACAAGCGCATCGATTTTGTTGGCGGTATTCGTGGTCTGGGCGAATTGGAAAAGCGCGTCGATGCCGGCGAAATGAAAGTTGCTTTTGCCTTGCATCCCACAACGCTCGAGCAGTTGATGGCGGTGGCCGACGTCAACCAGGTGATGCCGCCGAAATCCACATGGTTTGAACCTAAGTTGGCCGACGGCCTCGTTAGTCACGTTCTCGACTAACTGAAAACTCGAGTAAGGATTTTCAAATTCACGACGTTGGGCATCAGATCCGCGCGGTCGTGATCGCCGGTCCCACAGCCAGCGGGAAGTCCGCGCTGGCGCTTGGCATAGCCGAGGCTTTCAACGGAACGCTCATCAACGCCGATAGCCAGCAACGGTATCGCGACCTTCCTATTCTAACGGCGCGGCCGACGCCTGCCGACGTGGCGCGCGCGCCGCATCGCCTGTTCGGCGCTATGGAACCGCTCGAAATTGGTGCGGCCGGTGAATGGGCGCTCAAGGCCGCCGATGAAGTTCGCGCTACGGCAGCGCAGGGCCGTCTGCCCATCGTCGTCGGTGGGACGGGGCTTTATCTACGCGCACTCATTGATGGCCTTGCGAATATTCCCGATGTGCCTGCAGAGGTGCGCGCATCTGCGCGCGCGCGATTGGAGATGATCGGCAATCTCGCCTTCCACGCTGAACTTGCCACGCGCGATCCGATCATCGCTTCACGTCTCGCGCCGGGAGACGCACAACGCGTGCTGCGCGCTTGGGAGGTTGTTGAAGCGACCGGTACACCGCTCAGCGAATGGCAGCAAAGCGCGACCACGCCGCCTGTCGCCGCGAATTATCTAAAAATTCTTCTCATACCGTCCCGCGCCGAACTCAATGACGCGTGTGATGCGCGCTTTGATGCCATGATTGCGCAGGGCGCAGTTCAGGAGGTTGCTGCACTTCTCAAATCGGGCGTGCCGCGAATCGCCCCCGTCATGCGAGCGCTCGGGGCCTTGGAACTGGCCGGATTCTCATCTGGAGAGACCGATCGCGAAACGGCGATCGCGGCCGCCAAACTCGCGACCCGGCGGTACGTGAAAAGCCAGATTACGTGGTTTAAGCATCAGTTTCGTGCTGATTTTAGCCTGGAGACGAAATTTTCAGAAAGTTTTAACGATAAAATCTTTCCGGAAATTCGTCGTTTCTTGTTGACCACATAACATGCGATCCATAGGTTACGCCCGCTTTTAGCGCCTAATCCTCGTTTTCGGGCGCTGTCACGCGATAGCATAGGAATCCGGCCATGCCTGCCGAAGCTGCGACCAGCACCGACACCACTGAAAAATTCAACGGTGCTCGCATCATTTTGAAGGCGCTCCAAGAACAGGGCGTTGAGGTTGTATTCGGCTACCCAGGCGGCGCCGTGCTTCCGATTTATGACGAACTGTTCAAACAAAACAGCATTCGTCACGTGCTCGTGCGCCATGAACAAGGCGCTGTGCATGCGGCCGAGGGCTATGCCCGCTCGACTGGCAAAGTCGGGTGCGTGCTTGTGACGTCGGGTCCGGGGGCGACAAATGTCGTCACAGGTCTTACCGACGCGTTGATGGACTCCATCCCGATCGTGTGTATCACGGGACAAGTTCCCACGCACCTCATCGGCTACGACGCATTCCAAGAAGCCGACACCTTGGGCATCACGCGGCCTTGCACGAAGCACAATTATCTTGTGAAGGACGTCGACAAATTGGCCAGCGTTGTTCACGAGGCGTTTTACGTCGCGCGCACAGGTCGTCCCGGCCCCGTGGTGATCGACTTGCCGAAAGACGTCGCAATGGCGATGGGCACATACACGACATCGCCGCGCGGCACCAAACGCCAGCAGCACAAGACATATCGCCCCAAGACGAAGCCTGATGCCGCCGCGATCGAGCAAGCGGTGAAGCTGATGGCCGGCGCTAAGCGCCCATTGTTCTACACTGGCGGCGGCGTAATCAACGCTGGGCCTAAGGCATCCGCGCTGTTGCGCGAGTTGGTGGAGGTCACCGGTTTTCCAATCACGTCGACGCTGATGGGGCTTGGCGCGTTTCCCGCGTCCGACGATCACTGGCTCGGTATGGTGGGAATGCATGGCACCTACGAGAGCAATCTCTCCATGCATGGCTGCGATGTGATGATCAACATCGGCGCGCGCTTCGACGATCGCGTGACCGGAAACTTGAAACTCTTCTCGCCGAATTCGAAAAAAATTCACGTCGATATTGATCCGTCGTCGATCAATAAGAATGTGATCGTCGATGTGCCGATCGTTGGCGACTGCGCGCTCGCGCTCGAAGAGATGCTGGCGCTTTGGAAGTCGCGCCGTCTTAAGGCCGACCAAAACGCGTTGAAGTCATGGTGGCGCCATATCGAAGAATGGCGCGGTCGCGACAGCTTGCGTTATGCGCAGCGCGGAAAAATCATCAAACCGCAGTACGCCATTCAACGTCTGTTCGAGCTGACGAAAGATCGCGATGCCTATATCTCGACGGAAGTCGGCCAACACCAAATGTGGGCCGCGCAATTCTATCGCTTCGAACAACCCAATCGTTGGTTGACGTCGGGCGGGCTCGGCACCATGGGCTATGGTTTGCCGGCGGCTATCGGCGCGCAAATCGCGCACCCCAAAGCGTTGGTGGTCGATATTGCCGGCGAGGCCTCGATCTTGATGAACATCCAGGAGCTTTCCACGGCCGTGCAGCACCGCGCGAACGTGAAGGTGTTCATCATCAATAACCAATACATGGGGATGGTTCGTCAGTGGCAAGAGTTGCTGCACGGTGGCCGTTATTCCAGCAGCTATACGGAATCATTGCCTGACTTTGTGAAGTTGGCTGAAGCGTTCGGATGCGTGGGTCTTCGCGTCTCCGACCCCGCTAAGGTCGACGATACGATCAAAGAAATGATTTCCATTAAACAGCCGGTTGTCTGCGACGTGGTCGTCGATCAAAAAGAAAACTGCTTCCCGATGATTCCGTCGGGTAAGGCCCACAACGACATGATCTTGGGCCCGGAAGATAAGGCCGGGAAGGCCATTAGCGGCGCCGGCTTGGCGCTGGTTTAAGGGGATTGGGGAACGTTATGGCGAAAAAGAAACCCACCGCGAAGTCGGCGGCCAAGAAACCCGTCCGCAAAACGGCTGAGGCAACGTCGTCGAATATTTACGAAGGCATGGTCCCGCTCGCGCTTTTGCGCGACAAGGTCATCTATCGTCACGTCGTGTCGCTGCTGGTCGATAACGAAACCGGAATTTTAGCGCGCGTCGTCGGTATGATCGCGGGACGCGGCTACAATATTGAAAGCCTGACCGTCGCCGAAGTAGATCGCGAACGCCAAGTTTCGCGCATCAACATCACGGCATCGGGGACGCATCAGGTTATCGAGCAACTGAAGACACAGTTGGGTCGTCTGGTGCCCGTCCATGTTGTGCGCGATCTCACGGACGACAGCCCGTCGGTGGAGCGCGAGCTTGCGCTTGTGAAGGTGGCCGGTGTTGGCGACAAGCGCGTTGAAGCGCTGCGCATCGGCGATATTTTTCGCGCCAACGTCGTCGACTCCGGCATTCAATCTTTTGTCTTCGAAGTCGTCGGCAATACCGAAAAACTCGATGCGTTCATCGACCTCATGAAGCCCTTGGGGCTGGTCGAAGTGTCGCGCACCGGCGTCGTCGCCGTATCGCGCGGCATGCTCGGCATCGAAGGCTAAAATTATTCGGCGCGTGAAGCGCTATTACAGATAAAAGCGAAAAGGGTACGACAATGCGGGTTTATTACGATCGCGACGCCGACGTGAATTTGGTGAAGGGCAAGAAAATTGCCATCGTCGGCTACGGCAGCCAAGGCCATGCGCATGCGCTTAATTTGCGCGATTCCGGGGTGAAAGACGTTGCCGTCGCGTTGAAGGAAGGTTCGCCCACACGCAAGAAAGCGGAAGACGAAGGTCTCAAGGTCATGACGCCGGCTGAAGCTGCCAAGTGGGCCGACGTGATGATGATGTTGACGCCCGACGAATTGCAGGCCGACATCTATTACAAAGATCTACAGCCGAATTTGAAGCAAGGCGCAGCGCTTGCGTTCGCACATGGCCTCAACGTTCACTTCAAGTTGATCGATCCGCGCCCCGATCTCGATGTGTTCATGATCGCGCCGAAAGGCCCTGGGCACACGGTGCGCGGCGAGTATCAACGCGGTGCCGGTGTTCCGTGTCTCGTCGCCGTTGCGCAAAACGCGTCGGGCAACGCGATGGAGATCGCGCTGTCGTATGCGTCGGCCATCGGCGGCGGCCGTGCGGGCATCATCGAAACGAATTTCAGAGAAGAATGCGAAACCGATTTGTTCGGCGAACAAGCCGTGCTGTGCGGCGGTCTCACCAGCTTGATTCAAGCCGGCTATGAAACGTTGGTTGAAGCGGGCTATGCGCCCGAGATGGCGTACTTCGAGTGCTTGCATGAAGTGAAGCTCATCGTCGACTTGATCTATCAAGGCGGCATGGCCGACATGCGCTATTCGATCTCCAACACCGCCGAGTACGGCGACTACGTGTCGGGTCCGCGCGTTGTGAATGCGGAAACAAAAAAAGAAATGAAACGGATTCTCGAAGACATTCAGCAGGGCCGGTTTGTTTCGAATTGGATGCAAGAGTGCAAAGCCGGTCAGCCCAGCTTCAAAGCGATGCGGCGCAATGCCGCAGAGCATTCCATTGAAGAGGTGGGACAGCGCCTGCGCGCAATGATGCCGTGGCTCAAGGGCAACAAGCTGGTCGACAAGGCCCGAAATTAAGACTTCTCTTCCGAACTAAGTTATCCACAGGCAAAACGGCGGCCCTTGTTAAGGGTCGCCGTTTTTATTTGGGCCGTTAGCAAAGCTGAAAAATCTGTGTTTTTGCGCCCTTAGGGCTCTTCACTTATGCACAGCTTCATGAGAAATTAACGCCGCTGCGACAGGCTAAACGGGCCTGGGCTATGATATCCGTTTAAAATAATACCGTAAGTGACTGATTTTAAACAAAATAGCAGCGAGAAAGAAGAGGGTTAACGCAGTGGTAAACGCCACCGCCCTCATGAGCGACCCAGCCGCCACGGCAACAGGTGCCATGGTAGCCGCGTTGCTGGAGGGCAGAGCTAGGGTGGGCGTCGCGCTGCGTCTTACGGACCGGAGTCTACGACTTATTTGCTCCTGAATGCCGTATACTGTCGGGCGACGGGCGTTTGGGGAAGTGTTTTTAGGTCGCTAGTAGGCTGATCGTTTTTGATCCCAGTCGTGAGCACAAATATGAGCACCAATCGCGCACCAAACTTCGACACCACCTTCCGGGACGGCGATAAGTCGTCCCAGGCGTCGATGACATGCGACGAACGTGCCTGCCTCGCTGAAGTTTTGGAGACGTTGCGTGCCGATGTGACTGAGGCGGGCCTCGCTATGGCCGCCGCGCTGTCGGCTTGAACGAAGAATAGTTGGGGGGATTCACCGTACCCTTTTAAACGCATGCCGCAGTTCAGGTTGGCGCCTGGGCGGCGATCAAATGCGAAGAAGAAGAACGGTGAGGCTAGGTCGCGGCACTATGCGCGACACAAGAAAGGTAAATAGGAATACATGTTCTCGAGACTCACCGGATGGTTGTCGGCCGATATGGCCATTGATCTTGGAACCGCGAACACCCTGGTCTACGTCAAAGGCCGAGGTATCGTTTTGAACGAGCCGTCCGTGGTTGCGCTGGCGGAATCGAAAGGGCGCAAGCAGGTTCTCGCCGTCGGCAATGAAGCCAAGCAAATGCTCGGCCGCACGCCCGGCAACATTCAGGCCATTCGTCCTTTGAGGGACGGCGTTATCGCCGATTTCGAAGTGGCGGAAGAAATGATCAAGCACTTCATCCGCAAGGTTCACAATCGGCGCTCGTTCGCCAGTCCGCTGGTGATTGTGTGCGTCCCGTCCGGTTCAACCGCCGTCGAACGCCGCGCCATTCAGGAATCGGCCGAAGCGGCGGGTGCCCGTAAAGTCTATCTCATCGAAGAACCTATGGCGGCTGCTATCGGCGCGGGTCTTCCGGTGACTGAACCAACCGGCAGCATGGTCGTTGATATCGGTGGTGGTACGACGGAAGTCGCCGTTCTTTCGCTGAGTGGCATCGTTTACGCGCGTTCGGTGCGCGTCGGTGGCGACATGATGGACGAGGCGATCATTAATTACATCCGCCGGCACCATAACCTGCTGGTCGGCGAAAGCTCCGCCGAGCGGATCAAGAAGGAAATCGGCTGCGCTTGCCCGCCCGAACACGGCGAAGGCGAAACCATGGAAATCAAAGGCCGCGATTTGATGAACGGCGTGCCGAAAGAAATCGTTATCAGCCAACGCCAGATTGCCGAAAGCTTGGCCGAACCCGTGACCGCCATCATCGATGCGGTGAAGGTCGCGCTCGAACACACCGCGCCTGAATTGGCCGCGGACATCGTCGACAAAGGCATCGTGCTCACCGGCGGCGGCGCCATGCTGCACAATCTGGATTTCGTGCTGCGCCATGCGACGGGCCTGCCGGTGTCGATCGCCGATGATCCGTTGAGCTGTGTTGCCATGGGCACGGGCAAAGTGCTCGAAGAAATGGAGACGCATCGCAACGCTTTGACGATGATGTACTAGGCAAGAATTTCAACGATCGCGGTGAGGCGAGGCGCCGCGATTTACGATAGGGGTCTTACGTGCGGCAATCGACGGGACAAATTTCCCGTTTAGGGACGCTCAAATCGCTGCTTCAGCGATTTGCGTTCTTGTCGCTCATTGGCATTACATTCGGTTTGATACTGATCGGCAAAGCCGACACCGTGCTGGTCGAACGCGCGCGTGTCGCGGTCACGGATGCGGTTACACCCATCTTGGGCGTGATGTCGGAACCGGCGGCGATGATCGCCAATTTCGTGAATAACATTCGCGAACTGGCCGCCATCCGCGAAGAGAATGCCCAGCTGCGCGAGGAGAATGCGCGCTTGTTGCAGTGGCAATCCGTGGCGCAGCGCCTTGAAACCGAAAACCGTTCGATGCGCGGACTGCTCGCGGCGGTTCCCGAACCCGCGTCGCATTTTGTCACGGCGCGTGTAGTCGCCGATATGGGCGGCGCATTTGCGCAGTCGATCATTATTACGGCGGGCTCTGAGGCCGGTGTGAAAAAAGGCCAGGTCGTTATGACCGGAGACGGCGTCATCGGGCGCGTTACGCAAGCCGGCCTTTATTCCTCGCGCGTGCTGCTGATTACCGACATCAACTCGCGCATTCCGGTCCTCGTGGGTGAGGCTGGGAATCGCGCCATTCTTGTGGGCGACAACGGGTTGCGTTTGCGGCTTCTCTACCTCGGCAGCAAAACGGCCGCGGTCCAGGGCGATAAAGTCGTGACCTCGGGCGATGGCAAAGCCTTCCCGCCCGGTCTACCCATCGGCCAAGTGACGCGCGTCGAAGACGGCGTCTTCGAAGTCGAGCCCTATGTCGTGCGCGACAAAGTGCAATACGTGCGCGTGGTCGATTTCGGTCTGACGGGCCTTCTGGCGGAACAGGCCGTGAAAAAGTAGCCATGCAGCAGACATTCCTTCAACGCCTCGACGGCAATGCACGACGTGTCGTGCCGTTCGGCTTGACGTTGATCCTGATGCTGTTTGCCATGACGCCCACTTACATCCCCGGCCTGTCGCACGTAACGCCGATGTATGCGCTGATCGCCGTGTATTTCTGGTCGGTCTATCGCCCCGATTTGTTGGGTTACGGCGCTGTATTTGGAATCGGCCTTCTCGAAGATCTGCTGGCGGGAACGGCCCTCGGATCAGGGGCGCTGATTCTTTTGCTGTGCCAGAAGATCGTTTTGCATCAGCGTAAATTCTTCAATGCAAAGCCGTTCGGCATTACGTGGCTGGCGTTTGTGCTCGTGGCGTTCGGCGCATCGCTTTTGCGTTGGGTGTGTGTCGGGGTCGCCGGTGCCAGCGGGTTCATGCCGTTCGGTGAAATGATCACGTCCTTCGCCATGACGGCGGCGTTGTTTCCGGTCATCGCCTGGTTGCTCGCAAAGGCGCAGATGAAGTTGTTAGCGCAGCCATGATCATCACGCGCGACAGTGATTGGACAAAAATGTTCACGCGGCGCGCGGCTATCCTTGGCGGCACGCAGGCGGCGCTGGTCGCGACGCTCATCGGCCGCATGTACTATCTGCAAGTCATTCAGTCCGACAAATATAAGATGCTGTCCGATGAAAATCGCATCAGTACACAGCTTCTGCCGCCTCCACGCGGCCGCATTCTGGATCGCTTCGGCCAGCCCCTCGCATACAACAAGCAGCAGTTTCAGGTTCTGGTAATCCCTGAACAGGCGCCGAAAATCAGCAACACGCTCGATGCCTTGGCGCAGTTGATCGATTTGTCCGAACACGATCGCGAGCGCATCAAAAAAGAAGTTCAGCGCAAGCGCTCCTTCGTGCCCGTCACGATTAAAGAAACCCTGACTTGGGACGAGATGTCGCGCATTCAAGTGAATGCGCCTGATCTGCCGGGCATCATCATCGACGAAGGTCTTACGCGGTTTTATCCGCAAGGCGATTTGGCCTCTCACCTCATGGGATACGTCGGCGCGGTCGACGAAGACGATCTGTCGGGCGATCCCGTTTTGCAGCTGCCCGGTTTCAAAATCGGCAAAGACGGCGCGGAGAAAATCTACGAACTCACCTTGCGCGGCAAGGGCGGCACCAAAGAAGTCGAAGTTAACGCAGTTGGCCGCAGTATTCGCGAACTGGAACGTCACGAAGGTGAATCCGGCAACGACGTAGTGCTGACGATCGACGAGCGCATCCAGCGTTTCACGGCCGAACGTTTGGGCGGCGAAAGCGCCGCCGTCGTGGTGATGGACGTGCATACAGGCGATTTGCTCGCGATGGTGTCCAATCCCAGCTTCGATGCCAATGCGTTCAGTCGGGGGCTTACCACGGAAGAATGGAAAGGCCTGATCGGCAACGATCATAATCCGCTCATTAACAAGGTCATCTCGGGAACGTATTCGCCGGGCTCCACCTTCAAGCTCGTGGTGACGTTGGCCGCGCTTGAGCACAACGTCATCTCGCCCGATCAAACATTATTTTGCGCCGGTCACGATCCGAAAATTCCGGCGTTCCACTGCCATAAGGTTCACGGCAGCGTCAGCATGGTGCGCGCAATTTCAACGTCCTGCGACGTCTACTTCTTCGAAGTGGCGCGGCGTTTGGGTCCGGACAAGATCGCTGCCATGGCGCGTCGTTTGGGCTTGGGCGCCGTATCCGGCATTGGATTGCCGAGCGAAAAAGTCGGCCTGATCCCGACAGAAGCCTGGAAGAAAAGCGCGCGCAAAGGCGAGCGTTGGACACCCGGCGAAACACTCAATATGGGCATCGGTCAAGGCTATGTGTCGGTGACGCCGATTCAGCTCGCCACCATGGTCTCGCGCGTCGCTAACGGCAGTGTCGCGGTGAAGCCGCGCCTGGTGCGCCCGGCGATCTCGCGCAATATTACAACGCCCGTCACCGAGGATGAGCATGTCGGTGGTCTTGAATCGCTCGATATTCCAGCTGAGCATTTGGCCATTCTGCGCCAAGGCATGTTCGACGTAATCAACGGTCCGCCCGGCGCCACGACGGCGATGCAGTTCGGTAGGTTGCGGTTTAAAGACCCCGAGCGCAAAGATTGGACCATGAGCGGCAAAACCGGCACCGCTGCCGTGCGCAGTTTTACGCCCGCCGAACGTGAACAATATAAGCGCAACCCGGATACGCTGCCGTGGCGGCTGCGCGACAACGCCTTCTTTGTCTGCTTCGCGCCGTCCCATGCACCACGATACGCCATTGCCGTGGCGGTCGAGCACGTTGAAATCGGTGGCGGCGGTGGCGCAACGGCGGCACCAATCGCGCGCGACATCATGGAAGAAGTTCTGCGCCTCGATCCCTCGCATAAACCGCGTGTCGAGAGCGAACAGGTCGCGACCGCTGAAGGCAACCACACATGAGTGACACGGGGTTCTTTTCCGCGCGCTTCCGTCGCGCGCTAAACCGCGCGCGATTCAATAATTGCGGATCGCGCGGACTTTGTGCCGATGCGTGTAATGAGGTTCGGCTATGAGCGACACGGGATTCCTATCCGCGCGCTTCCGCAGGGGCGACATGACGCCCATGGAAAAGATCTGGCAGATGAGCTGGTCTCTGTTGTTCTGGGTGTCGTGCATCTTCGCCTTCGGCTTTGCCATGCTGTATTCCGCTGGAAATGGCACCGATGGACCCGGCAGCTTCCAGCCTTGGGCGATTCCGCAACTCATCCGCTTTATCATTGGCCTGGGCATGGTCACGGCGATTGCACTTATCGATGTGCGACTGCTGCTTCGGTACGCCTACATCTTTTATGCCGTTGTCCTTGTGTTGCTCGTTGCGGTCGACGTGAAGGGCATCATCGGCGGCGGCGCACAACGATGGATCGATTTCGGATTTATCAATCTGCAACCGTCCGAGTTGATGAAGCCAGCGCTGGTTCTAGCGCTCGCGCGTTATTTTCACGGCGTGGGAACGGAAGAGATCGGCCGCCCGAGCATTCTTGTGGTGCCGATCATTATGACGATGGTGCCGGTGGCGCTGGTCGTTAAGCAGCCCGATCTCGGGACCGCGCTTTTGATCATGGCGAGCGCCGGCGGCTTGCTGTTTATCGCCGGCATTCGCATGTGGAAATTTGGTCTTGCGATCTTAGGCGGCATTGGCGCGGCTTGGGGTGTGTGGCCGGTCCTGCACGATTATCAACGCAATCGCGTGCTGACCTTCCTGGACCCGGAGCGCGACTCGCTCGGTGCCGGCTATCACATCCTGCAATCACAAATCGCGCTCGGCTCAGGCGGTCTCTTCGGCAAAGGCTATCTTGCGGGTACGCAAAGCCATCTCAACTTCTTGCCCGAACGTCAGACGGATTTTATTTTCACGATGCTGGCCGAAGAGCTTGGCATGGTCGGTGGTCTCGCATTGCTTGCGTTGTATGTGATCGTGCTGATTTATGGCTACGCCATTGCTTTCCGATGCCGCCATCAATTCGGGCGCCTCGTGGCCATGGGCCTGACTACGGGCTTCTTCCTCTACTTCTTCATCAACATCGCCATGGTGATGGGCCTACTGCCCGTGGTGGGCGTGACCCTGCCGTTCATCTCCTACGGCGGCACTGCCCTTCTGACGTTGATGCTGTGCGTCGGCCTCATCATGAACGTGCATGTCCACCGCGACGTCCAAATGGCGATGCGCGGCGGATTCACCGACTTCTAGGCCCCTAAGTCGGGCCAATACCGAGCGTGCTTCCGAGTGAAATGCCCTGAAAATGAGGCATTTTTCACATTTTTACGAACCCGCCGTGCGCGGCTTGTCACCCCCCAGCCAAGGCCCTATAAGGTCCGCCTTTCCCGGGGTCGTCAGGCCCTGCCGGAAGGGCGCATAGCTCAGTTGGTAGAGCAGCTGACTCTTAATCAGCGGGTCGCAAGTTCGAGTCTTGCTGCGCCCACCAATCATTTCCCTATAAATATCAATAACTTAAAAAAGCAGTGTGGATGCTGCCCCCTCAGGGGGCCATCCTAAAAACCGGACATTGACCGGACGCGTGGATAAATTCATCTCAGGATGAAATGGCGTTCAGACGGCTCTAGCCGAACTGACAAAACCGCCAGAACCCCTTTTGTCGGTTCTGTCAGTTCGGCCTTAGGCCAGTTCCGGTGCGCGATAGCCCACCACCCAGGCAC
>CANJMF010000013.1 GCA_947475895.1 Fidelibacterota bacterium
CAGTCTTGCCCTGCGCCATCAGCACCTCGATCTGCCTTAACTTGGAAACAATCTGCTCGGCACCAAATCCACGTTTCCCCATCTTCAGCTCCTTCTGTCAGGGTCAATTCTCTCAAATCGACCGGTACAAAAAAAGCCGTCAGGTCAAGTTTCTGGTCGAGCCGCTCCGCCAACGCGGAATCTCTATCGAAGTACCGATGGAAGGGCTTCCTCTGGGCAAGCAACTATCCTGGCTTTCGGGGAACGAATGAGCCGTCTCTCAGACCTCGTGCGCTTATACGCCCTGATGGGCCGCCTTAAGGAGCAGCTAGGGGGGACGCAGATACTCAGTAACCTCAAGAACATCAGCGATCTGCCTCGACGTGGCGTATATTTCTTCTTCGAGCCCGGTGAGGTGCGCCGCGAAAGTGGCGACGGACTACGTATCGTTCGCGTAGGCACCCATGCCCTGACTGCGGGGTCGCGATCAACCATCAGCCAGCGTCTTGGGCAACATCGAGGAAGCGCATCCGGCGGCGGCCATCATCGCACTTCGATTTTCAGATTGCTCGCGGGCGGTGCGCTGTTAGCTCGGGGCGGGCTGCCAGAATGCAAGTCTTGGGGCGTGAAAGGTGATCATGGAAAGGCTGCCATCGCCCTGAACATGGACCGCAATGCCGTGGTTATTTCCGAAGCACCCATAGAACAGTCGGTCACAAGCTATCTGGGCACCATGCCGTTCCTTTGGCTCGATGTTGACGATGAACCTGGGCCTGAGAGCCGCCGTGGTTTCATCGAGCGGAACGCCATTGCGCTTCTAAGCAATTTAGATCGGGCACATCTTGATCCGCAGTCAGCTAAGTGGCTGGGAAGTTTCTCTGATCGGCCCCTTGTCCGTGGATCGGGGCTGTGGAACCAGCGCCACGTTGATGAAACGCACGATCCAGAATTTCTCAATGTGCTTGAGGCGACGATAGCGAGGACGGAGCGGATCAAATGAAAAGGTTCTCAAATGACGATAAAGGCTATCGTGCATGGCTTGCTGACCATCCCGACGGTTTTGTCCTGAACGTTCGCAGCGTTCCCAATCCCGAGTACGTCGTACTCCATCGAGCGGGCTGCGGCAGTATCTCAAGCGAAGCCCAGGCACCCGCCGCATTTACGGGCAGAGCCTATCGTAAGATTTGTGCGACCACGGTGGCAGAACTCAAACTCGCGGCAAAGACAGAGGGCCGCCGTGATGGAACCTTCTCGAAACGATGCGGCATCTGCAAACCCTAAGCGATAGCCATTACCGCTCAGTGTCGAACAATGCTGTGCCCCAAATCCTCTTCTGCCCACAACGCGGTCTAATTGGCGCAGCCACCAGTCTGTCTGATAGCTGTTTACTCGTTTCAGACATTTTGCCTTAAGGCCGGGGTTGCTGTATTCGCGATTCGCATTAACGGGTTACCTGGTCGCGGCGCTGTGTCCGAAAAATGCCGATTTGATGTCCGAGAGGATCGCCAACTATTCGTCTACCACATTCAACCCACTGAGCTTCATTTCAAGTTCGACTAGCGCCGCAGCGACCGACATTCTCCGCTGGTGTCTAACCCGCGCTCTAAAATCCGGCCCCAAAATTTTTAAGATTCGAAATACAGTCGCCGGGTACCATTTAAGTCCCTTGTGCGTCGGAAGTCCGAGTGCATTCAAACGTTCGGCGGTCCGTTCCATCGTTGGTGCCTTGCGCTCGCGTACCATGATGTCTTCGATTATCGGTGCCATCTTAATCGCGAAGTCCTCGGCGTCGGCTTGGTGCTGCCGCGCAAGATAATATCCGTTGCTTCCCCGCATGTACGCGCCCCCCAACCCCATACTTATTCGTGTGCAGCGATTGTCAAAGATATAACGTGTTAATGGACCTCGGCAGCGCCTACCGATGTACGGCGCTTAGTCGTCTGGTTTAGGTGGGGGCGCTTCAATCGCCGGGCCTTCTGGGAATTTAAGGGCGGGCTTTCCCCGAACATCGTCAAGCGGGACGACGTGATAATTGTCAGTGATGAAGACAGCTAAATCTTCTCCAATCGACCACAGATCATCGACATATAAAATGGTCAGCAAATGACTGTCCATGCGATGGCGAAGTTCCCGTCGCAATGCGGCCCGCATCATTCCTCGTATTTTCAAATCTGGGACAATAAGAACGTCGCCAAAATCCGAGTCCCGATCCTCCAGTTTTTCTATCAGAGCCGCCGAAGGCAAGAAAGTTACGTCTCGCTTCCGAGCCAGATACGAACCCACGGCCAACAACCGGCCCTCGATTGGTGTTTCACCCGGTATCAAACTCTTCCCTGTAAAACACAGGCCAGTCTGCTGCCCCTTGGAGGCGGCAGCGAAAAAATCGTTAATCACCCACCTTTCTGCGTCGCTGCAATTGAGCGACGGATGTGCGTTGGACATGCCAACAAGAATGCCTTTGTGGCGATTTAGATTGCGCCCAACATGAGCGAATGGACCCCCGTTAAGCACGACTGAATCGCCCGGCGAATTCAAGGCAGGCAACGCGAATATTCCGACGTGGCCCAACGCTGCATCGAACGGATGTGACAGACCAAAATTCGCTCTGGGAACGCCCCACTTATCCCGGTACTGGACCAGGAATTCTCGATCCGCTTGGGACACGGAAACACGATTAAATGAATCAATAGTCGCCAACCATGCTCGCGCAGCATCACGAAACATTGCGCGTTCGCCTTCGTCCTGAACCGCCTTAATTTGCATTGCCCGCGCTTGGTAGAAGTGCGGCGGTCTTTGGCGCGGGGGGCGGCGGTTATTGGCTTGTTGCTTACGGGTCGCCCAACGAACGTTGCCAACCTCGTAGTTGCCGTCATTGTTAATTCGGTCGAGCGTTGTGCCGGGGGGACGCAGTCCAATGTCGGCGACGAGTTCTAGAAGCGTTAGTAAGCACTTAATTCCACGGCCACCGTAGTCTGCATATTGCGGGTGGGTCGGGTCTCCGCACCGCCTCGTCGCCTCAATGAATGAAATGTACGTTATTGAACCCGAGAGGCCGTGAACCGGCGGACGCCCGACCTTTTTCTTGGGCGAGTTATTTATTTCTACTGTTATATCGTCCCTTGAGATGACCTGATCGGTCGCGTAAACGTGCGGCTCCTCCGAGTCCGCTATCGTAAATTTTATTTTAGGCTTCGAGTCCGACACCGTCGGTATGTCCGTAGCGGAGAAGGGAATGTTTGATTTATCGTTGTACGAGCTTGTCACCGTCGTAGCCTCCGAGTTGGCTGCGATCTCGGCGGTCCCTCAAGACGCGTTACGAGACGGCAGCGATTAAAATCGCATCCATCTCCCTGTAACCGTCCGTGGTTGGTGGGAGCCCACCCGCCAAGTACGCTCGCTACGAAAAAAGATCAACCGGCAAAACTATGACGCTGCATAACGCAATCAAATTTCGTGCAACTATTAGCAATCGACTACCCGACAAGATGTTCGATCTTCAACCCCGGATATTTAATTGCCGCTATCGCGTCGGCTTTCAGTTTCATCGGTGTTCCGGCAGAACCGTAAGTCCCAGAAACCTTCCCCCTACTGTGACCCGTCAGGGCTTCAAAAACATACTCAGGCACCGCCGCCGCTCTAAGCGCATCGACAAAGCTGTGACGAAAACTATGAAACGTTGTCTTCGCGGTCTTCACGCTGACGTGCTTCGTGTATCGGCTATAACGCTTCGAGAAATCGTGGGACGGATCGCCGTGTTTCCCTAATTCAATCTCCTCGAAAAGCCTTTCCGTCGCGCCGAAAGACTTTTTCTTCTCGGCCACGAAGTCCAGGAAGCCAAGTTCAATCAATGTCGGGTGAACCGGAACCTGGCGCACGCTCGATGTCGTCTTGACCGCCTTCTTGCCGTCGTCGCCCTTATTGATGTCGAACACCCACCATTCTTCGACTTGGCGGATGTCCTGGATTTGAAGTTGGATGATCTCCCCTGCCCTCATGCCTGAGAACAACGCGACGAGCGGAATCCAGAACCTGCCGTCCCGCGTGTGAATCGTTCCGGGAAGGTGCCGTCGAGCCTTTGATTTGTGGCCCACGTAAAGTGGCGACGCGAAAAGCTGGTTGAGTTGGTCGATGTGATACGAGTTTCGCGGGCGCTCAGCTTTGGAGCGGTCATAGGGGACGGCAATACGTCCCGCTGGGTTGGTGGACAGATATTGCTCGTTGCACGCCCATTCAAAGAACGTCTTAAGCATCTCCATGTATTTTTCGGCAGTCCTGCCGCTCAGCTTCGGCAATCCCCGCTCTTCGCCTTTCTTGATGGCTTGATGCAGTGGAAGGTCCCGAAGGTCCTTGTACTTGACAAGGTTCGCGGGGAGCGCGGTGAGCTTAGACTTAAACTCACGAACCATATCGGGCGTGATGTCGGAAATCGGTGTCGCTGGGTCAGCAATTTTAAGGAACAAGTTGTTCACCCGAGTCTTGTCCAAGACCGTCTTTGGCCCCCAAATCTTTCGATGCTCTTCGACATAAGTGGCGGCCAACTCGCCGACGCTTTTGCGCTGTTCTTGCCATTGACCATTGATGGTCGGAGTGGACGTGCTCTCTCCAGCGAATAGGGAGTCCTTAGGTACGGCCTCGTCATGGCGGCCTTGAAGGAGTGCCAGGAAAATCCGCACGGCCTCCGCACGCGCCCGCAGAGTCTTGTTGCAGACATCGTCAAGCGTGTCGGAGCCCTTGGGCGGGATTTCGAGGTCGGATTTCTTGAGAAGGTCAACCGCCTGATACACATCGAGTTCCGTGTATTGCCGGGAGCCGATACGGGCGCGGAGGTTCACCAAGAATTGCGATGCGTCCGCGATCTCCGCCTCCATCTCGAACGACGGATGGCGCGGTCCTTCGGTGGCGTGAAGGACGAGGTTGTCCACCTCCTCCGAAAAATAACGGCGGACCACCTGGTCTATGCGTACGGATGACGCGATGGCCATTGTACTAAGCGCCTGTGTGATGTTTTCCCAAAGGAAGCTGATCCAACGTTGGCGCAGCTTCGCCTGCTCCAGGTTAGTTGTCCTCAGTGAGACTTTGAATTCAAGACGCGAGAATGATTTTCGGACGG
Source organism: Fidelibacterota bacterium (assembly GCA_947475895.1). Taxonomy (GTDB): domain Bacteria; phylum Pseudomonadota; class Alphaproteobacteria; order Rhodospirillales; family Rhodospirillaceae; genus SHVO01. The sequence continues at coordinate 5,090 of CANJMF010000013.1, forward strand.
CGCTTGGGATCGCGGTCCGAAAATAAAAAACATCGCCTCGCCGGACGAGGTTCGTTGGCTTGCGAGCAGCCACCACAGCCTCCGTGCTGTACCAGTTTTATGTACCAGCGTGGAAACTCGGCAAATTCGGAGGGAAAATTCGCTAACTAGACCAATTACTTAGATGGATTTTGGCGGAGAGGGTGGGATTCGAACCCACGGTGCCCTTGCAGGCACGCCGCATTTCGAGTGCGGTACAATCGACCACTCTGCCACCTCTCCGGCTGGTCGGCGTTTGTGGGGCGGAACCTATCCGAAGCCTTTGCGCCCTGCAACGCTTTAGGGGTTTTCCGGCACTGGGGGCGCACAGCGGCCCAGCATGGCTTTATAATGGTCGCGCACACGCTCGAGGTTCATGCGGTTCAGGAAGGCCGAGTAAGCAATATAAGAGAGTACGAACCTCAGATCCCGCGCCCAGGGCGGGAGGAACCGGGGAAAGACGCACAATCCGTTGGCCGCCAGCGTGGTAATGGCCGGCATATCCTCGATGTCCATTTTGCCCGCGAATAACAATCTAATGGTGTCCACCCGCGTTTCCTGCACGGCGATGCGCAGGAAGTTGTGCACGCGTACCAGCCCCTCGAGATAAACCGAATCCTTTGTAAACGGCGCACCGCCGGTCACGGTGCCGCCGCGCACCACGCGCCACGCGTTTTCGAACGCCGAGAAAGTGTCTTGCGTGCGTTCGCAGAAATAACGGTAGAGCTGCAAAAAATCGGCGCCGTCCATGGCCATTTGAATCGCAATCACGCGATCAGCAAGGCGCAACAAGCGCGAGGGATCCATGGCGCCGGAAATAATTTCGGCAAAAACGGCGAGGCCTTCTTGCGTGCGCGTGGTGCCCGCGTGCCCCGCGCCGAGAATGGGAAACGCGGTTTGCGCGGCGCCGTTCAGCGACGTCGCGATGTGCACAAAAGCCTCGTGTTGCACGAGTTGTGCGAGGTCGCGGTCGGAGAAGAAAGCGCCTTTGCGAATGCGGATATAACGCGCGCCGGCCAATGCATTCGCCGAGAGATGATCGACCAATTCGATCTTCGGCGCCGCGTCGCCGAAATGACGCGCCAAAATCGCGACCATGCGCGCGGCCAGCTCTGCGGCGCTGGCGGGCACGTCGCCTTTGGAATCCAAATTCATTTGAAGATCGTGGAACTGGCTCAACACTTGATCGAGCATGCGCGCGAGATCCAGCGGGCGCACATCACAGTCCAACAAATCCGATTGCGGCGAACCGTAGAGATCAACCGACAAGCGATGGAATGCGGGCGTGCCGATATTCGCAAGCATATCGGCGGAGATCGCGATGACATCGGCGATGCGGCGCAGCCACGCCTGCACCGGTCCATCGCCATCAATCAGATTTCGCGCAGCCGCCAGGGTTTCGTGAACCGGCGCGGCGTCGAGCGGCGTGTAAGTGACTTTCGGAAGTTCTTTCGCCCCGGCGGCAAAAAAGCGCTCAGATACCTCCGGGCCCCAAGCAACAGCGCGCAGCACACGCACAGGCTTCTCAGCCTTGCGCAATAATGTGGCGGCGGCCGTGAGGCGCTCGATTGAGCGCTCCGACAGGATTTCGGCACCGCGCGGCACGTCGCTGGGAAGCGTTCCTTCCATGATCCTCACAAATTGATTCGCTTTATTATCGTAACTCCTTGTAAACCAATCATTAAATGGTCGAGAGAAACTGGATTTCGCCCTTACTGCCGCCATTGACTCATGGCCGAACCCAGTATATCCACGCGCTTTCCAAGCGGGGCCCTCAGCCGGGTTTTTGGCTGTCCCCGCAATTCTCGTTTCGATTCAAGGCTTTAAGATCATGTTCGCAGTATTCAGAACGGGCGGCAAACAGTATCGCGTCAATAAAGACGACGTGATCGCGGTTGAATTGCTCGAAGGCGACGCTGGCGCCACCATCGTGTTTGACGACGTTTTGATGCTGGGTGACCAGGTCGGTACGCCGCGCATTGCCGACGGTAAGGTTGTGGGCGAAGTCGTCCGCCAGATCCGCGACGAGAAGAAAATCATCTTCAAGAAGCGCCGCCGTAAGCACTATCGCCGCCGCACCGCGCACCGTCAGTATCTCACGCTCGTGAAGATCACCGACCTCGGCACCGGCTTGTCGGCGGTTTCGACCGCGCCCGCCAAGAAAGCGGCGCCGAAGAAAGAAGCTGCTTCGGGCGAAGCGAAAGCCAAGAAGCCGGCCGCCAAGAAAGCGGCCCCGAAAAAGACCAAGGCCGCTGAATAAGCGGACCGATAGGAGTATAGGCAATGGCACATAAGAAATCCGGCGGCTCGTCTTCAAACGGTCGCGATTCAAATCCTAAGTACCTCGGCGTGAAGAAGTTCGGCGGTCAAGACGTGATCCCGGGTAACATCATTCTGCGCCAGCGCGGCACCAAGTGGCACCCCGGCAAAAACGTGGGCCTCGGTCGCGATTTCACGATCTTCGCGCTCATCCCGGGTAAGGTCTCGTTCAAGACTTCGACCGGCGGCCGCGTGTATGTGTCTGTGGACCCGGCACCAGAAAAGACCAACTAACGCTGGCGCCAATGGCCGCCGGCACGCTGGCGGTTCCGTGATTTGAGAAAAAGGAGACGGACCGCCGTCTCCTTTTTTATTGGTGTAAATTAACGTCATGAAGTTCCTCGACCAAGCCAAGATCTACTTACGCGCCGGCGATGGCGGAAACGGCTGCGTCGGTTTTCGGCGTGAGAAGTACATCGAATTCGGCGGCCCCGACGGCGGCGACGGCGGCAAAGGCGGCGACATCATTTTCGTGGCCGCGCGCAATCTGAACACGCTGATCGACTTTCGTTATCACCAGCATTTCAAGGCCGAGCGCGGGTCCGATGGCGCGGGGCAAAACCGCACGGGGCACAACGGCAAAGACCTGATTGTCAAAGTGCCGGTGGGGACCGAAATCCTGTCCGAAGACGGCGATCAAGTTTTGGCGGATATGAGCCGGGACGGCCAACAAGTCGTGCTTTTGCGCGGCGGCAATGGCGGCTTCGGCAACACGCGCTTTAAAGGGCCCGCCAACCGCGCGCCCGACTATGCCAACCCCGGCCAAGAAGCGACCGAGATGTGGGTGTGGCTGCGTTTGAAACTCATCGCCGACGTCGGCCTCGTGGGTTTGCCGAATGCGGGCAAGTCGACATTCCTCGCGGCGGTCACGCGCGCGCGTCCGAAAATTGCGGACTATCCGTTCACAACGCTGCATCCCAACCTTGGCGTTGCGCAAAAAGGCGAACTGGAATTTGTAATCGCCGACATTCCCGGCTTGATCGAGGGCGCGCACGAAGGTGCGGGCCTCGGCGATCGCTTCTTGGGCCATATCGAACGGTGTGCGGTGCTTGTGCATCTGATCGACGGCACGCAAGATGACGTGGCTGCGGCTTATAAAACCGTGCGCGGGGAGTTGAAAGCTTACGGCGGCGGATTGACCCGCAAGAAAGAAATCGTTGCGCTTAATAAAGTCGATGCGCTGGACGAGGAAACGCGCGCGGCGGCAACCGAGGCCTTGACGAAGGCGAGCCGCAAGAAAGTACACATTCTTTCTGGCGTGTCCGGCGAAGGCCGCGACGAGTTGATTTCGGCGCTCGCGAAATACATCACGGCCTATCGCGACAACGAGCGCGAAGATATCGACGACGATGACGACGACTTAGAGGAGTTGACGCCCGGAGGCTGGAGGCCATGAGCGCGGCCACCATCACAAAAGCCAAGCGTCTCATCGTCAAAATCGGTTCGGCTTTGCTCGTCGACGACGAAAGCGGCAAGCTGCATCAGGCGTGGCTTGACGCCATTTGCGAAGACATCGCCGAAGCCCACGCACGCGGCCAGGAAATTGTCATCGTTACATCGGGTGCCATCGCCATTGGACGCGGGCCCCTCGGCATGCGCGGCAAAAAATTGCGCCTTGAAGAAAAACAGGCCTGCGCTGCGACAGGCCAAATGCGGCTAACACAGGCTTATCAAAACACACTGGATCGGCACGGTATCACCGTGGCGCAAGTGTTGATAACGCTCGACGACACCGAAGATCGCCGGCGTTATCTGAACGCACGCAATACGCTGGATACTTTGTTGAAGTTGCGCGCCGTACCCGTGATCAACGAAAACGACTCAGTCGCGACGGCGGAAATCCGCTTTGGCGACAACGACCGTCTCGCCGCCCGCGTTGCGCAGATGATCAGCGCCGATACGCTGGTTCTGTTCTCGGACATCGACGGTTTGTACACCGCCGATCCGCGCTCGAATCCGGACGCGAAATTAGTGCCGGAAGTGCGCGATGTGACACCCGAGATCGAAGCCATGGGCGGCACGCCGTCGGAACATGGATCAGGCGGCATGATCACCAAAATCATGGCGGCGAAGATTTGCATGGGGGCAGGATGCCGCATGGCCATTGCGCCGGGACGGCAAATGCGCCCGCTGAAAGCGCTGATCGAAGGCGGCCGCTGCACATGGTTTTTGCCCGCCGCCGAACCGCGCGCCGCACGCAAAAGCTGGATCGCCGGCTCGGTGCAGACGCTGGGCGTCATTACGGTGGACGACGGCGCGGTCAACGCGCTGAAGAACGGCAAAAGCCTTTTGCCGGCGGGCGTGATGGAGGTTTCCGGCGATTTCGAACGCGGCGACGCCATTCAAGTGACGGCCAAGGACGGCACGGTAATCGCGAAGGGTTTGTCGGCTTATGCGGCCGAAGATATTCGCGCGATCAAGGGCCACAAATCGGATGCCATCGAGAAAGTGCTGGGATATCGCGGCCGCAGCGAAATCATTCACAGAGACGACCTTGTCGTCGGTGCGTGATAGAATGGAGATGACATGATGGACGGCGCAGGAAAGACCGACGACATCGCGGCGCTCATGGCCGATTTGGGCCAGAAGGCGAAAGCTGCCGCGCGCGTGCTGGCGCAGGCTTCGGCCGAACAGAAAAATGCGGCCTTGATGGCCGCGGCTGAGGCGCTGCACGCCAACGCTGCCGCGATCAAAGCGGCCAATGCCATCGATATGGCGGCAGGCAAGGAAAAAGGTTTGTCATCGGCTTTGCTCGATCGTTTGTTGCTGAACGACGGTCGCATTTCCGGCATGGCGAAGAGTCTTGAAGAAATTGCCGCGCTCGCCGATCCGGTTGCGCAAGTGATGGACGAATGGGATCGGCCCAACGGACTTGAGATTCAGCGCGTGAGAACACCCCTTGGCGTCATCGGCATTATTTATGAATCGCGCCCCAACGTGACCGCCGACGCGGGCGGGTTATGTTTGAAAGCGGGCAACGCCTGCATTCTGCGCGGCGGGTCTGAAAGCTTGAATTCGTCGCGCGCGATTTTGACCGCGCTGCAGGCGGGATTGAGAATCGCCGGCTTGCCGGAAACCGCCATTCAGATGGTTCCGACGACGGATCGCGCTGCTGTCGGCGAAATGCTGACCATGACCAAGTATATCGATGTGATTGTGCCGCGCGGCGGCCAGTCGCTGGTGGAACGTGTCATGAAAGAATCGCGCGTGCCCACGTTCCTGCATTTGACGGGTTTGTGTCACACCTATCTTCATGCCGGTGCCGATCCGGGTAAGGCACGCAAGATCGTGCTCAACGCCAAGATGCGGCGCACCGGTATTTGCGGCGCGACGGAAACGTTACTGGTCGACGAAAGCGTGGCGGCCAAATTATTGCCGCCGATCATCGACGACCTGATCAAAGCCGAGTGCGAAGTGCGCGGCGACGCTGCCGTTCAAAAAATCGATACGCGCGTGAAAGCCGCGACGTCTGAAGATTGGGACACCGAATATCTGGACGCAATTTTGGCGGTGAAAACGGTCAAGAATATCGACGACGCCATTGCACACATCAGGGCGCACGGATCGGAGCATACGGAATCCATCATCACCGAGGACACCGAAGCTGCCGAGAAATTCATGAGTGCCCTCGATAGCGCCATCGTCATGCACAACGCCTCGACGCAGTTCGCAGACGGCGGGGAATTCGGCATGGGTGCCGAAATCGGCATCGCCACAGGCCGCCTGCATGCGCGTGGGCCTGTGGGCGTCGAACAACTCACGACCTTCAAATACAAGGTGCGCGGTGACGGCCAAGTCCGGCCGTAAATCGCAATCCGCTTCAAAACTGACGCCGCCTTTCGGCGATCGGCGGCGCGTGCGGATTGGCTTGCTGGGCGGATCGTTTAATCCGGCGCATGAAGGTCATTTGCATATCAGCGACGCAGCTTATCGGCGCCTCGGCCTTGATCAGGTGTGGTGGCTGGTGAGCCCGCAAAATCCGCTGAAGCCAACAAAAGGCATGAAGCCCTTCGCCCAGCGTCTGCAGACGGCCCGCGGCGTGGGACACAGGCCTTACATCGCGGCGACCGATTTGGAGAAGCGCCTGGGCGTGACGCGAACGCTGCAAACCATCCGCCTTCTGACCCGACGCTACCCGGCCGTGCAGTTCGTGTGGCTGATGGGTGCCGACAATCTGTCGCAAATGCCGCGCTGGTGGCGGTGGAGTGCGTTATTTGGCGCGGTACGCGTTGCGGTTTTCGACCGTAGTCCTTATTCTTATCGAGCTTTGGCCGGCGCTGCCGCGCAGCGGTTTTCCAAGGCGCGCGTGACGAATCCGCTTCGGCTTTGGTTTCGTTCGCCACCAGCTTGGACTTACGTCGCGATCCGCCGCCATCCCGCTTCCGCAACCGCTTTACGTGCTGCCGACAAATAACAGGAGACGAACATCCCCGCCGCTTATCCCACGCTCGATAAAATGGTTGAAACCGTTCTCACGGTACTGGACGACGACAAAGCCCAGGACATTTTGACAATTGATCTGGTCGGCAAGACCAGCATCGCCGACCGCATGGTCATCGCTTCGGGCACATCGGCACGCGCCGTTGCCGCCATGGCCGAGCACTTGATGATCAAGCTGAAAGACATTGGCATCAAAACAAAGAGCGAGGGCGAGCGGCAAGGCGACTGGGTGCTGATCGACGCCGGCGACATTGTGATTCATTTATTCCGCCCGGAAGTGCGCCAGTTCTACAACATCGAGCGCATCTGGCAGGCACCTGCCGCCGAAAGCAGCCCGCGCAAGGGCACGAAGCGCGCTTAACTTCAAACGAGACTCATGCACATTCTGATCGCCGCGGTCGGACGCGCCAAAGACGGGCCCGAGCGCGTGTTATTGGAATCGTATCTCGCGCGCCTTCCGTGGAAAGTCACGCTGAAGGAAGTCGAGCTCAAGAAAAAAGAACTGACGACGGATGTGCGGCGCAAGCTGGAAGGTGAAGCGCTGCTGGCGACGTTGTTCGACGATGCGCGCGTGATCGCGTTGGACGAGCGCGGCAAGAACGAAGGCAGCGAAGCTTTCGCGAAACGCATCGGCCAATGGCGCGACGACGGTACGCGCACGATTGCTTTCATCATTGGCGGCGCGGACGGATTGGACGACGCGGTGCGCAAACGCGCGAACGCAGTGCTGTCGTTTGGCGCGGTGACATGGCCGCATATGTTGATGCGCGCGCTTTTGGCCGAGCAATTATTCCGCGCGCACACGATCCTGACGGGTCACCCTTATCACCGCGCGTAAAGCGCTTTCTTGCAAAGAAGGGGCGCGGTTACAGAAACAACCCCCTCCCGCGATTCAACGCCGACAAACACATTCATTTCAAATGCTTGCGGCGATTTTCCGGTTTTTCTTGCGCGTTCAAATTTCGCGTTTTTGTGTGCGCGATCAAGGACATGAAAAAAAGTGAAACAACCCCCTCGCGCGGCGCGGGCCAATTCACAAAAGCGAATCAAATCGTTATGGGGATTCAGCGCGCGTTTTTAACAAAACGATCGTGGATCGTGAGGATCTTGCGCACGCCGTCGGTGATTTGCACCACGTTGCGCGTGGCACCGGACAGGTTTTCGATTTCGTCCTTACCCTTCAAGTCGCCGAGCTTCTTGCCTTTGTATTGCACGCGCCATTCGGGCAGACGAATGCCCCGGCAAAAATCCTCGATGCAATCCATGATCTCGATGCCGATCACGACGCCTTTAGAATCGAGTCCGATGGCATAGGTGTAGGTGGTATCGACCGATTGCGATTGATCGACGAAAAACCAACCGCCGGTGGAGACCTTCCACATCATCACGCGCGAAACATTGACCATGGCGTCGGCGGCTTTGCCGATCTCGGTCGCTTCCTTGTCGGTCAAATCGAAGGATTTGTCGATGAACGTGGCGCGGGGAAAAAGAATTTTTTGCGCTTGTTCGCCGGTCAAATAGATCGTGAGCGCGTGCGCCGGCTGCGCCATGGCACAGAGCGCGGGCGGAATAAGCAGTAATTGACTCCGCATCTTTCATCTCCACGCGGGAAGCAAAGTCTCGCGCGCGATCATGGCAGTATTAAGTGCGCTTCGGCAGGGATTTCGACAACCAGTGAATCAGGAATATCCCGAGTGTCGCGAGACCGACAATCCAATGGATGAGCGACGACCAGGCGCGCCAGTTCTGGGGCAGATAATAAAGGCCCACGCCGGTGACGGTCAGGATGAAAGCAAAGCCCGTGAGAAACCCGCCCGACCAGCGCCGCCAGTTGGCGTTCCAGCCGCGCACGATGTGGATGCTCCACAGGAGACCGAACAGCCAAATCACCCAGAACGAGAACCCGGCGTGAAGCGTCAACCACCAGCTTTCAAGGGGATGGGCCTTGTAGCCGAACTTACCTTCGGTACGCAGGAAGTAGCGAAAGATCAGCCACAAAGCGCCCGTGGTCCAGCACGCGAGCGAAACGTAGTACACGGTCCAACGACGTAATTTCGGCAACCGTAGCGGTCCTCGATTGCGCTCGATGGGTTCTTCGCGATCGTTCTCCATTAGTCGGCGCTGTGTTCGAGGCGATAACGATGCGCGGGGTACGTGCCGAGGATTTTTACTTCGCGCGAATAGAAACGCAAATCTTCCAGGGCCAGCTTCAATCCCTTCTCTTCGGGATGACCGTCGACGTCGGCATAGAATTGCGCGGCCGAGAAATGCCCGCCGACCATGTAGCTTTCCAGCTTGGTCATATTGACGCCGTTGGTGGCGAAACCGCCCATCGCTTTATAGAGCGCTGCCGGAACGCTGCGCACACGGAACACAAATGATGTGACGTATGGCCCGCCTTTGGCGGCGCTGGTCTTGAGCGGCGTCTTCGACATGATGAGAAAACGCGTGGTGTTGTGATCGGCGTCTTCGATGTTGGATGCCAGCGACTTCAAGCCGTAAATCTCGCCGGCCAACTTCGACGCGATGGCGGCGATGGTTTTATCGCCGCGTTCGGCCACGTCCATGGCGGCGCCGGCGGTGTCGGCAACGACGCGCGGTGTGAGTTTATTTTTGCGCATGAACACGCGGCATTGACCGAGGGCGTGCACGTGGCTTTCGACGCGCTTCAAGCCTTTGAGGGTCGCGCCCTTCACGGCCAACAGGTGATGGTTCACGCGCTGAAAATGTTCGCCGATGATGTAGAGGCCGGACTTCGGCAGAATATGGTGAATGTCGGCGACACGGCCAGCGACGGAGTTATCGACCGGAATCATCGCCAAAGCCGCGCGGCCCGACTGCACGGCGGCGAAGGCATCTTCGAACTGCGCGCACGGCAGCGGCGTCATATCGGGAAAACGCGCGCGGCACGCCAAGTGCGAGTACGCGCCCAGCACGCCTTGAAAGGCGATCAGCTCGGATGATTTTTTGGGCGGCGCTTTTTTCGCGAGCGCTTTCTTGCGAACTGTTTTTTTGCGGGCAGCCATACTTGATAACCGAGGTTATTCGAGGTTGGATCAACCCCTTGTTAGTTTGACACCATCTGTCTTTAAGCAAAGCCTAAGAGCTTACGCGCACGATCGAGATCGGCGGGGGTATCGACGCCGAGCGGGATCGTGTTTTCGACTGCTGCACAAATGCGCATGCCGTCTTCGATGGCGCGCAGTTGTTCGAGCCGTTCGCGCAATTCAAGCACTGTGGGCTTCAAGGTCACAAAGCGGCGCAAAGCCGCGCGGCGGAATGAATAGATGCCGATGTGGTGATAGTGATCGCCCGGACCCGAGGGGATCAGGTTGCGGCTGAAATAGAGCGCGGGGCCTACGTCGGCGCCCGGCGCCAATGAAAGGGCAGCTTTCACAACGGCGGTGTCGGTGAGTTCTTCCTGGAGCGTAATCGGTGCGACCACCGTGCCGATTTGAAACGCGGGATCTTTCAGGGCGCGAATGGCGGCGGGGATCAGGCGCGGCTCGAGCGTGGGAAGATCGCCTTGCACGTTGACCACAATATCGTGTTCGCCTTTGGGATCGAAAATCTCGGCAGCGGCATGAACGCGGTCAGAGCCGGACGGAAGGTCGGGGTCGGTCATGACGGCGATGCCGCCGGCGGCCTTAATGGCGTCGGCGATGGCTTGGTCGCCGGCGGCCACGATCACAGGGCCAGCATTGGCGGCCACAGTGCGTTGCCACACATGCACGATCATGGGCCGGTCGCCGATCATGGCCAGGGGCTTGTTCGGAAGGCGCGTGGCGGCAAGCCGCGCGGGGATGACGATAAGGGCGCTCATGTAAGGACCGGGCCTAAAAATCACATCTATGAAGGGATCGCCCAGCCCTTGGGGCCGAACACCGAGCCGCGACACATACAAGACTAGATGCGCTGTTCCAAGGGGTTATGGGCTAAACGCATACCCCCCTCGCGGGCCCCGGCCCTTGATTCATATTGAGATTTGGGGTCAAACCCAGTATGCAAAAACCGTGATTTACCGCCGGGGACAGGCGGAGGTCGCTGCGAACCGTTATTCGCGCTTTTTTGCCGCACTTGTTTCGCCTTATGGGGGCTTTTTCGATGCACGACGCCACGACACCGCACGCAGCCACGACCCCCTTTTGGGACAAGGTCATTAGCGCATTCTGGCTCGCGTTTCTGGGCATTTTGGGCGTGAACATGGTCTCCAATATGGTGATCTACGGCGAGCCCTTCGTGCCGAAGGAAATCCACATCGAGAAGTTCGGCTTCCCGATTGAAGTGGTGGCGGAAGAAACGACCGGCGGCGGCGATGCCGGCCCGGCCAAGATGATCAGCAGCCTGCCCCTGATTGCGGCGGCCTCGCTGGACGAAGGCGCGGCCGTGTTCAAGAAATGCGGCGCCTGCCATACCATTGAAGCGGGCGGAGCCAACAAAACCGGCCCCAATCTGAACGCCATCGTGGGCGCCGAAATTGGCGACCATAACGGCTTCAAGACCACCGATTCCTTGAAGGCCATCGGCGGCGCTTGGGATTACGCCAAACTGGACGATTACCTGGAAAACCCGAAGCGCCTGGCGCCCAAGGGCAGCATGTCGTTCGCTGGCTTGAAAAAGGCCGGAGACCGCGCGGCGGTGATCAAGTTCCTGGCGTCGAATACGCCGGGTGCGCCTGCGTTCCCGTCGGCGGAAGCCCCTGCGGCCGCAGCAGAGCCCGCAGCGGCCCCTGCTGCCGAACCCAAGAAGTAGGCCGTATGCCTGCGACCCCTGATGTCCGATAGGGGTTTTGCTCAAAGCTGTATCAAGCTGACGCACGATCTCGCCGATATGAGCGGCGAGATCGCGCTGAAGCATTTTCGCACCGGCGTGGCCGTGGATGCGAAATCCGACGCCTCGCCCGTGACCATTGCCGACCGTGATGGCGAATCCGCCATGCGGGAGCGCATCGCCCGCGCGTTTCCCGACCACGGCATCATCGGCGAGGAGCACGGCACGGACCGGGGCGACGCCGAATGGCTGTGGATCTTGGACCCCATCGACGGAACCAAATCATTCATCAACGGTGTGCCGCTGTTCGGCACGCTGATTGGCCTGTGGCATCAAACCGGCGACGGCGCGACACCGTGGTTGGGATGCATCAATCATCCGGCGTTGAAAGAACGTTGGATTGGCGGCGCGGGCGAAGCGACAACCTTCAACGGCAAACCAGCGCGTGTGCGCGGGTGTTCACACTTGCGTGAAGCGACGGTCTACCTGACCGCGCCCGATTACTTCACACGCGAACAAGAGGCCGCGTTTTCGCGGTTGGAGAGCGCGAGTCATCATCGGCGATATGGCGGCACCGATTGTTACCACTATGCAATGGTCGCGTCGGGATGGACCGATATCGCTTGTGAATCCGGGCTTAAGTTGCATGACTATGCGGCCCTTGTGCCGGTGCTGGAAAACGCCGGCGCTGTGATCACCGATTGGAAGGGCGCGGCACTGACCTTAGAGTCGCAAAGCACCAGCGGCGGCGAGGTCCTTGCTTGCGGCGACAAACGCGTTCACGCTCAAGCGGTAAGATTGCTCGGCGCGAAAGACTGATCGGCGCGGCACCGGGGGAGGAGAAGGCGATGAAATCACGCGGCCAAGCCTTGCGCGACTATGTTGTGCGCCGCTTGCTGCTGATGATTCCGACCTTCATCGGAATAACCTTCGCGACATTTCTTTTATGCCAGTTCGTACCCGGCGGACAGATCGACCAATTGCGCATGCGCATGGCCGGCGCGGACTCCGCCATGGAAGGCGGCGGCGGTGGTGGCGGGGCCAAACGCGTGCAGCTTGTCATCCCCGAAGAACAACTGGATCAACTAAAGGCGTACTACGGTTTCGATAAGCCGCTGCTTGTCGCTTACGGGTCGTGGCTGGCGAAAACCGTGCAGCTCGATTTCGGAAAATCGTTTCGCTACAACGAGCCGGTACTGAAGGTCATTGCCGACCGGCTGCCGATTTCGATCTACTACGGTATCGTCACGGCCTTCTTTATCTATGTGATCTGCATTCCGCTTGGCATCGTGAAGGCCATTAAGCACCGCACGGCTATCGACAACGTGACGTCGGCCCTGATCTTCATCGGTTATGCCGTGCCGGGGTTCGCGCTTGGCGCTGTCATGGTCAATGTTCTCGCCGTGCAATTCGACTGGTTTCCCTTAGGCGGGTTTCAATCGCCCGGTGCGGCGAGCCTGCCCCTGATGGCCAAAATCGGCGATGTTGTGTGGCACTCGATCTTGCCGTTGATTGCTTATCTTGTCGGCGCGTTTGCCGTCGAGACCATGTTGATGAAGAACAGCTTGATGGAAAACATGAGCGCCGACTATGTGCGCACGGCGTTGGCCAAGGGGTTAAGCTGGCGGCGGGCCGTGTTCGTGCATGCGCTTCGCAATTCCTTGATCCCCATGGCGACGAGCGTCGGGAGCCTGTTGGGCATCTTCCTCACAGGAAGTTTTTTGATCGAGCGCGTCTTTAACATCCAAGGCATCGGTCTCTTGGGTTTTGAAGCCGTTCAATCGCGCGACTTTCCGGTGGTGATGGGCATTCTGGTGATCACCAGCGTGATCTTGATGCTGGGGCACCTGCTGTCGGACTTGGCGGTGGCCTTGGTCGATCCGCGCGTAAGGTTTGAATAAGCCATGGCCTGGATCAAACTCGACCCCATCACGCGCCGGCGCTTCGCGCGATTTCGCAAAATCAAACGCGGATACTACGCGCTTTTGATTCTTCTCGCCGCCATGGTGCTGTCGATCTTCGCGCCGTTCCTGGCGGAAAGCCGCGCGCTGATGGTGTCTTATCAGGGCAAGTGGTACTTCCCGACGTTTTCCTATGTGAGCATGGCGGCGTTTCAGCAAACACCGCCACCGGGCTGGCAAGCGGTCGATCTGGAAACCGACTACTTTCGACTACAGCGCGAATGGCGACTGGAGCGGACTCTTTACGAACGCGCGCGCGCGCAAACGGGCAGCGATGCGGCTGCGCTTGACGCCAAGTATCCGAACCGCGGCAACTATGTCGTCATGCCGGTGATCCCTTGGGATCCGTATCAAAGTGACTTTTGGTACAACGAAATTCTGAATGACGTTGGCGTGCTGCTGAAAGCCGACGACCGCATAGGTGCTGCGAACCTCGCACGGCGCGATCATCTGGACGAACTGGCCGACGCCATCGAAAGTGGCGCCATCGACGATATGCTGAAAGATCCGACGCGCTCGGCCAGCGGAACATTGAGCGGGTTAGCGCAAGGCGGGACGATGCCGTCGCTGAAGGATCTGACAAAAACCGCGCCCAACCCACCGGATTCACACCGCGCGCATTATCTGGGAACCGATACGCAAGGCCGCGATGTGGCATCGCGCCTGCTCTATGGCTTTCGAATCTCGATTTTCTTTTCGCTGTTCTTAGTGATCGCCGGGCAAGTGATCGGCACCTTCATTGGCAGCTTGCAGGGCTACTTCGGGGGTGTGTTCGACATCATCAGTCAGCGCGCGATCGAGATCATCGTTTCGATCCCCTTCCTCTATGTTGTCATCATCCTTGCGGCCCTGATCGTACCTAACTTCTGGATGCTGTTGACGATCATGGCGCTGTTTCAATGGATCGGCATCACCTTCTATATGCGCACCGAGATGTACCGCGAGAAAACCAAGGAATATTGCCTGGCGGCGAAATCCTACGGCGCGTCGCACATGCGCATTATTTTCCGCCACTTGTTGCCGAACTGCCTGACGCCTTTGGTGACATTCACGCCGTTCCTGGTGGTGGGTGCGATCTTTTCGCTGACGGCGCTGGATTATCTGGGCTACGGCCTGCCCGCGCCGACACCGAGTTGGGGCGAAATGATCGATCAGGCGCTGGATGCGCAAAACCGCACGAAACTGTGGCTGACGTTTGCGCCGTTCACGGCCATTACCGTCACGCTATTGGTCGTTACGTTTATCGGCGAGTCCGTGCGCGAAGCTTTCGATCCCAAGCAATACGCCAAGTATGAATAGGGCTTTCATGCGCCGGTTCGCGTCCGCGATCTTTTTCGTCTGCGCGCTGTTTGTGGGCCACGGGGCCGCGTTCGCGGCTGCTTCGGACGCGGATGTCGCGAAGCTGGTGAAGGACGCCGTGCCGGTGGCGTTGCCGCCGGACATCATATGGGAGACCAACAACGAGGATCCGCTGATTGGTTCCGAGAAGGCGCTGCGCGGCGGCCGCCTGACCGTGTCGATGGGCTCGTACCCGCTCACGCTGCGTTTGATGGGACCCAACAACAACGACGCCTTTGCCAACTGGAATCAGCAGTTCACGTCAGGCTTCGGGCTGGTGTCGCGCCATCCCAATACCGATCACTTCATTCCGATGATGGCGACGCACTGGTCGGTGCAGGCCGATCAGCAGACGATCTATTTCAAGCTCGACAAGGACGCGCGATTCTCCGACGGCCATCCCATCACCGCCGACGACTACGTCTTCACCTGGCGGATGATGCAATCGAAATTCATCGTCGATCCGTTTTACAATTCCTATGCTGAGCAGTACCTCAGGTCGGTCGACAAGATCGACGACTACACCTTACGCATCGTCGGCACGCGCCGCAGCTGGCGCCCTTTGGCCGATTACGCCGGCCTTTGGCCGACACCGCGGCACGCGACCGTTCTCGATGACACGTGGGTTGATCGCACGACCAACCAGCCGCAAATCGCGCCGGGGCCCTATGTGATCTCGGACATGGTGCGCGGCGAGTCCATCACCTTCAAACGCGTGCCCAACTGGTGGGGCGACAAGAAGCGTTACTTCATCGGCCAGTACAACTTCGATGAGATTCAGATTCGCATCATTCAGCAAGATCGCGAGCTGGATTACCTGCGGCGCGGCGAACTGGACCTGATGCAGGAGGCCTCGGCCCGAAACTGGGCTGAAGGCTATAACTTCCCGGCGATTCAAAACGGATGGATCCGCCGCACGCGCGCCTTCGTCGATCAGCCGTCGGGCGTGAGCGGATTTATCATGAACCTGGAAGCGCCGATCTTTCAGAACCGCGATTTCCGTATCGCCATGGCACACCTGTTCAATTTCGACCGCCTTAACCGCAATGTGATGTTCAACGCCTACTTCCGGAAGCGATCGTTCTTCGACGGAACGGAATTCGCCAACCCGAATGTAAAGCCTTACGAATTCGATCCCGCCAAAGCGCGCGAGCATTTGGCGCTGGCGGGATATCGGCGTCCGTCCGACATCGGCGGGCATGGATTTTGGGCCAACGTACGCAACGCGGCGCGCGGATTGATTTTCGCGCGCTCGGACAGCGACGACGTCCTGGTGAATGAAAAAGGCGAGCCGGCCCGCTTTACGGTGAATTATTCCGCCAAGAGTTTGGAGCGCCATCTGACCGTCATCCAGCAGGATTTCCGCCGCGCGGGAATCGACATGCGCCTGCAGCTGTTGGAGCCGGGAACAAGTTTTCAGCGCAGCCTAGAGCGTAAGTTCGAGATGGTGTTTCAGGGCATGACCTCGGGCCTGTATCCCAGCCCGCGCCAATACCTTCACAGCGAATATAAGAAAGAGCGCAACAACAACAATTTCTGGGGCTTTGGCACGCAAGAGGTCGACGACCTAATCAAGACCTACGAAGAGAGCATGGACGCGGACGCGCGCCGCGACGCCTTGTGGCGCGTCGATCAGATCGTGCACGACGAAGGGATCTATATTCCATTTTGGGACGCGCCGTTTCAGCGGTTGGTTTATTGGGATTATCTCCAATTCCCCGAATCCTTCCTGCCGCGACGAACAGAAGCCTATATGTATTGGATGGTCTATTGGATCGATCCGGCGAAGCGCAAAGCGCTGGAAGAGGCCATGCGCGACAACCGCGCGTTGCCGGCGAAAGATGTCGACGTCGATTATTTTCACGTTCGCGACAAGCTGCAGTAAACGGAAGCATCGAACCTTGGCCCTTCTCGAAATCGACGAACTGAAAGTCGGCTTTCACACCGAAGCGGGATTGCTGCGCGCGGTGGACGGTGTGTCGTTCAGCCTTGAGAAAGGCCGGACACTGGGATTGGTGGGTGAGTCCGGCTGCGGCAAGAGCGTGACCGCGAGTTCCATCCTGCGGTTGGTGCCGGTTCCGCCCGGCGAAATTCTGGGCGGCGCGATCCGGTTCAACGGCGTCGATATTTTGCGGCTGCCGGCGAAAGACTTGCCAAGCATTCGCGGCAAAGACGTCGCCATGATTTTCCAAGACCCGATGACGTCGCTTAATCCGGTGTACACCATAGAGAAGCAGCTGGGCGAAGTGCTGAAACTGCGCTTCGGGTTGGACCGTAACGCGGCGCGCGCGCGCGCGATCGGCATCCTGGCGAAGGTCGGGATTGCCGATCCAGAGTCACGATTGACCAATTATCCCCACGAACTGTCGGGCGGCATGAAGCAGCGGGTCATGATCGCGATGGCGCTTGCTTGCGAGCCGCACCTGCTGATCGCCGACGAACCGACAACGGCGCTGGACGTTACCGTGCAGGCGCAAATTCTCAATTTGATCCGCGCGTTGCAAAAAGATACCGGCGCGGCAGTGCTATTCATCACCCATGACATGGGTGTGGTCGCGGAGATGTGCGACGACGTGGCTGTCATGTACGCGGGACGCATTGTGGAACGCGGGGATGTGCACGCTATTTTCAAGCGGAGCCAGCATCCCTACACGAAGGGTTTGCTGAAAAGTCTGCCGCAAAAGGGCGCGGTTAAGAAAGCAGCCCTTCCGACAATCGAAGGCGTGGTGCCGTCGCTGTTGAACCCGCCGGCGCATTGCCGCTTCGCTGATCGCTGCTGGAAGCGCAAGCGCTTGTCCGACGCCGAGCAGAAGCGATGCTTTAGCGAGGACCCGAAATTGCGCGTTCATGACGCCGGCTTGGTGGCGTGCCACTTCCCCGTCACCGCGGGAGAGCAGCCGTGAGCAACACTTCCAAAACACCGCTCCTGCGAGTCGAAGGCCTGAAGAAATATTATCCGGTGCGCGGCGGCGTGTTCGCGGCCAAGGTCGGGGACGTGCGGGCTGTTGACGACGTGAGCTTCACCGTGGCACCCGGCGAAACGCTCGGTTTGGTAGGTGAATCGGGCTGCGGAAAATCGACGCTGGGCCGCACGATCATGCGCCTCGAAGAACCGACCGCCGGTCACGTCTATTTCGAAGGCAACGACATCGCGACGGCTAACAAATCGGCGCTGTTTCAGTTGAGACGCGAAATCCAGGCGGTTTTTCAAGATCCGTACTCCTCGCTTAATCCGCGCATGACCATAGGCGAGATCGTGCGCGAACCCTTGGTCGTTCACAAAGTCGGTTCCAAAGCGGAGCAGATCGAAGCCGTGCGTGCGCTTTTGGAAACGGTGGGACTCACTGGCGAAATGCTCGATCGGTATCCGCACGAATTTTCCGGCGGGCAACGCCAGCGTATTGGTGTGGCGCGCGCGTTAGCGTTGGGGCCGAAGCTGGTCATCGCCGATGAACCCGTATCGGCGCTGGACGTATCTGTGCGCAGCCAAATTCTAAATTTGATGGTGCGCCTGCAGCGCGAGCGGAACCTGGCTTATATTTTCATCAGCCACGATCTGTCGGTGGTCGAACACATCAGCGATTCCATCGCGATTATGTATTTGGGGCGCATCGTCGAGATCGGACCGGCGGCCGAAGTGTTCGCAAAGCCGGCGCATCCCTATACCCGCGTGCTGATGGCGGCGATTCCCGTCGCCGACCCCGATCAGCGCCGCACCACCGAACCTTTGAAGGGTGAGCCACCAAGCCCCGTCGCGCCGCCGCCGGGATGCCCGTTCCATCCGCGCTGCGCTTACGCCATCGATGCGTGCCGCGCCGCCGTGCCGCCGTTGGAACCCGTGAAGGCCGGCGCGCCCAACCTGGAACTTGGCCGCGAACATTTGGCGGCGTGTATCCGTAAACACGAGATTTAGCCGCATTCCCGGCCTCCTTACCCGTTCTTAACGTTTCCGGCTTTACCCTGAGACTGGGAGTGATACGGGCACAGCGTTTTGGGCGCTGTTGGAGTTGGTCTTGCCGCGTTCTCGCTCCCGGCTCATAGTGGATCGATCATGCCGAAGAACGACGAAAAAGATAACAAACAGGCGATCTATAACGTCGACGTCGACATTTCCGTGATCCTCGGGCAATCGAACTTGCGCGTTAACCAGCTTCTGAAACTGGGCCGCGGCGCGGTCGTGGAACTGGAGCAGCGGACCTCGGACCCGGTCGAGATCTTCGCCAACAACGTGCTGATCGCGCGCGGCGAAGTGGTCATCACCTCGGGCGACAAAATCGGCGTGACGCTGACCGAACTGGTCAAATCCATCTATAGCAAAGACGCCAAGTAAGAACGTTGCGCGTAACGTAACAAAAATCGCGCTGGAACAAGTGCGGGCGTTCTTTTAAATACGCTTCGCCCATGCGCACACTTTATCATCACTCGCTGCTCGCTTCCGCCCGCAAGGTCCGCCTTGCGCTGTATGAGAAGCGTTTGAGCTTCGCCGAAACCATCATGTCGCCGTGGGACGAACCCACCGACGAATTGGCCGGCCTCAATCCCGCCTGCGAATTGCCGGTGCTGATGGATGAAGACGGCACAGTGGTGTGCGATCACGCCGCCATTTGCGAATACCTGGACGAAGTTTATCCCGAACCGAACCTGATCGGCCGCACGCCGGCCGCGCGCGCCGAGACGCGCCGCCTGACGGCTTGGTTCGATCACAAATTCTATCAGGAAGTAACCGAGCCCTTGGCGGGTCAGAAACTGGTCAACCGCATGCTGGGGCACGCGCCGGATTCACGCGCGCTGAAAACCGGGCGCGATCAGCTGATCCCGCATCTTTATTATATCGGCGACCTGACCGAACGGCGCGGTTGGCTGGCGGGCGAACAGCTATCGCTTGCCGATCTCGCCGCTGCCGCGAACATTTCGTTGGTGGACTACGCGGGCGATATTCCGTGGGATCAGGTTCCCGCCACCAAGGAATGGTACGTGCGCGTGAAGTCGCGCCCGAGTTTCCGCGCGCTGTTGAAAGACAGCGTCCCCGGCGTCCCGCCGGCAGCGGTGTATGCGGATTTGGATTTCTAACGCGGTCGTTTCGATCAACTAACGGCACCGGCCAACATCATCCGCCCGCCGGATCTGGGCCGGGCGCGAATCCCACCCTCTCCTCTCCGTCCCGCGCGTCAATGCGCATTTGAGCGTATTGAGCTTCGGGCGTGCTTGCGCACGACTGATCATCGGCAAGGCAACTCCCTTAACGGTCAGGAGAAGGCGATGCGCAAGAGATTGGCTCGGCTCATTTTATTGGGGGCCCTCACGGCCTGTGCGTCCACGGCCGCGGAAGCTTCGACGGCGCTTCGCTTCGGCAAGATGGCCGACGGGAGCGGCAAATCCGTCAGCGACGCTGTGATCGTCGTGGACGGCGACAAGATCCTGAGTGTCGGCAGCGGCGCCGCTGCGGTCCCGGCGGGCGCGACCGTGATCGATCTGCGCAAATACACCGCCATTCCCGGCATGATCGACCTGCACACACATCTTCCCCAAATCTGGGACGAGGCGCCCGGCACCAACCCCTATCGACAGGCTCCCCGCACGCAGGCTGAGACCGTCGTGATGTCCCAAAAGAGCATGCTCCGCACCCTGGAGGCCGGCGTGACCACGGCGCGCGATCTCAGCGTCGGCGCGGCGCTGGAAGGCGTGGACATCGCGCAACGCAATCTCATCAATAAAGGCTACCTCGTGGGGCCGCGCATGTTCGTCTCCACCCGCGGCCTGGGCGCGACACCCCGCGCGTACGGCGGCGTCAGCGGTCCCTATGAAATGATGAAGGCGGTACGCGAAAACATCGCGGCAGGTGCCGATCAGATCAAACTGTACGCATCCACCGGCGGCTCAACAAATCTGTCGGGCAATCAGACGCTCACCTACGAGGAAATCAAGGCGGCGGTCGACATCGCTCATGCGATGGGCAAGAAGGTCGTCTTGCACTCCTATGGCCCGGCCGGCGCTAAAGCGGGAGCGATGGCCGGCGTGGATGATATCCAGCACGCGCTCGATATGGACGACGAGACGCTCGCGATGATGAAGGCCAAGGGCATCGTTTACGTCCCGACCATCGACCACAATCGCTTTTACGAAGACAACATAGAAAAGTTTGATTTTCGCAGGGACGTCGGCCCCGAGTACGAAGCGTTCATCGCCAAGAATATCGAAATGACCCGCAAGGCTTTCAAAGCGGGCGTGAAAATCGGCATGGGCTCGGATGCGCTCTACAGCATGCATGGCCAGAACACGCGCGAGCTGGGCGCACTGGTGAAGGCGGGCCTGACCCCGGCCCAGGCGCTTGCGTCGGCCACGACAGTCCCCGCCGCGCTGATGGGCATGGAGAAAAGTATCGGGGCGATCGCGCCGGGCTATTTCGCCGACGTCGTCGCCGTCGAGGGCGATCCTTTGGCCGACGTCAATGTCACCATCTACAAAGTCCGGTGGGTGATGAAGGGCGGCGCTGTCGTGGTGGATAAGACCGCAGACAGCCCGAAGTGACAGCGTTTCGAACGTAATTCCTTTGCGGCGTTGGAGGGCGCTTGTGAAGGTTCTTGATTCATATGCAATCGGGGTATCGTCGTGAAAATTAGTCATGTTACCGCTGCGACAGTCAGTCTGCTGTTCGCAAGTTTGTCGGGCCCAGCGTTCGCCTTTCAGGTGGAAGAATCCAGCATCGAAAGTATTCAGGCCGCGATCCAAAGCGGCGAGACCACATGCCAGCAAGTGGTGCAGGCCTACCTCGCCCGCGCCAAAGCCTATAACGGTGTGTGCACAGCGCTGGTGACCAAGGACGGCAAGCCGGTGCAAAGCAAGCCCGGCACGGTGCGTGCGGGAGCGCCCTTGAAATTTCCGACCGCGACGGTCGCGGTGAGCAAGATCTTGCCGAATTTTGAGAACTACAAAGGATTGCCGATCGAGTACGGGCGGCTTGACCCAACTGTTTCCGATCCCAAGGTCGTGCAGCAGTACGGAATGGTCTCGGCCATTCCCGATGCCGGTCAGGTCAACGCGCTGAGCACGCTGAACATCCGCGGTGAGCGCTCGGTCACCTGCAAGGGCGCGTTCGATGCAGCGCCCGGTAAGGCGTTGCCTGCGAGCGCGCCAGCCGCTTGCGAGAAATTCCGCCAGCAGCCGGATGCTTTGGAATACGCCGCCGCGCTCGACAAGCAATACGGCCGCAATCCGGACCTGAAGGCTATGCCGATGTACTGCGCTGTGTTCTCGTTCAAGGACGTCTACGACACGAAAGACATGCGTAGTACAGGTGGCGCCGACACAAACTACGCCATGGACGTGCCACCCGAAGACGCGACGGTCGTCGCCGAGCTGCGCGCCAAGGGCGCCATCATCTACGCCAAGGCGACATTGCAGGAATACAATTCAGCGCCCGGCAATCCCACAGGACCCAATGCCGCCAAAGTCACGACCCGCATCTACGGCGTCAGTCAGCGCAGCAGTTGGGGCAGCGTGGCTTGCAACCCCTATGACACCACGCGCGAAACCGGCGGCTCCAGCTCCGGTTCGGCGGTGTCGGTGGGTGCAAATCTGGTCACGTGCTCGATCTGCGAAGAAACCGGCGGCTCGTGCCGCCAGCCAGCCTGGCGCAACAACGTCGTTGCACTGATGACCACCAAAGGTCTGATCTCATACGGCGGCGCCATCGGCTCCGATCCCTACCTCGATCGCGCCGGCATCCAGTGCCGCAGCATTAAGGACGCAGCCGCAGTGCTTGATGCGGTGAAAGATCCGGTGCGTGGCTACTTCGACCCGCGCGACATCTATACGGCACTTCCCAAGAATCTGATTTCCAAAGCGCCCTACAGTTCGTTCGTCGGCGTGAACGCCAATGCCGCGCAGGGCGCGAAGCCGCTTGCGGGCTTGCGTGTCGGCATCGTGCGCGAGTTCATGGTCAAGCACACGGCCAACGACGCGGCGATCAGCGACTTGGCGAACGAGGAAATCAAGCGGGTGCTGCGCGACCAGCTCGGCGCCGAGATCGTCGAATCCTACGATCCCAAGTATCCCGACGATCCGGACGTGCCCAACATGACCTACACGTTCCAACGGGCGCTGGCCGAGATCCTGCCGATTCACATGCCGGAATATTTCACCAGCAGAGTCGGCGAAATCGTTGCCGGCGGTGGTGAAGGCGGCGAAGGCGGCGGCGGCGGTGAGGGTGCGGCCAAGCCCTCCGACAAGTTGGCCTTCGCCGTGGACGGGTTTGATATCGCTACGCGCGATTACTTCGCCAAGCTGTCGGAAAATAAAGTGCCGCTCTCGGACGAACTCAACATCCGCCGGATCTCCGCGTCGCCGCCGATCCATAGTTTCGGATTTCATATGGAGCAGTATCTGATACGCCGGGGCGATAGCCGGATCACGGACTGGCAAAGCCTCGTCGTGAACTCCAAGCACTTCAACGAGGCCCACGCGGTGGCGATGTTGAACTCGTCCAACAAGTTGGACACGGCATCCCCGGGTATCACGCAGCGCGTGAAGATGCGTGAGGTCATGCGCATGGTTGTCGATAAGGTGATGAGCCAGAACCAGCTCGACGTGTTGGTCAACCCAACCATCACTCTTCCGCCGGTGGTCAACGGTGGTGCCGCGCAGCCGGCGATCAATGGCCGGCCGCAGGGCCGTTTCCCTCTCAGCGCGGATGTAGGCATTCCCGAAATCACGGTGCCTGGAGGGTTCAACAGCGTTATGTATGAACCCAAGTTCGAGCTTAACGACAAACAGGACGCTTACCGCACGGTCGCTAACAACACCGAGCAGACGACGCTCAAGAATCCGATGCCTTACGGAATGTCATTCTGGGCCGGCGAAGGCGAGGAACCAATGGTCATCGAAGTGGCGTCGATCTATGAACAAGCGACCAAACATCGCATGGCGCCGCCGGCGTTTGGACCGGTGAAGAAGAAGTAGCTTTATCTGTACTTACTTCTTTGGTGACTCAGCATCCGGGTTGAGGTCGTAGCCTTCGATGGCGTCGCGGGCGGCGGTGGCGGCGTCGGAGCTGGGATCCATTTCGATGGCCGCGATCCAGTCTTTGCGCGCGTCAATCGCGCGGCCCTTGAGCTGATACAACGTCCCGCGCTCTACGAGTGCGTTAGCGTTTTTTCCGTCGAGCGCCACGGCTTTCTCGGCGTCGCTTAAGGCCGCGTCGAGGTCTTTCAGATGGCGGTGGGCGCTGGCGCGGAAGGCAAAGGCATCGGCATTCTTCGGCGCGATGGCGATGGCAGCGTCTAAGTCCGTTATAGCTTCTTTATATTGCGCGCCCTCGGCCAACGTGCCGGCGCGGTCGACATATAAGTCGGCTTGCGCGCGACTGCCGGCGACAGCCAGTTGAAGGCCCGCGGTTTGCGCATTGTAGGCACGCAGAAGCTCGCCTTCGAGCAGCCACGCTTGGCCCGCTTGCGCGAGCATGCCGGCGCGCACGTTGGCAGCAGACTTCGATTGGTCGGCGAGTTCTTCCAAGCGCCGCGCCGCTTCGCCGAAGGCCTTAAGGCCGATCATGGCCAACGCTTGGCAATGTTTCGCGGGTTCGGCACCGCCGAGGGCGATCCATTTTCCGGCCAGCTCGATGGCCTGGTCGGGCTTCACCCGCGCAAGGTCGAGGCAAAAACTATAGGTGCGGTCGGGATGGAGGAGATCGGGATCGGGCACGGGCTGCACGGTGGGCGGGAGCGGGCCCGCGCCGTAAGTCGACGTGCTCGCAAGAAGAAGCAACACAGCGATCTGCTTTTTCATACCTTCACCTGCGCGACGGCGTCGTCGACCAACGCGCAGATCATGGCGAGGTCTTGGGGACGCGAGAGGCGATGATCCCCGTCCTTCACGAAACGGACCTGCACGTCGTCACCCGCGAGTTTCTCGGCGACGCGCAGTGAGGTTTCCCACGGCACGGACTCATCGCGCTGGCCGTGAATGAAACGCGCGGGGCATGTGAGGGCAATGGTATCGCGCAAAAGCAAATTCTTGCGGCCATCCTCGATCAGAAGCTTGCCGATACGATAGGGACCGTCGGTATAATCACTGGGAACGTCGATGACGCCCCGGTCCATGATTTCGGTGCGCTGCGCATCGGTCATTTTCGGCCACATGAGGTCTTCGGTAAAATCGGGCGCGACCGCGATTCCGGCCAGAGCCGCAACGCGCGCGGGCCGGGCTAGGGCGGTTTTTAGCATCACCCAGCCGCCCATGCTGGAACCGACCAGAACCTGGGGGCCTTCGGTGGCTTGATCGAGGACCGTGACGGCATCTTGGACCCAGCGGGACACCGACCCGTCTTCGAATCGGCCGGTGGATTCGCCGTGGCCGTACATATCGAACCGCACGTAACTGTAACCGCGCGCGATGCAGTGGGCCTCGAGCGCGAGCGCTTTTGTGCCGCCGCGATCGGACATGAGGCCATGGAGGAAAACGACGCCCGGTTTTGTAGAGGGTTTTGTGCCCGAAACCCAGTTATAGGCAATGCGTGCGCCGTCGGCGGCTGACAGAAATTCGGGCGCAGACGGCATGATTGTAGAAACCCTTTGGTTCGCCGGGCGGCATGTTACAAGACCTTTCCAGACCATAAGCACCGGATCGGCCTCTTGGCAAACGTAGCGACAGATACGCGGAAAACATGCCTGCAGATCGTCCCCAGCCTTGTTACAGGCGGGGTCGAGCGCGGCACCGTGGACGTGGCGCAAGCCCTCGTGCGTGCCGGATGGCGGGCGATGGTGGCGTCGAGCGGCGGCGGCATGGTGCGCGAGTTGGAACGTGCCGGGGCCGAGCACATTGTGCTTCCGCTCGATACAAAAAATCCGCGCGCTATGAAGCGCAACACCGCATCGCTTGTGGAATTGATCCGCGCACAAAACGTGAGTTTGGTTCACGCGCGCTCGCGCGCACCCGGTTGGAGCGCCCATGCCGCCGCCAAGGAAACCGGCGTTCCGTTCGTCACGACGTTTCACGGCGTCTACGGCGCGGGACCGTTCGGATTAAAGAAACTTTATAACCGCGTGATGACCTACGGCGAGCCGGTGATCGCGATCTCCGACTTCATTCGCACGCACATGATCGAAGAATACAAAGTGGCGCCGGAGCGCATCCGCGTGATTCACCGCGGCGTCGATGTGCAAATGCTGGACCCGACCAAAGTAACGCCGACGCGTTTGATTCAACTGACGGCGAAATGGCATCTGCCGGAAACAGCGCCCGTGATCATGCTGCCCGGACGCCTGACATCGTGGAAGGGCCACTATCTGATGATCGACGCGCTGGCCGTGTTGAAAGCACGCGCGCAAGGGCCGTTCGATCTGCGGTGCTTGATGGTGGGGCAGGACCAGGGACGCGAAGCCTATAAACACAGCCTGCAAACCTATGCGGCATCGCGCGGCGTCGAGGGCAATATTCAAGTGATCGAAGACTGCACCGATTTGCCGGCGGCTTATCTGGCGACGGATGTTGTGGTGTCGGCATCGACACGCCCGGAGGCTTTCGGCCGCGTTGTCGCCGAAGGCCAAGCCATGGGCCGGCCGGTGGTGGCGCCGTCGCACGGCGCTGCGGGAGAAATCATCGTGCCCGGCGTCACGGGCTGGCTGTTCACGCCGAGCGATCCTGTTTCCATGGCGGACGCATTGACGCGGGCTTTGAGCTTGAACAAAGACGAACGCGAACGCATTGCTGCATTAGCCATCGCGCGCGTGCGCAAGCACTTCAACAAAGCCGACATGTGCGCCAAGACCATCGACGTTTACAACGAAGCGTTGGCGAGACCCGCGCCTTGAACTGCACAGCATGAGCGCGCAGCGCATTCTTGTGATCGCGACCGAGGGCCTTGAGCGTTTCGTTCCGGCTTTAGGGGCTATGGCTGCGCTGCGCGCACACCACCATGGTGCGGTCATTGTATTGCTGACCACGGCATTGATTGCCGAATTCGCCGAGTCAGCGCCTTATTTTAACAACGTGTGGGTCGATAAAACCATCGGCACACGCAGCTTTTATCGCCTGCTGGCGTTGCGCCGGCAGTTGCGCGCGGAAAGCTTCGACCGCGTTTATGATTTCGATGGCACAGATCATTCAAAGACTTTGTTCTGGCTGATGTACGGACGGCGCGGCGTGTTCGATCGCGCGCGCCTTCCATGGTCGGGCGCAGTTCCAGGAACGGCCCTGGATCACGGTGACCCCCGTCATACAGCAATGCATATCGTGGATCGGTGGACGGCGCAGTTGCGCACGGCCGACATTCACGGTGTTTTGCGCACCGATGTGTCGTGGGTGGCGCGGCAGGTGAAATCCTTCGCGGTGCCGTTCCGCATGGGCGAGACTTTCGTGCTGATTTCGGTGGAGCCCGGCCCCGGCGGCCAGTGGCCCACGGAAAACTATGCCGACCTCGCGCGCATGTTGGACTTGGACGGCAAGCGGCCGGTGCTGGTGGGATTTGCCGTTCCCGCCGCGACCGTCACGGGGATCCTGGAGCGCTGTCCGGCGGCCATCGATTTAACCCGCGTTACCAGCGTGAGCGATTTGATTTTCCTGACCTGGGCGGCAAATGCTGCCGTGGGTCCCGATACCGGAATCATGCACCTGACGGCTGCAGCCGGGTGCCCTACGGTTGCGCTGTTCGATACGGCCTCGGACCCCACTTTGGTTGGCCCACGCGGCGATGTGGTCACTATTCTGAGACGTGCGCGTCTGGCTGATATTCCAGTGGGCGAGGTCGCGACCGCCCTACAACGGGGACGCGCCGCACCCAAACGAAGCCCGCGCTTGCCGCTGGCGTAGTCGCCCCTTAGATTGCGCGAGCTTTTCCGCGATTTAAGTGAAGAAAAACATGGTTGCGATCACCCTGCCCGACGGCTCCGTCCGTCAATACGACTCTGCCATCACCGGCGCCCAGCTGGCGGCCGACATTGGCCCCGGACTTGCGAAAGCGGCCCTGGCCATTCGCATCGGCGGCAAGATGAAAGACCTCGCGACCAGCATCGATACGGATGCGCAAGTGTCCATCGTGACCAAGAAAGACGCCGACGCGCTGGAACTGTTGCGCCACGACGCTGCTCACGTGATGGCCGAAGCGGTGCAGGAATTATTTCCCGGTACGCAAGTGACCATCGGCCCCGCCATCGAGAACGGTTTTTATTACGACTTCGCCCGCGATACGCCCTTCACGCTGGACGATCTGCCGAAGATCGAACAGCGCATGCGCGAAATCGTGGACCGCGACGAAGTCATTACGCGTGAAGAGTGGGACCGCGCCGAAGCCATCGCGCACTTCAAAAGCATCGGTGAAAAATACAAGGCCGAGCTGATCGAAGGTCTGCCGACGACGGATCCGATTGGCGTATATCGCCAAGGCAATTGGAAAGATTTGTGCCGTGGGCCGCATTTGCCCTCAACCGGCAAGCTCGGCAAGGCGTTCAAGTTGACGAAGGTCGCGGGCGCTTATTGGCGCGGCGATTCCAACAACGCCATGTTGACGCGCATTTACGGCACCGTGTGGGCGGATGATAAACAGCTCGCGGCTTACACCACCATGCTGGAAGAAGCCGAGAAGCGCGATCACCGCAAAATCGGTCAGGAGATGGACTTGTTCCACCTTCAGTCCGAGGCGCAGGGCAGCGTGTTTTGGCACGCCAAGGGCTATACGCTGTGGCGCCAGCTGGAACTGTACATGCGCCGGCGTTTGGATGCGGCGGGCTATCAGGAAGTCAAAACGCCGCAGCTCATGAACTCCAAGCAGTGGGAAGCATCAGGTCACTGGGGCAAGTACCGCGAGAACATGTTTGTGGTGCCGGACGAAATTCCGAGCGTCGACGACGACGCGCCCGTGTTGTCGGGCAAGTCTGAGTTCCTGGCGCTGAAGCCCATGAACTGCCCAGCGCACGTGCTGATTTTTCGCCAAGGCATCAAGAGCTATCGCGATCTACCGATCCGCATGGCGGAGTTCGGCTGCTGTCACCGCAACGAGCCGCACGGCGCCTTGCACGGCATCATGCGCCTGCGCCAATTCACGCAAGACGATGCGCACATTTTCTGCCGCGAAGATCAGATCGTGGATGAAGTGCGCCAGTTCTGCGAACTGCTCGACGTCGTCTACAAAGACCTTGGGTTCGACCGTTATGCGATCAAGCTGGCGCTGCGCCCCGAAAAGCGTTTCGGCACCGACGAGATGTGGGACCGCGCTGAAAACAATTTGCGCGAAGCCGTGCGACTCGCAGGCCGTCAGGGCGCGGAGTACGGTTGGCAGGAACTGCCGGGCGAAGGTGCGTTCTATTCACCCAAGCTGGAGTTCCACCTCACCGACGCCATCGGTCGCACTTGGCAGTGCGGCACCATTCAATTGGACTACGTGCTGCCCGAACGTCTGGATGTTCACTACATCGGCGAGGACGGCGCCAAACATCGACCGGTTATGCTTCACCGCGCGATTCTGGGGGCTTTCGAGCGATTCCTCGGCATTCTGATCGAGCATCATGCGGGCAAGTTCCCGCTGTGGCTCGCGCCCATTCAAGCAGCGGTGTGCACCATTACCGAAGATGCCGACGGGTATGCCCATGAAGTTGCTGCGACTTTGAAGGCGGCTGGACTGCGCGTCACCACCGACCTGCGCAACGAAAAGATCAACTACAAGGTGCGGGAACACTCGCTCGCGAAAGTCCCCGTGCTGGTCGTTGTTGGTAGAAAAGAGGCCGAAACACATGGCGTTGCGTTGCGAAGACTCGGCAGCCCAAACCAAGAAGTCCTTGCGCTGACTGAGGCAGCCGATAGACTTGCCGCCGAAGCTGCGGTTCCGGGCTAAAAGCCGGGAACCGTTGTTTCACGTGGGGGGTTTAACTACTTAAGTTCGACACCGGAATAACAACAACAGGAGATTGATACATAGCTAGATTTGACCAACCGGCGCCCGCATCCAAAGGAGATGGACCGCGCACCAATGAAGAGATCACCAGCAAAACCGTGCGCTTGATTCTCGCCGACGGCGACAACATCGGTGTCGTTGACCGTGAAACCGCCCTTCGCAAAGCGGAGGAAGCCGGATTTGACCTCGTCGAAATTTCCCCCAACGCTGACCCACCGGTCTGCAAGATCCTCGACATCGGCAAGTACAAGTACGAGGAACAGAAGCGCAAAAACGAAGCGCGCAAAAAGCAGAAGGTTATCGAGGTCAAAGAAATCAAGCTGCGCCCGAACATCGACGATCACGATTACGATGTGAAGATGCGCGCGATGAAGCGTTTCATCGAAGAAGGCGACAAAGTGAAAGTCACCCTTCGCTTCCGTGGCCGCGAAATGGCGCATATGGAGTTGGGGCATCAATTGCTCGCCCGTGTGCGTACCGACTTCGAAGAACATGCGAAAGTCGAACAAGACGCGCGCTCGGAAGGCCGCCAGATCGTGATGGTGTTGGCACCGCGTTAAAGCCTTTGCTTTGAGGCGTTAAATCAAGAACGGCGGTGATCCATAGTGATCGCCGCCGTTTTTCGTTAGACTGCCGGTGGGCATCTTCGGGGGAGAAATTACACATGAGCTTGCAAACGAGTTTGACGGCCTGGGCACCGCGCGTTCTCAGCGTCACGCGCGCGATCGCCGGACTGCTGTATATGCAGCACGGTCTGTCGAAGCTGTTCTTGTTTCCGGGCGCCATGCCGGGCGGTTCGGCCGTTGCCGCGGATCCGCTTTCGTTTATGGGATTTGCGGGGATTCTTGAGTTGGCCGGCGGGGCACTGGTGGCGGTGGGTCTGTTCACCCGGCCCGTGGCTTTCATTCTCTCAGGCATGATGGCGGTGGCTTATTTCATGGTCCATGCGCCCCGGAATTTTTACCCGATTCTCAACGGCGGCGATCTGGCCATCCTGTTTTGCTTCTTCTTCCTCTACCTCACCTGCGCTGGCGGGGGCGTTTGGAGCCTGGACGCCATGAGGGCGCGGCGCATGACCGAGGCGGCGGGCGGTTAATCGTTCAAAGGAGGCAGAGGATGTCCTGGAAAACCGTTTGACTACTCGCCTTTGGCTTGGGCCTCATCGTTGAAGCTGTCATGATTCAGGCCTGGAAAGACTTTGACAGGGCGCGTCTCCTGGGGGGCACGCTCTCGTGGGGCATTATTTTCGGCCTTATCGGTACGATTGGACTGTTGGCCGTGCGATTCTTTCGCAAAAAGGCAGCACCGCCCCTTTAAGATTCATCCACTTCAAGACGAAGCCTCCTTTCAAGGCCTTTCCTTGCAAAACTGGGGTTTGGCGGGTATAAGCCCGCCTTCCTGGCCTTCTGGGCCTAGGAAACAGGGGTCGCGCGTTGCGCGAGTCCACCGGCTAAAGGGCTAAAAATCCAATAATATCAGGATTTTAGGGCATGCCCCAGGTCGGGATCAAAAACCCGTCAGCTTACGAAAGGACGCAAAATGCCCAAGATGAAGACCAAGAGCGCCGCCAAAAAGCGGTTCAAGATCACCGGTACCGGCAAAGTTAAGGCTGGAGTTGCTTTCAAGCGTCACTGCTTGGGAGCCAAGTCGCAGAAGATGAAGCGGACGAATCGCGGCACCATGGTGCTGGCGAAAGCGGACGGCATCATCATCAAGCGCAATTTCCTCCCTAACGGCTAACCCAGGTAACGGAGCACCGCCATGTCACGCGTCAAACGCGGCGTCACAAAACACGCCCGCCACAAAAAAGTTCTCGCGCAAGCCAAGGGTTTCCGCGGCCGCAACTCGACGGCATACAAGCCGGCGAAGAACCGTCTCGAAAAAGCGCTGCGCTATGCGTATCGCGACCGCCGCCTGAAGAAGCGCGATTTCCGCGCCCTTTGGATCCAGCGTATCAACGCCGGTGTGCGCGCGTTCGGCCTTACGTACTCGCGCTTTATCAACGGGCTCAAGAAAGCCGGCATCGAACTGGACCGCAAGGTTCTGGCCGACTTGGCTTTGAAAGAGCCCGCGACCTTCGAAGGTCTGGTGAAGCAGGCCCAAGCCGCGCTCGCTGCTTAAATTTCTCTCGTCACGACGAGTGAGGGTAAAGGGGCGGCTCACCAGAGCAGCCCCTTTCCTTTTTGAGCGGCGCTGAAGAAGAAGCAATCCATGACCGACACGATCGACCAGCTAAGAGCCGAGCTTCTGAGCGCCGTATCTGGCGCGGCGGATGTGCCTGCACTTGAAGACGCGCGCGTGAACGCGCTCGGTAAAAAAGGCCGCATCACCGCGTTGATGGCGACCTTGGGCAGCTTGGCCCCGGAAGAAAAGAAAGCGTTCGGCCAACGCGTGAACGTGTTGAAGACCGAAGTGAGCGAAGCGCTGGACGCGCGCAAGGCCGTGCTTGCGGGCGCAGCACTTGATGCGCGCCTGGCAACAGAACGCATGGACGTGAGCATGTCCGTGCGCCCCGAGGCGAAGGGCTCGCTTCATCCCATCAGCCAGACGATTGACGAAATCGCCGCCATTTTCGGCACCATGGGATTCGATCTCGCCGAAGGCCCGGATGTGGAAGACGACTTTCATAATTTTACTGCACTGAATTTTCCGCCGGGCCACCCTGCCCGCGACATGCACGACACGTTCTTCCTTCCAACTGCGGAAGACGGCAACCGGTACCTTTTGCGCACGCACACGTCGCCGGTGCAGATCCGCACCATGATGACGCAAAAACCGCCGATCCGCGTGATCATTCCCGGGCGCACCTATCGTTGCGACTACGACATGACGCACACGCCTATGTTCCACCAAGTGGAACTGTTGGTGATCGACACGGAAACCAACATGTCGCACTTGCGCGGCTGCTTGCAGGAATTCGTGCGAACCTATTTCGGCGTCGAAGATTTGACGACGCGTTTTCGCCCGTCGTTCTTCCCCTTCACCGAACCGTCGGCGGAAATGGACATCGGCTGCTCGCGCCAAGGCGGCGAGCTGAAGATCGGCAACTACGGCGATTGGCTGGAAATTCTCGGCTGCGGCATGGTGCATCCCAATGTGCTGCGCGCGTGCGGCCTCGATCCCGAAGTGTATCAGGGTTTTGCGGCCGGCATGGGTATCGAGCGTATCGCCATGCTGAAGTACGGCATCCCCGATTTGCGCACGTTCTTTGAATCGGATTTGCGCTGGCTGCGCCATTACGGCTTCGCGGCCCTCGATGTACCGAGCGTGACCGGAGGATTGAGCCGATGACCGATCTTCCCCAAGGCTTCGCGCATCTGCCGAAGTTTGCCTTTAGCGATCAAAAAGCCGTGGCAGACGAGCTGTGCGAGCTGGTGCTCGCGGGCAAGAAGACCGCGACCTGCGCGCCATTATACCAATACGAACTGGAAGAACTGCCGGTGCCGCAAGAAGGCGAACGCAGCGTGATTTTGGACGGATCGTCGAAAGCGCGCTGCGTTATCGAATGCATTGGCGCCGACGTCATTCCGTTCAATGAAGTGGAAGCCGATTTCGCGGCGGCCCAAGGAGAGGGCGACGGCTCGCTGAAAACCTGGAAGAAGCGCCAAAAGGCGCTGTTCGAAAGCCTGGGGTATTTCGACGACGAAATGCTGGTGGTGTGCGAACGATTCAAGGTCATTGAGAAGATCGAGTTCAAGCGAGTCGTGCGATGAAATTCACGCTCGGTTGGCTGAAAGATCACCTGGACACCTCGGCTTCGCTTGACGAGATCAGCGTCAAATTGACATCGCTGGGCTTGGAAGTGGAAGGCATCACGAACCCGGCCAAGGGGCTTGAGGGCTTTATCGTCGCGCACATCGTTGAAGCCAAACAGCACCCCAATGCCGACCGTTTGCGTGTTTGCACGGTCGATACAGGTGCGGAGAAATTGCAGGTCGTGTGCGGCGCGCCCAATGCGCGCGCTGATCTGAAAGTCGTGCTGGCGCGCCCCGGCGTCGTGATTCCGGCGAGCGGCGAAGCTTTGAAAAAAGGCAAAATCCGCGACGTCGAAAGCCAGGGCATGTTGTGCTCGGCCGGCGAGTTGAAGCTGAGTTCCGATCAAGACGGCATCATCGAGTTACCAGCTGACGCACCCATTGGCGTGTCCGTCACGCAAGTTCTGAAATTCGACCCCGTGTTTGAAATTGCGCTGACGCCTAACCGCGTCGATGCATTGGGTGTGTACGGCGTCGCCCGCGATTTGGCGGCGGGGGGCTTGGGCAAACTGAAGTCGTTGAACACGACGGCGGTTGCTGGAAAATTTGAGAGCCCGCGCAAAGTCGTGAGCCGCCTGCCTGCGGGTGCTGAAAAGAATTGCCCGCAATTTGTCGGCCGCATGATCAAGGGCGTGAAGAACGCCGAGAGCCCGGCGTGGCTGAAGGATCGTCTAACGGCGATTGGACTGCGCCCCGTGTCGGCGCTGGTGGACATCACGCAGTATCTGACGATCGATCTGGGACGGCCGCTGCACGTATTCGACGACGCGAAGTTGACGGGCGACGTCGGTGCACGCTTTGCAAAAGACGGTGAAACTGTCGCGGCGCTAAACGGTAAGACTTACACGCTCGATCGTACGATGGTTGTGATCGCCGACGATGCGGCTGCCCTTGGCATCGGCGGCATTATGGGCGGCGAACCTTCAAGCGTGACCGAAACAACGACGACCGTATTTTTGGAATCGGCCTTGTTCGATCCGTTGAACATCGCCGCGACCGGCCGCAAGCTGCAGGTCAACTCCGATGCGCGTTATAACTACGAGCGCGGCGTCGATCCGGAGTCTTCGGTGCCCGGTGCCGAAATCGCGACGCGCATGATTATCGACCTGTGCGGCGGCGAAGCCTCGACACTCATGAACGTCGGCGCACCGCCCGCCTGGAAACGCGCCATCGCGTTCAACCCAGCAAAGGTGAAGGCACTTGGCGGCGTCGATATTGCCGCGCCCGACGCAAAAGCAATTCTGGAGCGCCTTGGTTTTACGGTCATGACGAACAGCGACGGCTGGACGGTGACGCCGCCGTCGTGGCGCGCGGACGTGGAAGGCTGGCAAGACCTGGTGGAAGAGGTTTTGCGCATCAACGGCTACGACAATATTCCACCGATTCCCCTGCCGCGCCCTTCGATGCCAAAACCGGTGCTGACACCGCAGCAAAAGCAGATTGGCGCCGTGCGTCGGACGCTGGCCGTACGCGGCCTAGCCGAAACCACCACGTGGTCCTTCCTGCCAAGCGCCCAGGCCGATCTGTTCCGGGGCGACCTGCCGCGGGTCCTGCTGGCCAACCCCATCAGCAGCGATTTGGACGCCCTGCGCCCGTCGCTGATCCCCAATCTGGCCGCCGCTGCCGGGCGCAATGCCGCCCGAGGGCTCGATTCGGCCCTTTTTGAAGTGGGGCCCCGATTCGAGGGTCCCAAACCCGGCCAACAGATCAACGTGGCCTGCGCCCTGCGCTCGGGCCATACGTCGGCCCGCCATTGGGCCGGTGGCCGCCGCCCTGTGGATGCTCTAGATGCCAAGGCCGACGCCCTGGCCGCCCTGGAGGCCGCCGGCGTGAACGCCGCCGGGCTGCAGACCTCCACCGACGTCGCCGGGTGGTATCACCCAGGCCGGGCTGGGGTGATTAAGCAGGGTAACCAGGTTTTGGCCGCGTTCGGTGAACTGCACCCGCGCATCCTGACCGCCCTGGACGTGAAGGGCCCGATTGTCGCGTGCGAGGTTTTTGTCGACCGCGCGCCGTTGCCCAAGAAAAAAACCGGGTCGGCCCGCCCGCTGTTGAAGGCATCGCCCTTCCAAGCGGTGGAACGCGATTTCGCGTTCGTCGTTGATTCGAACGTGGGCGCTGAAAGCGTCGTGCGCGCCGTGCGCGGTGCAGATCGCGAGCTAATCACCGACGTCGGTTTGTTCGACGTGTACGAAGGCGCGAATGTAGGCGAAGGCAAGAAGTCGCTGGCGGTGTCGATGACGCTGCAGCCGAAAGACGCCACACTGACCGATGAGCAGATCGAGGCCGTTGCGCAAAAAGTGATCGCGGCGGTGGAGAAAGCATGCGGCGGCAAATTGCGCGCCTGATGCACGTTGTAAGGTAAGAATTTCGTTTCATGACCGACCTGTCGCACATTCGCAATTTCTCGATCATCGCTCACATCGATCACGGCAAGTCGACGCTGGCGGATCGGCTCATCCAATTTTGCGGCGGGCTCGAATTGCGCGAGATGACCGAGCAAGTGCTCGACAACATGGACATCGAGCGCGAGCGCGGCATCACCATCAAAGCGCAGACAGTGCGACTCAAATATCCCGCTGAAGACGGCAAGACGTATCAGCTGAACCTTGTCGACACGCCCGGCCACGTGGACTTCGCCTACGAAGTCAGCCGGTCGTTGGCCGCGTGCGAAGGATCGCTGTTGGTGGTAGACGCGAGCCAAGGCGTGGAAGCGCAGACACTGGCCAACGTCTATCAGGCCATCAACGCCAATCACGAAATCGTGCCGGTGCTGAACAAGATCGATTTGCCCGCAGCTGAGCCCGAACGTATCCGCCAACAAATCGAGGACGTGATCGGCCTCGATGCATCCAACGCCGTGTTGACGTCGGCCAAATCCGGCATCGGAATCAAAGACGTTCTGGAAGCCATCGTCACACGTTTGCCCGCGCCAACGGGCGATGCCACCGCACCGCTGACGGCGTTGCTGGTAGACTCGTGGTACGACACCTATCTCGGCGTCGTGATCTTGGTGCGCGTGAAAAACGGCGCCATCAAAAAGGGCACGAAGATTCAGTTCATGTCGTCGGGTACCGTTTATCCGGTGGAGCGCGTCGGCGTGTTCACGCCCAAGCGCTTGGAAGTCGACGCCTTGAAACCCGGTGAGTTGGGTTTCGTCACCGCCGGCATCAAAGCGGTGGCAGATACCAATGTCGGCGACACCATCACCGACGAGGCACGACCAGCAGCGGAACCCCTGCCCGGCTTTAAGCCCAGCATTCCGGTGGTTTGGTGCGGGTTGTTCCCGGTCGATGCGGCGCTGTTTGAAGTGCTGCGCGAGAGCCTTGGCAAGCTGCGCCTCAATGACGCGAGCTTCCATTTCCAAATGGAAAGCAGTGCGGCACTCGGTTTCGGTTTCCGGTGCGGCTTCTTGGGACTGCTTCACATGGAGATCATCCAAGAGCGCCTTGAGCGCGAATTCAACCTCGACCTCATCACCACGGCGCCCAGCGTTGTTTACCGCATTCACACGACCAGTGGCGACGAAGTCAAAGAACTGCACAATCCCGCCGACATGCCCGACGTCACGCGCATCAAGACGATCGAGGAGCCCTGGGTGAAGGCGACGGTGCTTGTGCCCGACGAATACCTCGGCACCGTTTTGAAGTTGTGCAACGATCGGCGTGGCGAGCAAGTGGATCTGACTTACGTCGGCAACCGCGCCATGGTCGTCTACAATTTGCCGCTCAATGAAATCGTGTTCGATTTTTATGACCGCCTGAAGTCGATCTCGCGCGGCTATGCGAGTTTCGATTACGAGGTCGACGGCTATCGCGAATCCGACTTGGTGAAGGTCACCATTCTCGTCAACGGCGATCTCGTAGATGCACTGTCGTTCATGGCGCACCGCAGCCAGGCGGAAAATCGCGGCCGCCAGATTTGCGAACGCTTAAAAGATCTGATTCCGCGCCACCTGTTCAAGATTCCGATTCAGGCGGCCATCGGCGGCAAGGTCATCGCGCGCGAAACCATCAGCGCGTTGCGCAAAGACGTGACGGCGAAATGCTATGGCGGCGACATCTCACGCAAACGCAAACTTCTGGATAAACAGAAGGAAGGCAAAAAGCGCATGCGTCAATTCGGCAGCGTCGAAATTCCGCAGAGTGCGTTTATCAACGCGCTAAAAATGGCCGACGACTAGCAACGCTCTAGATAGCCGACGGCTAGCGGCGCGCGTCTTCGCGTTGAACATCCTGGAAGAATAATTTTCGGAAGTTTTAGTAGGCGCTGTGAAAAGCGCGACGGCGGGCGCGGCGCTTGCGGCAGGCGTGCGCGAGGATAAGTCCCGAAACGCCGAACACAATCCAGGCCGGTTTCGCCATAACGGCGGCGCCGAGCGCTGCGAGTGTCGTGAATGATGTTGCGGCTGCGAAGGAGGGTGTCGGTCCGACGAGAAGCGTCCAGATGTCAGACGTGGCTAAGCCATTATAGGCGCCCGTACCCAAAGCCATCACGGCTTCAGCCGACGCCATAATCATAGCCAACAAAATCAGTGCCCAGCCAGCCAGGCGACCGAAAACCATAGGAACCCCACGCCCCTGAGTCAGTTTCTTACCCCGTTGGACGAGATATAACCCACAAAGTCTTTGAATTACAGGGGATTCTCCGGTCGTTTTGAGTAGCGACGTTTAACACCCTGGTAACGGTCTTTCAGAGTTTTCCACAACCTGTGGAAAACGTGGAAGATTCTCCGAGTCGCGGGTTACAGGGTTTGTTGCGGGAGCGAGACGCGTCAGATAGGTTCGCCGCGCGAAAAGCAACCGGCACCACGCCGAAGGCTGCCAGAGTCCTTGCGACTCGAGCCTTTTGCCGAAAACCGGAGGGATGGCCGAGTGGCTTAAGGCGCACGCTTGGAAAGCGTGTGTACGTCAAAAGCGTACCGTGGGTTCGAATCCCACTCCCTCCGCCAACCGCTGGCGACGGCTAGTAGGACTTTGGCAGTCCGAGAACACGCTCCGCGATGTAGCACATAATCATCTCGCGGCTGACGGGGGCGATGCGTGGGATCATGATTTCGCGCAAGTAGCGCTCGACATGATATTCCTTCGCGTAGCCGAATCCGCCGTGCGTGCGCACGGCGCGATCGCAGGCTTCGAAGGCGGCATCCGCACCGAGGAATTTGGCGGCGTTCGCTTGCGCGCCGCAGGGTTTGCCTTGGTCGTAGAGTGATGCAGCCCTCCAAACCATGAGGTCGGCAGCCTCAAGCGCCATCCAACTTTCGGCAAGCGGATGTTGGATTCCTTGATTTTGGCCGATGGGACGTCCGAAGACGACGCGCTCCTTTGCATACTGCGTCGCTTTCGCCAGAGCGCGTCTGCCGACACCGATGGCTTCGGCGGCGATCAAAATGCGTTCTGGATTCAAGCTATCGAGGATGAGCTTGAAGCCCGCGCCTTCGGCCCCAATGCGATCTTCTTCCGGAACCGGGAGATCGCGGAAAAAGGTTGCATTGGAATCGACAGCGTTGCGCCCGTGTTTATCGATTGGCCTGACATCTACATAGTTCCGATCTAAATCCGTATAGAACAGCGTAAGCCCGTCGGTATGCTTTGCAACTTTGTCGCGGGGGGTCGTACGCGTCAGCAGCAGAATTTTGTTGGCTTCCAGGGCCGTGCTCGTCCAAACTTTCTGACCGTTGACGATGTAACGGTTTCCATCTTTTACAGCGCGCGTCGTGATGTTGGTCGTATCGAGGCCAGCGTCGGGCTCGGTTACACCGAAGCACACTTTATGTTCGCCCGATATGAGCGGCGGCAGCATTCTGCGTTTCTGCTCCGGCGTGCCGTGCACAACGACAGAATGCGGACCAAACAAATTGATGTGGAATGTAGAACACGCCGCAAAAACGCCGGCCGAATTGGCAACGGTTTGCATCACGAGCGCTGCCTCGGTAACGCCGAGCCCCGCGCCGCCGTATTCTGTCGGCATTGTGATGCCGAGCCAGCCGGCTTTCGCAATCTCGGCGTGGAACTCATGTGGGAACGCGTGGTCGTTATCTTTTTCCAACCAGTAAGCGTCGTCGAAGCGATCGCACAGATCTTTCACCGCCTTGTAAATCTGCTGGCGTTCGGGCGTCATCTCAAGCGCTGTCGGCAGCGAAACGTCTTCCATATCAAACTCCAGTCGGACGATATTCTTAGGACTGCGCAGCGAGGGGTTTAAGTGCGGCCTTTGGCCCGTATGGAAAATATGGAGGATGGTCGCCAATAGCCGTCATGTCGACTTCAACGAGGGACGGACCGTTCACGGCAATCGCTTTGGCGACCTGCGGTCCAAATTCCTGAGCGGTGGTGACGCGCCAAAACGGTATGCCTGCAATGTGCGCCACGTCCTCGATTTCAGGTCCGAGGAGTTTATCAAATCGACGCCGGCCGTCGGCCACTTTATCTTGTATCTGCCGTATCACACCGTAACCGCGATCATTCATGACGAGCATCGTTACGTTCAGATTTTCCTGAACCGCCGTCCAAAGCTCCATCATATTGAGGTAAAACCCACCGTCG
The DNA here is from genome assembly GCA_947475895.1 of Fidelibacterota bacterium. Classification (GTDB taxonomy): domain Bacteria; phylum Pseudomonadota; class Alphaproteobacteria; order Rhodospirillales; family Rhodospirillaceae; genus SHVO01. Next base: position 45,117 of record CANJMF010000013.1, read on the forward strand.
CCGTTCATGATGACGGTCTTGCGTCCATCGACACCCAGCGCGGCGCCGATGCCAAGACTAAGCCCTTGCCCGATACCTGCGCCGACCGGATAGATATTCTGCTTCAGGCTATCGAGCTTGAAGAGCTTGTTGCCCCAGGTGCTGTTATTGATCGTGATGTCGCGCGCCCACACGGCATCATCGGGAACAACCGCGCGCAGCGTCTCCGCAAATCCGGCATACGGCCCGAGCGTTTCTTTAAAGGCGGCGCGTGTATCGCGTTTGAGATTCTCAAATTCTTCTCGAAACTTCGGATCCAGATCGAGTTTTCCACCCAGGCGCTGAACAATTGCCGCGAGCGTGGCTTCGGCATCTGCGCAGACAAAATATGTGTTGGGATAAGTCCGGCCATTCGCGGCGGGATCAATGTCGATTTGCACGAGATTAGTCGGGAGGACGACAGAAAAATCGCCGGTTTCATGGCCGCGAATCCGTGAACCGGCCACGAGCAAAAGGTCGGCCGTTTTGTAAAATTCTTCGACGCTCGGCAATCCGAGGCCATTTAGCGCACCAAGATTTCTGGGATGCGAGTCCGACACCACGCCGCGCCCTGACCAACTGGTCACCATTCCAAACCCCAAATCGAGCAGTCTGGTTGTTGGAGCGGTTGCATTCGCCGCGCCACGACCCAACCATAGGAGCGGCCGCTTCGCCGCACGTATGATTTCCACAAGGCGATCGATGTCAGCGTCAGATGGCGGCTTGGGGGCGGGAAGAACAATAACGCCCTCGTTCAAATTTGAGGGGCGATCTACCGGCATGCGCTGAATATCTATCGGTACCTCGATGCTCACCGGTCCCATAGGCGGCGTTAAAGCATCGGTCACGGCTTGCACTAACGTCTCTAATGCGGACTCTGGCGAGCGAATGCGCCAGGCAGACTTTCCGACACTGCGCAGCATCGTTAGCTGATCGGCGACATCATGAACGTTACCCATGCCCCGATCGACGAATTTCGTGGACGTTTGCCCGGTGATGTGAAGAACCGGAGATCCCGCAAAACGCGCTTCGAGCAAACCCGTTACGGCGTTGGCAGCGGCCGGTCCCGTACTGGTCAGCAAAACACCGAGCTTGCCCGATGCCCGCGCGTAGCCGTCCGCCATGTGGCCCGCACCAAGCTCGCCGCGCGTCATGACGAAGCGGATAGCGTTGCCGCGCGATATGGAATCCAACATCGGTATGTTGTGCACGGAAGCGATGCCGAAAACGGTGGAGACGCCGCAAGCCGACAGAAATTCCGCGATGAGATCGCTTACGGTATAGGTTGACGTCATGAGACGTTTTTCCTTCGTTACTTCGGGATGGAACGTGTTTCCAGGGACTCGAGGTTTCGCGCGATCTCTTGATTGTGTTCTCCGAGCATGGGTGCGGGACGTCCCGCCACGCACGGCGCGCCGTTCATGATAATCGGCGTACGAAGACCCGGCACAGACCCAGTGGCGCTGGCGGGATAGGGCAAGTTAAAACTCATACCGCGATGCACGACTTGTGGGTCTTGGAACACTTCAGCGATGGAGTTGATGGGGCCGGCCGAAATATCGGCCGCCTCTAACTGCTCAAACAGCGCCTGTTTTGTATATTCGCCGGTGCGTTTTGTGAGAAGCGCTATCAGGCGTTCGCGATTCTTCACGCGATTGGGGCCCGAGCTGTAGTCCGGATCCGTCGCGAGATCTGGAACACCAAGCGTTTTGCACAAACGCGCGAACTGATCGTCATTTCCAACGGCAACGAACAGGTGGCCGTCTTTTGCCGCGAAGACCTGATAAGGAACAAGATTGGGATGCGCATTTCCCAGCCGCTTCGCTTCGACACCGGACGCCAAGTAGGAAAGAGCGACATTCGCGAGCGCGCCCACCTGCACATCAAGCAGACTCATATCGATGACGGATCCCTTTCCCGTTTCGTTACGACCAGCGACAGCGGCAAGCATTCCCACGGCGGAATATACGCCGGTCAGGATATCCGCATATGGCACGCCCGCTTTCATGGGCTCACCGCCCTCGGCGCCCGTGACATGCATTGATCCACCCATGGCCTGAATCAGGGCGTCATATCCGGGACGCGGCGCATATGGGCCGTTCTGGCCGAATCCCGTAATCGAGCAGTAAATGAGGCGAGGGTATCGCGCCGTGAGCGAAGCGGAATCCAAGCCGTATTTCTTCAGACCGCCAACCTTGAAATTCTCGATGACGATGTCGGCATTGGCGATAAGCTGATGGACGAGCGCTAGGTCTTGTTCACTATCGAAGTCGATCGCCAGCGAACGTTTGCCGCGATTGCACGCATGAAAGTAAGTCGCGCTGAGGTTTTCGCCCGACTCCCCGGCGATGAATGGCGGTCCCCAAGACCGCGTGTCGTCGCCCGCGCCAGCGCGTTCCACCTTAATCACGTCGGCGCCAAGATCGGCCAGAATTTGCGCCGACCAAGGACCCGCGAGTATTCGAGACAGATCTACAACGCGAAGTGAACTGAGGGGTTTCATGGTGCCTGTCCCAAGTTGCTATGCGTGTCGGCAAAGTGTGGCAAACCGCTCCCAGCTTAACCGCGCGACCCGGGCGTCGACCATATACAGCGGAATGTTTTTGTAAAACAAAGCATGGGAATGATGTCATGACTCTAGCGCGACGCGTGGTCGTGATGCGGCTCGCGGGGAATCGCAACTTCGAGCCTTTCCTTTCGCAAGCGTGGGGGAATAGAGTGATCCATGAAAAATGAAAGCGACGTTTACGATTCGGCGCGCCTTCTCATCGACCAGCACGGGGATCTGGCCGACCGCGAAGCTGCCCGGAAAGCCATGCCCTTTGGTCTCGCATCTTGAAAGCGGTCATCACATTGAAGACGGTCAAAGGGGGCGCCTGGCAAAATTGACGCAATCTCCGTTACCAATCATGCTCTGAAACTATCGCCGTCCCACGCCGTTAGGGTGCCTATGTCGCACTATGTCGCGAAAGTCCTTCAGCCCGGCGAGACCGTCGCCTTTGAAGGCACGATTCACTGGCTGGTTTATTTACCGGCCATTTTGTTCGCCGTGATCGCACTGGCAGGCGTGGTCATGATTGTGGGCAGTGCAGAAGATTCGCGCCTCTTTGGCGAGGCGATCTTTGCGTTCGGCGCAATCTTTGGCGTCATCGCATTTCTGCGCGCCTGGTTCGCGCGCTTCACGACGGAAATTGCGGTGACCGACAAGCGCGTTATTTTCAAACGCGGATTTATTCGCCGCCAAACGGTCGAGATGAATATGTCGAAGGTGGAGAGCGTCGACGTCGACCAATCGATCTTGGGGCGGATCTTCGACTACGGCGATATTCTTGTGCGCGGAACCGGCGCGGGCCTTGAGCCCTTAAAGATGATCGCGCATCCCCTCGCGTTTCGAAACGCGGTTATCGCGCATTAGCGCTTCTCTCCGAGGCTAGCCTTTTGAGCGCGTCCTTTTGCTCCGGCGAAAGGCTCGGCTGCTTGCGCCGAATCTCTTCGGGCCACGTGCTTTTAATGAAAGACAGAGTCGCCCAGACGTCGTGGTCGCTGAGAAGGCCTTGAAAGGCGGGCATATCGCTTTCATAGGTCGTCCCGGCCATGATCACATGGAACAGAACCTCGTCGGGGTGATGCCACGTATGCCCTGACTGATTGTGGGGCGGTGCAGGCAAGTGGCCAGTTGGCAACGGCTTTTGCCAGCTGGGTTGGCCCTCAAGCTGGGCGCCGTGGCAACTGGCGCAATTGACCGCGTAAATCTGTTGGCCGTGCTGGACCAGGGCGGCGTCGTTAGGATCGGCTTTGGGAAGCTGGTCGATATAAAACCAACCGGCACCGCCCATCGCTGCGACCAAAGCCGCGCTCGCGATCATGATCCGCTTTTTTATATGAGGACGGCTAAAATCCATGACACGAGCCTATAGCGCCTTTCGGCGCGGCTTCGCGTTCAATTCCGTGTGAGGATGATTGGATTGCGAGAAACTCGCAGACCCCAGAAAGAAAAACGCGCGATCACAGGTGTTTTTGAAACACCGCAATCGCGCGATTGATCTTTAGACCGAACCTCTTAGACCGACGAGCCTTGCAGCATCGGCAGTTTGGTCACCGGCTTGCCCGTGAGAGCCAGGATCGCGTTGGCGACCGCAGGACCCGCTGGCGGCACGCCAGGCTCGCCTACGCCCGTGGGGGCGTTGGTAGAGGGCACGATGTAAACTTCGATTTTCGGCATTTCGTCGATGCGCAGCGACTTATAAGCATCGAAGTTACCTTGATCGACAACGCCGTTGGTCAACGTGACCTGGCTATGAAGGATGGCACCAAGACCGTAGCCGATGCCGCCTTCCATTTGCGCGCGGATCACATCCGGGTTGACGGCAACGCCGCAATCTACGGCACATACGATGCGGTCGACTTTGAAGCCGCCGTTCGGCTTGCGGCTGACTTCGGCCACTTGCGCGACAACGGTTCCGAAGGCTTCCGCCACGGCAATGCCGCGGGCGGAGTTGGCGGGCATTTTCGAACCCCAGCCGGCTTTTTCGGCGGCGAGATCGAGAACGCCACGATGACGTTTGTTGTCGCCCAGCAGTGCGCGGCGGAACTCGAGCGGTTCTTTGCCGGCCGCTTTGGCGATGATGTCGAAAAAGGCTTCCGTCGCGTAGGCATTATGGGTGCTGCCGACCGAACGCCACCAATGAGCGGGCACGCCGACATTGGTCGTGTGCGCGTCCATGGCAAAGTTTGGAACGGTGTAGGGAAGATTCTTGGCGCCTTCGACGATCATCCCGTCGAGGCCCGGGCTTTCGAACGGCGAGCCCTTGGTGATCGACTGACCGACGATGCGGTGTTGCCATGCCGTGAGCTCGCCCTTTTCGTTCAGGGCGGCTTTGACAGAGTGGAAGTACATGGGGCGGTAGCGGCCGCCGCGAATGTCGTCCTCGCGCGTCCACACCAGCTTTACCGGCGTACCGGCTGGCATGGCTTTCGTGATTTCGGCGGTTTCAACAATGTAGTCGGAGACCGGCGTCGCGCGGCGGCCGAAGCTGCCGCCCGATACGAGGGTGTTGAGAGTCACTTTATCCGGTGTCACGCCGAACACTTTCGCCGCATTCATGTGGTCGAGTGTTTGGAATTGGCTGCCGGCCCAAATCTCGACTTTGCCGTCCTTCGCTTCCATGACGCAATCGAGGGGTTCCATGGGCGCGTGCGCCAGGAACGGGAATTCGAATTCGGCGGAAACGACTTGTTTCGCCTTCGCCAGCGCACCTGCAGCATCGCCGTCGTTGCGTGCGACTTCGCCCGGCTTTTTCGCGAGCTCTTTATATTCGGCCCACAGCTGCGCCGAGCCGCGTTTTTCGGCTTTCGTATCGTCCCATTCGATTTTCAAGGCATCGCGCGCCTTCATGGCAGTCCAAAGCGAGTCCGCAACAACGGCCACGCCGCTGGGAATTCTCATGATCTGCTTTACGCCCGGGATCGCCGACGCTTTGGTCTGATCGACGCTCTTCACCACGCCGCCGAAACGTTTCGGGCGGGCGACGACGGCGTACACCATGCCGGGACGCTGCACGTCGATTGTGTAAATGGCTGTGCCGGTCGTCTTCGCCACGTTGTCCAGGCGGGGAATTTCGGTACCGATGAGTGTGAAGTCTTTCGGGTCCTTCAGCTTCACATCCGTGGGCGGCGTGATTTTGGCGGCGGCCACAGCGAAATCACCGAACGTGCCGGTGTGCTTGGACGCAGCGTGCGCGATGACGCCTTTTTTCACGGTGATTTCAGCGGCTGGCACTTTCCACGCCTGCGCCGCAGCTTGCACGAGCATGGCGCGCGCCATGGCGCCGGCTTGGCGCAACTGGTCATAGGAATTGGAAAGAGCCGTGCTGCCGCCGGTGCCCTGCATACCAAACGCGAGGTTGGCATACTTGGCCACATCGGCCGGCGCATGCGCGGCACGCATTTGGCTCCAGTCGGCGTCGAGTTCTTCGGCAACGACCGTCGGCAAGCCGGTGTAGACGCCCTGGCCCATCTCGAGATGCTTGATGAGCACAGTCACGGTGCTATCGGGCGCGATGTGCACGAAGGCATTGGGATCGACCGGCTTTTTTGCGGGCGCTGCTGCGTCAGCCGCCAGCAATTTGCGCGGCGTGAAGGTGAAAGCGATCACAAGGCCGGCGACGCCGCCTTTGAGGAAGTCGCGGCGATTTGCTTTGACGGGTTTCGCGGACGGGAAATTGATCATGTTCATGGCTGTACCTCAGATGCTTTTAGCAGCGTCGTGAATCGCCGCGCGGATGCGCACGTAAGTCGCACAGCGGCAGATGTTGCCCTGCATGGCTTCGTCGATGTCGGTGTCGGTGGGCTTCGGCGTCGCGCTGAGCAGCGCAACGGCCGACATGATCTGACCCGATTGGCAGTAACCGCACTGAACCACGTTCAGATTTTGCCAAGAGGTCTGCACAGCTTGGGCGACTTTGCCGGAGAGGCCTTCGATGGTCGTGACCTTCGCGCCTTCAACGGCCGAAACCGGAATGGAACACGCGCGCGACGGCACGTTGTCGATATGAACGGTGCACGCACCGCATTGCGCGATGCCGCAGCCGAATTTCGTTCCCGTGAGGCCGGCTTTTTCGCGAATGGCCCATAAGAGGGCCATGTCGGGATCGGTGTCTAAAGTAACGGATTGACCGTTGAGTTCGAATGTCGTGGACATGCGTGATGTTCTCCCAAGCAAGCTGAAATACTTGATCATTATAGGTTTTCCGGGCCAGCTCCGCCAGATATTTCAACCTTTGAATATTTGCATTCTCGATGTAATGTCCGCCCGCATAAAAATTGGGGTGCTGGATGGACGATTCCGTAAACAAAACCGCACATGAATCGCAGGTGAGCGTCGGCGAAAAAGCGCCGCGAACCGATATAGTTCAACGGATACTTCGCCCATTCATCTTGGTCGTGCTCATCGGCGCGGCGATCGGCGGCTACTTTCTTTATCGTAACGGCGAGCGCTATGCGTCGACCGAGGACGCCTATATGGAGGCGAACGTCGTTCAGATCGCACCGCAAGTTTCAGGCATCGTATCGAAGGTGCATGTGGTGAATAACCAGCACGTCGAAGATGGCACGGCCTTATTCGATATCGACATCGCACCTTTCGCCATCGCGATTGAAGCAGCACAAGCCGCCTTTGACGAAGCCGTGGAATCCGTCGGCGCCAGCGGTGCCGGCGTAAATGCAGCGGCCGCACATGTGCGCGAAGCCGAAGCCAGTCTCGCCAATGCCCGCACCGAAGCCGCGCGCGGCAGGCAATTGCGCGCGGCAGGCAATTTGTCGGCCGCGACCCTCGACACCCGGGAGTCCACACTTAAGCAATCAGAAGCGGCCTTGGCTGCGTCGCTGGCGGAGTTGGAGCGCGCGCAGCAAACGGCAGGGCGTTCAGGCAAAGACAATGCGCGCCTGCGCGCGGCCAGTGCTGCTTTACATAAAGCGCAGCTGGATATGTCTTACGCCGAGGTGCGTGCACCTGCGGCGGGATGGGTCTCCAATCTCACCTTGCGCGAAGGTGCCACCGCGATGATGGGCCGACCGTTGTTCGCGTTGGTCGAGGATACCGAGTGGTGGGTCGACGCGCACTTCAAGGAAACCGACATCACGAAGCTGCGGCCCGGCCAACCCGCGACCATCACAGTTGATATGTATCCCGGTGTCGCGCTGAAGGGCGTGGTGGAGAGCATCAGTGCCGGATCGGGTGCCGCGTTCTCACTGCTGCCGCCGGAGAATGCGACCGGTAACTGGGTCAAAGTGACGCAGCGTTATACCGTGCGCGTAAAGATCCAAGAGCGTCCGCCGAGTAATCAGCCCTTGCGTGTCGGCGCAAGCGCAGAAGCCACTGTCGATACCGGCACCGAAAAAGCCACCTCCAGCAAATAGACCGCCATGACGTCTGCGCCCGCACTTTCGGGAGTTGCTAAAATCGCCATGGTCGGCGCGGTGATGCTGGCCATGATGCTGGAAATGCTCGACATGACGGTGGTCAACGTCGCGTTACCGCACATGATGGGCAGCTTCGGCGCCACCAACGATCAGATCACCTGGGTGGTGACGTCTTATATGGTCGCGTCTGCCGTGATCATGCCACTCACGGGTTATCTGGTGCAGCGGTTCGGGCGGCGGCGCCTGCTGTTGATCGACATCACGTTCTTTTTGATCGCGTCGGCCGCGTGCGGCGCGGCACAATCGCTAGAGCAAATGGTCATCTTCCGCGTGCTTCAGGGCGCTGCCGGCGGCACGCTCGCGCCCTTGTCGCAAGCCGTGATGATGAGCACCTTCAGCCGCGAAAATCGCGGCAGTGCCATGGCCGTGTGGGGCTTGGGCATCATGGTCGTTCCCATCTTGGGGCCGACCATCGGTGGCTTTTTAACCGATCACTTGAATTGGCGCTGGGTATTCTACGTCAACGTGCCGGTGGGTTTATTCGCGCTGTTATTGGCGGCCGGCTATGTGCCGGGCGAAGCGGGACACCGGGCACGCACCGACTGGTTCGGTCTCGCGCTCGGCATTATTTTCGTGGGTTCGCTGCAATTCTTACTGACTCAAGGCAACACGCGCGACTGGTTCAACTCAACGCTCATCCAGACTTTGACTCTGACGGCGATCGTGACCGGTTTGGGATTTGTATCGCATTGCTGGGACCGGCCCAATGCCATCGTCAACCTCGCGGTTTACCGCGACAGGAATTACGCGCTTGCATCACTGATGATTGCGGGCTTTGCCGTGTCCATGTTCGGCATCATGACGCTGCTGCCTTTAATGCTCGAACAATTGATGGGTTATCCGGCGCAAATCGTCGGCAACATCATGGCGCCGCGCGGTGTGGTGATGGCCATAGCCATGGTGCTCTTTGGCCGCTTCTCAGGGCGTTTCGATGGGCGTGCGTTGATGGTCCTCGGCGTCATCGTGCTAGCCGGAGGAACATACACTTACGCACTGATTCCTATTACCGCGAGCCCGGCCTGGATGATGGTGCCGGGAGCCTTGCAGGGTGTGGGCATGGCGATGTTCTTCATCCCGTCGTCCATGGTGGCTTATGAGACGCTGCCCAAGCATTTGTTCGATGGCGCCGCCGGCTTGTATTCCGTAACGCGCACTATTGCGTCATCCGTGGGCATTTCGGTAATCGGGCTCATGCTGCAACGGCGCGGCGACTACCATTGGCAGACACTGAACCAGCACATCACAGCCGAAAATCCCGATGTGCAGTCGTGGCTGGACGCACGCGGTTTGAGCCTTGGCGACCCCATGGCAGGCGCGATGCTGTCGGGGCAAGTCATGCAGCAGGCGCAGGTGCTGGCGTTCGGCGATATGTATCGGCTTGTGGCGCTGGTGACATTGTTGGTGGCGCCGCTTATTTTCATGCTCCGCAAACGCAAGCCGGTCGGACTTAAAAAACCCCAGCCGGCGGAATAACGCGCGTTAGCAAACTGCCTGCGTGGCTGCTAAGCGCGCACAGCAAGCCTTCTTTGCGCATCACGCCGTTGTCAGGCGCGAATCCGTCTGGCACGATTCGTTCATTGGTCGGGGCGACCAGCCTTCGACAACACCGCATGCGAGAACCGCAACGCGGTTTGGCACGTTATCGCCGTGATCGTTTGTTGAAGGAGCCAGAATGTCGAGCCTTGCGCTTCAGCTCAAAGACTATCGCCTCACAACTGCGCAAATTCTCTACCACATGCCCGATCATCCCAAGTTGCTGCAGGAGTTTGTGTGGCAGGAACTGGATATCGCGCCGAAATTTCCGGTGCTAGCGAAGTTTCTAAGCTTTTGGGAAAAGAACATCGACGGCAAGTTGCACTCGGTGTTCGTCGCCCATGCGCAGCTTATTAAACCAGCGGAATTTCGTGTCGTAGAGCGACAGCTTTATTTGCACTAGAAACGTCGATTAGGTTTTTCCGAGCGCGACCAACGTCGGAATGACAGCCGCGCTGGCATCGGGGCGGCGATGTTTCTTGCGCTCTTCATTCTGCTCGGCGATTTTAGCGAGGTGCTCCATTTGATGGACCATGGAGTCCAATGCGCCGGTGTCGGCGCCTTCAGCCGCGGCTTGCATCGCTTTAGCACGCGCCTTCGCGAGCATGGCCTTGGCTTGCGCAGGCGTGCCGGAGGCTGCCGCCGCCACGGCTGTTGAGGCCATGACCTTGTCTTCAAGATCGTCGATATACGAGCGCTGTTTTTTGGCTTGGGCTTTTGCGGTGAGATCGTTTTGAAGCTGAGCACCGGCGGCTTGAACCGCAACATCGATCTTATGCACAGTCTCGCGCAAGATCGGGAGATCGGAAAAATCTGTCATAAATTGCATCCTCTTTCTTGAGGCCTTCAAAACCGGTTTCACCGGTCAACGTCAGCGCAGCGTATCAGAAATGTCACCTGCGAAGATTACATCTTAGACGCCAGGCGACACGCGCGGCGGCCAGGCGGTGATGACGGCCTTGACCAGCACGGCGAGCGGGATTGCGAAGAACACGCCCCAGACGCCCCAGATTCCGCCGAAAAACAACACCGCGACGATAATCGCGACAGGATGGATCGCGACCGCCTCGGAGAACAAAAATGGCACCAGTACGTTGCCGTCGAGCGCGTGAATAATCAGATAGGCACCAACCGCAGCCCCCGCGTGCATGCTCACACCCCATTGCAGGAGCGCCACAGCCGCGACAGGAACCGTAGCTGCGGCGGCGCCGATATAAGGAATCAAGACAGCAACGCCGATCACGATTGCCAAAAGTGGCGCATACGAGAGATCGAGAATTTCAAACACGATCCAGCTGACAAGAGCGACAATCGCCATTTGCAGCACCTTACCGCCGACAAAATTCTGCAGCTGCCGGTTCACGTCGTGCCAGACCGACGCAGTCAATTCGTGGTGAGCAGGCAAGAAAGATTCCACCCAACCGAAAATGCGTGTTTTATCCTTGAGAAGGAAAAACACCATGATCGGGATGATGATGACGTAGACGAGAGCCGTCACAAGACCGATGACCGTACCGCCCACGTACTTGCCGAAGTTTTGTCCGCTGCTCAGCACTTTGGCCCGGGCCTCATTCAGCATTTCGCCGATTTGTTCGGGCGTTACGAAGGCGGGATATTTTTCCGGCAGCTGCGCAATCAGTTCCTGCGTACGGGCGACGAACTGGGGAACCTGGCCAATGAGTTGCACGACTTGCCGTCCGAGAAACGGCATAGCCGCGAACACACCGGCGAGAAGCGCAATAAAAATGCCGTAGACAAAACCCAGCGCCGCACCCCGCGACATGCCGCGACGCTGCAATTGTTGAATTGCGGTTTCCATGACGTAGGCCAGCGTAATCGCGGCGTAGAGCGGGGCCAGAATACTGGCCGTCATGACGACAAACGCGGTGCCCATCACGAGCAATAACAGCAACAAGGCCAGCTGCTTATTGCGCGCAATAATGCCGTACCACTCTTGAACGAGTTCCATGCCGCCCCAATCCCTTTTCCCGGCGGGAGAATAGTATGTCCGTCGCCGAAGGCAAAACGCGGAATACGTTGGCCTAGCACGATGTTTCAGGCACAAACGGCCTATGGAAAGACCCGCGACACGCGATCGCGCGATGCCGAGCCCCGGCCTTGTCTGGGAACCGGGTCGCGTTCCGTTCGCAACGCGCTTTGGCGACGTTTACTACAGCCGAGACAATGGACTTTCGGAAGGGCGGCATGTCTTCCTGAAAGGCTGCCATCTGCCCGACGCGTGGCAGAGCGCGGACCTTTATGTCATCTGTGAATTAGGTTTCGGCACTGGGCTCAATTTTCTAACGACATGGGATTCGTGGCGCCGAACGCGCCGCCCCGGACCAAAGCTGCATTATCTGGCAGTTGAGGGCTATCCCCTGACGGCGCGCGAGTTGGGCGAGTGCCTGGAAGCGTGGCCCGAGCTGCACGCACTTTCGCGCGCCCTTTTGCAAGTCTATCCGCAGCCGCAGCCGGGCTTTCATCGACTCTTTCCCAAAATCGACGTGTCCGACGATGTGACGTTGACGCTGCTGATGGGCGACGTCATGGATATGCTGTCGCAAACGGAATGTGAAATCGATGCGTGGTTCCTGGACGGCTTCGCACCCGACAAGAACGCCGCAATGTGGCACGACAACGTTTTCGCGGAAATCGCGCGGCTTTCCCACACGCGAAACTCCGGTAGCGTGTTGGCGACCTATAGTGTCGCGGGCGATGTTCGCCGTGGTTTGGATGCGGCGGGATTTGAACTTACGCGCGCGCCGGGTTTCGGCCGCAAGCGCGAGATGTTGCATGGACGCTTTCGCGGCGCGAAAGCCCCGCCAAAACCACGATTGCAGCCGTGGTTCGCAAAAACACCCCGCGCAAAACTGCAGCGCGATCACGCAGCCATCATTGGTGGCGGCCTTGCTGGAACCAATGCGGCCTATGCGTTGCAGCGACGCGGCTGGAAAACCACCATCATCGACCGGCGGGATGGACTTGCGCGCGAAACGTCGGGAAATCCAACCGCGGCCTTGATGCCGCGACTGACGGCCGGCCCCGCTTTGGATGGACGGTTTTACGCAAGCGCATGGCGCTTTGCGCTGGAGACACTCGAAGAATTGGCGAACAGCGGTGCGGCCCTTCATCGCGAGCGGTGCGGATTATTGCAATTGGCGAATACGCCGACCGAGAGCGAACGCCAAGCTGCGATTGCAGCGTATGGCCCACTGAGTGCGCCCGCCCTCCTGCCCGTCGATGCAGCCGAGGCGTCCGGCCTCGCGGGCATCACGACGAAGGCGAGTGGGCTTTACTTCCCGCAAGGCGGCTGGCTGCAGCCGCCGGCCTTATGTACGGCGCTGGCGCACAACGCCACCATGATGATGAATGAAGACATCGCGGCCCTACGTCAGGAGAGCGGCGCATGGCAATTGATCGATCGCGCCGGACGCATACGCCTCGAAGCCGATATCGTTATTTTCGCAAATGCGCTGGGCGCTTTGACGCTGCCGCAAACATCGTGGCTGCCGCTAGTGGCGCGGCGCGGACAACTGACCTTTGCGCCACCGACCGACCGGAGCGCGTCCTTGCGAAGCGTGCTCGCTTACGGCGGCTATATGACTCCTGCGTTTCGCGGTTTACATACCATCGGTGCAACGTTCGACTGGGTCGACACCGAGGTTGCCGACGCGGCCGTCGACGTGCGCGCCGAAGATCATGCGCACAATTTGGCAGCACTGGAAAATGTACTGCCGGGATTGATGGACGGCGCGGATACGGCGGCGTTGCTGGGACGCGCGGGTGTTCGCTGCACGTCGCCCGATCATTTACCGGTCATCGGACCCTTACCGCAACGCGACGCCTATTTGAACGCCTTCGCGGAGTTGCGACACGGGCATCCGTGGACGTCGTATGCGACGGCCGATTATCAGCCTGGGCTTTACGCCCTGCTCGGGCTTGGATCGCACGGAGTCGTTTCGGCGCCGCTGGCCGCGGAATTGCTCGCTTGCCACATCACCGGGGAACCATGGCCGATTGAGCGAGATCTTGTGACCGCCCTCCATCCGGGCCGATTTTTGGTGCGGGATTTGAAGCGGCGCGAGGCTTGAGGAACACACTGCGCGAGAGGAACACACTGCGCGAGGTCGCATCACTTCGAACACGCCCGGATTGAAGGCGGCGCGAATCCTTCACTCCCATTTTTCGCCTGGCGCAAAAAGGAAAAGCGCGACTTTGCAGTCGCGCTTTTCTATTTTTCAGTGAGGCTTGATTGGGAAATTCAGGTCAGAGCCGATGTTTTCGGGGTTCCATCAGGCGCGGACGGGCGAACATCGATGGGTCGAAAGCCCCGACCCTGACCTCAATTTCCTGCTGTTTTCTCTGCCGCCTCGTGTGTTCTGCGTTTTTCCGGAAAAAGATCTTCTCCCGCTTGCCCGGGGGACCGCCTTGCGGCGGTGCGTGGGCCGAGCAAAGCGGGAGAAGACAAAACCTCACGTATCGCCGGGGTAGGATATGACTCGTGGACAGCGATAGATGAGGCCGGATCACAAAGTTTTTGAACACGGTCTCGAGGTTGGCATGTGCGAATAAGGGCGTTGCACTCCTGAATAAATGTGGGAATAATTCCCACGAACAAGAGCAACCTACTCAGCTACTAAGGGTGAGTCAATAAAAAAGTGGGAATAATTCCCACAACCCTGTATAAAGACTTCATGGCAAAGAGCGCGACGCCCACCGGACCATCCAAGCCTTTGGTGGCAGCTGTTAAACAGCTGCTGCGCCCGTTTGTGCGCCTGTTGATTTCAAAGAGCCTCGGCCTTCCAGCGCTGACACAGATCCTCAAAGAAGTTTATGTGGAAGTCGCGCTCAACGAATTCCCGGTCAACGGTAAGAAGCAGACAGACAGTCGCGTGAGCATTCTCACGGGTGTGCACCGAAAAGATGTGAAGCGCCTTCGCGATGCCGAATACGAACCGATTGTCGCTCCAAAGAGCATTGGTTTAGGCGCGCTCGCAGTTGCGCGTTGGCTGGGATCGAAAGAAACCACTGATAAAAATGGCCTTCCGCTGCCTTTGCCGCGTCAGTCCGAATCGGCGAAGGGGCCGTCCTTCGATGCGCTGATTGAGGGCATCTCAAAAGATGTTCGCCCGCGCGCCGTGCTTGATGAGTGGTTGCGCTTGGGCGTCGCGCGCTTAGATAAGGACGGTCGTGTGGTTTTGAACGAACTCGCCTTCATTCCCGAAAAAGGATTCGAAGAAAAGGCGTTCTATCTCGGACGCAACATTCACGATCACTTGGCGGCAGCGGCCCACAACTTATTGGCCGAGGGCAACCCACAACTCGAGCGCAGCGTTCATTATAGCGATCTGACGCCCGAATCGGTTGAAACCCTCAATGACGCCGCCGAACGGGCAGGAATGCAGGCCTTGTTAGCCATCAACCGGATGGCACTAGAGCTAGCGGCGAAAGATAAAGGCCGCGACGACGCTACCAAAAGAGTTAATTTCGGCCTATATTTCTTCAAGGGGCCGAGTACTTTCAATAGCTTACGTCTCGACGACAGTAACGTTTCAGCGAAGCCGAAAGCGTAACGTGTCGGATTGCCATGGGGGCAATTCGCTAAAGGGCATTTGAGACCGGCAATGTACGGGGATAGTGCGATCAAGGTCGGCGTGCTGCTGCGCGGGCTGGGAGCAAGTGTGCTCCTGTGCCTCGTATCCGCATGCGCGAGCGCACCCCCGTCTTCTTCGCCTTTTGCACCAGCATCTCAGGCGCCGTCCGCAGAAATGCAGACCGCCTCGATGGCGCCGCGCAAAGATAAGGGCGACGGCATTGGCGGTACGGGCTTGCGCCCCAACCCACATGGCGATGGCATCGGCGGCACGGGCATTGTCGGAACGATCTCGGGCTTCGGCTCGATTCTCGTCAACGGCCTGAAGCTCGAATTCAATCACAGCACGACCGTGGAAAGTGATGGCAAGCCTACCGCGCTCGACGAACTGCGCGTCGGCCAAGTGATCCAGGGTGTTGCGCATACCGTCGACGGCAAACTGCATCTTGAGCGGCTTGAAATTCAACACGCCGTCAGCGGACCGATCAGCACCATCGACTATGCGACCGAAACCATGACCGTGCTTGGCCAAAAGGTGAAACTGAACCTTGGCGGCGATGCGGCCGCGGTCGAAGCCTTCAAGACGTTACAGAAGGGCGACATGGTCAGCATTTCTGGCCTGCGTCAGGCGGACGGCACTGTGGTCGCAACGCGCGTTGATCAGCGCCGCAACGACGGACGTATCGTTGTGCGCGGCGATGTGACGAGCGTGACGGCGACCAGCGTGCGCATCGGCGATCTCGATATCCCCATGGGCACGGCGACCATCATGACGCTGCCGCAAACCGGCGGCCGCGTTTATGCATCAGGCCGCATGATCAACGGACAATTCGTGGCCGACGTCATCGGCGGTCTGCCGGTTCAGCCATTCGGAGCCGACGTGACGGACGTGTCGTTGGAAGGCTACGCGCCGCCCGCGGGCCAGCCGCTGAAGCTCAATGGTATGACCGTTGACGGCGCATCATTGCCCGCAGGCGTCACACCGAACGACCGCATCGTCGTCATGGGCCATGTGGATGTGAACGGCCACGTGGATGCCACAAGCATCACCAAAGGCCGCACCGTCGTAAGCCTTTTGCAGGCACGCGGCTCGAAGCGGCCTATGTGGGAACGCGTCGAGCGTCCCGAACGCGTGCGTCCGCCCGAGCGCCCTGAGCGCCCCGAACAAGCTGTGAAACCGGAAAAGCCAGAGCGTCCGGTCATCGAGCGCCCGACCGCCACATCGTAACGACGGCGGCTAAGCGCGCGGGTTTATCAAGGCCATTTGCGGCTAAGCGTCGCGCCGCCGCCTGCTGACGGGCTGTTGGCCGAGAAGCCGGTGCCGCCGTACACCGTCATGCTCCATCGCTCACTGAGTTTCAGCGCGACGTAGCCGGTGAGTTCTTGCGGCGTTTCCGCCGTGCGGATGCTGGCTTGGCGAACGTCGTACATGACGCCGGTCGAAATGCGATCGGTCCACGCATACTGCGCACCGACTTCGCCATAGACCACGTTACGAAGTGAAAAGCCGGCAGGGCGCCCCGCCACTTTGTAGCCTACGAAGGCGAACGGCATAAACTTGCCGAAGACGCTCGAAAGATCGATTTGCACAGCTTGGTCCCACTCGCCGGTGCCGAGGCCTTTCGCAAAGCTTGCCGTGGGTGCTTTCAGCCGTGCCGTCAAATCGAGAAAGATATTGTGCGCGGCGAGACTATCGACCGAGTAGGTCACGGAAAAATTCAAGTCCGCCATTCCGGTGGCCGAGCCACTGGTGCGCAGCCCCAGCGCCGCATCGGCCGTACCCGCGTCGACCAGAAGCGCGGGACCGGACACCGACAGCCATCCGGTAGCGACTTTAAAAGACCACGGGCCTTTGCTCGCACGCACCGCAATCGGCACATACCAAATCTCGGTGGGCGTTGCGGCGCCGTAGGTGCCAGAGCTGTAGTCGAACCCCGTGCTCGCCCGATATTGCCAAAAGACATCACCAAAGGAATCCTGCGCCGCAAAAGCAGGTGGCGCGCATACGCCGAAAGCAGCCAAAAGCATCGGGAGAAACGGTCGTCCCGAGAGGAACCGATTCAGCATCACAACTCTTCTCTTCGGTCTTGGGCGCCCGTCCGCGCGTGAGGGAAGTGTAGCAGTTTCAGCGCGGAGGTTAAGACGCTTTGGCAGCGCGTTGTTGCAAAGCGAGGACTTCTTTGCGTAATTGCTCAATGAGTGCTGTGGACTCGGTGAGCCGTTTTTCTTCGGAATCGAGAATCGCGGTGAAGGCTCTGACCTTCAATGCAATCACATCGATTTCGTGCCCAGCCCCTTCGATGCGGGCGGCATCGAGAACAATATCGATAAGGCGCTCGACGGCGTGCAGACGTCCCCAGAGATAGTCGTTTTCGCGATATGCGAGGCAAAAGAACGCGCCGAAGTGGTGGAACTTCACGCCCTGCAGGGTCGCGGCGGCGTCACCCTTACGCAACGTTTGCGCGTCATCAGGGCTTAGGCGATCGACACGGATTTCGTCGAACTCATCCAGATCGCGCCAATTCGTAATAGAGAACGTAAGCACGTCCCAAACTGCAAAGCCGATGTAATGTTCGATCAGTTCGCGCCGCGCGAGGGCCGGAATCGGGCCCAATTCGCCCCCGCCCTCGACCAACGCGGTCAACAAGGCGTCTGCGCGCGTGTTGTCTTTCTCGAGCGCCATATCGTCGCCCAGCAAATTGAAGGCCTGGGTAATGGGGGTTAGGAATTTTTGCGCGACCGCATCGGGATCGGCCTTAAGGGCTATGTCACTATTCACGGCCAGCGATATCTCACCGACCACAGCTTTGACCGCGTCCAGCGCTCCGCGGCTTAAGCCGGTGCCATCGGTCGCGATGGCGCGGGCTGCCATAGGCTGGAGAAGCCCCAATGCGTCGTAAAGCCCGGCTTTAATCCGGTCGAGACGATCGGCGCGCAACCCTTCCAACTCGGGTTCAGAGAGGCGCGTATAAAGCTGGTTGACGGCGCGGATGACAAATCGAACCCGGCGCTGGCGGTAACGCACGTCAAACCGCAGCAGAAATTTTACCCACGGCGGCAGCGCGGCATCGTCCGATGGGCGATTGAGATCCTCATGCGAAGGCGAAACGCCGGTGAGCACCGCCCATCTTTGGATGATCGCGATAATGCGCTTGGCTTCGGGCGTCTCGCGCCCGTAGCCGCAAATGTCGGCGACGACTTCCGCGACGTCTTCGATCACCGCCAGGAGCTTGAGGCGAAGATAGCCCTCGTAAGCAAAGCCTGTTTGTATGCGTGCCCGATTGTTGGCAAGCCGGCGGAATTCGCCCACCTGCGCCGCGTTGACCGGCGATTCAAAGGCTTTGCCCGCGATCGCTTTAGCGATCTCGTGAATATGCAAGCGCGCGCCTTCAACCACCACTTGGAGGCGCTGCACTTCCGAATTGTGCGTGTTCACCCACGACAGATCGTCGTGAATAGGTTCGTTGCGCGGGATGTCGGATAGCGCCGCCTTGAGCGTCGCAATCCAGCCGGGCGTATGCATGGCGGCATCGCGATCGACAATGCTTTGCGGGTGCGGGTCGATATACAGCAAACGTCGATCCACATGGCGATAGGCAGGACGGCCGCGAATCGCGTCGATGGCTTGAGCGAACGGCTTATTATTAAGCACGCTGCCATCAATGAACGAGGCATTCGCCGGATTGGATTTATGCAGGAAATAGGGGCGGAAATTATTGTAGAGAAAATCGACGCGCTTGTTCCATGTGACATCGCGCTCGGAAATCAGTTGGTCGATCTCGCGAAATTGCATCGGGGGGAATGCGCCGGGAAACGACGACGTCGCACGTGCGCAAAACACCAAGCCCGGCAAACTTTCGCGGTCGAAATCAGAGGTCTCATGGCCTTTCGGCCAGTGGCGATAGTTCATGCGCAGAACTTGGCGATGCTCGCGGTCGCGGATCGACGGCGGATCGTGAATCGGCGTGTCGGTCGCAAATCCATGGAAATCCGTGACGGTCACGAAAAGATCCAACTGCAGGCCGGCGGGAACCAGGGAGCTGCCGACCTCGGTGGGGTTGCCCATGGCGGAGAACCCGTCGAAGAGGACTTTCGTGAGGTTGTAGCCGTCAAACGGCGGTTTGAACCACCGCGAACGCAGAAACATCGAGAGCTTTTGCTTGAGCTCTTTGTTGTTTCCAAGTTCGTCCTGCATGCGCCGGAGCAACATCCATACGAATGGACGGAAGTACCACTTGCGCCACGGGCCCGCCTTCACGTGATTGGGCATCAATTCGGCAACGTCGGAATGCTTTAACCAAAAATCGCGCAACGGGTCGATGTCGAGATCGTGTGCAAGCGCGCGCGCTAGAATAACGCCGTTGATGCCGCCAGCAGATGCGCCGGCGATGATATCGACGACAATGCGCAAATCGAGCGTACGGCCAATCTCGCGCATAAGATCAAAATAAACGGCCTCGGTATCGACCGGATCTGTACGCGGGTGCGCAACATCGGAATGCACGAGGTCGGGTTGGTGGCGATTGGTAAATGTGTGGTAATCGCGCGACCCGCGTACCAGCTTCAAGATTTCCTTGGTGATTCCGTGCATATAAACGGCAAGCGAGACGCCGCCGTAACACACGAGCGCGAAACGTAGTTCTTTCTCTTTCAAAGCGCGCCCACCCCTGTCGATTGCGCCGATCTTACAGCACACCCGATACCAGACGCATCATGAGAGTATGTAACCGCTACCGGCGCCACTATTCGGCCGGCTGATGGTCGGGACTTTGTCGGTCAACCGGATGTCGCTGCTCGTACTCACGCAACTCGGCTGCGACGCGGCCTGGGGACCCTGTCCGGCGTGCAAGAAGAAAGTAAAATGTCGGCACAACGACAAGTGTGATGAGCGTCGAGAACAAAACGCCCGCAAATATGACGATTCCAATGGGCCTGCGTCCCTCGGCGCCGGCACCGGTCGCAAGCATGAGCGGCACGGCCCCCATGGCGGTCGCGAGCGCCGTCATAACAATTGGGCGCAGGCGCGTCAGCGATGCCTCAACCAGAGCTTCACGAAACGTGCGGCCGGCATCGCGAAGCTGATTGGTGAACTCAACAATTAGAATCCCATTTTTCGCCGCCAACCCGATCAAAACGATGATCCCGATTTGGGAAAACAGATTCATGCTCTGGCCTGTCACGAGAAGACCAGCAAGTGCGCCCGTAACGGCAAGTGGAACAGTCATCATAATGACGAGCGGGTGGAGGAAGCTTTCGAATTGCGCCGCTAGAATGAGGAACACGACGACCAAGGCAAGTGCGAAGCTAAAGTAAATCGCAGAGCTATTTTCCTTGAAATCGCCCGCCTCGCCCCGCCACGTAAGCTCGGCCGAAGCCGGCAGCTTTTCAGCTGCAAGACGCTCAATCTCCTCAATAGTTCCCCCCAACAACATTCCGGGTGCGGGAAAAATATAGAGCGTGAATTGACGGTGACGCTGATGACGCGACAGACCAGACGCGGCCGCCCCTTCTTCAAAGGTAACCAGACTTGAGAGAGGGATTAGCTGCTGCGTCGTGTCGGACCTGACATAGATATTCGAAACATCGGTTGGCGTGCGACGATCATCGATCTGTCCCTGAAGCATGACGTCGTACTCTTCGCCATTGTCGACAAACGTCGTTAAACGACGAGAACCCAACATGGACTCGAGCGTGTTGCCGATAGTGCTGATCGAAACCCCGAGATCGGCGGCACGGGCGCGATCAATGCGAACGCGAATCTGAGGTTTCGTTTCGACGTAATTGGTCCGCACTTGGGAAAATTTGGGGTTGTTCGCCGTGGCCGCCAACATGATATCGCGCCAGGTGCGCAGCTCGTCGTCCTTCGCACCCGCAATGATAACTCGAACGCCTTGATTGGTCCCCTGCTGACCCATGCCGGGTGGAAAGCTTGCGGCCACTTGGGCACCGGCGATATCCCTAAATTTCGGCTGAAGCTCTGCGCCAATCTCGAATGGGGAGCGTCGGTGCGCCTTCCCCCAATCGGCCATCATAACGATGATATCGCCGGAGTTATTACCGCCTTGAATGTTCTCAAATATGCTTCGGATTTCGCCGCGCTCCATATACGGCTTAAGTAACGTCGCGACAGCCCGCACCTTGGCATCGGTGACTTCGGTATTGGCGCCCTCGGGCGTCTTGATTTGAATGTTGAACTTTCCGCGGTCCTCCCGCGGGGTGAACTCATGCGGCAACTTGAGAAACAAACCGCCGGCTAGCGCAAAAATTACAATAAATCCCATAACGACGACACTAGGACGATCGAGGGCTGCGTTGAGCACGCGTTCGTAGAAGGTCTTCAGTCTTTCAAAGATCCCTCCGGCCCACCTTGAGATCCGACTTTCATCAAGTTTTGTCGTCAGAATCTTACTGCACAGGACAGGCGTGAGCGAAAGCGAGACGAACATGGAAAACAGCACAGCGACCGCCATAGTCACGGCGAATTCCTTAAACAAACTGCCGACAACACCCTTCATAAGGGCCACAGGAATAAAGACCGCCGCCAAAACTGTCGTCGTCGCGACCACGGCCATACCCACCTGACGCGCGCCGCGCACTGCCGCGAGCAGCGGCGGCTCACCAAGATGCATGCGGCGATGGACATTCTCGAGCACGATGATGGCATCGTCGACGACGAGGCCGATCGCCAGAACCATGGCCAGAAGCGTCATGATGTTGATAGAAAATCCCGCGGGCCACAAAATTACATTGGTTGCGATCAGCGAAATCGGAACTGTGATTGCGGGAATGAACATGGCCCGCACGGTGCCGAGAAAGAGATAGATGACCAGCATCACAAGCAAAGCTGCCGCGACGATTGCAATCGTAACTTCACGAATGGCGATCGCAATGTAGACCGACGTATCGGTGCCGAGTTTGATAGAAACGCCGGGCGGGGCCGTTCTGCGAATCGCTTCGAGCTCTTTTTTTACGTTGTTGGCAACGTCGAGCGTTGAGGCGCCGGGTTGTTTATTGATGGCTATGCCTAACCCAGCAACGCCGTCGGCTCTTGCAATACTGTACGTATCGACGGGCGCCAATTCGACCGTCGCAAGCTCTCCGAGGCGGATGGGGTAATTATTAGGGCCGCGTTTTATCACCATCGCCGCGAAGTCTTCCGGCGTCTGATAAGCCCGCACAGTGCGCAATGTGAAATACCGATCACGGGATTCGATCATGCCCGCGCCCAGCTCGACGTTCTCGCGCCTCAAAGCGCCTTCAACATCGGCTTCAGTCAGCCCGCGCGCCGCCATGGCGCGCCGATCGAGCCAGATGCGCATAGCCTTTTGTCGCTGGCCAATCGTCATAACTTGCGCAACCCCATTGATCGACATCAAACGAGGCTGCAGTATCAGCAACCCGTAATCCGACAGATCCATGGCCGTACCGGTTGAGGACAATTGTAAAAATAAGATCGGATCGGAATCCGGATCGGCTTTGATAATCACGGGCGGTAGGGAATCGACTGGCATGCGCGCCGTCACGCGGCTGACCTGATCGCGCACGTCGTTGGCCGCATCTTCGATATTGCGGTCTTCCTGGAACCACAACTGAAGAATGCCAAGGCCGTCCTGCGAGAGCGCGGTCAGGGTTTTAAGACCGGAGATGCCGCTGATTTGGTCTTCAAGGATTTTGATCATCCGGGATTCGACAACTTCGGCCGAGGCTCCCGGATACCTGACCTGGACCGTAATATTCGGAATATCGATGTTCGGCGTTTCACGCACCGACATCTGCATAGCGGAATACAGCCCAAACACGGTTAGCAAAAGGCTAGCGACGATCGCGACGATCGGACGCCGAATTGAAAAGTCCGACAGAACCATGGTTCTCGACCTTCCTGTCTAAAGTGCGAGCGGTTTCTGCCGTAGCTCGGTTGAGAACCGCATAAGTTAAGTGAAAGACTGTTTTTATTCAGCCGGTTGATGATCGGGTATCTTCTGTCCCACCGGGTAGCGTTTCTCGTACTCACGCAATTCCGCCGCAACGCGTCCGGGCGATCCGGTTCTGCGGGCCAGGAGTAAATAGAACGTCGGCACGACCACAAGTGTGATGACTGTGGAGAACAGAACACCCGCAAAGATCACAACGCCGATGGGACGGCGGCTTTCAGCGCCCGCGCCATGCGCCAGAACCAATGGAAGCGCGCCCATGACAGTCGCCAAAGCCGTCATGATAATCGGACGAAGACGGATCAATGACGCCTCCACCAGGGCATCACGGAAGGACCGGCCGGCATCGCGGAGCTGATTGGTAAATTCGACGATCAGAATGCCGTTCTTAGCTGCCAGTCCGACAAGAACGATAATGCCAATCTGTGAGAACAGATTCATGCTTTGCCCGCCAATCAGCAACCCGACAAGCGCGCCGGTCACGGCAAGCGGAACGGTCATCATAATGACGAAGGGATGAATGAAGCTTTCGAACTGTGCCGCTAGAACCAAGAACACAACAATCAAAGCGAGTGCGAAGCTGAAATAAATCGCCGCGCTGTTGTCCTTAAAATCGCCAGCTTCACCTCGCCAGGTGAGCTCGGCGGTGGGCGGGAGTTTTTGGGCGGCGACACCCTCGACTTCTGCAATTACATCGCCAAGTAGCACATTAGGTGCAGGGTAGATAAACAGCTGGAACGCCCTGTGACGCTGGAAGCGCGACAGACTATTGGCATAGGCACCCTCTTCAAATATCACGAGGCTTGAAAGTGGGATGAGCTGCTGTGTCGTTTCAGAACGAACATAAATATTCGAAACGTCCGAGGGCGTCCGGCGGTCGTCAACCTGGCCCTGCAGTATCACATCGTATTCTTCACCTTTGTCGACGAACGTCGTGACTCGGCGTGAGCCGAGCATGGCTTCCAATGTATTGCCGATTGTACTGATAGAGACGCCAAGATCGGCCGCGCGTGCGCGGTCGATGTGAACACGAATTTGCGGTTTCGTTTCGAGGAAATTGGTACGGACCTGTGTAAATTTTGGATTGTTTGCGAGTGCCGCCATCATGGCGTCGCGCCATACGCGCAGCTCGTCAAATGTTGGGCCGCCAATGATCAAGGTTATACCATTGTTGGCGCCGGCGCCGCTGCGTCCCATGGCTGCCGGGAAGCTGATCGCCACTTGCGCGCCCGGGATTTCGTTGAATTTTGATTGGACCTCTGCGGCGACCTCATAGGACGACCGGCGCCCCCAGGTGCCCCAATCCGCCATCATGGCGGTGACATTGCCTGAATTGTTCAGGCCTTGAACGCTCTCGAATATGCGCCGGAGGTCACCTTTCTCAAGATAAGGCTTGAGGACGGCCGCAACGGCCCGCACTTTGGCGTCAGTGACTTCGGCCGTCGCACCTTCCGGCGTCTTGATTTGAATTTCAAATTTACCGCGGTCTTCACGCGGCGTGAATTCGCGCGGAAGAACCAGAAAAATGCCTCCGGCAAGTGTCGAAACGATCAGAAATCCGATAACGACGATGCTGGGCCGATCGAGCGCGCCATTGAGCACACGCTCGTAGCGCGACTTAAGAATTTCGAAGGTGCGTTCGGCCCATTTCGACACGCGATTGTCGTCAAGCTTCAAACTAAGAATCTTGCTGCACAACACCGGCGTCAGCGTAAGTGAAATGAACATCGAGAACGCCACAGCGACCGCCATGGTCACCGCGAATTCCTTAAACAAGCTGCCGACCTGACCCTTCATGAGCGCCACCGGCACGAACACGGCCACCAGCACCAAGGTCGTCGCCACAACGGCCATACCAACCTGACGTGCGCCGCGTGTTGCTGCCAGCAGAGGCGGTTCGCCCATGTGCATGCGGCGGTGAATATTCTCCAGCACGATAATGGCGTCATCGACGACAAGGCCGATGGCCAGCACCATCGCGAGCAAGGTCAGAATGTTAATCGAAAAGCCTGCGGGCCATAAGATCACGGCAGTGCCGATCAACGAAATCGGCACGGTGATGGCCGGTATGAACATGGCGCGCACGGTGCCGAGAAAGAGATAGATCACGAGCATCACGAGCAACGCCGCCACGATAATCGCGATCGTAACCTCACGGACGGCGATTGCGATGAAGACGGATGTGTCGGTGCCGACGCCAAAACGAATCTCCGGCGGCGCAGTTTTTTTAATGAGTTCGAGCTCAGATTTCACGGCATCCGCGACAGAGAGTGTCGAGGCGCCGGGCTGCTTGATGACGCCCACCAGCACGCCGTTTACGCCGTCATTTCGCGCGATCGTATACGTATCGACGGGCGCCAGCTCGACAGTCGCAACTTCGCCGAGGCGGATGGGATAATTGTTGGCACCACGCTTGATCACAAGCGCCGCAAAGTCCGCAGGAGTCTGATAGGCCCTGACTGTTCGCAGGGTCAAATTGCGCGCTTGTGACTCGATCATGCCCGCGCCGAGCTCAATGTTTTCCTTCTTAAGCGCGGCCTCGATATCGGGTTCCGTTAACCCGCGCGCCGCCATGGCGCGCCGGTCCAACCAGATGCGCATCGCTTTCTGGCGCGCACCGACCATGATCACCTGCGCAACGCCGTCGAGCGCCAAAAGGCGCGGTTGCAATTGCAGCAGGGCATAGTCCGACAGTTCCATCATGGCGCCTGTCGACGACAACTGCAGCCAAATGATCGGATCCGAATCAGGATCGGCCTTTGCAATAACGGGCGGCAGTGAATCGACCGGTAAACGCGAGACTACGCGACTAACCTGATCGCGCACGTCGTTGGCGGCGTCTTCGATATTGCGCTCTTCGTTGAACCACAAATTGATATTGCCGCCGCCGTCGCGCGAAAAGGCATTGATGCTTTTGATGCCCGAGATACCGCTGATTTGATCTTCGAGAAGTTTGATCATTTTGGATTCAACGACTTCCGCCGATGCACCCGGATAGCTGACCTGCACGTTGATATTGGGAACGTCGATGTTTGGCGTCTCGCGCACCGACATTTGTGTGATGGAATAGAGCCCAAACACCGTCAGCAAAAGACTAGCGACGATGGCAACAATCGGGCGTTTGATTGAAAAGTCCGACAGACCCATGGCTCTCGACCTTAAAAATAACGGGAGCGACTGAGCGTAGCTTAACTACGCGTTCGTTTTCGTATCAGCGGCTATCTAAGCTTTCGCATCGGCAGCGTTGAGGACTTTGACTTTGGCGCCCGAGCGCAGATCTTGCGTGCCTTCCTGAATCACAAGATCGCCTTCTTTGATTCCGCTCAGAATTTCGATAAAGCCCATGCTGCGCCGACCGATGGTGACCTGTGTCTTAGTGACCGTGCTCTCGGGGCTAACCACGAAGACAAACTGACTGTTGGCTTCGGGCTGCAGCGCCGCTTCGGGAACGATAATGGCGTTACGTTTGTCTTTGATCAGATCCACGACCATTAACATGCCGGGGCGCAAACGGAGGTCAGCGTTTTCCAGCACCGCGCGAATGTTGACCGAGCGCGTTACCGGATCGATGCGGTTATCGACCGATACGACTTTGCCTTTGAAGGTTTGGTCGCGATAGGCGCTAGCGATGGCTTCGATATCGAGGCCCGGCTTCAATGACGCCATGAAGGTTTCTGGAATCGCAAAATCGAGCTTAACCGATGAAATGTCGTCGAGTGTCGCGACAACGGTCCCTGGCGAAACCAGCGCACCAACGCTGATGCGACGCGTGCCTACAATGCCGCCGAAGGGCGCCACGATCCGCCGGTCGCCCGTGCGCACGCGCGCGGCGGCGACGTTGGCTTCCGCTTTCTTTACGGCTGCGACTTGTTCGTCGAGTTTCGACTTTGAAACGTGTTGAGAATTGGCGAGCTCTTCGGTGCGGCCGAGTTCTTTTTTCTGCTGCTCCAGATTTGCGAGCTCGACATTCAAGGCGGCGTCTTCCGCGCCTGCGTCAATCGCGGCTATTTCTTCGCCTTTGCGCACCGTCTGACCGTCTTCAAACGCAATGGAGCGAATAATGCCCTGCGTCTTTGCGGTAACGGTCACGGATTCATTGGCGTACAGTGTACCGATGGCCTCGATGTGATCGCCAAGTTCTTTACGTTGCGCCGTGGCCACAACAACCGAACGAACGGTATTCCCGCGCGCAACGGGCTTATTGGAAGGTGCATTTCCACCGAAATACATCCACGCGCCAACTCCTGCGATTCCGACCAAAATGGCGGCAATGATGACTTTCGTACGCATGGTCCATTTCTTAGTACGGCTGCACCCGCAGAGCGAGGAAACCATTCCAGCCCAGTGTTTTTAGCGGCGCCAGCTCGCGCGTTATACACGTGTCAATGTTACATGGCTACGAACGGCACGTAACGTTCCGTAACATGAGGGATAGATTTCACGCCGCTGTCATTAAAGGCCGTTTTACATGCGCCCTCCGACCCCAAGAATGCCAATTCAATTAATTATTTCAATGCATTGGAAAAAAAACACCCCGCCACAAGGGCGGGGTGGAAGTCGGGGTAACTGGAACTTGTCGATAATCGCGGCACCGACCCAGGAGGGAAGCCGACGCGACCGGGTAGTTCTCCCACATACATGCGATGACAGAACCTGCCAGACCTGACAGGAAGCCCGGTAATCCGACTGTCGAATCTGACAGGGTGCGCCGGAGTGCGCACGCCTTTAGGTGAGAAGCTTGAAGTCTTCCGTTGCCCGCACGAGCGCGGCGCGAATGCCAGGCTCCATGGATGAGTGTCCCGCGTCAGCTACAACGCGATATTGCGCATTGGGCCAAGCACGCGCGAGCCGGTCGGCCGTCGCGATCGGACAGACCATGTCATAGCGGCCCTGCACGATAACGGTGGGGTGCTTTGCAATTGCAGGAAGCCCGGCGATCAATTGATCAGGCGCTAGAAACCCGCGATTGACCATGTAGTGAGCTTCGATCCGGGCCATCGCCAACGCGCCGGCATAAAACGCGTCGGGTTCGGCGCGGCCGCTTTTAGTCGTGGCGGGAATTAATCTTGAGCATGCATTTTCATAAGCACACCACGCTGCGGCGGCCGGTTTATGAACCTCAGCATCCGGATCGATTAAGCGCCGATAATACGCGTTCAAAACATCGTCATGCTCGTGCTCAGGAAGGGCGGATAGGAAGGCGCGGTGCGCTTCAGGAAAGAAGCGTCCCATGCCATGGCCTGGTGCGCCTATGAACCAATCCACCTCTGCGTCCGTGAAGAGAAAGATGCCGCGCAGAATAAAACCGATGCAGCGTTCGGGATGGGCCTCGCCGTACGCGAGCGCGAGCGTCGAGCCCCACGAGCCACCGAACACCAACCAACGCTCGACACCTAAATGTCGCCGCAAAGCCTCAAGATCCGTGATGAGATGCTGCGTGGTGTTGTTTGTGATATCTGCTTCTGGCGTCGAGCGTCCGGCGCCGCGCTGATCAAACAAAATAATGCGATAGCGTGCGGGATCGAAAAAACGGCGGTAGGCGGGTGCGGTGCCCGCACCGGGCCCGCCGTGTAAAAAGACAACCGGCGTGCCTTTGAGATTTCCCGACTGCTCCCAGTACAAAACATGAAGCTTGTCCACCGCCAGCATACCGCTCGTCGTCGCATCGACGGGCGGAAACAATGGCCGATCGTCGCCGCCTCTGGCCTGCGGGCGCGCGGGAGAACCTGTGTTTTCGAGTGCTGCCATAAGAACGTCTGATATCGACCGGATTCGCCCCCAGGGCAAGAGCGCAAAATGTTATCTATTTACAATAGGATGCTAGAGTCGAGTTGCCTTAAATACATCATCGCAAGACCTTGACGAATGAGGCAGGAACACCAAAATAACTGATAGCTGCGCCTTTCACGGGCAGTGCATTTAATACGCGACCTGGTAGTCGGGACGCGTATTCTCGCTCCTTCGGAGGGGATACTTGATGACCCGCGTTTCTGTTTTCTCGAGCCCGTTACTTCTTGGCTTTGACCACATCGAGCGCGTGCTCGATCGCGTGAACAAAACCGCTGCGGAAGGGTATCCGCCTTACAACATCGAACAAACCGGCGAGCATCGTTTGCGTATCACGCTGGCAGTCGCGGGATTTGCCGAAGACGATTTGAACGTCAGCGTTGAAGACAACCAACTGGTCATTCGGGGCAAACAGCAAGAGGATACCGCGAGCCGAATTTATCTGCACCGTGGCATCGCCGCGCGTCAATTCACACGAAGCTTCGTGCTCGCGGAAGGTATCGAAGTCAAAGGTGCCGAAGTTGTGAACGGATTATTGCACGTCGACCTTGAACGCCCGGTGCCGCAACCCAAAATAACACAAATCGAAATCAAGAACGCCGTCAAGAAAAAGCAGGCGCCAAGAACCATCGACATCGATCCGTAACGATGAAAGCGATAATAGGAGGCAAGCTATCCCGTGGTGCCCATTGTGGGGCTGCGGCGAACTGATCGCTCGAAAGGAGGATCATATGTTCGACAAAGACCAAGAATTCGATCTTCTCACCGAAGACTTTGAGGATGAAGGCGACGAGGACGTCGGCGAGGTGGTGCTGCAAGCGCCGTACGGCTCGACCCCTGTCGATCTTGTCCAAATAGGATTGGCCGAGCTGGCATACATCCGCCAAGCCGTCGTTAACAATCAAACGGTCTGGAGCATTCACAGCGCGGCGGGTCATCCGCTTGGCGCAGCGCAAAGCTTCGAACAGGCCTGGGCGGCCGTGAAACAACACGACCTTGAACCAGTGCGTGTGCATTAGCGACAATTAGCGAAACAAACGCGCGGGGCTAGAAATATAACCCGCGTGAGAGAGGGCGCCGCATGGTTAGCGGCGCTCTTTTTGTTTATACGCCGGTTCGGATGTTGAATCGGTTGCCCTACTTCCACTATCAATGGGCCTCTGCTTAGGGGGAGCTGCCGCGACCGTGAAGAATCCTATCCTGCGCCGGATCGCGGCTATTCTTTTTCAGGACGACCAGAAGCAACGTCTCATCGTTCTTGTGGTGGCCGTTTTAGCCGTGTCGTTTCTCGGCACTGCCGTCCTGAGTTATCTCGTATCGCGGGAACGCATGCGCGATCTCATCGTGTCCAGTGAGCTGCCGCTCACGTCGGATACGGTCTATTCGGAAATTCAACGCGATTTCATTAAGCCGATTCAAGCGTCGAACTTGATGGCGAGCGACACCTTCGTGCGGGACTGGGCGCTGAACGGTGAAAAAGATATTGGTGCAATTCAGAAATACCTGGCCGAGCAACAACGCGTGGTCTCCGCCTTTACCGCCTATTTCGTGTCGGGAACGACGCACAATTATTATGTGCCCGCCGGCAAATTCAAGACCGTGTCGATGGAAGACGACCACGACGTTTGGTTCTTCGATTTCAAGAAATCGAGCGACGAATATGTTGTGCAGCTCGACACCGATCAGAGCCATGACAATGCCCTGACCGTATTCATCAACTATCGCGTCTTCGATTATCAAAAGAATTTCATCGGCGTCACCGGCATGGGCCTTAACGTAGATGCCGTGCGCGCTTCGATTGCGCATTATCAGACGCAGTATGGTCGCAAGATCTACTTTGTCGACAAATTGGGCAAGCCGGTGATGTGGAGCGGTAGCGAACCGCCCTTCAGCAACGTCAAAGCCGTTTCTGGGCTTTCCGACCAGGCGAATAAGATTTTGCACGACGCCAAAAGCGAGCTTTCCTATCGTGCAGATAACCAAACGCACCTTTTAAACGTGCGTTATATCCCCGAGTTGGATTGGTATCTCTTCGTCGAGCGGATCGAGGAGGTTGCCATGAAAAACATCCGCAATACGTTGTACGTCAATCTTGTGATTGCGCTTTTCGCGACGGCCTTGGTGGCGATCATCTTGAGCGCAGCCGTCAACCACTTCCATTTTGAACTCGATAAATTCGCGACGACGGATGGATTGACGGGCCTGACCAACCGCCGCGCATTCGACCTTTTATTCCGCCAAGAGGTTCGGCGCGGCCGGCGCGGCGACCGGCCGCTGTCGCTGGTATTGTTCGATATTGATCACTTCAAGCAAATCAACGATCGGTATGGGCACTTGTCCGGCGACGAGGTTATCAAAGCCGTTGCCGGCATGCTAAGCGCACGTTGTCGCGCCAGCGACATTGCCTGCCGGTGGGGGGGCGAGGAATTGCTGCTGTTGCTGCAAGACTGCGGTTTGGAAAAAGCCGCTTTGA
The DNA here is from genome assembly GCA_947475895.1 of Fidelibacterota bacterium. Taxonomy (GTDB): domain Bacteria; phylum Pseudomonadota; class Alphaproteobacteria; order Rhodospirillales; family Rhodospirillaceae; genus SHVO01. The sequence continues at coordinate 76,432 of CANJMF010000013.1, forward strand.
TCGCCGACGGTATTCGTCAGGAAATCGCGCGCATGGCGGTGACGACGGATGGCGGCCCTGTGTCCGTCACCATCAGCGCGGGAGTCGCCGAAATGTCGCAAGCGGAAACAGAAGACGGCGTTTTAGCACGTGCCGACCGCGCGCTCTATTCAGCCAAACGCGCGGGCCGCAACCGCGTTGTGCATCTCGGCATCGAAGATTTGGTGCAGGCGTAGGGTTAGCCAAACAACCCAATATCGGCCGTTGGGAAATTACCGATGTTCGGAAATACTTGCGCCATGCCGGATGCAGGAACGCCGAACCATTTCGCGAATGTCGCCCCGTATTGATCCAGCGACGTGGTCGGAATGAGAACGCCGCGTGTATTGGCGTCGTCGGGTCCTCCCAGGGCCGGGGTCGGGAATTTTCCATAAACCTCTCCGCCCTGCACAGCGCCGCCAAGCACCAGTTGATGACCACCCCAACCGTGATCCGAGCCCGAACCGCTCGGCTCCAACGTGCGGCCAAAGTCCGTGTCGGTGAACGTCGTGACTCGATCGGCGATTCCCATCTCGATGGTCGCGTCATAGAGCGCACGCATAGCGTCGCTGACTTGCCCCAATAAATCCCACTGTTGCCAGCTCTGATTAGAGTGCGTATCGAACCCGCCGAGCGAACAGAAAAATACCTGGCGGCTCATACCCGTAGCGCCGCGTAGTTTGAGGACCTGCGCCACCTGCTCCATTTGCCGGCCCAAATTCGTGCCGGGAAATTTTGTCGTGAGTGGCGACGCTGCGCCGGCGCTCTTGAGAAGTTGGTTTAGCGCCAGAGCATCTTTGCGCACGTTATTGGCGGCCTGAACCATGGTGAGGCCGCTGTCGAATCCCAAAACTTCCTGAAGCGCTTGGACTCGCGCGGCGGACGCTGAAGCCGGCCATGCGTTCATACCCGAAGCGCTTAAATCGAATCCCGGATACAGCGTTGCCGATTGGATGACGCCGCCTGTCGAAAACAACGCATTGCCGCTCATAGAGAAAGCCGTGGGAAATGTCGCTGCGCCATTGCGCGACTGAACGGCATCGGCGATGCGCCCGCCCCAACCGGTCCCACCGGAGCCATTGGGATCGCCGGCTTGTTTTTCGATGACCTGATCCGCATGGGAAAATAAATTGGTCGGAACCGGAATGGTTTTTGCCAGGTACTGCTCGCGCGTTGTCGGCTGAACCAGCATGCCAACGTTAGCGACCGCCGCAAGTTGCCCTTGGCCCCAGAGCGGCGCGATGGTTTTGAGTCCGTCGTTTAAGGCGAACAAGCCGCCGGAGCGCGCAAGGATTGGCAGAAGCTTGGTGTTGTTGTCGGGGAGCGCGAGCCCTTTGCGGATCGCGCGGTAGGCCGCAAAGTTAGCGGTATCTTGCGGCACAAGCATGTTGTGACTGTCGTTACCGCCGAATAAGAAAACGCACACCAGCGCTTTATAGTCCGATGCCGATTGCGCTAAGGCCGTCGTTGTACAGAGCCGACTCAATGCCGCCGCCGAAGCCGTGGACCCTAAAGCCCGCAGGAAGGTCCGACGAGAATGATGCGTTGTCATGACTGGCCCCCTAGTACTGGACTGCATGGAGCCCGGACAGGGCGGTGAGATAAAGGGCCAACGGCACACGCGACGCGGCGTCCTGCGCCGCAAGTGAGGTCGCAAGGCTTTGGCGCATTGCTTGCGGCATGCGGCCATAGAGGAGTGCTTGGTCGACGCGATCGATCAACACGCCGACCGATCCCGCCGATGTAAACGACGATAGGTCCACGGTGAAATCGGAGCTCGGATTGGTGATCGCCTGCCAGAATAAGTTTCCGCGCAAGACCGCGTCAGTGGGGGAATAGATTTGGAACTCCGGTCCCACGAGGGTCGAGCGCGGAATGCGATAGCCCGGCGAGAAAAATCCAAAGACCGACGGCGGCGTCAGCGGCTCCTCGCCGATCTGACTCATCTGCCACGAAAGTTGATTGGCCGGTTTGATGTTGCCGTTCAAGGCCCGCACGAGGGCGGTGAGATGCAGCGTGGGGTCACGCAAACGGCCGCTATTTGTAGGCGCCTGGTCATTTCTGGCGTCGGCATCTGTAAGGATCGCACGCACCGTTGCCTTGAGGTCGCCTTTGACGCCGGCCCCGTTATTGTTGAACACGGCGGCTACGCGCGCAACATACGCAGGGGAAGGATTGCTGGTGACCAGGGTGCGGATTAAGCGCGTGGCAATGAACGGCGCGACATTGGGATGGGCAAAGATACAGTCGAGCGCCGCGTTCAAATCCGCCGTCGTCGTTTGGCCAGCCGCAAGCGAGCATCCAAGAAAAGCTTTCGCCCGCGTGTCGTGATTGGCGTCACGCGGCACCATGGGGCCTGAAAAATCCTCCCAGGCATTGTTAACGTACGTCCAGCCCGTGAAAACCAACGCGACTTGTTGAATCATCGCCTGGTCGTAGGTAGCGACCGTTTTGCCGTTGCTGTCGAGCGCCGGAGATCCGTCGGCGTTTAATTGCATTAAGCCGATGGTGAACAACTGTATCAGCTCGCGCGCATAGTTCTCGTTGGCTGCGCCGCCGGGGCCTGGTTTGGTGTTGTGGGCGATGTCGAGGTACTTGCCCATCTGCGCACTGGTGGAAATGTCGCCGAGCAACGTTCTGTAATTGCCGAAGGCGTTGCGCGAAAGGATTTGCAGATACGGAATGATCTCGTTGGGATAGATGTTTTTGTTCATCGAGATGACGATGACCTGGCCCAGCGCATAGGCGACGCGTTGGCGCAATTGATCGTCCGCCATGGAGAGTCGGCTGAGATATTGCGCCTTCACCGTGCCGGAATTCATGGCGCCAGGGTCGGCGATTGGCGTTTCAGGCTTATTGAACTGTTCATCGAGCCACGCCGTGACGCCGAGTTGCTGTACACGCGCAATCGAATCCGGTGTGGGGCCGAAGGTTGCTTGCTCGAGCAGACGCGCGGCACCCAAATTCCCAGTGCCAAGGCCCGTGCCCGGATCAGGAGGCGTCGGGGTGGGAGTTGGTGTTGGTGTGGGGGCGGGCGTGGGTGTCGTTGGGTCGGACGGCGGAGGCGTCGTGACTGACGTGACTTTATATGTCACCGAACCACTCACAGTTCCCCCAAGACCCGCATTGACGACTTTAACGCCCAGCGACTTTCCGACTTGCTCGGCGGTCGCAGTACCGACGGCTTTCAAGCTTGTGGGCGAGACATAGGTGGTAGCCAGCGCGACATCGCCAACCTTCACTACGGAATCCTTGGTGAAGTTACTTCCGTTCAGGGAAATTTTGAGCGTGCCGACGCCGCCCGAGGACGGCGAAATGCTCCAGAGCTGGACGGGCGGCTGCGTGACGGTGATGGTGACCGCGTTGAATTTCTCGGCATAGGCCGTGCTAGCGGCTTTAACGCTAACCGCCGCATTGGTCGGCACCGCCATCGGCGCTTTATACAGCCCCTTCGCCGAGACCGTGCCCACGGCCTCATTGCCGCCGGGAATATCATTGACGGTCCAAGTGACCGTATTGGGCGAGAGCGGCACATAAGCCGTGAGTTGGCGGGTTTCTCCGATTGCGACAGAACCGGCGCTATAAACGGTAATATTGTCGGCATAGGCAGCGGTGGCTGTGAAACACATTGCCACCGCCAGGAAAAGACGCGCCATCATTCTGAGGCCCCCTGACTCAATTGCAGGGCACTTACGCGCGGCACAGGGGTGTGGTTGCGCGAAAATCGGGCGGAGTTTTCGCGCCTGTGGGGGCGTGTTATAAACCGAGGAATAACCACGCTCACAGCGCGGTTTGTCCCCGTAGCTCAGCTGGATAGAGCACCAGATTCCTAATCTGGGGGTCGTGGGTTCAAATCCCGCCGGGGACACCATTTTTTCCAATAATGACCTGACGGCTTTTTTTGTACCGGTCGATTTGAGAGAATTGACCCTGACAGAAGGAGCTGAAGATGGGGAAACGTGGATTTGGTGCCGAGCAGATTGTTTCCAAGTTAAGGCAGATCGAGGTGCTGATGGCGCAGGGCAAGACTGC
>CANJMF010000014.1 GCA_947475895.1 Fidelibacterota bacterium
GCAGTCTTGCCCTGCGCCATCAGCACCTCGATCTGCCTTAACTTGGAAACAATCTGCTCGGCACCAAATCCACGTTTCCCCATCTTCAGCTCCTTCTGTCAGGGTCAATTCTCTCAAATCGACCGGTACAAAAAAAGCCGTCAGGTCACCGGAACTCGCTGCTAACCGTTTAACAAGAGTAAAGGCTGCTGGGTAGGATCTTCGCCTCCCGCACCGCACCTAAACCACGGAGCGCGCTTACATTTTTTCATTACACCCTGTCGGGTTGTTCGGCATGCCTGCGTAGAGGGGTTTTACGGGGACTTAATTTACATCGAGACCAGTTTAGAAAAGAGACTAGACGAGAGTTTTCGCGTGCTCTCATATTTCACGTGCGAGAAATAACCCTGGGGAGGGACAACAATGCGTTTCCAAAAATCGAATTCTATTGCCGCGACCGCGAGAATTTCTGCGGGGCTAAAGAGCAAGTGTCTGCGGACGCTGCTGATGTCCACAATCGCTTTTTCTCCCGTACTTCTTGGGACGACTGCTTGGGCCGCTGAGTCGGGTCAGCGCTTCGATATCCAAATCGGCGCCACGACCGTTGCTGATGGACTGCGCGCAATCGAAAACCGGACAGGCGTATCGCTCTCATTTTCAGAAGCGCAGATCGCCAATCTTCGGACGTCCGGTGTCATGGGACAAATGACCGTCGAAGAAGCGCTGAACACGCTCATCGCCGGCACAGGACTGACAGTTAAAACAAACGGCCGGGGTGCTTATGTTATCGCGGCGCCCAAAAGAAGCGCCGAAACCTCGGGCTTTATGAAGATTGCCGATACGACGATCGCGCCGCGCCAGATGGCGGCGGCGGAACCGGCACCTGCGCCCCAAGCGTCGCAGGCCCCCGTTGAAGAAATCGTCGTGACCGGTACGCGCATCGTGCGCGAAGGTTATGAAGCTCCTACGCCGTTGTCGGTCATCGATACCGCCGCGTTGGAAAACCGGCCCGATTCAAACCTGGCGATTCTGATTGCCGAAATGCCCGCGTTCTCAGGCTCGGGCGTCGGCGCCACCCAGTCTGGCGGTCTTTCGTCATCCACGTCTGGTCAAAGCAATGCCAACCTCCGCAACCTCGGCATCAACAGAACGCTAGTCCTGCTCGATGGCCTGCGCACGGTCGGTTCGTCGGCCTCCGGCCAAGGCGTGGACATCAGCTCCTTCCCGCAACAGCTCGTTTCGCGCGTGGACGTGGTCACGGGCGGCGCTTCGGCCGTGTACGGCTCGGACGCGGTCGCCGGTGTCGTGAACTTCATTCTCGATAAGAATTTCACCGGTGTTAAGGGCGACATCAGCGGCGGCATGACCAACTACGGCGACGGCAAGAACCTCTCGCTCAAGCTGTCGGCTGGTTTCGGTTTTGCCGACAACCGCGGTCACGTTTTGATTTCGGGTGAAGAAACGTACAACGCGGGCAGCAAAGGCGACGGCGGCCGCGAATGGAACCGCGTTAGCCAGCAAATTATGAACAACCCGGCCTACGGCACCGGCGCGGGACAATCGACCAGCGTTCCGCAAACCCTCAACTTGCAACACGTTGGTATCACCGGCGCGATGCCGGGCGGCATCGTGATCTCTGGTCCGCTGAAAGGCTTGGCGTTCGGCCAAGGTGGCGTGCCGTTCCAAGTCAACTTCGGAAACCTCGTGTCTGCGTCGCAGTTCCAAGGTGGCGATTGGCAGGCCAATGACGTGCGCGCCCTCAACCAGCAAATCCAGAAAGAACACCGCCAGAACATATTCCTGCGCGCTTCTTATGAGGTCACGGACAATATCAGCGTCTGGGCACAATCATTCTGGACCGCATCGCACGTCGAAAGCGTCGTGAGCCCTGCGTACCTGATCGGCGCGAACGGCCCGCAGGTTAAGATCGACAACGCCTTCTTGCCGGCGTCGGTTAGATTGGCCATGCAAACGGGCGGACTTACCCAAATTCAGGTGGGTTCGTGGAATCAGGACATGAGTTCGCAGTACGCCAACAATCTGCGTATCACCAACCAGAATTCGATGGGTTTCGAAGGCAACTTCGATGCGTTCAACTCGAACTGGAAATGGACGGCAACCGGCTCTTACGGTATCTCGCGCCCGATCCTGCACTTCTACAATACGTTTACGTTGGCCAAATACGCGCTTGCGGCGGATGCAGTCATCAGCCCGACGACAGGCGCTATCGTCTGCCGTATCAAGCTGACGGATCCGACGAACCCCTGTCAGCCCTATAATCCGATGGGTACAGGCGTTAATGATCAAAACCAGGCAGGACTCAATTATATTCGTGAAGGCTCCTCCGGCAGCTGGAATAAAATTGAACAAGGCGTACTCAACGCCGCGATCACCGGCGAGCCTTTCTCGGTTCCGGCCGGCCCGGTCTCGCTCGCGATCAGCGCCGAGCACCGCATTGAATCGGTCCACAACAATCCGGACGCCGTATCTCGGGCGAACGGTCACAACGTGGCTCAGCTCCCGGTTCTCGATGGTAAGCAGTCTGTGACCGAAGGCGCTTTGGAAACCGTGGTTCCACTCTTCAAGGGTGAGTCTTGGGTGGACAACTGGGACTTCAACAGCGCCGTTCGTTTCACCGGCTATGAGTTGGCTGGTTACGTGACGACTTGGAAATTGGGTACGACGTTCACGCCGATCCCGGATATCAAGTTCCGCGTTACGCGGTCTCGCGATATCCGCGCGCCGAACGTTCAAGAGCTGTTCCAACCATCGGCTTTCTCGCAAGGTACGGTGCGCGATCCTGTGACGGGCCAAACGCCTTCAACTCGACAGTTCCTGGCCGGCAATCCGAACCTGGTTCCGGAAAAAGCGAATGAGCTGGGCGCTGGCGTGGTGCTGGCGCCACGCTTCCTCGACGGTTTCACGGCCTCGGTCGACTATTGGAGCGTGAATCTCAGCGGCGCTATCGGCAGTGTCACGAGCCAAGACATTATCGATCAGTGCTATACCGGTGGTCACCCCGAGTTCTGCCCGCAAATCGTCCGCGTGGGCGGCGCAGCGAACGGCGCGATCATTCAGGTCAACCGGCAGTACTTCAACCTCGCCAAGCAGGAAATCCGTGGTCTCGACGTTGAAGCGACCTATCGTTTCCAGATGTCTGACTTGATCTCAAGCATGAACGGTAGCTTTACGCTGCATGGCAACGGCACGTTCTATCTGCGCAACTTCCAGGACGATACGATCACGCTGACGAGCAATCACGTTGGAGAGAACAACGGCAGCAACGGTCCGCCGAACTGGCGCATGACGGTGTCGATGAACTATCAACTCGAGCCGGTGTCGGTCACGTTGACCAGCCGCATGGTTAGCTCGGGTGTCATCAACACCGACTGGATCGAATGTACGACGGGATGTCCGGTGTCGACACCCGCGCACTTGACGATCAACAACAGCCGTATGCCTGGAGCGATGTACTTCGACATGAACGTCAACTACTCGTTCGATATCGGCGATTCACCGTCGACCGCGTACTTCAGCGTCAAGAACATGTTCAACAAGAACCCGCCGCCGCTCCCAACATCGGCTAACTACAGCAACTTGGGGATCGGTGAAGCTGGTCTTTACGACATCAACGGCGCTGTGTTCCGCCTCGGCCTTCGCTTTAAGCTCTAAGGCCGCGCAATACTTACGTGCATAACGCCCGGATCAGTGTTGATCACTGATTCGGGCGCCGCCCCGCTGAGGGGCAAGAATTTCAAAATATTTCAGGGGAGGAATACATGAAGAAATTCCTATTATCGGCGCTTCCGGTTCTGGCGCTGATGGCCGCGCCTGCGCTGGCGCAATCCGCGCCGCAGATTAAATTCACCTCGGTTCCGAATTTCCCCGATCTGCCGGAAGGCCGAAACCTTGGCGAAGTGCCAGGTGTGGCGGTTAATTCAAAGGGCCACGTCTTCGTGTTCTCTCGCTCCAACCCGGCTGTTGCAGGTCCGATTTTCGGCCAAGCGGCTGGCGAATTGTTCGAGTTCGACGCGGACGGCAAGTACATCCGCGAAATCGGCAAAGGCCTTTATGGTTTTGCCGAAGCGCACAGTGTGCGTATCGATAAAGACGACAACATTTGGGCCATCGACAAAGGCTCGAACATGATCATCAAGATGACCCCGGCGGGCCGCGTCGATATGGTGTTCGGCCGCAGAATAGAAGGGGTGGCGGAATTCGAAGGCGGCGGCATGGAACACCCGAAGCCGGGCGAACATCTGCCGGCAGCAGAGTCGAGCTACCGGTTGCCGACGGACGTGGCCTGGGATTCAAAGGGCAACACGTACATCACCGACGGTTACGTCAACTCGCGCGTCGCGAAGTATGACAAGAACGGCGACTTCGTGAAGTCGTGGGGCGAGTTCGGCACGGGTGACGGGCAGTTCCGTACACCGCACTCGATCGTCATCGACAAGAAAGACAACATCTATGTCGGCGATCGTTCGAACCACCGCGTGCAGGTGTTCGACACGGACGGAAAATTCCTGCGCAAGTTCCAGATCGATGTGCCGCCTGATTTGACGACCAAGTCCGTCAATGGCAATACGCCGACGGGCGAGCGGCTCACCAGCCAGATCGGCGCGCCGAACTCGCTGTGCATTCCGCCCGATAATCCGAACGTGATTTTCCTGGGTGAATCGACGTTCCCGGGTCGCGTGTTCAAAATCGACTTGAACGGAAAAGTTCTTGGCGTCATCGGCAAGGCAGGCCGTAAGCTTGGATCATTCTCCGGCGCGCATGCGCTGGCGTGCCCCTCTGAGAATCTGATCTATGTTGCTGAGAGCTCTAACTGGCGCGTGCAGAAGTTGATCTTGCAGAAATAACGGGAAGCGCCGGGCCGCGACGCATTTTTGTCGCGGCCCGATCTTCACGACGACCGTAAAACGGTGCAGGCGTTGATCTTACGGTGAACGAAGCGCCCAAGCGGAGACACATACAGCGCATTTTTGGGAAGACTTCGTGGACAACATCCAAGCCGTGAATGAAATTGATCTGGCCGATAAGCCGCGCACTTTAGCTTGGCGGATTAAGGCGATCTTCGGTGGATCGGTCGGTAACCTCGTCGAGTGGTACGACTGGTATGTCTACTCGTCATTCTCGCTGTATTTTGCCAAAGCTTTTTTCCCATCCACCGATCAAACCACCGAACTGCTGAACACGGCTGCCGTGTTTGCCGTTGGCTTCATCGTGCGGCCGCTGGGAAGCTGGATCATGGGGATTTACTGTGACAAGGCCGGGCGTCGCGCGGGTCTTGTTATGTCGATGGTGATCATGGGCTTCGGCTCGCTCGTGATCGCACTAACCCCGGGCTACGAAACCATCGGCGTCTTCGCGCCGATCTTGCTGATCCTTGCACGCCTTGCGCAGGGGATCTCCGTGGGCGGTGAGTACGCCGCCAGCGCGACTTATCTCAGCGAAATGGCCGGGAAAAAAATGCGCGGCTTTTTCGGCAGTTTCCAGTATGTGACTCTGATCATGGGCCAACTCATGGCGCTGGTGACGCTGGTGGTCATTCAAACATTCATGACGGGCGAGCAGATCACCTCTTGGGGCTGGCGCATACCTTTCGTCATTGGCGCGATACTGTCATTAGCCGCGCTTGGCGTCATGCTGCGGTTGGAAGAAACCCAGTCTTTTGAAAACGCGAAGCGACGCGCGGATAAAACCAGCTCATGGGAGTTGATGAAGCGTCATCCGCGCGAGTTGCTCATTGTGCTTGGTCTGACAATGGGCGGTTCACTGGGATTTTACACCTTCAGCACGTACATCCAGCAGTTCCTGGCGAACACGTCGGGCTTCTCAAAGGTCGATGCCACGAGCATTACGACGGCCGCGATGTTTGTGTTCATGCTGGTGCAGCCGCTGTTCGGATGGATTTCCGATAAGGTTGGCCGCCGTCCTCTGCTGATCACCTTCGGGATCGGGGCAACGGTTGCCACGGTGCCGATCATGACCACAATTTCCGGCACGCAGGATTGGGGATTGGCGTTCGGTCTGGTGGTGTTGGCCCTGGTGATTCAGAGCTGTTACACGTCCATCAGCGGGCTATACAAAGCCGAGCTGTTTCCTGCCGAAATACGGGCGCTCGGGGTCGGCCTGCCTTATGCGATCGCGCTGGCTTTGATCGGCGGTACCGGCCCCATGGTGGCCCTGCAGTTCAAGCAAATGGGCCACGAGAGCCTGTACTACTGGTATGTCAGCTTTTTTATGCTGTTGTGCCTGATTACAGCGGTTTTCACGCATGAAACGAAAACCCACAGCAAAATCTTGGAAGACTAGAGGTCCGGCGGGCGTCGGGCAGGCAGGGCGCAGCCAGTTAGGTGCAATATTAACGCCTTAAGTGCCCAATAATTGCAGCGCTTGATCGATGCTGCGGTGCGGAAGCAAGTGGTTGTGAACAATGTAACAAATCGCCGTGTCGGGTCGGGTGGGGTGCTTGCGTAGAGGACTAGATAGGGGAAGGTTGCGGGCCTTTGCGTACTCTCAATTCGACGGAAGAGAGAGACGCGCCTATCATCGTTCATTGGCATTCGTAGCGTGGTCGACCGTGCGAATTTTGCAAAACATTCTGTCTATTTCGTTCTTCACATTCACGGCTGTCGCGGGTGCTCAGGCATACGCCGCGGCTTCGAAAGAAGACTACCTTCGTGCGCCGATGCCTTTCGGTTTCCAGGTCGTCGTCTCCGAAGTCGAAGGCCCCGTTTTTGCGGATGCAAAAGGGCACACGCTCTATGTCTGGCCCAAGCGGTCGCTGCGCGCCGGAACGCAAGGCGAGGATGTCGGTAAGCCGACGTGCGGCAACGAAGTTGTTCGCGAGAGCAGCGGCACTCAGAGTCCTTACCCGGGTGGTTTTGAAATGCCCGAGCTGGAGACGCGGCCGGCTTGCACGCAAGTTTGGCCGCCGGTTTACGCTCCGGATGATGCGAAGCCTGTTGGAAAATGGTCCGTGCTCCAGCGCCTCGATGGACGCAAACAGTGGGCCTACGAAAGACGCGCGTTGTACACGTCCAATATGGACAAGGAGCCCGGCGACGTTCTGGGCGGGACCAAGCTTCCCGGCATCGGCGAGGGCAGTGCCGTGCGAATTCCGGTGGGACCGGAATCAAATGTGCCGGCGCAGTTCAATGTCATGGTGACCATGGCGGGGCGCCTCGTCACTTTGCGCGACAATTGGTCCGTCTATACCTACGACGGCGACGGCCGCAACAAATCCAATTGTAAAGACGCGTGTCTGGATGAGTGGTCGCCCGTGGTGGCACCGTTCTCATCTGCGACGGTAGGTGAATGGACCACCTTCGAGCGTTCGCCGGGCGTTCTGCAGTGGGCGTTCCGGGGCCGCCCTGTTTATCGCCATCCCACTGACCTGAAGTTGGGATCCCAGGACGGAGCCGACATCAAAGGCTGGCACAACGTCTATACGCAGATGACGCCTTCGCCCCCTGCGGGTTTCACCATGAAACCCACGATCGTTGGAATGGGCCTTGGCGATTCCAAGGGCATGACCATCTACCGCTATATTTGCACCGACGATGGGGCCGATCAGCAGTCCTGTGATTCGCCGGATCATCCGCAAATCTATCGTTTCGCCGTGTGCGGCGGCGGCGACCCGGATCGTTGCGTGAAAACGTTCCCCTATCTTATCGCGCCAGCGGGCGCCAAAACCGGCAACAAGATGTGGGGCACGATGTATATCGATCCCAAAACCGGAAAGCGGGCGACAGCGACAACGCCCGGCGCGCTCAACGTTTGGACGTTGCGCGAGCGGCCGATTTACACATTTGCCGGATATCGAGGCTATGGCGACCAAAAGTCCTCCGACATAAAGGCAAACGGATGGGGCGAGGGCAACGCCGGACATAACGGCTATATGGCCATCATTTATCGCGACATTTCCGAAAACCGCGACGGCAATATCGCTCGCAGCGGCGAACGTTAGTAACGAACTCTAAGAGTTAGACGCGCGCGAAAATCAGGGAGAGAGACGTGAAAACACAACGGTCGGTATTGCGGAAAGCGTGGCTTGGCAGCGCGGTCATCGCCGGGTTTGGTGTCGCGGCTTTGGGCGGCGCCAGCATTGCGGTCGGTGCGAGCGAAACGGCCACGGCCGAACATGCCGCTTTCCCCGACGTTGCTCCGCCGGATCGCACCATCGCGTATGCTTTCACCGAACGTATGGAAGCTGTATATCAAGCGAAGGATAAAGACGGCAAAGAAACCAGAGAGGAATGTGCGAACGGCCTCAATGAGAGCGGCGCACGTGAACAGTTTGCAGAATCGTTTCCTCAGACGGATGGCAAAAAGTGGAAATTGGCAGAGAGCCATGTTGCCCGCGAAGCCGAGATTTGGTTTCCGAACACCGGGCCGGATAAATTTCCGTTTAAAGAAGTGACCGGGAAACTTAGCTACGGCCTTAATCTTGATGGCAAGGTGAAGGCCTCAGACTTCACTTCGCCCGACGGCAAAGTCCAAGGCATCGACAATCAGTTCTATCGCGCCGTCGGTTGCATTGCGAGCTACCGTGAAGGCTCGTCGCAGCTGCTGTTCTATGAAGAGTATTTAGAGGGTAAGCAGTTCAATCGGAACATCGTTGAATTGACGGATGTCGACAGCTTGCAAAACGATGATGACGTGACCGTGACGACGTACCGCGGTCTCGATCCGTTGGTTAAGGACGCGAAGGGCGATTTCGCGGCGAATGCGACTCAGCGCGTGGACGCGGTGTTCGGAAAAGACTTCATTCAAACGTTCAAAGGCAGGATCGTGAACGGCGTGCTGACAACAGCACCGGGCCCCGATTTCGTCTGGGCGAACGAAAACCATACCGACGCATCAACCGAATTCATGCGTGCTGCGCGCTTTGAATTGCATCTGACCCCGGAGCGGATGGAAGGCGTCATCGGCGGCTATCTCGATGTGGAAACCGGCTACCGAGCCATGATTAAGCGCTACGGCACCCATCAGATCAGTTATGGCAAGCTAGCAGCCGGGTCCCTATATAAAGTTTTGCGCCGCTTGGCCGACGCTTATCCCGATCCCGTGACAGGCGAGAACACGGCGATCTCCAGTGCCTTGGAAGTCAAAGGCGCCAGCGTACACCTCGTTCATCCGGACAAGAAAGTCGCCGACGCGGACACGGGCACCCGGCCTAAACAAGTTGCTGCGAACAGCGAACAGGCAACTATTGAGAAACGATAATTTTGAGATCCTGCCCGTGGAACGGGTGGTGATTTGCAAGGGAAGAGGATCTGCGTTTGTTTAGAAATTTAGTACAGTCGGGTTCTGAAAAACGCAGCGGCGCTGCGTCTAGACTTAGGACGACGTTGCTCGCGGCGGCGTTGCTTGTCGGCAGCGCCCTTGGTGTTTCTCATTCCACTTTTGCAGAACCGGCGAAAGACGCAGTTGCGGCGGATGTCGGAACGTCGAAGCGTCTGCGCTTGCTGACCACGCAACAGTACGTCAACACGATCCAATATTTCTTTGGCGCCGATATTAAAGTCGATGCGAAGTTCGCGCCGCTGACGCGTACCGATGGCGTGTTGATGGCGGGCACGTCCGTGGCCGGTGTTAGCGATGCACAAATCGAGACTTACCAGAAAATTGCCAACATCGTTTCCACGCAAGTTGTCGACGCCCGGCACCGCGAGACACTGTTTCCATGCAAGCCGCTGGACGACAAAACCGCCGATAATGCCTGCGCAACCAAGTTCCTGACGCGCGTCATCGATTATCTGTACTTCATTCCGCCGCCGAAAGAGCACTACGTAAAAATGGTGAACGAAGCCGGCGTGGCGGCAAAACGCCTCAACGATTTTTATGCCGGCATTCAAGTGGTGCTCGAAAGCGTCCTACTGAATCCCGACGTGCTTCTGGTCGTCGAAAGCGAAGAACCCGATCCCAGGCACCCGGGCCACATGCGCTTGGATTCATACTCACAAGCGTCGCGCTTGAGCCTGTTTTTGTGGAACGCGGCGCCGGACCCGGCTTTGCGCGCGGTCGCCAATCGCGGCGATTTGTTTGACAGCAAAAAACGCGCGCGTGTTGTCGACTCAATGCTCGCAAGCCCGCGCTTAGAGACGGGCGTGCGTGCGTTCTTCGACGACATGTTCGGCTTGGAAGGCACGGAGACGCTCAGCAAGGATGCAACTGTTTATCCGTATTTCTTGGGGGGCATCGCAGCTGAAGCGCGCGAACAGACGCTGCGAACGGTTGTCGATCAACTGCTTAAAAGAGACGGCGACTACCGTGACCTTTTCACGTCGCGCGAGACGTTTATGTCGCCGACGCTTGGAATTCTTTACGGCGTGAAGGCATTGCCGGGCTGGAGAGCTTACGAGTTTCCGCCCGAAGCGCATCGCGCCGGAATTCTAACGCAAGCGAGCTTCCTTGCACTCAACTCGCATTCAACCCGCAGCTCGGCGACGTTACGCGGTAAGGCGCTGCGCGAGTTGATCCTTTGCCAGAAGGTGCCGCCGCCGCCGGCCAATGTCGATTTCTCGGCTGTCGAGAATCCCGACCCGAAGCTGAAGACGGCACGGCAACGACTTGACCTTCACCGTCAGAACCCAGTGTGCGCAGGTTGCCATAAAATCACCGATCCGATGGGACTGGCGCTTGAGAATTTCGACGGCGCCGGCCGATATCGCACAGACGAGAAGGGCGCACCGATCGATGCAAGCGGCAGCCTCGACGGCAAAGCCTTCACGGATGTTGAGGGCCTGGGGCAGGCGCTCCATGACAGCCCGATCCTGCCCACATGCCTCGTGCGGCGCGCGTTCAGCTATGCAACCGCGGGCGTCGTGCCGATGTCGGCCGATCCAGCCTTGGCTCAATTCAACAAGACGTTTGCGAGCGAAGGTTATCGTCTGCGTCCGCTGTTAAAGGCAATTACGCTGAACGATGCTTTCTCGAAGGTCATTGAACCCAGCGCCGCGCCGGCGGCGGAAAAAAGTGCGAGTATTCCGCATCCCGAAAAAGTCGCGTCGAACCCGTAATTTGAGGAGAAGAACAACATGAAAAATTTCTCTCGCCGTCGCGTCCTTCGCGGCATGTTGAACGGTGGCGCGATTACGGTTGGATTGCCGCTTCTGGATGCTTTCCTGAACACCAACGGCACCGCCTTTGCCGACGGCAAGCCATTGCCGGTGCGCTTCGGCCTTTGGAGCTGGGGCCTTGGAATGAATCACTCGATTTTCGTGCCGAAGAAGACCGGCAAGGATTTCGAGTTCCCGGAAGAAATCGCATGCCTCGCGCCGCTTAAGGATCAAATCAACCTGCTCACGAATTTCTCGGCGTTCCGTGATGCAGCAGGCTTGGTCGGTCACGTGACGGGCTGGATCATTTCGCGCACGGGCGCTCCGCCGTCCGGCAATAATCTCACCGCCGAAACGTGGGATATTAAGATCGCCAATCAGATCAGCCGTCAGCAGCGCTTTAAAACGCTGACGGCGACTGGCTCCGCAAACGCGCGAACCTCGTATTCGTACGAAGATCCGAATACGCCCAATCCGGCGGAATATTCGCCGCTCGATTTCTATGCCCGTTTGTTCGGGCCCGACTTTAACGATCCGAACGCCAAGGAGTTCAAGCCGAGCCCACGCATCATGTCGCGCAAAAGTGCGCTGTCGGCGGTCGTGGAAGATATGGCGTGGCTCAATAAACGCGTCGGCGCGGACGACAAAGCGCGTCTCGACAAGTACTTTACCGGCCTGCGTCACCTCGAGAAGCAGTTCGATCAACAGTTGACGAAGCCGGACCCCATTGCGGCTTGCCGCCCGGCGGCAAATCCAAAAGAAGCCGAAATGAAGATGGGCAATGAATCGCAGTATGTCGAACAACGGCATAAAATGATGGCGGACCTGCTGGCGATGGCAATCGCCTGCGATCAGACACGCGTCATCACCATGGCTTATGACGACATGTCGTCGAACACCGTTAAGCCGGGATATGAAAAACCGCACCACACAAGCACGCACGAGGAGCCGATCGACGAAAAACTCGGCTATCAGCCGACCTGTTCGTGGTTTACGCGTCGTTCCATGGAAGGGTTTGCCTATTTCGTGAAAGCCTTCGCAGACATCAAAGAAGGCGACGGCACGCTCCTCGACAACATGCTCGTCGTGGCCGACACCGATCACGGCGATGCGCGTGTGCACTCGTTGGAAAACATGCCCATGTTCACGGCCGGCCGCGCCGGCGGTAAATTCAAGACCGGATTGCACGTCGATATGAAGGGCGCCCCGTTGTCGCGGATGGCGCTCACGGCGATGCGCACGATGGGCATGGATATTCAGAAGTTCGGCGGTGGCAGCAACCTGACGTCTGATTCTATCAGCGAAATTTTGGTGTAATTGATATCGCGCGCGGGCAACTGCGC
This sequence comes from Fidelibacterota bacterium, assembly GCA_947475895.1. Classification (GTDB taxonomy): domain Bacteria; phylum Pseudomonadota; class Alphaproteobacteria; order Rhodospirillales; family Rhodospirillaceae; genus SHVO01. The sequence goes on from CANJMF010000014.1 coordinate 12,395, forward strand.
GCGATTTTCGTTTTGAAGCCGGGGATGATCATCATTTAACGCGCTCATGGAGCGTAAGAGTTTTTGAGTTTTATAGGGGAGGGGTCCGTGAATAATCCGACGAACGTCAATACGAGCCGCCGCAGGCTTCTGCAGTATCTTGCAGCAAGCCCGGTCGTTGCCGCAGGCACAAAAGAAGCAATCGCCGCGACAATGGCGGAGATGCAGACACGTTCGGACGACCCATATATTTGGCGTCCTTTCGATCCTAACTACTTAATTGAAAAGCCCGAAGACGCATTGGATGTCTTCGAATTTGAACCCGTCGCCCACAAAAATGTCGGGGCAGCTCACTGGGGCTTCATGTCCACCGGCGCTGATGGTGAAGGCACATATCGCGCCAACCGCCAGGACATTGCTAAATTCGCGATGCGTTCGCACCGTTTGCGCGATGTCACAAAGGTGGACCCCAGTGTGACGTTGTTCGGCCACACATGGTCGGCGCCTTTCTTGACCTGCCCGACAGGCCGAAACGGCATGTACCATCCGGACGGTGAGGCGGGTGTTGGCCGCGCGGCGGGACGGCATAATATTCCTCAGGGCCTTGCGACTAATGCGAACTTCTCGATTACGGAAGTCAATAAAGCCCGCAACGGCACGCCTGTGCTGTTTCAGTTGTACCAGCAATCAAATTGGGAAATTTCAAAGTCGCTCATCGCACGCGCTGAACGTGAAGGCTGCAAAGCAATCCTCCTCACGGTCGACGGCTTGTCGGCGCGTAAGGATTTGCAGTTCAATCGCGCCGTGCGAGCAGATACGCGCCTCTGCGCGACTTGCCATGAAGTGCGGCCCAACAATCCCAAGAGTCCGATTCTCTCTTCCAAGAGCACAGCGAACTTCTCCGAGGTTCCTGCGGAACTTTGGGATCAGAAGTTCACCCCGGACAAGATGACGTGGGAATACGTAAAGCGCGTGCGCGACTTCACGAAGATGGATATCTTTGTCAAAGGCATCACGGACGTCGATGACGCTGTGCAGTGCGCCAAGCTGGGTTATGGCGTGTGGGTTTCCAACCATGGCGGCCGTAACGAAGACACCAATAGATCCTCGATCGCGTGTCTCGCGGACATCGCGCCGGCAGTTAAGGGCAAAGTTCCCATCGTTATCGACAGCGGTTTCCGCCGCGGCATGGATATCGTGAAAGCCCTTTCGATGGGTGCGACGATGGTGGGTTTCGGCCGTCCCTACATTTGGGGCCTCGGCGCGTTCGGTGAAGCGGGCGTCGATAAGGTGATCCAAATCATGAAAGCGGAAGTGATCGCCGCCATGCAGCAGGTTGGAGCCACCAGCGTGAAGGAATTGCGTCCCGACATGGTCATCCGCGCGCTCTAAATAGAGTCAGGCTTCAGTAAGAAACCCCTCGTATCGCCGCTGAGCGATGTGAGGGGTCTTGTTTTTCCGCACCGGCGGTCGCGAATGCACGGGATGGCGTCCGACGCGCCTTTTTGTGCCGTCGATATACACATGCTTGTGGACATCGGTTTTAGACCCGACATAATTGGCGACCTGCACCAGCGAGGGAGCTTGTCATGACGCAGACGAACGACCGGAAGAAAATTCCTGCGGAAGCGGTAGACCTCTATACGCAGTTTATTCATGGCGAGATTGGCCGCCGTGACTTCCTCGATGGCGTGAAACGTTTTGCAATCGGCGGCCTTTCCGCCACGGCCATTGTCGAAGCGTTGATGCCCAACTATGCATTGGGGCAACAGGTTCGTAAGGACGACGAGCGTATCAAAGCCAGTTACGAGACAGTGCCCTCACCAGATGGTAACGGGTACATCAGGGGGTATCTCGTACGACCATTCAGCGCAGATTCGCGCTCTGCCACCCCAGCGAAGCTGCCCGGCATTATCGTCATTCACGAAAATCGGGGTTTGAACCCCCATACGGAAGACGTCGCGCGGCGCTTCGCGCTTGAGAACTTCATGGCATTTGCGCCGGACGCACTTTCGTCGGTCGGGGGCTATCCGGGCGATGACTTTAAGGGCGGCGAGCTTTTCAGCAAAATCGACCCTGCGAGGAGGACTCAAGATTTCGTCGCCGCTGCGCGATGGTTGAAAGCGCGGCCAGATTGCACGGGGAAAATTGGCGCAACGGGCTTTTGCTTCGGCGGCGGTTTGTCTAATACGTTGTCGACGCTACTCGGGCCGGAATTGGGAGCTGCTGCACCGTTCTACGGTACAGCCGCCAAACCAGAGGACGTTTCAAAAATCAGCGCGGCGATTCTTATTCATCACGGCGCGCTCGATAAGAATTTGTCGGCGGCCTATCCCGCCCAAGAGGCGGAGCTGAAAAAGAACAAAATCCGGTACGAAGGCCATGTCTATCCGGATTCGGTCCATGGCTTCTTCAATGACGCCACACCGGAGCGCTACAACAAGGTCACGGCCTCACAGGCATGGGCGCGCACGATCGAGTGGTTCAATAAGTACGTTCGCGAATCGGCGTAAGACCAATAACTCGGTAAGGTGTGGCGGCTAAGCCTAATGCGCTTCTTTTTTTGGTCGCACGCTGTAAACCAAGAAGCAGCCCACCAAGAATAAAGTCGCCGTATACCAAAGCCCGGCGGTAAAGTTGTTCGTCATATCCTTCAGATTGCCCACAATAATTGGGCTGACGAGCGTGGATATCAAACCCAGGGAACTGACAGTCGCGAGACCAGCAGCTTGGCCCGCGAGGGACAGCAGTTGCGAAACCATCGCGAAGAAAATCCCAAATGAAGCGTAAGTGCCAATCGCTGCGAGCGACAAACCAATGAGCCGCAAGACGGGAGACGTCGCGGTCGCCGTAAGCACCCAGCCCAAAGTACCGACCGCGAATAAAACAATCGTGTGCCACGCGCGATCGCCTGTGCGATCGGAGTTGGCAGTGACGAAGGCCATAACGATAAGAGCCGCCAAGGGCGGGATCGCAGACGTCAGGCCAATCGTCATAAGTTGCGTGGTGTCACCTAAAAGCTCTCTAACAATTTGGGGAAGCCAAACCGCCAACATATTGAGCGAGGCCGCTAGGCAGAAATAGGTACCCGACAGAATCAGTACCTTTGAGCCAAGCATCTCTTTCCATACCGTTTTACTTTTTGTGGCCGGCTGTGCGGCGGCTTTTTCTGCGTCCAATCGACGGCGTAAGTCGATTTTGTCGCCAGCCGTAAGCCAGGGCGCCTCCTCGACGGTCGCTGGCAAAAGTCGCCGTGCGAAGACAGCTAAAAGAATGGCGGGCGCGGCCTCGATGATAAACAACCATCGCCAGCCACTTAAACCCCATGCGCCGTCCATCTGCATAATTGCGGCCGACAACGGTGAGCCGACCATGAGTGAAACGGGAAGGGCCGCCAGAAAGATTGCATTGGCACGCGCGCGATAAGCTTTCGGTATCCAGAGTCCGAGATAGAAAAGAATGCCAGGCATAATGCCAGCTTCGGCAATTCCCAGTAGAAACCGCGTTGTGTAAAGCGTGTAAGGCCCGTCGGCAAAAACGGTCGCTGCCGAGACCAATCCCCAAACGAACATGATGATTGGAATCCATCTATGCGCACCAATACGCTCCAGAACAATGTTGCTGGGGACTTGGAACGCAGCGTAACTAAAGTAATACGCAGTGTTGGCGATTCCGAACATGGCGGCGCTTAAACCGAGATCACGATTCATGTGCAAGGCTGCAAAGCCAATGTTTGTGCGATCGATAAATGCGATCACATAAATCAACATGCAGAGCGGAACCAGCCGTGCGAGCGCCTTGGAGACGGCGTTTTCAGCGCCGGAGTTCGTCGCCGACGTCGTCATAGCGGGCAGGACTTGCTCGGTCATGAATCGGGCCTTCTTCTACAAAGGGAGTTGTCGGACGAGGCGGGAGCGCTGATTGAACGAGGGAATCATGTGCGCTTATGGAGCGTTGCGAAATGCTTGCCGTGACGGCTTCCATCGCTCCCCCCGAAGCAACGCGTGCTGAAAATCAGGCTATCAGGTCTGAAAAGGTACGATAGTAAAATATCGATAAATATGTGGATTTCGAAATATATATGCTAATAAAATGACGTGTATATGTCTTATGTAGTATATTAAATTGCAAATTGTACTGGGAACGAGCGCTTGATCTCCAATACACAAATAATACATTTCATATCAATGCTTTAGAGCCAACGCCCTTGGCGCGTAAGTGCGATTAGATTCGACATTTTTTTTTCAATATGTGATACGCATTGTGCGGGGTGACGTGACCTTAAAACGGCTTTTTTATCGGCCGTCGGGCGTTTTTGGCCACTCACTGGCTCGTGTCTAGAACGGGTCAGGCGAGAATCGGTGAACGTGATTGCGCAATGTAATGGTGCCCCGCCCACAGGTGTTAAATGGATAAAATTCTTGAAAAAAATGGCGTGAATTTCGATCTGTCCGCAGATCAACGCGCCTTGCAGGACACCGCTAAGCGATTTGCCGAAAATGAGCTGGGGCCCTTAGCAAAGGAATTGGAAGAGTCAGGCGAACCCGTTCCACATGCGTGGCTCAAGAAATATGCCGAAAACGGATTTCTGGGTTGCAACCTCCCGCTTGCGGACGGTGGTCTCGGGATCAGTAATCTTGATGCAATGATCGTGCTGGAAGAGTTCGCCAAGATTTCGGTCGCTGTCGCATTTCCCGTCTTTGAAAGCGTCGCCGGCCCGATTCATGTCATCTCACGCTTTGCCAAACCTTATATCGCCAAACCACTCGTGCAGGCCGTCTGTCGGGGAGAAAAAGTTGTCGCCGTCAGCATGTCGGAACCGGACGCCGGGACCGCGCTCACAGATCTGACAACCCGGGGGCGGGTTGAGGGCGATCAAATTGTTCTGAACGGTCAAAAGCGCTGGTGCAGCGGGGCCGGTCATGCAGATGCCTATCTCGTTTACTGCAGAATGTCCGACGATCCCGGCGCCAAAGGCATCGGCGCTGTTTTGGTGGATAAAGAGACGCCCGGCCTTACTTTCGGTCCGCCGGAAAAGCTTATGGGTTTTCGCGGCGTTCCGAGCGCGGACATATTTCTCGATGATGTCAGGCTGCCGCTCGACAACATTGTCGTTCCTGCTGGCGGCTTTCGTCTGCTGATGGAGGCATTCGATCTTGAGCGCTGCGGGAATGCGACGATGAGTCTTGGCTTGGCAGCTGCAGCTCTGGGTCAAAGCCTCAGTTATGTCGAGACGCGCAAACAGTTTGGAAAGCCGATTGCTGATTTCCAAGCTGTTCAGATTCGCATTGCTGGAATGGCCATGAAAGTGGAGGCGGCGCGGCTTCTGGTTTGGCGCGCGTTGGCGCGGAATCCCGATCTGCCGTCACTGGCCGACACGTCGATTGCGAAGTGTTTCGCGAATGAAATCGTGCGCGAGGTGTGTGGCGACGCAGTTCAGCTTATGGGCGGGTACGGCTACCATAAAGAGTTCGGCGCGGAGCAGAGATTTCGCGACGCCTGGGGGTGGGGAATTGCGGGAGGCACCATCGATATCCAGAAGATCAATATAGCTGGCAGCCTCCTCCAGCGCAGATTCAATCAGCGGACTTAAAGATGGACGGAAGTGCTCCTCACGTCGGTGCTGGAACGGGTATCGGACCGCTGAGCGGCTTACGGGTGTTGGATATGTCTAGGGTCCTGGCCGGCCCCTGGTGCACACAGTGTCTTGCGGATTTGGGCGCTGAAGTCTTGAAGATTGAAGCTCCGGGCGAGGGTGACGAAACCCGCACGTGGGGCCCTCCTTCCATGGGCGGCGTATCGGCTTATTTCGCATGTGCTAATCGTGCGAAGCAGAGCTTAATCGTCGACCTCAAGAGTGAGGCGGGACGCGATATGATCCGTGGCCTCGCAGCGAAGGCCGACATCCTCGTCGAGAACTTTAAAGGCGGCACCATGGAGCGCATGGGGCTGAGCTACGACGAACTCACGAAAATTAATCCGCGCCTGATATATTGCGCCATATCCGGTTATGGGCGCACGGGGCCGAATTCCGAACGCGCCGGGTATGACTTCGTCATTCAGGCTGAAACGGGGTTGATGTCCGTAACGGGTTTTCCCGACGGCGCGCCCACGAAAGTGGGTGTAGCTGTTTCCGATTTATTTTCGGGTCTTTATGCGTCTCAAGCCATTCTTGCCGCTGTCGTCGGCCGGGCGCGTACAGGACGCGGCACATTTATCGATGTGGCGCTGTTCGACTGCCAACTTGCGGCACTTGCTAACGTCGCGGCCAATGTGTTGGCGACGGGAGGAAGGCCAAAACGATACGGCAACGCGCATCCCAATGTAGTGCCGTATGAACTTTTTGATGCCGCTGATGGACCCATCGCGCTTGCGATCGGTAACGACCGGCAATTCCGGACCCTGTGCAATCGTGTGCTGGACCTGCCGGAACTTGTCACCGATCCTGATTTTTCCACCAACGCTTTGCGCGTTGTGAATCGCGTGCGGCTTCGCCCGCTCTTGGCGGACCGCATATTGAGCGCCCCCCGAAGCCATTGGCTCGCCCGCTTAAAGGCCGAGAGTCTTCCAGGAGGCGAACTGTTTTCCGTTGATGAAGCCTTGCAGTCGCCCCAAGCTGTTGAACGTGGCCTCGTGAAATGTTTCGATAGCGAGAATGGCGCCGACGCAGGTAGAATTAAGGTCGTTCGTTATCCAGTGAATTTTGGAGACGGGCTCCCCGATCCAACACCGCCGCCGGCATTGGGAGAGGGCGGAGAAGAACTTGCTAACCGGTGGATGAAGAACGACTGAACTACAGGAATATAAAATGCCAAGACAAAGCGCGAAGGTGGTGAAGCTTGAGGATCCGGAAAAGAGCCAGGTAAGCGGCGCACTGGCCCGCGGCCTCGCCATACTCGACGTGCTGGTTGATACGCCGCAATCCTTATCCTTGGCAGAAGTTGCCAAACGCGCGAGCTTGGATCTCAGCACCACGATGCGCCTTCTTCGTACGCTTGAAGAAGCGCGTTACGTTCTGCGCGTAGACAATGGCAAGCGGTACATCGGCTCGCCGCGCGCAACGTTGCCGTTGCCGATCCTTCATCCCCTCAGACAGTTTTGTCGGGAAGCTTTTCCAAATCTGAGCGAGCTCTCAGCTTCTGTAAAAGCCACCGTGGTGTTGGTGGCGTTCATCGAGCACGAGCGCATGGCAATCGACATCGCTCAGGTGTCGGGCTCGCTCGCACCCTACTATCGCACCTGGTTGGATGGCCCTTTGCATGCTTCGGGATCTGGCAAAGCGCTGCTGGCCACGCTTCCGGCTTCACGGCGCGAGGCGCTGATCGGGCGGGGGCCTTATCCCGCCATAACGGAATTCTCGATCACTGACCCCGCGAAATTGACTGACGATATCGAGAAAGGCACCGAGCGAGGTTATTACGTGGCTCGCGACGAGCACATCGTCGGTTTGACCGCGATATCCGCCAATATTCCGACGTGGCAGGGCGTCAATGTCGGTTGCTTTGTCATGACGGGTCACACGCGTGACTGCACGGAAGCTCACACCGCCACGGCGGGCGCGCAGCTTCAGCGCGCCGCGCAACTGTTTCGTCATCAAGTTCCCAGTATCAGTGCTTTTAGCCAGTATGTTGGAAGCGCATCTGGTCGCGGCGAGGGCGGTCGGGGTTAAACACTTCGCGCGACAGCACGCAGGACGCGGCCTTAAGGGTCAAATGGAGGTGATCTGTGTTAAGTGATCCATTGGCTTTTTTGAACCGCTGCAAGGCACTAAGCGTCTGCATGTGGTCTGATGCGCTCGATGAATGCGGGCTATCCGGTGTCATTTTAGATCTTTCGCAAAGAAGTGGAGGCCATCGTTTCGCCGGCTATGCTGTCACGGCCCGTCACCAAATGGGCCCTCATGGGCATTGTTCCGGCGCCGACCTTGGCGTTACCCAAATGTTGGAAGCCACAGGACGGGGCCAAGTTCTTTTGGTGGAGATGGGCGGCGTAAAGGTATCGACCTTTGGCGGCCTTGCTGCCGCGACGGCCGTGGCAAACGGAGCGGTGGCCGTCATTATCGACGGTGGCTGCCGGGATCTGGGAGAAATTCAAGCGACTGGTCTTTGGCTCGCGAGCCGACATGTCGTGCCCACCTCGGGTAAGAAGCGGGCAAAAATGGTGGCCTTGGGCGAGCGCATTATGATCTCGGGAATTTCAGTCGCGGCCGGTGATCTGGTGGTCGGCGATGAAACCGGAATCGCGGTTGTTCCAAGTGCGGACATCCAACGCGTACTGGAAATCGCCGAGGGCAAGCTGGCTCAAGATCTGCAAATGGAACACGCGCTCAAGGCCGGGCGCACTTTCGCGGAAGCAGCGTCCGAAGCGAAATATTTCTAGTTTCGGTCGTGCGCCTTAAGCAATCGGACGCAGTCAATACGGCCACAATTCACACGCGTCGCCACAGGCGTTCACGTTGCCGGCTATTCAGTCAGCTGGGCTGTCTCCTTTAGTCAGGACGACGAGCCGCCCCTTTTGCCTGACCTCACGCGAGCCAAAGCCCCGAAATCGCAGTAATTCCCTCGGTCATCCTCTTTGCCGCACCGCACGCTATGCGGGAAGGGCGCTTGCAATGAGAATATCAAAAACATTTAGTTAAAGTACCAATAAAAAGTAGTTACAATATCAATAACGGGGGGATTCTATGCTCAATAAAGAGAAGCTTTTTGATTCGGTATCGCAAGTCGCGCTGACGGCTTTTGCGGTGACCGCGCTCGGCGCGCTTACTCCTGCCTTTGCAGCGCAGACCGCCGCAACTACCGCCAATACCACTGAAGTCGAAGAAGTCGTCGTCACCGGATCGCGCGTTGTTCGCGACGGATATGAAGCGCCGACGCCTGTCACCGTGGTTGGGCTAGAAGCGATTGAGCAAAACGCACCTGCAGTTCTCGCCGACGCACTTACTAAACTTCCGCAATTTGCCGGCACCATTTCTGCAGCGACCGCGCCTTTCTCGTCGCGCACCGCTGGTACCGCCATTCTCAATCTTCGCAATTTGGGCACAAAGCGTACGCTGGTACTGGTTGATGGCCAGCGCTACGCCCCAGGTAATACGGACGGCAGTGTCGACGTTAATACCGTTCCATCCGCGCTGATTCAGCGCATCGATATCGTGACCGGGGGTGCGTCCGCTGCGTGGGGTTCGGACGCCGTCGCGGGCGTTGTAAACTTTGTGCTGGATTCAAATTTCACCGGCCTTAAAGGGCAAGTTCAGGGTGGTGTGTCGGAACATGGCGACAACGGCCAGTTCGGCACGACACTGAGTTACGGCATGCCGGTGGGCGACCGCGGCCATATTATTTTGAGCGCTGAGTATTTTACCAGCCCGGGCATTCGCACCATTCAAGACCGCGATTGGTCGAAAGATCCGCGGCAGAATACGCTCTTCACCAATCCAACCTACACGGCGACCAATGGTCAGCCGCGCTTTATGCTGATCCCATACGTTTATCAGACGGATATCGCATACAACGGCTTGATCTATTCCGGACCACTGAAAGGCACCACGTTCACCGACGACGGCAGGCCGACGCCATATCAGTACGGCAGACTGGTCTCGGGCACGTTTCAGGCGTTTGATCGTCCCACAGAGAATTATTTCTCCGGCCGAGAAGAGCCGCTAGTCAACGCTTTAACGCGCGGTTCGTTCTTCTTCCGCGGGAGCTACGAACTGACCGATTCACTTACGGCGCGGTTCACCGCCCTGTATAACGAGACCACCGTTTCCGACCATTTCAACGCGATCAATTATCTGTCTGCGCCGCGCGCAACCAACATGGTGATCCAACGCGATAACGCATTTCTGGATGCGACAACGCGGGCACGGATGGTGACGGCAAATGTCACGAACTTCGTCCTCGCGAAAGGTTTCCGCGAGTTGCCGGCACAGCGCGTCTTTAACCGGAACGACGTCTCTAGCTTTACGCCGAGCCTAGAAGGCAAGTTCGAAAACGGCTGGACGTGGAGCGCTTACTTCACGCATTCCAATAACCAGTACAAATTGGAACTGAGAGACACCGTGAATTACCCGCGTGTGACTCTTGCGACGGATGCCGTCTTTAATTCGGCCGGTAGCATTGTCTGCCGTTCGACGCTGACCAATCCGACCAATGGGTGCATACCGATCGATCCCTTTGGAACTGGCGGCGTCAGTCAGGCCGCATTTAATTGGATGTCGGGTGTGTCGTATCAAAAAGGCGATATGTCGCGTAATGCGGCCGGCGCTCAGATGCACGGCGATATGTTCTCGACCTGGGCCGGTCCGATTTCGTTCGCGGTCGGCGGCGAATGGCGCGTAGACGAAGCCAACTTCACCTCCGATTTGTCGTCGCAAAACAATGAATGGCTGTCCGGGAACTACAAACCCATCGCCGGCAAATTTAGTGTGTGGGAAGGGTTCGGTGAAGTTGTCGTACCCCTCGCAAAAGATGAGACGTGGGCTAAGGCATTAGATCTCAATGCGGCGGCGCGTTTCACGGACTATAATCTCGCGGGGTCGGTCGCGACCTGGAAGATCGGCGCCACGTATGCCCCGATTGATGACATTCACTTCCGTGTGACCCGCTCACGCGACATCCGTGCTCCAAACATCAACGAGCTCTTTACAGGTGCCGAGCAAACGATTGCGACGGTAAGAGATCCTTTCGACCCGGTCTCGCCGAATGCTTCGAAAACGATCCTTCAATTTGCCGGCGGCAACACAAAGCTTACGCCTGAAAAGGCCGATACGACCTCGTTCGGCGTCGTACTTCAGCCAACATTCTTGCCGGGTTTCAGCGCATCGATCGACTACTACAACATCGATGTTAAGGACACGATTGGGCAGCTAACGCTTCAGGACGAAGTCGACCGCTGCGTAGCCGGCAATCAGGCCCTATGCGCGCTCTTTACGCGGACTGCGAACGGGTCGCTTGCGACGATTACGCGGCCGTTCCTGAACCTGGCGTTTGCGACGAACCGGGGTATCGACTTCGACGCACGGTATACGACGCCGCTCTTTGGCGGCGACATCAGTGTTCAATTCCTCGCCACGTATCTTGCCGAAAATTCCACCTCAGACGGCACGAAGAAAATCGACCGCGCCGGCGATGCGGGTGTTGGTTACACGCCTCATTGGAGGGGAGACTTGATATTCACCTATAGCCTTGAACCCGCCACGGTGTTTACGACCCTTCATTACGTGGGTGCTGGCAATTACGACAATACTCTTAAGGAAGGCACGGATCTTGTCGGCAACCACATTCCGAGCCGCTTGTATGTAAACATCGGCGGTACGTGGAAAATTGAAACGTCTTCGGTCAACTACGAAGTCTATTTGAACATGGACAACGTCGCGGACGTGACGCCGCCGTTCCCGATGTTGCTCAATCCAAACTACGATCGTATCGGGCGTATGTTCAGAGGCGGGCTCCGCTTCAAGTACTAACATGTGCTTCCGGGTGGCGTGATTGACTCACGCCACCTCAAAGCTTCGCAGGTGTCTTCGATATAATGACTGCTTATGGCCTCGCGCGACGCTTTCGCCCAGTGTCGATCGTGATTAATTGAGGCCTGTCGCTGATAACGCATCTTCAAAATTAATTTTTCCCTGGGGAGGGATGAGCGATGTTTAGGAATTTTCCGGTAGCCGTTACTTCGCGATTTGTCGCCGCTGCATTGGCAGCCTGCCTTCTGGGCAGCACGAGCCTCTCCGCATCTGCACAGCAGGTTCCGGAACTTCCATACGAAGTTGATTCGAATGTGATCAAGATTCCCAAGGGCCTTTACATGGGGGAACAACCCTCTGTAGCGATTAACTCAAAAGGCCACATCTTCATTTACCCGCGCGCGGGAAGCCCGGGCTCGAACCCGTTGTATCATTTTAAAGCTGCGCGGTTGTTTGAATTTGGTGCCGACGGCACGTTCATTCGTGAAATTGGTGAGAATCTGATCAGCATGAATTGGGCGCACTCTGTCCGTATCGACAAGTACGACAACATTTGGATCGTCGACGCCGGGACGAGCATGGTGACGAAGTTCAATCCGGAAGGCGAAGTCATGATGGTCCTCGGCCGCCGTCAAGAATCGATGCAAGAGGCGCTTCCTGAGGACGCGCCGCCACGTCAATACGCCTTCCACGAGCCGACCGGTATCGCATTTGACTCGAAAGACAATATTTATGTCTCCGACGGGTACAAGAATTCACGTGTGGCGAAATTCGATAAAGATGGCGCATGGGTGAAAGCTTGGGGCGAGAAGGGTAGCGGTCCGGGTCAATTCAAGACGCCGCACGGCATCGCTATCGATGCCAAGGACAACGTTTATGTGGCCGATCGCGGCAATAATCGCATTCAGATTTTCAACGCTGATGGAAAATTCTTACGGCAGATTACCGAAAATGTTCCAGAAGCGCCGGGCACAATTCCCAGCAAAATGTATCAATACAATAAGCCGGGCGGCAGTTACGATTCGTTGTTTCCGATGGATGTTTGCATCACGCAAGGCACAACGCAGTATCTCTACGCGGTTGACCATACGCCGGGTCGAATTTTCAAATTTACGTTAGAGGGCAAGCTTCTCGGTGTATTCGGCCGACCGGGATTGAAGCCAGGTCAATTGGCTCACGTACATGGAATCAACTGCACCACTGAAAACGTCGTCTACACCGCCGAGCGCGCTGGTTGGCGCATTCAGAAGTTCACGGTGAAAAGCAAATAAAGCGGATCCGATCCTTTGACGGCGGTCCCGCGCGGCCGCCGTCAAAGCCGATTTCGGAGGAAGCGCGGCTCAATCGTGCCGGGTCTTTTTTTTGAAAAATGGGCAACTGAACAATAAAGTTCATTTAGCCGCATACGCTAAAAATCCGTCACCCATTGTGCGGTAAAGCGGCGCGGTAGGGTCGGCGTATACGCACCCGATCCAGAAACACTCCAGCCATAAGCGTCAGTTACGTTTAGCACGCGCGCTCTCAAAGATCCCGACGTCCCGAAAATTTTAAAAACATAGCGCGCGCCAAGATCGAGCGTTGTGTTGGCGCCAAGGTGAACAGTATTTGTTCTCGTAGCGTAGACCGAACCGTCCTGGTTTATCTGGCCGTCTACTGAAAAGCCCTGCCATGCGGACGGGCCATACTGCATGTTCAAGCGAATGTTGCGATTGGGTCGTCCTACAGGAACTGGAGCGATAAAACTCGCGACGGCAGCATTTGCTTCGATTCGTGCCTTTAAGAACATGGCGCCTGCAACTACCGTTAATCCGGGCGCAAGTTGCCCAGAGAGCGAGAGCTCAGCGCCGCGGTGACTTAAGCTGCCGACATGGGTAAAAAGATTGGTGGCGTTGCGGTCGAAGTAAGGCTTCTTCACTTCAAATAAGCCCGCGATCAAAGTCAGGCGTGGGTTGAGGCGGTAACGAATTCCAGCATCGACCTGCTCAGTAAGGCTGGCGGGCATAGCTTCGCCGCGATTAGTGGCGGTTTCCGGTGCGATGCCGGACTCTTCCAGGCCGCGTGTATAGCTGCCGTAGAGCGCTAAGTTAGGACTCAGATACGCGGCCACAGTTCCGTTATAGAGCCATGGTTGAGACTCTGTGCGCGCCGGCGGCAATCCGGTCTGAGTGACCTCGCGGCTATAAATGCTTTTCTGCGCGCCAACGCTGATCTCACCGATATCGCGCCAACGGCCAACGTAGGAAACGCCGGGCGTGACCTGCGTAATCTGGTCAAGTCCCGCATCGGCGATGACGAAGGGGGGCGCGGGCCGTGGATCATAAACACCGATCTGCGCGGGCCCGAATGCGTATGCACCCCCGCCTCCAAAAACGTGCTCGGCGTCCCGGCCGCGAACCGCGATGTGAAGCGTATGCTGGCGTGGGCCGTCGATGAACGTGCGTGTAAGGCGCACTTCTCCGGAATTCGAGAGGTCACGGTTCGGCGCGCTGCGTAACACGTCAAGATCTCCAGAGCCGTCGGGTTTGACGTTGCGATAAAACGTAAAATATTCAGCGGATAGATGATGTGTCGAGCGGAAGATACCGGCGCGAAGCAGCCAGTCGTCATACAGGCGTGCGGACACGATCGCGCCATAGTGATCCGTATTGCGATGGCGGCGCGCCCAAGGCTGACCGAAATAGAAGGTGCGATCGAACTCCGGAGGCACGACGCCTCCGGCCGTGAAGATAAGGGGCGAAATCTCGCCACGCATTTCGTGCCCTTGCTTGAACACGATAACGTCAACGGTTTCGCTGGGCGTCCAGTTCAGCAAGCCGCCGTAAACCACACGCGTTAGGTCAGCTCCGAAATCGCTTTTGAGGTTGTAGCCCGTCGCGGTCAGAAGGCCGCTCAGTTTGCCGGGCACGATCGGCGCCGCGACCTCTACATCGCCCTGAAAGCTCCCGCTATATGGTCCGTATGTGAGGGCGACGCTGCCGCCGAAATGATCTCCTGGTCGCCGTAGTTTGATGTCCACGATGCCCGTCGGAGCGGGGAAGGGATATGACTGCGCGCTCATGCCGACACGCATTGAGGTCTCGGCATAGATCCGGCCTTGCGTGATATTTTGTTGATCGAAGTAAAGGCCGTTCAGGCGAATGTTGCCGGCTTGGCCGGGATTGAAACCGCGCGCGCTATTTGAGCTATATAGACCGACCGTCTCGTTCCCGACCGAAACCCCAAATGCGTCTTCGGCGGCGTTCACGGCGTTTTCTGCCGCGCGCTGCGCCTGTACAGACGCTCCCACAACCGTCATCGCGACGGTAACGGCCGCGCATAACAATATCCGTCTCATTTTACCCCCGACGCGTCCGTGTCTATCACACGACACTTTTAACGGCCGCACCTTCAGATGCTGAGCACGATTTTCCCGAACTGACCGTTGGAGCTCATCAACGCATGCGCTGCCGCGGCATCTTCGAGTTTGAACGTCCGATCAATAGGCAGTGCGAGGCGCCCATCGCGTATTGCCGGCGCGAGATCAGCCTGAACTTTTGTCACGATATCGCTGATTTCCTCTGTCGTGCGCGTGCGAAACGTAACGCCAATGTAGTTGATGCGCTTTGCCGCATGCTGATCGAAATTGAATTCAGCCGTTGCGCCACCCAGGCGTCCGACATTGACCATGCGCCCCAGCACGGCCATCGCCTTTATGCTGCCGTTGACAGTTGGTCCCGACACGAAATCGACGACAACGTCGACGCCCTTATTACTTGTTGCTTCCAAAAGCTTATCGGCCCAATCGGGAGTGCTGGAATTCAGCATTAAGGTGGCGCCCATTGCTTGAAGTTTCGGATATTTTTCCGCATCGCGCGACGTACCAACGACAAGTGACGCACCTTTTAGGCGGGCGACTTGTAAAGTCATCATGCCCACCGCGGAACTTGCGCCTTGGACGAGCACGCTCTGGCCCGATTGCAATTGGCCGCGCGTGACCAGCGCATCGTGGGCCGTCAGCAAAGCCAAGGGCAAC
The DNA here is from genome assembly GCA_947475895.1 of Fidelibacterota bacterium. Taxonomy (GTDB): domain Bacteria; phylum Pseudomonadota; class Alphaproteobacteria; order Rhodospirillales; family Rhodospirillaceae; genus SHVO01. The sequence continues at coordinate 27,850 of CANJMF010000014.1, forward strand.
ACAGCCGCTTGTTCTGTTTTGAGTTCACGCGGATTAAAGCGCATGACCCAGCCGGCTTCAGTGACGGCGTATTCGGCATAGCCGCCGTTTCGCCCGAAGCACATGACGTGATCGCCGGCTTTGACATTAGTCACGCCCGATCCCACTTCCACGATCTCGCCGGCCCACTCCTGACCGACGATTGTGAAGGGTGTATTCGCGGTTAAGCGGGCTGAGTTGAGATCGGCATGATTAAGTCCTGCATCGCTAACCCGCACGAGAACCTGACCGGCGGCCGGCGCGGGGCGCGGAATATCGCTATGAAAAGCCACGCCATCGGCGGTGGCAATTCCGGCTCGCATCGTCGGCATTGAAGATCTCCCTCAGTGTCCGCGTCCTGCGTTCGTAATTGGCAGGCTTTGCTGCGGGTTCGCTCAATGCGGCGTACGCGTATCAGGGTTGCAGGAGCTTGGCCTTTGCTTTGTTGTCCGTGCCGGTTTTGTGCTCCGCCGGTGTCGTAGAAGCGGGGAGTTGAACGCCGGCCGCCGTCAGATACGCAAGCGCGCCTTCTTCAAGATACCAGCTCATATTTTTTCCGGCGCCCCGTGGATCGTTCGGGTTGTCCTCGAAGTACATGTAAACCGGCTTGTTCCTGAACGCCCATTGGTAGCGGCCATCGTCGCGCTTCACGATTGTCCACACACCCATTGGCTTGTCGGTCTTTTCAGCCTGAATGATCGGCCACACCGCAGCACATACGTTATCGCACGTGGATTTGCCCGCCGGCTCGCCGTCGAAGATATAAAGCGGTAAAAACCGGGGGAAGGATTTATAAATCCATTGCCCGGGACGTTCCTGCGACATGGCGACCACGCCTGGATAGGGCATCTTTTCAATCGCCGTCTCGGCCGCAAAGGCCGCCCCGGCGATCGCCACCAGCATCGCGCTTAGCGCTATATGTAATGTCCGCATTTTTTGCCTCCGCAGCTCCGCGACCGGAGCCATGATCGAATGGAATGACTGGCAAGACTCTATGCGCGTCCCTGGTCACCAAGCAACCCAGAACCTTTCCGGCACAAATATGTAATAGCAGAAAAACGTCTTTTTTTTCAGTCGTTTGCCCAAACCGGGTTGCGTTTGGCGAGGAAGGCGTCGATCCCCTCCGTGGCGTCACCTTCCATCATGTTTTTGGTCATGACGGCGGCGGCGTATGTATAGGACTCCGCGAGGCCCATTTCGATCTGCTCATAAAAGGCGCGTTTTCCAATCGCCAGAACGCGCCGTGACTTGCTGGCGATGACCCCGGCCAGACCATAAACGGCCTCGTCCAATTTTTCCGGCGCCACCACCATATTTACCAGGCCGGCCGCTTCGGCTTCGTTGGCGCTCATGGGGCGCCCGGTTAGAAGCATCTCCATAGCTTTCTTCCGTCCGACATTACGGCTCAGTGCGACCATGGGCGTGGAACAAAACAAACCAATGTTGACCCCGGGCGTGGCGAACGACGCATCGGAAGATGCAACGGCCAAATCGGCCGTGGCAACCAGCTGACACCCTGCGGCGGTCGCGACGCCGTGAACGCGCGCGATGATTGGCTGCGGCGCGCGCGTCATCGCGAGCATCATGGCGCTGCAGGCCTCAAACATTTCTCGCGTCCAGGCGGAGTCCGGGTGAGCGCGCAATTCCTTTAAGTCGTGGCCTGCGCAAAAAACCGTCCCGGCCGCGGCCAGCACGACCACTTTGACGCGGGTGTCCGTAGCAATTTTACCCAGTTCATCCGTCAACGCTGCAATGCAGTTGCGCGACAGCGAATTGCGAGAGTCAGGACGATTTAACGTGAGTGTCGTGATGCCGCTATCGTCGCGGCGCGTGACGTCTATGTTTTCGGCTCCGGGGTTCACTTATTTCCCTTCGACACCAAGAATCATTTGTCGCTCCTTGGCATCATACCCATCGAAGGCACTCTTTTCGGGAGTCAAAAGTGACACGATAATTCCAACCAAGAACGACAAGGGAATTGTCACCAAGGCGGGGTTTTTCAACGGAAACCACGCATCGGAATGCTTTAGAATGTCGACCTGGATTGTCGGGGAAAAATAAATGAAGGCTAGTGAGGTGACCGTACCCACAATCATCGACGCGACCATGCCGGCGGTGGTGGCGCGACGCCAAAAAATAGCGAGCACGAGTGCCGGAAAATTTCCGCTGGCAGCAACGGCGAAGGCGAGCCCCACCATGAACGCGACGTTTTGACCTTTGAAAATGATTCCGAGTGCGATCGCTAATAAGCCCAGGAGGATGGTGGCCGCGCGTGCGACACGCAGTTGCTCTTTATGATCGGCGTGGCCCTTGCGTACGACCGACACCCACAAGTCATGACTCAAGGCAGCTGCACCTGAAAGCGTAAGGCCGGCAACCACCGCGAGGATGGTGGCAAAAGCCACCGCCGCGATGAAGCCTAAAAGGCCTTTACCGCCGAGGACTTCGGCGAGCAAGGGGGCGGCCATGTTGCCGCCTTTGTCGATATCTAAGATGACATCCCGGCCGACCAACACCATGGCCCCGAACCCGAGAATGAAGGTCATCAAATAAAAGAGTCCAATAAGGCCGGTGGCCCAGAACACCGACTGACGCGCGGCTTTCGCATCGGGCACCGTATAAAAACGCATAAGGACGTGAGGCAACCCGGCAGTGCCAAACATCAATGCGAGGCCGAGAGAGACAGCGTCCCAAGGATTGGAGACCTGTGATCCCGGCGCTAACACGGCATCGCCATATTTATCCGCCGCAGCGCGAAACAGGGCGACAGGGTTCATATCGAACTGAGCGAGAACCATGATCGATAACAAAAGCGCGCCGCCCATGAGTAAGGCGGCTTTTACAATTTGTACCCATGTGGTGGCGATCATGCCGCCGAACAATACATATACCAGCATGACGATTCCGACGATCACGACCGCGGTTTCGTAGGACAAGCCGAACATGAGTTTGAAGAGATTCCCCGCACCGACCATCTGCGCGATCAAATAGAACATGACCACCGCCAAAGTGCCGAGGGCCGCCGCAAGGCGCACAGGGGTCTGCTTAAGGCGGAACGAAACCACGTCGGCGAAGGTGTATTTGCCAAGATTGCGCAAAGGCTCGGCGATCATGACAAGAACGATGGGCCATCCCACCAGCCATCCGGTGGAGTAGATCAAACCATCGAATCCTGACAGAGCCACAAGCCCAGCGATGCCGAGAAAGCTGGCGGCGCTCATAAAATCGCCGGCGAGCGCAAAGCCGTTCTGTCGACCTGAAATTGCGCGGCCCGCAGCGAAGTACTCTTCCGTCGTCTTCGTGCGACGTGCCGCCCAATACGTAATGACCAGGGTAAAGGCGACAAAGATGAAGAAGAATATGATCGCGACGGTATTCGGTTCGCCGATGGTCGTGGTGCTATTCATGGCGCACCCGTTTGCGAAAACTTGCTATCTACATGCCGGTTTGCCCAGCGCACGTAAAACCATGTGACGAGCCAGGCCGCCAAGATGACGAGCGCGCCTAAAACAATTCCGACAGACAATCCGGGTACGATCAGCGCTCCGATGGCTTCCTTATTGAAAGCGATCAAAAGAATAAAACCAAAATAGATCACGACCATCAGCACGCTCAGGGTAATAGCCATGCGCCACCGCGCGCGCGCAAGCTGACGTAATGCATCTTGTTCCATGGGTGCCCTCCGATTGCGTCTGTAACTGTACTCGGTGTTCTCGAGCAGGGCCAGGACGCGCGCCAGGAATTCAGAGTGTAGGCGCGACGTAAGCCGCCATTTCATTGATGGCGAGGTCGAACTGGGGTGGAGGTGGCGCCAGCGTCGGCACGCCTGCGAAAACGTTCTCGCCGGCGAGCCAGCGTGCTTCAGCGTTCTCCTGCGATAAGATCGCGGCCAAGGCGGCATTCATTTCATAGGAGGAATCGTTAAGCCTCAAAAGCCGAAGGGCGGCCATTAACAACATTCGGCACGCGTAAAGGACCGTGGCGTATTCACTGGGCATTGGAATGTCGGGAGGCGCACCGTTGACAAAAGCAGCGATGCAAGCGTCGAGATTTACCGAGACAAAGCCGTGACAACCCAAAGGACGCGCCGGATAGATCGAGCATACCTTCTCGTCCAATAACGCGCACATGATACCGCTTCGTAGGCGCTGTTCCAAAGTCAGCTCGCGAGTCTTGTTGTGGACTTCGTTAATGGCCGCCACAACGCGCGCGTTCTTGCGAACGCGCGCCGCGACCAGGAACGCCTCGGGTGCGGTGAGGGCCACCATCTGTGTACAGCAATGAGAGCATCCCCGACCGCAAGCGAGTATTTTGTGAGCCGAGGCCGGAACAGTGCGATCCAGCAACGCAGCGACGTGCATCACGGCATCAGAATTCGGCGACGGAGATTTTGAGCTTTGCAGTAATCGCACAACATGGCGCAGATGCGCTGCCATAGGACGTGGATCTCCGCTCAAGCTTAGCGGAAGTGCCAACAACTCGGCTTCTTGCCGTTGCATGGTGCGGCGGTCGGCACGTGACAATCTAACGTTCATCTTAAAATTCGCTCTGGTGAGCACTGCTTTTGCATATTCTACCCGGGCCCGGCAGATTTCGCAGCGATGGCATCTACCCAAATTCGACATGCAGGGAGCGCGCCCTGCACGTCTAGCCGTACGGCATAGGGCATCGCGGAAGGCACGCGAAGGAGCAATTTCATAGGCTGTTGCTTGCCGGCCACACAGGAGAGCGTTTTGTTGCGAGTGCGAAAAGCAAAAACATGTCTTTGTGGCGTGGGCTAAAACGTCCCGTTACTGGCGCAAAAGGCGTCTTTGCGAGAACGTTGCGTCGCAATAACAGATCGGCAATTCGCATCTATGGGGCTTTATTTGTTGATGTATTGGACGATTGGCTAACTAAAAAGCATTAGCTATGCCAAACACCGCGTGTTAATAATTTTTTAAGAGGGCGATTGTGCGCCGCGGCATAAAAAGCAGCGCCAGTCGTATGTGGGAGTGCCAAGCACTCAGAGCGGATTTCGAAGTTCGGGGAGGAACGATGAAATTTTCGCCTAGCGTACGTGGTGACGTGTGCCTTGTTTGCGCGCGTTGTCTCAAGTCTTTCGAAAAAATCTAAGCAGTTCTCTGTCTCGCTATGAATGGCAGCGCGCTCCATCCGCGTTGCGTTGAGCACGATTGTCGCCGCTTAGACAGAGAGTGTTTGGATTGCACGCTAAACGCTGTTCGCAACCAGATCGGAAAATAGCGGGTGATCCGTCGATCCTAAGAAAACGCGGTAGTTCCGCAAAAATATCCGGGAGGTCATATGAAACGGAAAGCATTTATTCTCGCGCTTCTTGCCGCCACCGGCATCGTTGGCGTTAGCCAGGCGGCAGAACCAAATCCGCCGCGTATTAAATTTAAAGCGGAAGCTCCGCTGACACTGCCGGCCGACATTCACTTCGGTGAAGTCGCGGGTCTCGCCGTTAATTCGAAAAAACACGTTTTCATCTTCTCGCGCGGCAACAGCACAGGCCCGGCCTACGCTTCATCGGCAGCTCAATTGCTGGAATTTGACGAAGCGGGAAAATTCGTTCGCGAGATCGGACACAATTTGTATTCGTGGTCGTTCGCTCACGCAGTTCGCGTCGATAAGCAAGATAACGTGTGGATTGTCGACAAGGGCTCCAACACGGTCATTAAATTCAACCCCGACGGCCGCGTCGTCGATGTCTTCGGTCGCAAGGATGAGGCGAGCGATTACCGTCCGCCGCCGTCGCGCGACCATCCTCACGACCCCAAAGCTCCTACGCATCGCCTTGGTACCTTCGATCAGCCCACGGACGTCGCTTGGGATTCTCAGGGGAACGCATATGTCTCCGACGGTTACGAGAACTCGCGCGTCGCAAAGATCGACAAGAACGGCGGTTGGGTGAAGTCATGGGGTGAACGCGGAACAGGCCCCGGCCAGTTCCTCACGCCGCACGGCATCGCTGTCGATACGAAAGATAACGTGTATGTCGCCGACCGCGGCAACGCGCGTGTTCAGGTGTTCGACACCAACGGCAAGTTCTTGCGTCAGTTTACTTTGATGGGACAAATACCCTTCTATGAAGTGAAGGAAGGCCAGTCCAACCCGCTGCCCATGTTCATCAAAGGCGGACCGCTCGTACCGCGTGGCGACGATCCGAAAGCCGCGAAAGCCTATCCGGACGCGCCGCCGCGCAACCTGTCGCTTGAAAATGGTTCACCTGATGCCATGTGCATCTCGCCTCCCGGACCAAACCAAGTGCTGTATATCGCCGACGTCAATCCGTCGCGAGTCTACAAAGTCAGCTTGGAAGGCAAAGTGCTTGGCATGCTTGGTGATCCGGGTGGAAAGCTCGGTGAGTTCCGCGCCATCCACGGGTTATCTTGCCAGGACGATAAAACGATCTGGGTCGCCGACATGTTTAACTGGCGCGCTCAGAAGATAACGATGGAGTAAGACCGAAACGAGGAGAGGCTCCGATCTAAAGATGTCTGCGCATCGTTGCCGTTGGCACGGCGCGCGGACATCGATCGGGGAGTTTATTTTTATTCATTTATTTATATTGAGGGAACTATGAATTCGCCATACACCAGTATCAAACACGCCTATCTCATGAAATCGTCGACCGCGCTGTCGACAGCGTTCGCGTTAATGTTCGCTTTGCCCGCGCCAGTTTTGGCGCAAAGCGCGAAGTCCGCGCAGTCCGCCGAACAAGCGCCGGTGGAAGAAATCGTCGTTACCGGTTCGCGCATTATCCGTGAAGGCTATGAAGCGCCCACGCCTTTGTCGGTCATTGACACGGCCGCACTCGAAAACAAGGCTGATGGGAACATCGCAAACCTTCTGGCACAAATGCCCGCCTTTTCGGGTTCCGGTCTCGGCTCCACCAACTCCATCAGTCTTTCGAGCGGAAACAGCGGTCAAAATAACTTAAACCTGCGCGCCATGGGCGTAACGCGCACCCTGGTTCTGCTCGATGGTCAGCGGACCGTAGGTTCATCCGCGTCGGGCCAGACGGTGGACGTTAACTCTTACCCGCAGCAGCTTGTCTCGCGCGTCGACGTCGTGACCGGCGGCGCATCCGCCGTGTACGGTTCGGATGCCGTGGCCGGTGTTGTGAACTTTGTTCTCGACAAGCAATTCACGGGTGTCAAAGGCGAGATCAGCGGCGGCCTCACCAACTACGGCGACGGAAAGAATTTTTCTGTTAAGTTGTCGGCCGGTATTCCGTTTGCCGGCGGTCGCGGTCACATCCTGCTATCGGGTGAAGAAGCGTTCAACGGCGGGAGTAACGGTGACGGTGGTCGCGAATGGAACCGCACCGGTACGCAAATCATGGTGAACCCGGCCTACGGCACGGGCGCGGGGCAAACGACCAATGTGCCCGCTCAGCTTATTTTGAACCACGTGGGCGTGGTCAGCATGTCTTACGGCGGTATCGTCAATTCGGGTCCATTGAAGGGCGTAGCCTTCGGTCAGGGCGGCACGCCTTATCAATTCAATTACGGCACCCTTACGAACTCAACGCAAACACAAGGCGGCGATTGGGCGTCGACCGAAGTGCGGCAGGGCTACGACATTATTCAGAAGGAACATCGTCAGAACGTGTTCCTGCGCGCCGCATATGACGTCACCGATAGCTTGAATGTTTTCGTTCAATCTTCGTGGACTCAATCTCGGGATGAGGGCGAGGTCGATCCGCCATTCGCACCTTCGCCTGGGGGCAATGCACCGATTATAAAATTGGACAACGCATTTCTGCCGGGGTCGGTCCGCACGCGAATGGTCGCTGCTGGTGTGACGCAGATTGCGGTCGGTGTCTGGAATACCGAACTGGGTTGGGTCTATGCCGATAACGTCCGCATCACGAACCAGAACTCCGTAGGCGTCGAAGGCAACTTCGATGCGTTCGGCACGAACTGGAAGTGGAATGCGTACGGTGCCTACGGGATCACGCGCGCCATCCTGCATTACTACAACACGTACCAGACGGCGCGCTTCCGTGACGCGATCGATTCTGTTGTCAATCCAGCGACCGGCGGCATCGTTTGCCGCGTTAAACTCGCCGATCAGAACAACCCGTGCTCACCGTGGAATCCTTTGGGCATCGGCGTAAATGCCAACAACTCGGCCGGCCGCGCTTTCATCATCGGCGATCCGTCCGCGAGCCATGGCAAAGTCGAGCAGGGTGTGTTTGCTGCCTCTGCGACCGGCGAGCCGTTCTCGGTTCCGGCCGGTCCGGTTTCCTTGGCCATCAGCGCCGAACACCGGATTGAGTCGGTCCACAATAATCCCGACACAGTGTCTCTCACCATCGGCCATATCCAGGGCAACCCGGGCATCCTTCACGGTAAACAGTCCGTCACCGAAGGTGCTTTGGAAACCGTGGTGCCGATCGTGAAGGGCCTATCGTGGGCAGACAGCTGGGACCTCAATGGCGCGGTTCGCTTCACCGGCTATGAGCTTGCCGGTTATGTGACCACGTGGAAAGTCGGCACGACGTTCACGCCGGTTCCGGATATCAAGTTCCGCGTCACACGGTCTCGTGACATCCGTGCGCCAAACCTTGCGGAATTGTTCCAGCCAACGAGCGTCGGGTTCGGGGTGCTTCAAGATCCATTCACCAATACGAACCCGAGCCCCACAAGCATCACGACGGGCAATCCCGCCTTAAGCCCGGAAAAAGCTGATACGACCGGCATCGGCGCAGTGCTCGCGCCGCGCTTCCTCGATGGTTTCACGGCGTCTGTCGACTATTGGCGCGTGAATCTCAAAGGCGGCATCGGCGCGGTCTCTACTCAGAATATCATCAACCTCTGCTACAACGGTTCGCATCCTGAGTTTTGCCCTCGCATCACGCGTGTCAACGGCGTCATTACGTCGGTGACGACGGGGCAGATCAACATTGCACAGCAAGATATGCGCGGCTTGGACGTCGAAGCCACGTATCGCTTCAAAATGGCGGATGTGCTCTCAAGCATGAACGGCGATTTCACGTTGCATGGCAACGCTACGTTCTATCTAAAGAACTATCAGGACGACGGGCTTACCTCCCCAACTAATCACGTTGGTGAAAACGGAGGTGGTGGTGGTACCTCGGGTGGCCCGCCGGATTTCCGCCTAACGATGTCGGCCACGTATCAGCTTGATCCCGTTACGTTCACGCTGACCGGCCGTGCCATCAGCTCAGGCGTGATCAACAGCGAATACATCGAGTGTTCGACGGCGTGCCCTGTGTCGACGGCAGCTCATATCACCGTGAACAAAAACCGTCTGCCGAGTGCGTTCTATCTCGATATGAACGTCAATTACGCATTCGATGTCGCGGGAGCGCAATCGACGGCGTACTTCAGCGTTCGCAATCTGCTCAACCACAATCCGCCGGGCGTCGCGACTTCGCCTAACTATGCGAACTTGGCAATTCAGGCCTCTGGTCTGTATGACATCCAAGGCGCCGTGTTCCGCGCGGGTCTACGCTTTAAAATGTAACTGACGGCGTTCTTGTGCAGGACGGCCAGGATGATGTTTAATCCGGGCCGTTTTGCATAAAAACGAAAGTGGGAAGCTATTACTTTTTTGGAGGTACGATGAAACGGAAAGCAGTCGTTCTTGCAATCCTCGCGGTTTGCGGAACCAACACAGCCAGTCAGGCGGCAGAGCCGCCGCGCATCAAATTTAAGGCAGAAGCCCCCTTGCAATTGCCGGCCGACATTCACTTCGGTGAAGTGGCAGCGGTTACGACGAACTCAAAAGGCCATGTTTTCGTCTTCTCGCGTGGAAACAGCGTAGGCCCGGCTTACGCCGCCTCGGCGGCGCAAGTGCTGGAGTTCGACAATACCGGTAAGTTCGTTCGCGAAATCGGCCACAATTTATATTCGTTTTCGTTTGCGCACGGCATCCGCGCCGACAAGCAAGACAATATTTGGATCGTGGATAAAGGTTCGAACACGGTTGTGAAGTTTAATCCGGAAGGCCGCGTCGTCGACGTCTTCGGTCGTAAGGATGAAGCCAGCGACTATCGGCCGCCGCCGGATCGTGAAAAACCGCACGATATGAAAGCGCCGACTCATCGTTTGGGTACGTTCGATCAGCCGACGGACGTAGCTTGGGATTCACAAGGCAATGCCTATGTCTCCGATGGTTATGAGAATTCGCGCGTCGCCAAGATCGATAAGAACGGTTTCTGGGTGAAGTCTTGGGGCGAGCGCGGCACGGGTCCGGGCCAGTTCCGGACACCGCACGGCATTGCTGTCGATAGCAAGGACAACATCTATGTCGCCGACCGTGGCAATGCGCGTATTCAGGTGTTCAACACCGATGGCAAGTTCCTGCGCCAATTTACCTTGATGGGGCAGGTGCCTTTCTACGAACTGAAGGAAGGTCAACCCAACCCGCTGCCGATGTTTATCTCAGGCAAGGCGCCGGTGCCGCGCGGTGATGATCCGAACGTTCCGAAGGCTTACCCCGATGTGCCGCCTGCAGGACTCACAGGTGTCCCCGGTGCGCCTGATGCAATGTGCATTACGCCCGCGGGTCCAAACCAGGTGCTGTATGTCGCCGACGTAAATCCGTCACGCGTCTATAAAGTCAGCCTGGAAGGCAAAGTGCTCGGCATACTCGGAAATCCGGGTGGTAAGCTCGGTGAGTTCCGTGCCATCCACGGCCTTTCATGCCAAGACGACAAGACGATCTGGGTCGCCGACATGTTCAACTGGCGTGCGCAGAAAATCACGATGGAGTAAGTCCGTGCGGCCTGCCTAAGGCTGGCTGAGCGTCTTACTTTTGAATACCGACTTGGGGCCGTTGCGTAACTCACGCGACGGCCCCAAACTACGTTAGGGCCGTAACGATCACGTCGCGGCGAAATGAGAATGGACAATGCCGAAGTTTGCCGCAAACCTGACCTTGATGTTCACTGAAGTGCCGTTTCCGGAACGTTTCGCGCGTGCGCGTAAAGCGGGGTTTCGTGCGGTTGAGTTTCAGTTTCCCTATGATCACGATCCAAACGACGTCGCGCGCTGGCAAGATGAAAGCGGTCTCGAGACCGTGCTCTTCAATATGCCCCCGGGAGACTGGAAAGCCGGCGAGCGCGGCATCGCCAGCATACCGGGCCGGGAAGCCGAGTTCCGTGAGAGCGTGGATCACGCCATTGTGTACGCGCTCGCGCTCAAGGCGCCGCGTATTCATACGCTGGCGGGTTGTCCACCGGCTGCCGCCGATAAGCAAAAATGCCGCGACGTCTACGTCGCGAATTTACGTTATGCCGCGCGAAAGCTGCAGGATCATAACCGTACGCTCATGATCGAGCCCGTAAATACACGCGACATCCCTGGATTTTTTCTGAACCGGCAAGACGATGCCCACGACATCCGCGAGGAGGTCGGTGAACCGAACCTCAAAGTTCAGATGGATTTTTATCACGCCCAAATCGTCGAAGGCGATTTGTCGATGACGTTCAAAAAGTACCTGCCGCACATAGGTCACATTCAAATCGCAAGCGTTCCGGAGCGCCAGGAGCCGGATTTGGGTGAAGTGAACTACGCGCATATATTCGATTTGATCGATGCCTCTGGTTACGACGGCTGGATCGGGTGCGAGTATCGTCCTAAGGCCGGCACGGAAAACGGCTTAGGCTGGTTCAAGAAATTCCTGTAGCAATTCTGGTAAGCATCCATGCCCGATCTTTTCACGCCGCTTCGTCTTGGCGCACTTACTGTGCCGAACCGCATTTTTCTTGCTCCACTCACGCGATGCCGGGCAGGGGTTGAGCACATTCCAAACCCACTTATGGCGGAATACTACGCCCAACGGGCGAGCGGCGGTTTGCTCATCGCCGAGGCGACAATGATTATGGAGGGAAACTCCGCCTTCCATTCCGAGCCTGGAATATATTCGCAAGCATGCGTCGATGGATGGAAATTGATCACCGACGCCGTGCACGCCAAGGGCGGGCACATTTTTCTGCAAATCTGGCATGGTGGCCGCGCCTGCCATCCTGCATTGAATAACGGAGCGCAAACTGTGAGCGCGAGCGCAATCGCGATTGCGGGCGAGGTGCAAACGCCCGAAGGCAAGCGTCCGCATGTGACCCCGCACGCGCTGACGATCGCTGAAATTCCCGGCATTGTCGCCGGGTTTAAGAAAGCGGCCGCCAACGCAAAATCGGCCGGCTTCGATGGCGTCGAGGTTCACGGCGCTAACGGCTATCTCATTGATCAATTCCTGCGCGACGGTGCAAACAAACGCGATGATGCATATGGCGGGCCCCGCGAAAATCGCGCCCGCCTGTTGTTTGAAATACTCACAGCCGTAAGCGACGTATTGGGCAGCGATCGCGTGGGCCTGCGAAGCTCGCCGCTCAATAGCTATAACGATATGGTCGATAGCGATCCCGTGGGCCTTGCGACGTGGCTCGCGGGCGAACTCAACGCATTTAACTTGGCCTATTGGCACGTCATGCGCGGCGACTTTGCCGGCAAGCAGGCGGGCGATATCATGACGCCGTCGCGGGCGATCTATAAAGGCACACTCATCGGCAACATGGGCTATACGCCGGATGAGGCGCAAGCCGCCGTCGCGGAAGGAAAGGTCGACGCGGTTGCCTTTGGCTCACCGTTCCTCGCCAATCCGGATTTGCCCGAGCGTATTAAAGCGCGGGCGCCGTTGAATGCGGTGAACCAATCAACGGTCTACGGAGGCGGTCCCGAAGGTTATTCCGACTATCCGGTGTTGGACCTCGCGGCAACTCCGGCGCTGGCTTCGTAGGCCAACATGATCAAACTCAATATCGGGTCACGCGAGCGAGCCGAGGGTTGGAAAACCCTCGATATCGATCCGGGCCCCGAAGTCGATTATGTCGGCGACTGCGGAGATCTGGTGGCGTTCAAAGACAACTCTATCGACACAATTTATGCCAGCCACGTCCTTGAACACGTCTCTTATCACGAGGATATGCAGACGACGTTGAAGGAGTGGTTTCGCGTTCTGTTGCCCGGCGGCACCGTCATGATCAGCGTTCCTGACTTCGAGACACTTTGCCGCCTGTTCCTCCATAAAGAGCTGTCGGGTGAGGAGCGCTTCCATGTGATGAGGATCATATTTGGCGGCCAGGTCGACCCTTACGATTTCCATTCCGTAGGGTTAACGTGGGAGTTTCTTGGCTCTTACCTGAACGATGTTGGGTTTCAAAACATCGAGCGCGTAGATGACTTCCAGCTTTTTCAAGATTCCAGCGTTTTGAAATTCGGCAATATCGCTATCAGCCTCAATGTAAAGGCGCAAAAGCCCGCGCCCTAAGCGTCGCTCATTTCAGCTTCACCTTGCTCGCGACGGCAGCAGCCATATCCAAAAGCAAAAAATCCGGAGACTTCTCACACGCTCGCGCAATCGCACCTAGCAATTGCGGCCGGGCATCGACGGGTATTTCAATACTCGGCTGCGCGAGATTTTTGTATCCTTGAATAACGGCGAATGACCACAGGTCTGCCAGTTCGCTTTCAATTTTGTTCGCGCTATTGCGCGCGGCCACGAATTGCTTGCAGCTATATGTGTTCGCTGCGAACGCATCATTGGACGCAGGCAAGTCGCGGGGCATTTTCGCTATCTGCTGTGATGCGTTGAGCAGAAATAAAGCGGGAGATGTCGTGCACGTTGCTAGTATGCCGCTGTCGGATGTGTCGTTTGTGAACGTGATTTTTCCCTGGGCTTTATAAAACCCCGCCAGATATCCGTGCGCCCACAGCCGCGCGAGTGCGGCTTGCGTTGCGCTCCCCGGATGATCGACCATAGCGGTGCAGCGGAACTCACTCGCGCTGAAATCGGCGGCCAAGATAACGGCGTCAGGTTTTTTCAACGCGTCTATCGTGCTTTCGGCGGGACGGCCTGCATCGGCCATCACTTGCATTTTCACGACGCGGTCAGGGTTTGTGACCTTACCAACGGTCTTGTCGCCCTTTTTGATCATGTCGACAAATTCCATTCCCGACATGACCTCGCCCCAAACAGTGTATTGTCCGTCGAGCGATGAGCGATTGTTGTCGGTTAGCACGAAGAAAAATTGACTGTCGGCGCTGTCTTTTTTGCTTCCTCGCGCCATGGACACGATGCCGCGCGTTTGGGGCGTGCGCGTGAATTCGGGTTTCAGTTTGCGTTCCGTGCCACCGCTGCCTTTCCCGGTTGGATCTCCGGTCTGAGCCACAAATCCGTCCACCACGCGGTGAAACACGGTGCCGTCGTAAAAGCCATCGCGCACCAGATTCTTAATACGCGCGACGTGCTGTGGGGCGAGGTCAGGGCGCATGCGAATCACGACGCGCCCGTAATCAAGATCTAGATAGAGCGTATTTTCTGGATCCGGCTGCAGCTCGCTTGCGGCGAAGGCGCAAGACCCGGTCAACAAACCCAACGCCAGAACGACGCCGAAAACGCCACTCATACGCTTCATAATTCAGGCTCCGAAACAAAAAACCTCGTAGATTTTGGGGTCACTATAGCGCGCGAGGAGGCGCTTACGAATGGCCTAAACGCGATGCAAGCCTTATACTTAAGTTAGGCGGCCCGAGGGTTGCTGCGTTGGGGGTCGGGTGCGGTTTTTCATTCTTTTTCTGGCACTTATTTTCACGTCGCCACGCGCAATGGCGGCGGACACGAACGAATGTCCAACGCCGATTAACGGCCCCTTAAAGGGTGAGGCGGGCAACAATCAAGATACGCCGTTCCATTCGCTCGCGATCGACCCAACCAACCCTAGCGTTGCCTATGTGGGCACCGAGGGCGACGGCATTTTTAAAACCAGCGACGGGGGTGTGAACTGGACGCGCCTGCGCACCGGCTTGAAGTGCACCATCGCCCATACATTCTATTCGCAAATTTTCGACATCGCGATCGATCCGAATAATACACAGACGCTCTATGCATCCGCGATCAATGGACCTGGACCGTCATCCCCGGCCACCTATCCAAGCGCTTCAGGCGGCGTTTATAAAAGTACCGACGGCGGCGCCACGTGGACTCAGAAAAACCAGGGTCTCGCCAGCACGTATGTGACCTATGTTCTCGTCGACGCGAAAACACCAGGTCGTGTGTATGCAGTCGTTGGCGGGCTCACTGCAACATATCCCACGTACCCGGGGGCGTTCGTCAACGGCGGCGTTTATGTAAGCAACGATGCCGCCGAAACGTGGGCACCTCTGACTCTTCCCTCGGGCGTTGAGAGCAATATCTTTATTGATGCCGTCTTGCGTGGCGGCGATCAGCGCACGCTGTATCTTTCGGGCCAGGTGCACAAAGGCGAGGCGCCCACGGCGTATGGCTTTATTCGCAGCGCCGACGGAGGAGCGACGTGGAGCATATCGAATCCCGCGGGCGAGACCGTCTCTGGGTTTGATGCCTTCAAGGGCGACCCAAGCATTATTTACGCCAATGTCGCCAGCGGCCATCGGGCCTATAAATCTGTCGATGGTGGTGCGACGTGGGCAGCTGTGGGTCCGCAGATCTTTTATGGAGTCACGCGCATTCATCCGACCATTAGCCAAACCGCGTACTTCACCGCGGCCGGCATCTGGAAAACCACCGACGGTTTCGCAACCGTTCAGCAAGTTTATAACGATACGACGCTCGCCAACGATCAGTCCATCACCGACATCAAGATCGCTCCTTCCAACGGCAATGTGATCTGGGCTGCCGCAAAAGGCTATTACCTCTACCGTAGCGTCGATGGCGGCGCGAGTTGGACAAAGTTCACGGGCGTCCGCGATCTTGTCTATGGCAAGAACAGCGTCGACCTGGGCAATGCGCCGGTGACATCGATTGCGCCGGTAAGGTTTTCAGCGCCGGGCCCGGTAAACTCGTTTTTGCGCGTCTATAACCCCAATGGCGTCGAGGGGCAGCTGCAGATCGACGTGCGAGACGATCTCGGAACCGTGCTTGGCACGTTTAACAAAGTCATCGCGGCGAACACCGCGCCCCAGTTCATCATGAAAACGATTGAGCAGGAGGCGGGCGTAATTGTGCCGACGCGCACCGGCGCTTTTGCACAGCTAGATGTGAAAGCCAACTTCAATGGTTTTGCCCAGCATGTCACTTATGATTCGTCGCAGAACGTGATTCTCAATCTGTCCAGTTGCAGCCACGCGGGCGCGAGCGCGGCCGGCGTCAGCGGCAAGACGGCCATGAATGTACACAGCAGTGTGCTCGGCTTTCTTCCCAGTGTGATTGTTCTGGCAAACGGCGATAGCGCGTCCGGAACAGTGAACGTGGACGTGCGCGACGCAGGGACCGGCATACTGATTGGCCGTTGGCCATCCCCGGCTATTCCGGGGCATGGTGCAGTGACTGTGGCAATCTCGAAGATTCAAAGTGAACTGGGTTTCACACCAACAGATGCGCAATATCACCTGATTTTGACGATCTCCGACGCCAGCCTGATCACGCTTGGCCACTACAATGATAATCCGTCAGGCATTAAGGCCGATATGGGCACGCGCTGCGAGTTCCGAGCAGTTCCTTAGAGTGCGCCGCGGATAAAAAAATTGCCGCAAATCCGGCGGTTAAGGTAAGTTTCGGTCCCGCCTTCACCCTTCATGCATGGCCGCGCTTCTGTGTTTTTGTCTGTGTTAAGGAAAGTTCGACATGCAATGCGTCGGCTTCAGGGCGATGTTAGGCGCGGCGTGAATACGATTGTCGTACGTGCAGGGGGGACTTCGGCCATTCATATCGACGTTATTGAAGGACATCCGCTTCCGATCTTGCTCGTGCGAGGATGGAGCGATTCTGACGGTGAACTGGCTATCGCACTGGAGATGGCGGATGGTCGCACGCAATCGCCCGCTTATATCTTCAGAGTCCCGCGTCCCGATGTCGTGAATGCTAAACTATCGCGGAACCGGTACGCCGGCTTTGTGGCTGAGTTTCAGCTCAGTGCAAAACCCGCTTTCGTTTGTGCTGGTCAAGAGCGTGTTGCTATCGGTAATGCGCAACTTTACGCAACAGTTGAACCGCACTACGCCGAACTCTTGTCGACCAAGCGCATTTTGCGCCGCGAGGACGTTTACGGCTTTGGTCCCCCGCAGGATGCCAACGAAGAGGTTGTCGCCGTCGCGGCGGCGTTGCCGTCCAATGTTTTGGATTTCGGATGCGGTAACGGTGATCTCGTCGACCAACTGCGTGCGCAAGGGAAGGACGCTTTTGGCATCGAGATTGATCGGGCGCCTATTCGTAATGGTCTTAAGCCGGGGGCGGCGCCATTTGTGAAATTGTACCAGGGCGGCCTGCCGTTACCTTACGAGGACGGGGCCTTCGCATCCACGGTTTCCTCCGAAGTTCTCGAGCATATCGACGGTGTGGAGCCCTACGCGGCCGAAATTGCCCGGATTACCCGCCAGTCTTTGTTTGTCACGGTTCCCGACATGATCAGCATTCCGCTGTCCCATTTAACTGGGACCGTGCCCTGGCATCTCCTCGAGAGCACCCACGTCAATTTCTTCACGGCCAAAAGCATCACGGCCCTGTTCAGCGCGTGGTTTCGGCCGGTTCGGTATTACCGCTTCGGCAATAGCGAAGTGAACGGTCGCTTTATCCCAGGGTCCGTGGGTGTGCTTTTCGAGCGCCTTTAAGGCCTATTTCGCGCGCGCGCGGCACAAAAAATTTGCGCCTTTTCCGTGGGTTAGAGTAAGTTCCGGGCATCCGTTTCAGGCATACTGTCACCGTGACCCAGGTTCCTAAATTGTTTGGCCTTTTCAAATACGCTCTAGCTTCGGACATCAACGGAGCTCGCGCGTGAATTCTTTCACAGAAGCGGCGCGCATTCTTCATCGTCCGATTGTGTTCGCGGCGCCGGATAAAATTCCCGCGACGTTGAACTGGACCGGCCACATTCCTTTCGCTTTCTGGCTGATCGACGTGATGCGGCCCAAAGTTCTGGTTGAACTTGGCACCCATATGGGCAGTTCGTACCTGGCGCTCTGCCAGGCTGTCGCCCAATTGGAATCGCCCACGCAATGCTATGCCGTCGATACATGGCGCGGCGATGAGCATGCGGGATTTTACGACGAAACGGTTTTGCGTGAGCTGCGCGCCTATCACGATCCGCGCTACGCAAAGTTCTCGCATCTCGTGCAATCGACATTCGACGATGCGGTTGGTCGGTTCACCGACGGCTCTATCGACCTTTTACATA
Organism: Fidelibacterota bacterium; assembly: GCA_947475895.1. GTDB lineage: Bacteria > Pseudomonadota > Alphaproteobacteria > Rhodospirillales > Rhodospirillaceae > SHVO01. Next base: position 46,052 of record CANJMF010000014.1, read on the forward strand.
TCGACGGCATGCACACGTACGAGGCCGTGAAGCACGATTTCGAAACGTGGTTGCCGAAGTTGAGCCCGCGCGGTGTTGTCCTTTTCCACGATATGGCCGTGCGAGCGCGCGGGTTCGGCGTGTGGCGTTTTTGGGATGAGATTTCCACGCGCTACCCGTCATTCAGCTTTCCGCACAGCAATGGATTGGGTGTTATCGCGGTCGGCAATCCTGTGACGGAGGTCGCTTGGTTGACCGGCGCTGCCAGCCAGAACCCGGAATTGACAGAGCACGTAAGGGCATTTTTTGGTGTTACCGGTGGCAATCTGGTCGCCACAGCCGAGCTTGCAAACATGACGGCGAAAGCGGAAGAGCTGCAGGCAACGCTCAACGTACGTGAAACGCGCATAGCCGCATTGGATCAGGCAATTCCGGAGATCCATCAGCGCGCCGAAGCCGCAGAAGCCGCCGTGGTTGAGCGCGATGGCATGATCCGCGCGCGGGACTTTGAAATTGTCGAGTTTGATAAAAAAGTATTTGAGCTGAATTCTAGCGTGATCGAGCGCGATGCAATCGTCGAACATTTAAACGCGACCATCAACCATTTAAACGCGACCATCAACCATTTAAACGCGACCATCAACCATTTAAACGCGACCATCAACCATTTGCAGGCAAGACTCGCAGGTGTGTTTGCCTCGCACTCATGGCGCATAACGAGGCCTTTGCGGGTCGCGACGCGGCTCATCAAGTTGCTTTTCGCGCCAGGTCGCCTCAAACACACGATGTTGCCGCGTGCCGGTCACCAAGCCGAGGAAATGGAGGGCCGCCGCTTTCGCACACTTGGCGCCAGTCCCCAACTTTGGTTGGACAGCAGCGCGGGGCGCGCGCCAACGGGATGGGGGCTGTTGCGTTTCGAGGTGCGGGAGGCGACAGCCCAGTTCCGCCCAGTTCTGAATGCTCTGAGCGCCGCTAATCCACAATGGCTTGCCAGTATTCCGCTGCCGGCAATTACCAGCGGTGCCGCGGAAGTGCTGATCAAATTGCCCCCTGAAACGGGTTTGCTGCGCCTCGATCCCAGTAATCGGCCCGGCGAATATGCCTTCGGCGCTATCGTGATTCAGGAGGTGAGCCCCTTTGGCCTCATGTGGCGCGCTGCACTTCGTCATCCTTTCGGATTTTTGCGCGCTTTGCGTGGGCTGCGGCGGGGCGTGACCGAGTTCCGTAATCGTGTAGCGCGTCTCTTCGCGTCGGGCCCTAGCGGGTACAGTTACTGGACTGATTTCTTTGATATGCGCAGTTCGGAGGACGATACCGCGATCCTTCGGCATATGGACTTGCTCGCCACGAAACCGAAAATTTCCATTGTTATGCCGGTATGGAACACGCCGGAACCTTATTTGCGTGCGGCGATTGAGTCCGTTCTTGCCCAGAATTATCCGAACTGGGAGCTATGTATTGCCGATGACGCCTCAACGGCTTCTCATGTCGCGCGCGTGCTACGGCAGTTCGCCGAACGCGACCCGCGCATTAAGGTCGTAACCCGCCCAGAGAATGGCCGCATTGCCCGCGCCAGCAATGCGGCGCTCGATCTCGCGACGGGCGATTTTATTGCCCTTATGGATCATGACGACGTGCTCCCTAATCACGCGCTCTACATGATCGCAGTGGAGATAAACGCGCATCCCGATGTCGATGTGATCTACTCGGATGAAGACAAGATTGACGAACGGGGCAATCGCTTTGAACCGTTCTTCAAGCCGGATTGGGATCCGGAACGGTTCTATGCTCAAAACTATATCAACCATCTTGGGGTCTATCGCACGTCACTTGTCAAAGCCGTCGGGGGATTTAGGGAAGGGTTTGAGGGGAGTCAGGATTATGACCTGGCGCTCAGAGTCATCGCAAAGAGCGACCACACCCGCATTCGCCATATTCCGTTTGTGCTTTATCACTGGCGTATCTTTCCGGGCGCGCAGACGTTCTCATCCACCCAGAAAGACACCGCGCGTGAATCAGCGCGCCGCGCCTTGCTGGATCATTTCGCGTCCAAGGGTGAGGCGGTCGATATCGTCGCTGGCCGCATTAAGTCCTGGAACCGCATTATTCGCAAAGTCCCGGCGCCTGCGCCGCGCGTTTCGCTGATCATTCCGACGCGCGACCGCGTGGGCCTTCTCAAGGCCTGCGTCGAAGGCATCTTGAAGGAAACAGACTATCCGGATCTTGAAGTTATCATCGTCGATAACGAAAGCAGCGAACCCGCAACGCTGCGGTATTTCACTGACATTGTTTCTGATTCGCGCGTGCGCGTATTACGCATCGAAGGGGCATTCAATTTCTCGGCTTTGAACAACCAGGCTGCCCGTATCGCTTCGGGATCAATTCTGGGCTTCATCAATAACGATATCGAAGTCATCGAGCCGGGTTGGCTCACCGAAATGGTCGCGCAATTGATACCCAAGGACGTGGGGGCTGTCGGCGCCAAACTCTATTATGGCGACGACACCATTCAGCATGGCGGCGTGATCCTCGGCGTCGGCGGCGTTGCGGGCCACGCCGAAAAACGCGCGCAGCGATCGGAGACAGGCTATTTCGGGCAATTGCAGCTCGCACGCAGCGTTTCCGTCGTCACCGCGGCCTGCATGCTGATGAAGCGCGACGTTTTCGACTCTATCGGCGGCTTTGATGAGGTCAATCTCGCCATTGCCTTCAATGATGTCGATTTGTGTCTACGCATACGGGCAGCCGGATACCGCATCGTTTGGACGCCGTACGCCGAGCTTTATCACCTTGAATCCGCGTCGCGTGGCTCCGATCAAATCGACCCTGCGAAGGCGCTACGCTTCCAGCGCGAAGCCGAATACATGTTGGGTCGCTACGGCGCGGGCCTCAAGCAAGATCCCTATTTCAACCCGAACTTGTCGTTAACGACCGAGGACGTCGCTTTGTCATATCCGCCGCGTGTCGTGCGGCCCTGGATCGGGAAGGCCATGGATGAGGCGGACATCGGGGCGCCGCCATCCATCTCAGGGAGCCTTCGCGCGTGAATAATTTGCACGCCACCACAACACCGCGCCGCGACCTTTTGGAATTTCTGTTACCGGTTCTGGTCGTGGTCCGCTGGCGGGTAGCGTTTTGGCAATTTCTGTTGCGGGCTATCACACGGCGCTACCGCGCCAGTGCGCTCGGTTTGCTGTGGACGCTCATCGTTCCGCTGTTCACTTTAGGTGTCTACACGTTCGTCTTCGGCGTCATCATGCAAAGCCGCTGGGACGCGGGCGGTGCAGGCCCCGGCGGCACGGCGGGCTACAGCCTTCAATTGTTCGCCGGCTTGACGATTTTCTGGCTCATGGCCGACGTGCTCACGGAATCTCCGGGTGCCATTGTCCAGCACGCCAACCTCGTCAAAAAAGCCGTCTTTCCGCTCGAGATCATTCCCATAACGGTTGTCGGCAGCGCGCTGTTTCAAACGCTGATCAACACCGCCATTTTGCTAGCCGCCACGCTGCTCCTCAGCGGCCACCTGCCGCTGACCACGTTGCTCTATCCCCTCATTTTGCTGCCGTTCGTACTGTTACTCTGCGGCTTTGCCTGGTTCATGTCGGCGTTTGGCGTTTATGTCCGCGACCTGACGCACGTCATCGGCTTGCTCATGACCGTGCTGCTGTTCATTTCTCCGATCTTTTATTCGGGCGATCGGGTCAGCCCTAAACTCCAGCCGTTTCTTTTTCTGAACCCGATTAGTTTCATCGTTGTACAAAGCCGCCGCGTTTTACTTGATGGGCAACTTCCAGATTGGCGCGGCCTGGTGATCTATCTTGCCGTCGCGTGTGTGGCGATTTCCCTCGGCTATTTGTTCTTCCGTAAAGCACGCAGGAACTTCGCCGATGTCGTCTGAAATCCTGCCTAACTTGGCCAGCGCCCCCGACGACATCGTCGTCGTGCGCGATTTAACCAAGCACTTCACGCTCTATAACGCGCCGTCCGACCGCCTCCTGCACATGCTCATGCCCAAGCGGGTGTATCCGCGGTTTGAAGCGCTCAAGGGCATTTCGTTCACCGTAAAACGCGGCGAGACCGTCGGCATCATCGGCCGCAACGGAGCAGGTAAATCGACGCTGCTGCAGCTCATCACCGGCGTGGCGCCGCCAAGCTCCGGCACCCTGCAAGTCAAAGGCCGGGTCGCGGCATTGCTGGAGTTAGGGGCGGGGTTTGAGCCCGACTTTACAGGCCGCGAAAATATCGTGCTGAACGGCACGATCCTGGGCCTTACGGGCGGCGAACTCAAAGAACGCATGGATGCGATAATCGCATTCTCCGAGTTGGCGGAATTTATCGACAGGCCTGTCCGCACCTATTCCACCGGCATGTTCATGCGCCTCGCATTTTCGGTGGCGGCGCACGTGGACGCTGATTTGCTCATCATCGATGAAGCCTTGTCCGTCGGCGACGCGCGCTTCATGCAAAAGTGCATGCGTTATCTCCATGCCTTCAAGCAAAGAGGATCGATCCTGTTCGTCAGCCACGATCTCGGCGCGGTGACGGGGTTATGCGATCGGGCGATCTGGCTCGAACAGGGCATGGTCCGCAGCGAAGGAACGCCGGTACGTGTCTGCGAGCAATACGTCGCCGCGCTGTTCGACGACAAACAAACCGAAGCGCCGAAGCCGGCAGCGATCGAGCGCCCGCGCAAAGCCGCCAAGAGCATTGGCGATACGACAGTCCTCTTCGATTCTGAGTCAACGACCCAGGAGACGTTGACGACATGCTCAGCCTTCAATGCAGCGGCTAGTTCCTTCGGCAGCGGGGGCGCCAAAATCGTCGATACGGGCTTGTTCGATCCGGTCGACGGCCATCGCCTCGATCGTGTCGTCGAAGGGCAGGAGGTCGATCTGCGCATCGCTGTGACGGCCGAGGTCGACGTCGCGCGGCCGATCTTTGGCTTCTATATCAAAGACCGCCTGGGACAATTGCTATTGGGCGACAACACCTATCGCGATCACTATCCGCAAGTGTCGATCCCAAAAGGCGAGGGGGCGGCCGCGCGGTTCCGGTTCAAGTGGCCCGCACTCGTGCGCGGCTCATATACGCTAACCGTCGCTATCGCCGAAGGCACAATGGAAGATCACATCCAGCGGCACTGGATGCATGACGCGGTATTGTTCGAAGTGCTGGCGACCTCGGCCACGCTTTCGCTCGTGGGGCTAAACTTCAGCCTTGTCGCCGTGGATCGTATCCCCGCGCCTTAGCCTTCCGTCGCGTAGATTTTCACCAGCTTGAACAGAAAATCCCGGCCGTCATAAAGCGCCTTTACGCCGATGCGCTCGTTCAGGCCATGGATGTTGCCGTTGTCAGGATCGGTAAACGTGCCTTCGATGCCATAGGTGGGAATGCCTGCTGCGGTCAGATGGTTGCCGTCGGTGGCGCCCGTCGTCAGCACCGGGACAATGGGCGTGCCGGGGTAGATCTCGCGTGCGACGGCTTCAACCGGACCCATGATCGCTTTGGTCAGGGGCGGTGCGGGCGCGCCGACGTTCACGGGCAAGACAGGCTTTACACTCACTGCGCCGTCATTGACGACTTTGGTCAGCGTTTGAAGCACGGCGTCTACGGTCGTCCCCGGAAAGATGCGGCAATTGACGTTGGCGCGCGCTCGTTGCGGCAGGGCATTCACGGCGTGCCCAGCATCGACCATGGTGGCGACGCACGTTGTCCGCAACATGCTGTGCCACTGCTTATCTTGCGAGACTTCCGCGTCGGCCGCGGCGTCGTGTGGATTTTTCAAAAGCGCCCGTATGGCGTCGGCGGCCTTGCCGCCTTTGATCTCGGCCAGCTTGGTAAAATACGCCCGCGTCGTGTCGTTTAGCTGAACGGGAAACTCGTGACCGCCCACGCGCGTGAGTGCGCCCGCCAGACGATAAATCGCATTTTCCTTAACGGGCTGCGAGCTGTGGCCGCCGGGGTTAGTCACTTCGAGATGAAAGTCCTGATAAAGCTTTTCGCCCGCTTCAACTTCAAGCGTCACGCGCTTGCCGTTCTCGTCCAGCGACCCGCCAGCGCCTTCATTGATGGCGAAGGCCGCGTCGATGAGTTTGCGCTCGTGGGCGATGAGATATTCCACGCCGTTGACGGCCGTTTCGGTTTCTTCACCGCACGTCAGCGCCAATTTCAGATCGCGCTTAGGCACGAATTTTTCCTGACGGTAACGGATTAAAGTATCGACCCAAATCGCTGCCATGGCTTTGTCGTCCGAGGCTCCGCGCGCATAGAAATAGCCGCCTTCTTCCACCAGCGTGAAAGGATCGCGCTGCCAGTCCTCGCGTTTGGCTTCCACCACGTCGATGTGCGCCAGCAAGAGGATGGCTTTTTGCTTTGGATCAGATCCGTGAAGGATCGCCACCAGTCCGCCTTCCTTTGGATGATCGGGCGGTGTGTAAATGTGAAGATCGCTGTCTGCGAAGCCGGCGGCTTTTAGACGCTGCGCCATTCGCTTGGCCGCGAGTGTACAATCACCTACGGACAAGGTCGTATTGGTCTCCACCAGTTCCTTATAGGTGTCGCGGAACGCCGCGCGGTCCGGCGTCAGCGTTGCTTCGGCCGCTAAGCCCGGCGTAGCAAAAAGCGCAATCGCGGCAGCGAGGGAAAACCGAAACATGACGGGCCTTTCAAGAAGACTTGAATGACCGTCAGGTTAGTCTTTTTTTTCGGCCTCCGGATAGCGAGAAACAGGCCCTTAGTTCTGCTTACGGAAGCGCAGTGTCATCCGGTCGCTTTCGCCAATGGCCTGGTAGGCTTCCGGTGCGCGTAATTTATCGGCACCCGGACGGCCGGCCCAGGAAACTTGCATGGCTGGAAAGTCTTTCCGGTTTGTGGGGGGCAGGGTCCAGACACCGAAAGGATGGTCTTTCGTGTCCTTCGGATTGGCGTTCGCCTCGGACGATGCCTCGAGCTTGAAGCCGGCTTTCTCTGCTGCGGCGATGATGAAGGCCGTGCTGACATAACCGTCGCGGGCTTCTGGCACCTGCTGGCGCGGGTCGGCGCGGTGATCTTCCACGGCGAGAATGCCGCCCGGCTTCAAGACGGCGTTGAAGTCCTTCAACAGTCCGTCGAGCAGACCGGGGGTCCACATCCAGTTGTGAAGGTTGCGGGCGGTAATCACGATATCGACGGAGCCTGCCGCGCCCAACGCGCCGCTTTTTCCATTCCACGTTTGCCAACGCACTTTTCCGTATTTGGTCTCATCGGCAAATCGTGCCTTGAAGGACTCAGTACCTTTGACGGCTTGTTCCGAAGCGCCGGTCAAATCGGGAACGGTGGCAGCGTAAGTTCCGCCCGAAGCTTTCGCGTAGGGCGCTAGGATTTCGCTCCAGTAACCGCCGCCCGGATAGATCTCCAGCACGGTCTGACGCGGCTTCAATCCCCAAAAACTCAGGGTTTCATATGGATGGCGATATTGGTCGCGCGCAGCACTTTGCGGCGCGCGCGCAGTATCGGCCACCGCGGCTTTCAAAGCTGTGTCTTCAGGTGCGGCCGTTGCTGCGGTTAGGGTGAAAAGCGCCATCAAAGGCACCACGAAAGTCATAGGCGCGCGCAAAACCTGCATGAGAACTCCTCCCAGAATTCGCTGTGGATGCGAAAGGCTAAAGAGCGGCCTTTCTAAAGACCAGCCCTCGCGAGTGTCGTGTCCTTCAACACTTAGTGATCGCGCGGGTAGGGGCCCGTCTCCGGCGTGGCGTCTCTTTGTCGGGGACTAAATAGGCGGGAGGCGTTACCCGGTGCAGCGGCTATATGCGTTGGCGACAGGCGGTGTGTCGCTGGTTAAAGGCCTGCCGGCGTCTTGGAATGCTGGTGTGGCTGCGCCCACCATATCCGCGACGACCGCGCGCATTGTCGGGCTCATCCTTCTCGCCGTTATTCTTTTTCGCCTTCCGACGCTCGGCTTCGGCATTCTGAATCCCGATGAGTCCGTTTACATCCTGCTCGCGTCCGGCTGGAAAACCGGTTTGCTGCCTTATGTCGATTTGATCGACCGCAAGCCGCTCGGCATCTTCATGATCTACGGTTTGGCGGAAGGCGTGTTTCACAATGGCGTTGTCGGCCCCCGCATCTTTGCGCTGCTGGCGACTTTCGCGACATCCTTCATGCTCTTCGCTTTTGCGCGAAAGCATCTCAAAGTTTCCGTGGAATCTGCCGCCGTCGGCGGCGTGCTGTTCTCTGCCTACGGCATGTTGTTTGGCGGCGACGCCGCGCAAGCGCCGGTTTTCTACATGCCACTTATCGCTGGCGCAGCACTGCTTGTGACCGACGCGTTGACGGACCTTGTGTCGGGGCGTCCAGCAGGCGCAACGCGCTTGGGCGCGACCGGGCTTCTGTTGGGCCTCGCGCTACAGATTAAGTACTCAGTGGTTATCGAATGCATTGGCTTCGGCGGCGTGATCATGGCTTACGGCGCACTCGCGTGGCCGCGGCTCGCACGCATCACCCGACAAGACCTCGTGGCCGGACTCGCGTTGATGATCTGTGGCGGTCTCGCGCCGACAATCGTTGTCGGCGCGGGTTACGCGGCCATCGGTCAATTCGACGCCTGGTACTTTTGCAATTTCACCTCAAACTTTCAGCGCCAGTCGACCGATCATTCGCTCTTTCACACGATGCGTAGCGCGATGCTCCTTTCATTGGCCGCCTTGCCGCTGATGGTTGCGGCGGGACTTTATATCGCCGCCCGTCGCCGTGATCGGTTCAGAGATATCCGCCCCGCCGCCGGATGGGTTCATGGCCTTCTGGTGATCTGGTTTGTGACCGCGATGCTCGATGGCTTCATGCTGCGCCAAGCGTACTCGCACTATTTTTACGGCGCGATTGCGCCCTTGGCGGTTCTTGCCGGAGCGTCATTGCATCGCTCCTTCGTCAATGGTTTGCGGTCCGCGCGTATTGTGGTTGCGATTTTGCTTGGACTTGCCGGCGCGGGTTACGCGGGCGGATGGGTTCACGAAATCGATAATTACGGCTCGCCTTATCTTGCCTATCGCATGGCGAACGATTTGCGGGCCGACCGTCCGCAGTCCCTCTATGTCTTCAACAAGTACGGCATCCTTTATTATCTCGCCGGGCAAAAACTCCCGACAAAATACCCCATGCCGGAACATGTGTTGCGCGACCTTGAAGCGCGGTCGTTTGGTTTCGATGGCAACACCGAATTGACGCGCATGCTCGACGCGCGACCTACTGTGATCGCGGTCGCGCTGCCGTTCCCGGAAAACGTGGGCGCGGATCGCATCGCGACACTCAACGCGACACTCGCCGCGAATTATTGCGCTTGGCGCACGTACGAGGCGGGTGAGCACGAGGTCACGCTTTATCGCGACATCACCTCGAAAGAGTGTGGCGCTTTCGAAATCGGAAATTTGGCGCTCGATAATTCCGCGACGTTGCTGCGGATCGGAACGGCTCATGGCAGCTAAAGCTGTCTTTTTGGTTCTGTAACAAAAGCGCGAAAATCCGCGAAACCTAGCCAATTCCCGAGAAAATAGGCTTTTGGCGGACCGGATGGATATTATCCGATTTTCGTCAATTGAAACAAAAAGCTAGCATTCAGGCGGCAGTTCGTTTTAGCGTCGGTCCGTTACGGTACCTTCAACCCAGGACTGCAGTGCCTGGCCATTAGGGTACCTGCCAGTCTCGAGACCGCTGGGCGCGGTGTGGTCTCTTTAACCGGGGCACAGCTCGCCTTTGCTAAAAAAATCCGCGAACTCCGTCCCGTCAGGCGAGGTTCGCGGATTTTGATTCTGGGCTTAGTGCTCGACGTCTTTGACGCCGGTAATGCGAAATCCCGTATCCCAGTTTTTATATTTACGACTGATAGCGATCAGCACCGACGTCAGGGCTTCCGCTGCGGCGGAGTTCTCGATGGGGCCCGCGTGATAGCCGCGCATTCCGAGCGCCGCTATAAGTTCGATGATGGTATTGCAGGCATCATCATCGTTGCCGCAAACGAGGATGTCGCAACCGATCTCACGATCGAGGTCCTGCAATTGCACATGCGAAACGTTTTGAAAGGCCGAGACGACCTTGGTCTGGGGAAGGGCGGTTTGCAGGGCCGCTACGGCCGAGCCCGCGTTCGGAAGTTGGACTTTGCCGATGTCACTGGCAACGAGCGGGACCGTGGCATCCACGAGGATCTTGTTTGCGAGCGCGGCCGCGATTTCGCGGGCCGTTTCTTGCTGACCTGCAAAGGGAACCGTCAAAATCACAATGTCGGCTTGCGCCGCCGCAGTCTTATTGTCGGCCCCGGTTACGAGTGAACCGCCTGTTTTTACATTTAGGGCGTCGGCGACCGCTTCGGCCTTTGCCGGGTTGCGTGAGCCGATCACGACGCGAAACCCGGCCCTTGCCAGCCGCCCGGCCAAACCCCCGCCTTGCTGTCCCGTACCCCCAATAACCGCGATGGTGGGCTTCGTCATTTCGTATGCCTTTGGTGAGAAAAGAGCCGATTCTTTGAGCTATTGGCCGGAAAACTGCTCTAGCCCGTTCATCCCGTCAATCTCTCGAATGGTACGAACAGATATATCGATAAAGCGAGTTACACAAACCGACGCGTCGTCATAACCCTTACATTTCAAGCATATGTGAACAGCATCGGCGCGGGTTAGACACGCGTTCGCTTGCTGAACACGCCGTTTTTGGCATATATCTAAGGTATCGAATTCAGCCATCGGGAGGATACGCATGGTGAAGCTAACCGTGAACGGCGTTGAGCGGGCGCTGGATAACGTCGATCCATCTACGCCATTGTTGTGGGTCCTGCGCGATACGCTGGGTCTCGTCGGTACGAAGTTCGGTTGCGGCATCGCCCAATGCGGTGCGTGCACCGTTCATCTCGATGGGCAGCCGGCCCGCGCATGCTCGGTTCCGGTCGGCAGCATCGGTACCCAAGCGGTGACCACCATCGAAGGCCTGGGTACGGAAAGTAAGCTTCACGCGCTCCAGCAAGCCTGGATCGATCACGACGTTCCGCAATGCGGTTACTGCCAAGCGGGCCAGCTGATGTCAGCTGCGGCGCTCCTGAAGGACAAACCGGCGCCCACTGACGCCGACATCGACACGGCCATGGCCGGCAACCTGTGCCGCTGCGGCACCTATATCCGGATCCGCCAAGCCATCCACTCTGTTGCGAAGGGAGGCGTGGCATGAACTTCATTCCCGCAGATCGCTACATCGCCGACCTGATGGCGGAATTCGACTACGCCATGGACTCGCAAAAAGCTTCCGCGCGCACGGAACCCAGCCGCCGCTCGATCCTGAAATTCGGCGTTGCTGGAGCCGGCTTGATGCTCGCGTTCCAACTCCCGACAGATGCGAAAGCCGCACCTGCCGCAAAAGGCAGCAAAGAATTCGCGCCGAACGTCTACGTGCGCGTGGCGCCAGATGGCGCCATCGTCATTGTCTCGAAGGGCCCCGAAATCGGCCAAGGCCTCAAGACCGCGTTCCCGATGATCATCGCCGAAGAACTCGATGCCAATTGGGACGATATCAAGGTCGAGCAGGCCATGATCAATCAGAAGCTTTACGGCACCCAAGGCGCCGGTGGCTCCACGTCCATTCCCCTGAATTGGGATCTGTTGCGTAAAGCGGGTGCGACCGCGCGCGCGATGTTGGTCAGTGCGGCTGCTCAGCAATGGAAAGTGCCAGCCTCCGAGTGCGTCACAGACGCGAGCGTTGTCACGCATACGCCGACCAAGCGCACGCTGAAGTACGGTGAGCTTGCGAACTTGGCCGCGACCCAACCGATCCCCGACGAAAAGACGCTGAAGCTGAAGCCGCGCGCCGAATACAAATTGATCGGCACGCGCAAAGGCGGCGTCGACAACGTCAAGGTCGTCACCGGCGAGCCGTTGTTCGGCATCGACGTGGTGCTTCCGGACATGGTCTACGCGGCCTACGAAAAATGCCCGGCCACGGGCGGCAAGGCTGTCAGCTTCAACGAAGCGCAGATCAAAGCCATGCCCGGCATCAAGGACGCCTTCATCGTTGACGGCAACGGCATCGTGACGGAAGTCATGTCCGGTGTTGCGATTATCGCCGACTCAACCTGGAACGCTTTCAAGGCCAAGAATGCTTTGCGCGTTGTTTGGGACGAAAGCACCGCGTCCAAGGATAGCTGGACCGGCAGCCGGGCCAAAGCCCACGAGTTGTTGAAGAAAACGCCTGAGAAGTTTCCTGAAAAGAACGGCGACGTCGACGCCACCTTGAAGACGGCCGCGAAAGTCGTCGAAAGCTCTTACGAATACGCGTTCGTCTCACATCAACCGCTCGAGCCGCAAAATTGCACGGCTTGGTTCCGCGGTGACGAAATCGAGATGTGGGCCCCGACGCAGCAACCGACGCGCGGCCAATTGGCCGTGGCCAAGATGCTCGGTCTGCCCGAAGAGAAAGTTCTCGTTCACCAAACGCGTTGCGGCGGCGGCTTCGGCCGTCGTCTCATGGACGACTACATGTCCGAAGTGGCGGCGATTGCCACGCGCGTAAAAGGTCCGGTGAAACTGACTTGGACGCGTGAAGACGATTTCAAGCACGACTTCCTGCGCGCGGGCGGCTTCCACCAAATGACGGCTGGTTTGGATGCGAACGGCAAACTGATCGCCTGGCGCAATCACAACGTCACATACACCGCCGACAACAAGGCGCCGGTCGCGGGCAGCATGCGCGCGGGCGAATTCCCCGTGTTGCTGATGGCCAACGCCGAGAATGGTCAAACGATGATGCCGCTCGTGGTTCCGTGCGGACCCTGGCGCGCGCCGGGCTCTAACGTGACGGCCTTCGCCAACCAGAGCTTCTTCCATGAGTTGTCGGTTGCCGCCGGCCGCGATCACGTCGAGTTCCTGCTTGAGGTTCTTGGCGAACGGCGTCACTTGGCGCCGCAAACATCGGGCGCGCTCAACACCGGTCGTGCCGCCGACGTCATCAAAGCTGCGGCCGAGCGCATCGGCTGGGGCAAGGCGCAGCCGAAAGGCCGCGGTCTTGGTCTTGCGTTCTTCTTCTGCCACGCCGGTCACTTCGCCGCCGCGGCTGATGTGAGCGTGGATGCGAATAAGCGCATTACCATCCACAAAGTGGCGGTGGTGGGCGACATCGGTCCCATCGTGAACATGAGCGGCTCCGAAGCACAATGCCAAGGCGCTGTGACCGACGCCGTCAGCACTATGATGGACCTGAAGATTGGCTTCGAAAACGGCCGCGTGCGTGAATCCAATCTGCACGAATATCCGATCGTTCGCATGGACAAGGCGCCGATGAATATCGAGGTGCACTTCATCCAATCCGAAAACAGCCCGACGGGCGTGGGCGAACCGGCGCTGCCGCCGATCGCGCCTGCCTTCGCGAATGCAATCTTCGCGGCCACCGGTGAACGCGTCCGCCAGATGCCGTTCAGCGCGCAAGGCTTCTCGATCTAACTAAAGGCTACCCATACCCGGCCCGCAGACCCCCAACGGGGACTGCGGGCCGACGCTTTTTCCGGTCCCGCCGTCTGGCCGAATGTTTCGCTGCGGGAACGCGCATGAAATTGGACTGAGGAGAGACCTATGACGCTCACGCTTTATTACCACCCGTTTTCGTCTTACTGCCAAAAGGCGGTCATTGCGCTCTATGAGAACGACACGCCGTTCACGCCGCGCCACATTAATCTGGGCGACGAGGCGCAAGCGGCGGAACTAAAACGCCTGTGGCCCATGCGCAAGTTTCCGGTCTTGCGCGACGACGCCCGCAACCAGACGGTCGTGGAATCGAGCATCATTGTCGAATATTTGGCACAGCATTATCCCGGCCAATCGCAGCTGATCCCCAGCGATCCCGACCTCGCGCGTGAAGCGCGTTTCAAAGATCGTTTTTTCGATTTCTACATCATGGACCAAGCCAGCAAGGCTGTGACCGATCACTTCCGACCTGCGGGAAAGAATGATTCCTTCGGCGTTGAATCCGCAAAGGCAACGCTGCGCACAGCGTATGACGTTGTCGAAAAAGAGATCGCCGGAAAAACCTGGGCGGTCGGCGATCAATTCACCATGGCCGATATCGCCGCGTTTCCGGCTTTATTTTATGGCGATTTTATTGTTCCGCTCGCCGATGGCCACAAAAACACGGCGGCGTATTTTGAACGTCTTTTGAAACGCCCCTCCATCGCGCGCACCCTGAAAGAAGGGGCGCAGGCGCTGATGCAAGGCTTTCCCTACTATGACCAATACCGCGCGCGTATGGCGCGCATCGCCACAAGCGGCTAATAAAGAGCACTCACAACAGGAGAGACGCATGTCGTACGTCGATGGCTTCGTGATCCCGGTTCCTAAGAAAAAATTGGCGGTCTATAAAAAAATGGCTGCTAAGGCGGGTAAGGTATGGATGGACCACGGCGCGCTGCAATATTTCGAATGCGTCGCCGACGATGTGAAGAAGGGCAAGCTCACCTCTTTTCCGCGCAGCGTTCATCTAAAGGCCACCGAAACCGTGATCTTCTCCTTCATCGTTTATAAGTCGCGCAAACAGCGCGACCAGGTGAATGCCAAAGTCATGGCCGATCCGCGTCTGAATAGCATGATGGACATCACCAAGATGCCCTTCGACGGCAAGCGCATGATTTACGGCGGTTTCAAAACGTTTGTGAGCCGTTGAGCCATACGGCGGTCATCGGCGGCGGGCCGGCCGGACTGATGGCGGCGGAGGTGATCTCCGCCGCGGGGCTTGCTGTCGATGTCTATGACGCCATGCCTTCGGTAGGCCGTAAGTTTTTGATGGCGGGCAAGGGGGGGCTCAACCTGACCCACTCCGAGCCGCTACCGGCGTTTCTGAAGCGCTACGGAAATGCCGCAAACATCGAACTGCTTTTGCGCCAATTTGGCCCCGCCGAGTTGCAAGCGTGGGCCAGCGGGCTCGGTGTCGAAACGTTTGTCGGCACATCGGGACGCGTGTTTCCCAAAGAAATGAAAGCCGCACCTTTGCTACGCGCATGGGTGAAACGTTTGCGCGAGGCCGGTGTGCGCTTTCATATGCGTCATCGCTGGCAAGGTTGGCAAAACGGCGACCTATTGTTTGAAACGCCTCAGGGCGCGATCACCGTGAAACCTTCCGCCTCCGTTCTCGCGCTTGGCGGTGGAAGTTGGCCGCAATTAGGCTCAGATGCAGCTTGGGTACCGGTTATGCGCGCGGCCGACGTCGATGTTCGCCCGCTCCAGCCATCCAACTGCGGGTTCGACGTGGCCTGGAGCGATCATTTTCGCGAACGGTTCGCCGGCGAGCCGGTCAAGTTCGTGTCGGTCAACACTGAGGGCACGTCGCCGCGCCGGGGCGAATTTGTCATCACCGACACAGGTATAGAAGGCGGCGCCATCTATGCGCTATCGGCTCCGGCACGTGAGAACCTCGCAGCCAAAGGCAAAGCGACGGTGTTCGTGGACTTGCGCCCCGACCGCACCGAAGCCGCATTGACTGGCGACCTCGCCCGCCCGCGCGGCAAGAACTCGCTTTCCAATCATCTGCGCAAAGTCGTCGAGATCGCGGGCGTCAAAGCCGGTCTCTTGCGCGAATTTCTACCAGCGGCGGATTTTGAAAAACCCGCGTTGCTGGCCCGCGCCATCAAAGCGTTGCCGATCCCCTTGATTGCGCCCCGGCCCATGGCGGAATCCATCAGCACGGCCGGCGGGGTTGCCTTCACGGCGCTCGATGCGCATTTGATGCTGCGCGATCATCCCGGCGTTTTCTGTGCGGGTGAAATGCTCGACTGGGACGCGCCCACGGGTGGTTATTTGCTAACCGCCTGTTTTGCCAGCGGCTACGTGGCCGGAAAGGGTGTCGCCGCTACCGTACGGAAAAGTTGATCACCACGTCGCCCTGACGTTTGAAGCGTAGGCGCAGGGGCAGGGTGTCGCCTTTCCTTAAACCGCTCGGCACATCCATCAGCATGATGTGTATTCCGCCCGGTTTCAGCGCAACTTCGCCCCCGGCCGGAATCGACAGAGTTTCGACGCTCCGCATCCGCATAATGCCGTTGTCGCTGGTGGTTTCATGAAGGCTGGCCGTGCCGCCATTGACCGGCTCGACCGCCGTTAGGGTGTCACCCTGGCCCGATACGTCGCTCAAAACGCCGTAAGCCGTCGTGACGCTGGCCTTGCCGATGGGTGCGCGCATCCACGGCTCTTTCACGTCGACGCTGGGCTGCGCTGCCTGAAGTTGTACGGCGTACAGCAAAATCCCAATAAAAAGGGCAATTTTCCGCATCGAACTTCGTCCAATTTGCGCTGCGCCAATAACATGATAAACCGCGCGCCATGTTGCGTATCGATAATCTCACTTACCGCATTGGTCCACGGGTTCTTCTCGATGGCGCCAGCGCCTCTATCGACGCCGGTCATAAGGTCGGCCTGGTGGGGCGCAATGGCACCGGCAAGACTACGTTGTTGAAGCTCATCACCCGCTCGTTGCAATCGGATGGCGGCGAGATCGAGCTTCCATCGCGGTGGCAGATCGGAATCACCAGCCAGGAAGCGCCGGGCGGGGCCGACAATCTGATTGAAACCGTGCTCAAGGCTGACCTTGAGCTGGCGGCGTTGAATGCCGAGGCCCAGACGGCCACCGATGCCGACCGCATTGCCGCCATTTATACGCGGCTCCATGACAAGGACGCCTACACCGCCGAAGCACGTGCCGCACGCATTCTTGCTGGTCTCGGATTCGATGATGAAGCCCAGCTGCGCCCTTGCAGCGATTACTCCGGCGGCTGGCGCATGCGCGTGGCGCTGGCAGGGTTGCTGTTTACCCAGCCCGAATTGCTGCTGCTCGACGAACCCACCAACCACCTCGACCTCGAAGCCACCATCTGGCTCGAGGATTATTTGAAGAATTATCCGGGCACGATTTTGCTGGTCAGCCACGACCGCGATCTTCTGAACCGCGTACCCGATGAGATTCTGCATCTCGAGAACGGTAAGCTCACGCTTTATCGTGGCGGCTATGACCGTTTTGAAGAAACGCGCCGCATGCGCATCGAGCACGGTGAAAAGCAGCGCCAGAAGCAAGACGCGCGCCGGGCCGAACTGCAAGCCTTCGTCGACCGCTTCCGCGCCAAAGCCAGCAAGGCCAAGCAAGCGCAATCACGCCTTCGCATGATCGAGCGCATGCCGCCCATTGTCGAGCATAGCGAAGAGGGCGGCGTTCGCCTGACGTTCCCCGAAACCGAAAGCCTCGCGCCGCCATTGTTCAACATGGATCGCGTGACCGTTGGTTATGACGGCAAGCCGGTCTTAAAAGACGTCTCGCTACGCCTGGATGAAGACGATCGCATTGCTTTGCTCGGCGCAAACGGCAACGGTAAGTCGACTTTCGTCAAATTGTTGGCGGGAAAATTGCAACCCATGGTCGGCGAAGTCAGCCGGTCGGGAAAATTGCGCATCGGCTATTTCGCCCAACATCAGACCGATGAGTTGGACGTCACCGTAACGCCGCTCATGCAGTTGGGACGCAAGCGTCCGCAAGACAGCGAATTGCAGCTCCGCAGCCACTTGGGAAGTTTCAGCTTCACGAAGCAGCGCGCGGAAACCATCATCGGCAAGCTCTCGGGCGGTGAAAAGGCGCGGTTGCTGTTCGCGCTCATGGCGGTCGACAAGCCGCACATCTTGCTGTTGGACGAGCCCACCAACCATCTCGACATCGCGTCACGCGAGGCGTTGATTGAAGCGATCAACACCTTCAAGGGCGCAGTCGTGCTCATCAGTCACGATCCGCACATTCTCGAACTCACGGTCGATCAGTTCTGGTTGGTGGAGAAAGGCAAGATTGAGCCCTACGACGGCGATATGGACGACTACCGCCAAAAACTCTTGCAACGCGACACCTTCAGCAAGGGAAAGCGTGCGCCGGCCGCGCAGCCGAAAGTCGTGCAGGCAGAACCTGCTCAAAAGCGCGTGGCGCTCGGTCCACTGAAAAAACGCCTGCAGCAATCGGAAGCACGCATCGCCAAATTGACCGGCGAGCGCGACAAGCTGCGCGCGGCCTTGGCCGATCCCACGATCTATCAGCGCGATAAAGCAAAGGCCGTATCATTGCAGCGCGACCTCGGTCATGCCGACGCCGAGCTGGCGACCGTCGAAACCGAGTGGATACAGATTCAGGAAGAGCTGGAACAGGCCCAGTCGGCCGCTAGCTAGAGTACCAGAAGCTACGCCGTGACGGCTTCATCCGGCGCCCAGGCTTGTCCGCGTGCGACGGCGACGATGCCCTGCAAGCCTTGGCGCATATCGGTCATGATGAACTCGCCCTTTGCGCCGGGGCCGCCTGAGCGCGGGTTCGGGAACCGCATCACCCACGCATTCATCTTCACCGTCAGTCCGCACAACACACTGCCGACTTTGATCTGCGTTTCCTCGATGTAGGCTTTCACCTGTTCGAATTTAGCTGCTGTCAGGTTATTCCACATGTCCTGCGACATGTTCCCAAAATCCAGAAAGGTGCGCTTCAGGAAGTTCACGAGGCCCATGAGCTGCTTCTCGACTTTATCCATTTCCGCCATAAGCGTACGGTCGTTGCGCACCTGCATGCTCTTGCGCATTTCTTTCATGGCGTAAATGAACGCTTCCAGCAGCGGCGTAAGGCGATCGAGGCAGTGATTGTAAAATGACAGCAACATGAAGATGTCGCCGTAATTCTCGAGGAAGGTCGGAATCTGGTCGATGGAGATTTTCAACTTCTCGGCCATCTGCTTCAGGCGCGCGAGCGCCTTCTTCACGTCGGGGTCTTTGAATAATCCGACGATGTCTTCAAACCGCGTGATGCCTTTGCTGTCGTCGCCATAAATTTCTTTGATCAGCGGCATCGTGAAGCGCGACATGTAACCGGTCAGCTCTTTGTTTTTTTCTTCCGACAGCTTCAGTTCCGAATGATTGTTCACCGGAATGCCAAGCTCGCGCAGCGAGCGGCGCAGGCTGTAGACGTCGTAGCTGGGAAGAGGTGCGAGGGAATAAAGGATCGCAAGATCCGGATGTCCCGCCCCTTCTTTCCATTTGAAGAATTGGGGAAGGTCGCGGATTTCGACTTGTCCGCTGCCGGTCTCGCGCTCAGCAAATAGTTCGAGCACGCCGACGAGGTGGCTATTTTTGACCAAGCGAGAGTGCGCCAGCGATTCCGTTTTAAAGGGAATAATGCGCAGCGGTAGAATGAACAGCGAGTCCATATCGCCGTCGACAATCGGATTGCAGCTCTGTTCCACTTGGAGCGCCGTTCGCGATTTTACTCAAGTACACTTGGACAATACGCGCGGTCCGAGAGCTACGTTGCACTGCAGTATGCAAACATTAATATCGAATCGCAACGAAAAGCCTGGCCTATGGTAGCAGGCCAGTCGCAACTATCCCGTGAATTGGTTAAGGGGGCCTTATGCGATCTGGTGTGCCCGCCGAAAACGTCCCGGGAGGAGCGCTATTCGCTGGTGGCGTTGAGGGCTTCTTCCAGCTCGAAAAACGAGGGCTGGACGCCTGAGGGCACGCTGCCACGGCCGATTTCCACCGACACCTGAGGGGCGTTCCCATTCAGGTGGGCGACCATCACGTCGCGGATGATCAGGTAGAAGCGGTGTTCGTCGTCCATGACCTGCTTCAGGCGGACCGAGAAGGGGCCCACGAGTAGGTAGGCCAAGAACACGCCCAGGAACGTCCCGACGAGCGCCGAACCGATCATGCCGCCCAACACTTCGGGTGGCTCCGTCACCGAGCCCATGGTCTTGATGACGCCGAGCACCGCGGCCACGATCCCAATAGCCGGCAAACCGTCCGCCATGGTCTGGAGGGCGTGCTGCGGCAGCATGTGTTCGTGGTGATGCTTTTCAAGCTGGGATTCCATGTTGTCGAACACCTGATGCGGGTCGTCCAGGTTCATGGACAGCATGCGCAGGGTGTCGCAGATGAAATCGACCGCGAAGTGATCGTGCATAATGCGCGGATACTTCTGGAAAATGGTACTTTCTTCGGGATTTTCGATGTGACTTTCGATCACCAGAATGCCCTTGGACTTGATCATTTTGGTGATCGTGAACAGCAGACAGAGCATGTCTTTGAAGTCTTGCTCTTTCCACTTGGGACCGGTGAAGACCTGCTTGATGCCGCCGCCGATGCCCTTGAGCGTGGTGGGTGTATTGCCGATCAGGAGCGCGCCCATAGCGCCGCCGCCGATGGTCATCATTTCGTGAGGCAAAGCTTCAAGAACGACGTCGATGTGGCCGCCGGCGAGGATATAGCCGCCGAACACCATTACGAACACGACCAAAAGGCCGATGATTCCCATCATGGTGGAAGTTTGCCCCTACTGACTGCCCGCGCCCCAAAGATCCCGCGCTGCGGAAACCCGCGAGACCAATTAGGTACACTAACTGGAAAATGTTATCAAAAGCTTATAACCCCGTGCGCTGACAAGGATATGGCCGTTTCAGCTACCCCGCGACTGAAAACTGAAGTTCGCGTTCAGGCTTGGTTACGCCGTTGTGCCGCCACCGGACTGATGGCGGCGGTGGTCCGTAAAGGCGATCCCGAGGCCGGGGCTCTGTTCATTAAGCTCAATCACTTTACCGTGGGGTGTGAGGTTTTCTCAGGCGTCACGGGCCCTGACGGGGGGGCGGCCTGGCTGCGCGCCACGGGTCAGGCCCCGGTCCAGGAGAAGGACGCGGACGCTTATCTCGCGCGTCAGCTCAAATATGATTCCGATCTTTGGATTATTGAGATTGAAGACCCCCGAAACGTCTTTAAATTCGACGAGCCGGTCGTTTCGGCATGAGGTATATGTACATAGTAAGCTGAGTGGACACGCCGAAAAGGCCCGAGTATGGTCCGTTTTTCGGCTGGCGTGAGGAGTGGGGAGTCCGTGGGCTGGACAGACGAGAAAATCGGACGATTAAAGAAACTCTGGCAAGAAGGCCTGACGACAGGCGAGATCGGCAAGCGTTTAGCCGTCTCGAAGAATGCTGTCGTCGGTAAAGCCCATCGCCTTGGCTTGAAAGGGCGTCCATCGCCGATCAAGCGTCAAACAAAGCAAGTCGAAGTGAAAAAAGACACGCGCATCTTCACGCTGACCGACCTTTCCGCACAAACGTGCCGTTGGCCGATCGGTGACCCGAAGCATGAGGATTTCCGTTTTTGCGGGCGTCCTGTGGCGGCGGGAAAGCCCTATTGCGCGGATCATTGCGCGACGGCCTATGTCGGCTCGGGCAAATCATCGCGCAGTGAAGACGCGGCCTAATTCATTTTTTGACGGCTGCGCGGTCCACAGGCAGGCGAAATTGCGCAAAACGCGGCCGGAGAGTCGCGTCTTCAAAAACACCTAAAAATTGCTCCGCCATGCTATGGGCTAATGCGGAACCGCTGGCGGACGGCACGCCGTTTAGGCGTGTATATATTATTATAAACTACCTAAAGTAGACAGCATTGTGATTTTATTCATATTCTGTTGGATAACATCCGATGTTAGAAGGACTTAGAGGTCCCGGGGCAACAATTAAAGGCCGGCCGTAACAAGCTGGCGGGGTTTAATGCGCGTAACCACATGACGTTGGCTGTCAAATTTTGGGGCGTCCGCGGAAGTATCGCCTGTCCGTCACCCGAGCACGTGGTGTACGGCGGCAATACCAGCTGCATCGAAGTATTCGCCGGCGACGAGCGCATCATTCTCGATGCCGGCACGGGTGTGCGCGGCTTGGGCCAAGAACTTCTGCGCGACGGCGTCAAGAAAGGCACGATGCTGCTCACTCATACGCATTGGGATCACATCAACGGCTTTCCATTTTTCGCGCCCGCCTTCATGGCCAATAGCGAGTACGCCATTTGCGCGGGCCACCTCTACAATGCCGGCGGCATCGAGAACGTGCTAGCCAGCCAAATGGCTAATCCGACGTTCCCCGTGCCGCTCGAAGCCTTGCAAGCGACTTTGCAATTCGTCGACTTCAAAGCCGGCGCCACCTGGAACCTGAACGGCGAAACCAAAATCGTCACCATGCCGCTCAACCATCCGAACGGTGCGACCGGCTATCGTATCGAGCACGGCGGTAAATCGATCTGCTATGTGACTGATACGGAACACACGATTGGTAAGCCCGACGCCAGGGTCCTCGAGTTGATTGAAGGATCCGAATTGGTCATCTACGACTGCACGTACACCGATTCCGAATTCCCCGCCAAAATCGGCTGGGGTCATTCGACGTGGCAGGAAGGCGTGCGCCTTTGCAAGGCGGCCAACGTCCACCAGCTCGCCATCTTCCATCACGACCCCGATCACAACGACGACTTCATGCGCCAGCTCGAACAGGACGCCCGTCAGATGTGGTCCGGCACGATTGTCGCGCGCGAGCAGATGATCGTTACACCAGGACGATGAACCTCTGCATCGCCCCCAGTGAACCGGGTGCGCGATGCACGTTGCCTTTGACGGCAATCATATCTATTGAACGCGCCTCATGAACGGCACGTTCCGCTCCTTAAGCATCCCCAACTACCGCATGTGGGCCATTGGCGCGCTGTCTTCCAACGTGGGCACGTGGATGCAGCGAACTGCGCAAGACTGGGTCATCTTGACTCAGCTGGCACCCGGCAACGCCACCGCCGTCGGCATATCGATGGGCCTCCAATTCGGCCCGCACATTTTACTGCTGCCGGTTACAGGCTTGGTTGCCGATCGCGTGGATCGGCGAAAACTGCTGATTTCAACCCAAGTCATCATGGGACTGCTGTCGTTGGGGCTCGGCTTTTTGGTGATCTCCGGTCACATCCAACTATGGCAGCTGTATTTATTCGCTTTCATCACGGGCTGCGTCACGGCCTTCGATATGCCCGCGCGCCAAACGTTTGTCGGTGACCTGGTCGACGATGCGCACCTTTCAAACGCGGTGGGGCTGAACTCATCGTCCATGAACGGCGCGCGCATGATCGGCCCGGCGCTGTCTGGCATTCTTATCGCGTGGATCGGTGTCGGTTGGGTTTTCGTGATTAATGCCGCGACGTTCTTGCCGGTGATCGCGACGCTCATGATGTTGCGCCTCGACCAGATGCGTGTGCGCGAACATGCGGGACGCGTGCGGGGCGGCTTCGTGGCCGGATTCCGCTACGTCTGGAACCGTCCCGAACTGCTGACGATCCTCGTGATGCTTTTTTTCGTCGGCGCGTTCGCCATGAATTTCACCATTTTCATCGTCAGCATGGCCGTGAAAGCGTTTCACGTCAGCTCAGAGAAGTTCGGCATCCTGACGTCGATCATGGCATTGGGATCGGTGATGGGCTCGCTGCTGTCGGCACGCGCAGAGCGCCCACGCATGGGGTTTCTGGCGCTCAGTGGACTAGCGCTCGCCTTCACGTGGGGCTTCGCGGCCCTCATGCCCGATTATTGGATGTTCGGCCTTGCGCTGTTTTTAGTCGGCGGCGCGGCACAGGCGTACAACACAACCGGCAGCAGCGCGATGCAGCTCTGGACCGAAGTGCCCATGCGCGGCCGCGTCATGGCGATTTACCTCGCGGTGTTTTTAGGCAGCCAACCCATCGGCGCGCCGCTACTGGGCCAAGTGATCGATCGCTTCGGTCCGCGCCAGGGCCTCGGGGTTGCGTCGGGCGCTGCGTTTATCGGAACGGCCGTCGCATTGTTTTATCTCATGAAGCACCGCGGTCTACGCCTTCGGGTTAAGGGCGGCCTGCGGCTGCATATGGAACCGCGGGATCACAATCTCCCCGGCTGATCCGGTATTGCCACAGCGCCAAGAACGGCGTGACCAGCAGTTCCATGCAAACAGCTCCAAACATACTGCGCGATGGAACGCCCATGGTGACCATTGCCGCCGCGCGCGATAACCCGCCGACAATCACGATGAACGTCAACAGTCTGAATCGCGCCGCGTGCGTTTCGATCCGTGCCACGGTGCTCAGATAGCCTAACCCCACGGCGAGCAGTAATCCCGACAGATACCGGAAGTGACTGTCTAAATCCGCGTCGGTCACGGATAACCGAAACATTCCTGCGCCTTTGACGATGCCGCTGATGCCCGCGACAAGCGGGACAATACTCGCGACAACCACGCACATTTGCAGCAGCCGCTTTTCGATCTGTCGCATGGGATCACAAGCCTCAAGACGTGGATGTTCAGTTACGACTCAACGCAGCAGGGTGAGGGAAGTCTCCATGCGCTGTTACACAGTTGGCGCTTTGCGCTCAGTGCAAGCAGGGCTATTCAACGGGTCCCATGAAAGGCACATTCCGCTCGCTGAGTACGTCTAATTACCGGCTGTGGGCTGCGGGCGCGCTGGTCTCTAATATCGGCACCTGGATGCAGCGGACGGCCCAGGACTGGATCGTCCTCACGGAACTCACGCACAACAACGCAACCGCCGTGGGCATCGTCATGGGCCTGCAGTTTGGTCCACACATCCTGTTGCTCCCTGTCACCGGCTTTGTCGCCGATCACGTCAATCGGCGAAAACTTCTGTTCGCGACGCAAGGGGCCATGGGGTTATTGGCCCTAGGACTTGGCGTGTTAACGATAACCGGACTTGTGCAGTTATGGCACGTGTACGTCTTTGCCTTCCTTCTCGGATGCGTCACGGCGTTCGATGCACCCGCGCGCCAGACCTTCATTGGTGAACTGGTCGAAGATACGCATCTGTCGAATGCGGTGGCGCTGAATTCGTCGTCGTTCAACGGCGCGCGCATGATCGGACCCGCCGTGGCCGGAATTTTGATCGGCCTTTGGGGATCGGGATGGGTGTTTGTGCTGAACGCCGTTTCCTTTGCCGCCGTGATCAGTTCCCTGGCGTTCCTGCGCGTCGATCTCCTGCGCCCCCGCGAGCGCAGTGTGCGCAAACTCAGTGGATTGACCGACGGTTTCCGCTACGTCTCGAAGCGCCCCGATCTCATGACAATCTTAGTCATGCTCGCCCTGATCGGCACGTTCGGCATTAATTTTCCGATCTTCATTTCCACAATGGCCGTGACGGTGTTCCACGCGGGCGCGAGTCAATTTGGCCTCCTGACATCAATGATGGCCATCGGTTCTGTCACGGGCGCGTTATTGACGGCCTCGCGCAGCGAGCGTGCGCGCATGACCTTCTTCGCCGTCGCAGCGCTGGCGTTTGGCGCGGCCCTGGCCTTCGCGGCTTCGATGCCGCACTACTGGTTCTTCGGGTTTGCTTTGATCCTGGTGGGATGCGCGGCGCAAAGCTTCACCACAACAGCCATCAGCGCGATCCAACTTTGGACCGACAGCACCATGCGTGGGCGGGTGATGGCGATTTTCCTGGCGATCACTTTGGGCGGCACACCCCTCGGCGCGCCGTTGATCGGACATATTGCCGACACCTTCGGCCCACGCGCGGCCATCGGTGTGGGCGCGGCGTCGGGCTTCATGGCGGCAGTGGTCGCGCTTTATTATTTGATGAAGTATCGGCACATGCGCTTTTGCATCGTCGCCGGACGCTTACGCATCACCTCCACTCCCGAAGATCATGCCGCTTAAGAAAAATGCCGGCCGCGATGTCTCGCGACCGGCATGGTTCTCTATCGTTTTCTCGCGAAGGGTTACATCTTAAAGCGGAGACCCGCGCGGAACACGGTTCCGAGGTTGTCGTACAACGTCGTGTTGGTGTTGATCGACGTATAGAACTGCGAGACCGCCGGCGGCGGATCGTTGTTGAACATGTTCTTCACAGAGAAGAACAGGTCGCCGGTCGTGTCGCCCATTTCGAGTTTGTAGACGACGTTGGCGTCGAGATAGAACCGGCCCGCCATGTGATTGTAGCTGACCGTCGGGTGATCGGTGGTCGACGCCCGGCAGCCAGACGTACATTCAACCGCTTCGCTGTTGATTCTGCCGCCACTGACGGCACGCGCCGTGAGTGAGGCTGTGACTGGATCAAGATTATAGCTGGCTGTGGCCGTCAGCTTCCAGTAAGGCGGTTGACTGTCGTTGTTTTCGCCGACGTGGTTGCTGGGCGCGCTGAACGTCGTGTTCTGGTAGTTGCGCAGATACACGGTCATGAGGCCGTGGATCGAGAAGTTACCCCGCCAATCCGACACGAAATCCGACAAAGCGGAGCGATAGCTCGCTTCGAAGTCGAGGCCGCGAACGTCTTGCGATGCCACGTTGACCGGGCCTCTCAAGATGCGCTGAACGTTGCCGTTCAAACGTTCGATGTTGGCGCAGCTTGACGGAAGCTGTCCGGTGTAACAGGTGTCCATGACCTGTTGCACGGAGAGCGAGAAGACGGCGTTGCTGATGTCCACATCCCAGAAATCGACCGACATGGAGAAGCCTTCGAGGAAGGCGGGCTGCAGAACCACGCCGACGCCGGTCGTGTCCGCTTTTTCCGGTGTCAGGTTCGTGTTGCCCGAATTGACGCTGAACGGCACGTTGACTTGGGGCTGCCCGGGCAGGAAACGGTCGAACACGACGGCTCCGATACCCGATTGCGGCGGCGAGAACAGTTCGAACAGGTTGGGCGCGCGGATGTCACGCGACCGTGTGACGCGGAACTTGATATCCGGGATCGGCGTGTACGTCGTGCCCACTTTCCAAGTGACCACGTTGCCCGAAAGTTCATATCCGGTGAAGCGTACGGCAGCTGTGAAGTCCCAGTTATCCGCCCAGCTTTCGCCTTTGGCCAGCGGGATAATCGTTTCCAAAGCACCTTCCGACACCGACTGCGCGCCGTCGAGACCGGCGAAGTTACCGATCGTGTGCAGAACGGCCGTGGAGGCGGCATCGACGACGGCATGGATGCGGTCATAGCGATGTTCGAAGCTGGCCGCGAGCGAGACGGGGCCGGCCCACAGTGACAGCGGTTCACCGCTGACGGTTGCGCCGAAGGTGTCTTGCTTGACCGTGCCGCGTTGGAAATCGACGCCGTAGAAGTTCATCCAGTTGTACGCGGCGTCGTTGTTCGCGTTGACGCCTACGCCCAGCGGATTCCAGGGATGACAGCCCGGATCGTCGTTCGTCGTGACAGCATCGATATTGATTCGGCAGACGATCTGGCCATTGGCCGGATTCACGACGGCGTCGGTCGCCTGGCGGAAACGCGTGGCCCCCGTACTATCCTGATTTTTCACGGAGAGCTTCGTGGCGCCCACGGCGTAATACGTCTTGAAGTGCCAGTCGGTTCCAAATGCATTTGCAGAACCTTCGAGGCCGACGGTCACGCGGTTTGTGATGCGTTGGTTGTCGTTGCCGAACCGCGGCAGATCGTAATTCAACGTGCCGATGGAAAGCTGCGTGAGGCCCAGGGTCGTCATCGATGTGAGGACGGACGCCGGCATGAACGCGTTATCGCGCTGAACGGTGAAGCCGCTCAAAACGAAGTTGGGAACGATGAGGTTCCAGATCTTGTTCTGCGCGTATGAGTATTGCGCATAGACGTTGATATTGTCGGTGACGTCGTACGCAACGCGCGTGAAAAACGTGTCGTTGGTAACATGCCCGTCGAGATCGGCGATCCCACGTTCATCAGCATATTGCCAATCGCCGCCCACCATGTATTGCGTGCCGACGATGGAACCATAATTGAACTTGAACGGCGTGCCGCCGGCGCCGAACGCGGTGCCTTTGAGCGGGCCCGACTGAACGATGCCGCCGGGCGTGGCGATCGAGTAGCCGACATTGAACGTATTCAGCAACTGCGGCAGGCCATTGGTGGCCGTGTAGGCCGGGTTCGCAAGCTGCTGGAACCCAGTACGGTTCCACTGACGTCCGCCGTCACCGGTAATGCCGGCGTTGTGCGAATGCATGCCGGACAGCAGCACGTGACCGCGGTCGCCGGCGAAGCCGAAGCCGCCAGACAGTTCAGCGCGATAGTTTTTGTCGTCGCCGTAATTGGTGAGGCCGCCCGAGAGTTCGCCCTTCACGCCCGTGAATTTCTTATCGAGCACGAAGTTCACCACGCCGGCCACGGCGTCCGAGCCGTACACGGCCGAGGCGCCACCGGTCACGACGTCAACGCGTGAGATGAGCTGTTGTGGGAACGAGGCGATGTCCGTCAGGCCTTGATACGAAGCGCCGACGACGCGTTCGTTGTCGAGCAGCACCAGCACGCGGTTGGCGCCAAGTGAGCGCAGGTTCAGAGTCTGAAGGCCTGCCGTTCCCGGCGAGAGGCCGTTCGCGCCGCTGCTGTTCGTCTGGCTGCCCGTAAGAGCGGGCATGGTGTTCATAAAGTTAACGATGTTGGTATCGGCGGCCTGTTGGAAAGCTTCGGCGCCAACCACTGTCAGTGGTGTCGGGGCTTCGTAACCTTCGCGAACGATGCGCGAACCGGTGACGACGACTTCTTCAATAGGAGCCTGTTCGGCGGTTTGCGGCGCTTGCGCGGCGAAAGCCGGCGCTTGCGATCCGGCGGCAATCACGATCGCTGTCGTGATGGCGGTGGTCGACAGCATCAAATTGAGACGGCTGGTCTTGCGACTGGAACTCATCGTATCCCCCCAAGTAAAACTGAATTTCGAAAAACAACGGTGAAGAAAAAAATCGAGTGACGAAAACGAACGAGGCAAACGAACTACGTGAAATAAAAACTTATCGACCTACGTGACGTTAAAGACGCACGCGTCTCCGACCCATGGACGGAGGTACTCGCTTCACTGGCTATCTAGGCAATCTATGCAATTACAATCCCCTGTAATTGCCTTCTTCCCTCGGGCTCCGGCTCATCGGGTGGCCCACGCATTTATGATAGGCCTTTGTTACAGGCGGGCGTCAATCGCTAAATGACTGACCGCCCGTCCAATGAGCCCTGCGAAGGGCACGCCGGACAGTTTCGGCCGGGGTGCGCTATTCGGGCAACACTCATGGAGGGGCTCAATAATGGAAAGGTTAACGGAGCGTCGCCCGCATCGCACAAGACTATTTGCGTGTTCGCAGCCGCAAAAAATGCCGGCCACGGTGAGGCGAGCGGCACTGATCTTTAAATCGCGACTACGCCTTGAAGCGGAAAGCGGCGTGGTAAATGGCGCCAAGTGAGGCGTAGAGCGAAGCGGTACTTACCAAGCCCTGATAGATAGGCCCAACCCATCCGCGGAGGACTGTGATTGAAGATATTTCTTACCGAGAAGAGGTGGCCGGCATGCTCGACTGGCGCGGTCAGACGATAACATTGGAACGAATTCACCAGTCGCCTCGCGTGATCGGAATGCGGACAGCGAATGCCGCCGGCCGGAATGACGCCGCGCCGGCGGGCTTGTTTCATGGAGGTTGAGCCCCTGGTTTTGATTAGCTACGGTGCCGCGGTGCCGATTTCGGTGCAGAACGTTAGACACCACATTGCCAACGCGGAGAAACGGCATGACGCAGCCCAAACCGGAGGACGCCGCCGCCGAGGGCGGTGTCCGCCTGCCATTGATCGCTTATCCAATTTCTCCTTTGGATATGCCGCTGATGGTAGCGCCGGCGGGGCGCGACTGGATGGCCGCAACGCCGCGGCATTTCGCCAAGCGCTGCTTGCCGCTTTTGATCGCCAACCGCGCGGGTTGGCTGCTCATATCGAGGCACAAATTTACGGCGACCTGGAGCGGCGAAGAAAGTCCCTCGAGTTTGAGAATAGAATATTTGAAGGGCGGAACGCCCTATCCGGCGAGCAGTCATTTTGGCTCGGGCATTTTGACGATCACCATTCCCTTCCTGTTCCGCACCCCGCCCGGCATTAATCTCCTCGTGCGCGGCCCGGCCAATTACTTTAAGGACGGCATCGCGCCGCTGGAAGGTATTGTCGAAAGCGATTGGACCGAAGCCACCTTCACCATGAACTGGAAGATGACGCGGCCCGACTTTCCGGTGACGTTCGATTCTGGCGACCCTCTGGCGATGATCGTGCCACAGCGGCGCGGCGACATCGAACGATTTGATCCGGTCATTCGCGACATCGCGACAGATCAAGACTTGATGAAGGCCTATATTCGTTGGAACGAATCGCGTGACGCACACAACAAAAGCATGAGCGATCGAGAGTCGGATGCTTACCAGCGCGGTTGGGAAGGAAATTATTTCCGCGGCATGGGGTTCAGCGACAACGCCGCCGCGGTCGATCATCAACAAAAGATCACATTGAAGCCATTTGTCGAAGAGCCGCCGCCGAAGGCGTGAATGAAACGTCTAAATCGACAGCGCTTGGCGCTTGTCGAATTTCCATTCCTTACAGGGACCATTCTGATCGACATAATGTAAGAACACCTGCGCCGCGTAGTCGCCGATAAAGGCCTCGCGCCAATGGAGGACTTCCGTGCCGCGATAGACGGCGGCGTCGCCGGGCGCGAGTTCGAGTGCCACCGGCGTGGCCCCCGGCGCGGAACGTGCCGATGCAAACCAGATCGGCCAAGGGGCAGGGGCCTCGTACCCCAGACTCAACGTCATACTGATCTCGCAAGCCGGACGGTCCACATGTTTTGGCAGCGTGTCGCCGGGGCGGTAGACGCGAAAATAGGAGTACGTTGGATCCAGCCGCAGGCCGACGATCGCTTCGACGGTGGGCGCAAGACGGGCCAACAGGAGCTCCATCGTCCGGTCACCATAGATTGCCGGTGTGCCTGGAACCTGACTGTCGCTGGTAAGATCAGCGGTGTCGTTGGCGCGTTTCAGTACGTGCTTCAGCAGGCCTTGCCGCAGGTCGTCGTCAAGGAAGCGCGGTAAAGCGCTGTAGCCATTTTGCCGGAAATTGTCTTTGGGATGTCCCATGGCGGGATCATATGAGTTTGCGCGGCCGGTTCAAGAACCTGCGCAAAAAAACTATGGCCGGGAAGAGATCCCCGGCCATAGCCTTTTTGTCGCGAATGCGACGAACTAAATAAGACGCGCGTGTCTTACATCTTGAAGCGGATACCAACGCGGTAAATCGCGCCCAGCGTATCGTAGAGCGTCGCCGAGCTCGCCGTGCTTTGATAGTACTGCGTCTGCGCCGTCGGCGGCGGATCGTTGTTGAGCAGGTTTCTTGCCGACAAGAACAATTCGC
>CANJMF010000015.1 GCA_947475895.1 Fidelibacterota bacterium
AAGCACTACAACACCAAGCGGCCCCATTCAGCGCTCGGCTATAGGCCACCGGCGCCGGTGGCCTATAGCCCGATTCCAACACCACTCGAACAAAGCAAAGTCATGCAGTAGACTAACATCTCGACTGGTACAGAAAATCGGTCAGGTCAGCAGCAGCGCTATATGCTCATCACGTCTCCAGGCAATGAACAGCTCTGGATCATGGACCGGAATGTGAAACCCGTCCCCGCGATTGTTGGAGGCTTTGGTGCCCACGGACGTAACGCCGGCAACTTCGTGACCCTTCACGGTTTGGCCGTCGACTCTAAAGGCAACCTTTACACTGCCGAAACGGTCGACTCCGGCCGCGTACAGAAGTTCGTGCCGACTGGGACAATTTCGACTGCCGGTCTTCCACTGTTTGAAGGCAGCCCGCACTACGCGCCGTTCCCGGGCAAATAGAATTGGGTAAATTCGCGGCCTCTATGAGCTAGCTGTGTTCCAGCCGCGACGGGCTCAAGGCGCTCCTCCACCTTGAGCCCGATATCTACAAAGAGATTGGGCTTGGAGCTTAAGTGGCGAGGTACTCGCCTAAGAAGTGCATTACCTCTCAACGAACTACCGGTGTGAAGGTGAATATCTTTGGCTAGCAAGTCCTTATCGGCGACGTGTCCAAGTCAACTCTTGGTGGCTCTGTTTCTCCGTTGTTCCTTGTTAGACGGCATCGAGCAACGCACGATATTATGCGTCTCCTGGCTCGATTTTCGTTCTAAACTGCATGTTTTGGGGAGGTAGCTATGCGCATTATGTTAGCGCGTCGATTCGCGCCCAGCGCTTTCGTCCTGATTGTTGCGATCGCGTGGCTGAGTGTTGATGTCCCGGCGAGGGCGGATTCAGTTGAGCAGGCGCCACCTCCAAACGGTGTGATCGCATACGTTCTGACGACCTTTCAGCCCGCCGTCTACCAGACGGCCGATGCCAAAGCGGAATGTCCAAACGGACTCATCGCGAACCACGTTGAGCAATATGAAGCTCAATTTCCGACGGAAGAAGCGCGCAAAGCGCAACGCGAAAAATACGGCTACTTCCATAATCGCGGAAAGAACGGCGAAAACGTCCACTGGTTTCCTGAAAGCATCGTCGATCCCGTGCCGTTCAGAGAGGCGGGGGGCAAGGTTGCGTTCGGACTGAACCTCGATGGAAAAATTGGGCCGAATGACTTCGTCTCGCCGGACGGCGAAGCCGGCATCGATAACGAATTGTATCGCGTTCTCGGTTGCATTGCGGGTTGGCGAGACGGCGGAGCGATGACGTTTCAAAACGAAGTTCGTATGCGCGACAACCCGTACAATCGCATCCTCTTTGTTTTGTCTGGCGTCGACAATCTCGTGAACGATAACGACGTGACCATCAGAACCTATCGCGGTCTCGACAACGTGCCGCTCGATAGTCTGAACAAGGGCGTGCCCGGCAGTACCCAGAGAATCGACTTTAAATACGGCCAGCGGTTCATGCACGTATTCAAAGGCAAGATCGTAAACGGAGTGCTGACAACCGGGCCAGCCGATTACGTTATGCCGTGGTCGATCGTTGGCGACGGGCGTTTTTCAGCTGACGAGCAATGGTATCGCGATACACGTTTTCGGCTGAAGCTGGACGCCGATCGCGCAGAGGGCCTTATTGCCGGATATGTGGATGTTGCGAAATGGTGGTGGGCTTACACCAAAAGAACTGCCGGCAAGCTCGATGACTACGTGCGTAACAGCCCGCCGTCGGTCTGGGTCGCTCTGAAAGCGCGCGCTGACGGATTTCCGGATCCTGTCACCGGGAAGAACACGGCCATTTCCACGGCGAGCGCGCTGCGGTTTGTGCGAGCCGAAGTCATCAACTTGCCAAAAGAGAACACGACACAGCGTGTTGCGTCAGCATCAGCGAAGAATTGAACGCGGAAATGTTGCATAAATCATGTAATAGCGCTGCCCGCGTTCGTCGGTTGGCGAGCATGCTCCCGGTCATTGGTGCGGCATGTTTTTTAGTGAGCTGCAGCGACAGCTCATTGTCACATTCAAGCCAGCAGGCGTCTTCCGCTTCAAGCCAGCAGCCGTCTTCGCCAGCGGCTGTGACCAGGACCGCGCGTCTGAGAGTGATGTCGCAGGATGAATATACCTACGCCATCAGTGATCTGTTTGGGCCCGACGTCGCGGTGACGTTGACCGTTCCGCGAGCGCCCCGTGTGGGCGGTTTGTTGGCGGTCGGTACTGGGGTGGCGAGTGTCACACCGTCAATGGTTGAACTAATTCATCGTAATTCCCACCTTGTTGCTGACCAGGTGGTTGATGTGTCTCGCCGCGAATTCCTAGTCCCGTGTAAGCCGGTCGCCGTAAACGCTGCGGACGCGGCCTGTGCCGACAAATTTCTTACCACCGTCGGGCGCCGGTTGTTCCGGCGCTCGCTGTCAGAAGCCGAACGCGCAAGCATGGTGATGATTGCCGGTGAGAGCGCTGAACGGCTCAAGGACTTCTACGCCGGCCTGTCCTTTACGCTGGCCGGGATGATTTCGTCGCCGCAATTCATGTTCCTTAAAGAGATCAGGGAGCCGGACCCGCATAGCCCAGGGCGTATGCGGCTCACCGGTTATGCGAAGGCCCAAAGGCTCAGCCTGTTTTTCTGGGATTCTGTTCCTGATGAACAATTGCTGCGCGCGGCCGAAAACGGTGATCTCCATACGGCGCGGGGCGTCGCTCAACAAGTCGACCGCCTCGTGATGTCGCCACGACTTGAACGCGGCGTGCGGGCCTTTTTCAGCGATATGCTCGCCTTCGAAACCTTTGCCGATGTTGCAAAGGACGCCGTGATCTATCCCGCATTCACACAGGCGGCGGTTGCCGAGGCCAAAGAGCAGGCACTGCGGATGATTTCGAATCACATCGTTGCCGAGCGCGGCGACTATCGTGATTTGTTTACCAGCCGAAAGACATTCCTGACGCCGAGTTTGGCGATACTTATGGGCATCGCCGCGCCCGCCCCAGGATGGTCGAAATATGAAGTTCCGCAGGACAGTCAGCGGGTCGGCCTGCTGAGCCAAGTGGGATTTACATCGCTTTATGCGCATCCAGGTCGCAGTTCACCGACGCGGCGCGGCAAGGCAATCCGCGAGCTCGTGTTATGTCAGAAAGTGCCCGATCCGCCGGCCAACGTTGATTTCTCCGGCTTCGAAGATACGCGCGGTAAAATGAACACGGCCCGTGATCGTTTAACGGCACATGCGACCAACCCGGTCTGCGCGGGATGTCACAAAATTACAGATCCCATGGGCCTCGCTCTCGAAAATTTCGATGGTGCGGGACAATTCCGAACCACGGAAGGCGATGCTGCAATTGACCCGTCGGGCACACTCGACGGCATCGCGTTCAACACGCCCGCAGGCTTAGGAAAAGCCTTGCACGATAGCCCCGCTGTCACGTCGTGCCTGGTCTCGCGCCTTTACAGTTTTGCTGTGGGCAAGGCGCCCGGCGTGAACGAAAAAGATTACCTGGAGAAATTGAAGGCGCAATTTGCCAACGCTGGATATCGCGTTCCGGACCTGATGCGCATGATATCGAACGACGATGCATTTTTCCGATCGGCCTCAGAGCCAACGACCGTTACTGCGAAGGCGCCATAACACTTCATCATTCAGCCCGACAATGACGGGCAGAGGAGCGACAACATGAATTCCTTGACCAGACGCCGTGTTCTCAGAGGTCTAGTCGGCGGCAGTGCAGTTACCGTGGGCCTCCCGCTCCTGAATTGTTTTCTGAACGGCAATGGCAACGCGCTTGCAGACGGTTCGCCGATGCCAGTTCGGTTTGCGACTTGGTATTGGGCGCTTGGAATGCAAAAGCAGATCTTTGTGCCCAAGAAGGTCGGCGCCGACTATGACCTGCCCGAAGAATTGCTTCCGCTTAAGGAAGTGAAGCAGCACATCAATGTCTACAGCAACTTTGACGTCCTGAGGGACTCGTCGCCTGCGGCTTGTCACTATACGGGGTGGGTGGCTTTGCGTTGCGGCGCGGTACCGAAGCAGCGCGGTGAGTTGCCCAGCCCGAGCATGGACGTGTTCGTCGCTCAAAAGATCGGTACGGGGACGCGCTTCCCGGCGCTCTACGCCACGGCCACCGGCAATCCCACAAATTCTTACAGTTTTCGCGGCACAAATGCCGTCAATCCTTCGGTCGCGTCGCCGCTTGAGCTTTATAATCAGGTGTTTGGCGCCGATTTTCAGAACCCAAACGAACCTGTCTTCACGCCAAACCCGCGGATTATGGTGAAGCGGAGCGTTCTGTCGGGCGTTGCTGAACAGGCTAAGGATTTTGAACGCGATCTTGGATCGGAAGATCGTGCCCGGTTGGACCAATATTTCACCGGTCTGCGCGATTTGGAACACCAACTCGCCGGTCAGCTTGAGAAACCAAAACCAATTCCGGCGTGCCACGCTTCGACGAAGCCGGCCGAAATTCCCGTTGGTCTTCCCTGGGAGCGGATCGCTCTTCGGCACAAACTTATGACCGAGATCTTGCAGATGGCCGTCGTTTGCGACCAGACGCGCGTGCTCAACATGGTTGGCGGGTCGGTGGACGCGACTAAGGAAGGTATGGCCTCGACGCACCACACGACGACACACGAGGAAACGATCGACGAGAAGCTGGGATACCAACCGACCACGTCATTTTTTACCCGTCGCTCAATGGAAAACTGGGCGCAATTTGTCGGAGCGTTCGCCAATACCAAAGAAGGTGACGGCACTGTCCTTGATAATATGCTGATTTATGCGGACTCGGACCAATCGTATGCCAGGGTTCACGGACTGGATGGTCTCCCAATGTTTACGGCAGGTCGGGCCGGCGGACGGTTTAAAACCGGAATTCACGTCAATGGCAGCAGTACCCCGGGAACACGCCTTGGCTACACGGCCTTGCGTACAATGGGCGTTGATTTTGACGCTTGGGGCACAGAGTCCAATCGCACCTCCAAAGAAATTGGAGAAGTCTTGGTATGATGCCCTACTTTCGGCCTTCGCGTTCGCGTCCCATTACGACCTTGGGCTTTTTAGCTGTTGTCGTGCTGGCTTTGGCCCCGTTCGAGAGAGCCGTTGCAGCGGAACGCTGGATTGAAGAACCGACACCTCAAAATTTTCACGTGGAAATGACGGATGTTAACGGACCGGTATTCGCTGATGCACGCGGCATGACGGTCTACACGTGGAATAAAGACAAGAGTGGCGAGTCCTCCTGCAATGCTGATCGCTACACTGCCTACTATTCCCAAGAACATGATTTTGCCCTTCGGGAACCGGAGCGCCGGTTGGCCTGTGAACAAGTATGGCTTCCTGTCCACGCGGAGCCAAACGCGACACCGGTCGGAGCTTGGTCGATTATCACCAGGCATGACGGCTCGCGACAATGGGCCCACCGCAATGCGCCCCTTTACACCTATGCATTTGATCATATGCCGGGTGCCGTGAACGAAGTCGATCGAGATTGGCCGGCTGTACGCGAAAACGGCCGTCGACCCCTATCGCCCAAATTAGACAACCCGGCCAGCGTCATGGTGCAAGTGTTTCCCCAATGGGGCCGGGTGCTGACGACTCTCGACGGCGTGGTCTTGTATAGCGCCAACTTGAAATCGAAAAACAAAGATGGAGTTGGAGCATTCGCTCCATTCCTCATGCCCGAACTCGCTAGACCACACGGCGATTGGTCCGTGGTCACACTCAAGGATGGAAGCCAGCAGTGGGCCTATTTGGGCCGTCCGCTGTTCTATCCGGTATCGGAAAAGACCCGCGTCGAAGCTCCACCGGATTTTATCGCTGAGGGCGGATGGCGTGCGGCTCGGCTAATTGACGAAGATATTTCCGGTTGGAGCCCCGTCATCGTTCAGACAGCTCCTACCCCGCCGGACGGTGTGATTGTGCAAAGGACGTCAGCGGGCGACGTGCTCGCGGATTCGCGTGGCCATACGCTGTATGCGATGCGTTGTACGGAAAGAACGCCGGACGAATTGGCCTGCGATAATCCAGGTGCCAGCGGACGTTATCATTCTGATGTCTGCGGCGCATGGGAGGCATGTGAGAAGACGTGGCCGCGCCTGTTGGCAGGGCCAAACGCAAAGTCCAACAACCGCACATGGTCCATCGCCGCAATCGATCGTACGACCGGACGCTTTGCATCAACGCCAGACAAAAATACCGTGCGCATTTGGCTTTACCGCGGGCACCCACTTTATATGTTTTCGGGGGACCTCAAGCCTGGGGATATTACGGCTCAATTCGTCAACGAGTATGATGTTGACTACTATTATCTGCGAGTTCTTTCCACATCGTCGGACTACGACCCATCTCGTGTGCAGTAGCGGATGTGGCCGTTAGTCGAACTCTCCACTCGGCCGGAAGGTGAAAGCTGGGGTTCCCGCTCGACGGGCGGACCGAATGAACTTGATCTCCCGGATTGTTTTTTTCTTCAAAATAAACGGATGCTTTCATCATCGGGGCAGATCGGTGAAGAAACTCGCGAGCCTAGGGTGGACCGGCCGGAAAGCTTGTTGAGATTTTGCCGTTATTGACGAGTGCACTGCAAAATGTGGAGAGAGCGCGGGGCATTGCAGAAAACCGCTAAATTCATTCCACCGGTAGTAAGGTTCGTTATTCATTTTGTGAGGCTGCCGACCTTTCTTCTCGATATAATCTGATAGGGCACGGAGAACTCTGCGGGCGGCTCATGGGCTTTCTGGCGGGGCGGAGGGATTTCGAAAACGCGACGATGGGTGAGAAATTCAGGAAGTTCGGAATCGCTTTAATCGGAGGAGGGATTAGGTGACGACGCTCGCACGCAGCAAAAATTTGCCAAGTAAACTCGGGAGCCTTGCCGCTTTGGTGCTCCTTGGAAGTTTCGCAGCGTTTGACGCTGCCGCTACGGAGAGCAAAAGCTTCGTCATGTCCAGTTTTTGGCATGCGGCCAATAATTTAGAGGGCGACTGTCCTGGTGGCCTCAACCCCCGCTACAAAGAACAATGGGCCAAAAACCTCGCCGACCTTGGCTACAGTCCGCGCGAAGTTGGCGAAATCATGGAGCGAAACGTCAACGGGGATGCCCTTGACTACGAACACAACGAGCTGATGCGGATCATGGTGAATCGCGGCCGTATCAACGGTCAGGCCGTAAATGCCTACGCTCACCCAGTCGCGGTGAAAGACCCCCACCTCAAATCTTGGAACGGAAAGCTCGCCTATGGGTTTGATCTCGACGGTAAAGGTGTAACGCCTTCCTCCTTCGAAGATCCTGAATCCCATGAAAAGGGCATCAAGCACGAGCTGGCGCGGGTTCTAGGGTGCAACGAACAGTTCCGCTCGCGTCTGCGGGAAGGTGGCGCGGCGTGGCAGTTCTTGTGGACCGCGGTGAAAGAGTCGGCGCCGGTCTGGACGATCACTGTCACCGGAGACGACCTCTCAAAGGATGGTCCTATCACCATTCAGTTCGGCCGCGGCATGGAAGGCGTCAAGCGCAACGGAAATGGAACGGCGCGCGCAGATATGACGTATCGCGCGGACCCGGATCCCCGTTTCGCGAACAATATTTATAAAGGCAAGATTGAGAATGGCGTGATTTCGGTCACTGAGTTTGGTCACCTGTTCCTTATTCAAGAACCGCTGCTCTATCCCAGGTTCACGCTCGATAAGTTCCATGCTCGTATGCAGATGAATAAGAACGGCGTCCTGGAAATTCTTATCGCCGGGTATCAGCCAATCGATGAAATTTATCATTGGTGCGGCAGCGCCAATATTTGCGCGGATACCAACTTCTGCGCGGAGCCGCCTGGTCTTTATCATCTCATGCGCAAATTCGCCGACTACGATCCCGATCCTCAGGCGGGTCAGAACCGCGCAATTTCGGCGACATATTACTTGGAAGCGGTACCCGCCTATCTCGTGGACGTACAGAAGGGCCGTTAGTGTGCCGCCGGTGAGCTTGGCACGCACGTCCTTGGGAGGATGTTGAAAGTGAAACGTAGATTATTGCTGTCGACGATTTTGGCAATCGGCGGCGCTTTAACCACCTTTGCTGACGCACGTGCCGAGGCCGGACAGGCTGCAGCGGCCTCTGATGGCGCAGCGGTCATGCGCCGTTTAACGCCCGAGCAATACGCCAACGTGATCGAAGAGGTGTTCGGCCCAGCCATAGAACTCGGTGGTCGTTTTGAGCCGGATCTCAGAGTCGATAGCCTCAACGAGGTCGGATCGGGTCGGGTCAGTATGTCCGCCACCGGTATGGCCCAATACTATTTAATGGCACGTAGCATTGCCTCGCAGGCGCTCAGCGAAAAGTCCCGCAAAGTTATGTTGCCGTGCGCGCCGGCATCGGCACAGGAGCCTGACGACGCTTGTGCCGCACAATTTCTGAATCACGCAGGTGGGCTTCTGTTTCGGAGACCGCTTACTGAGAGCGAGCTGAGTATCTATGTGAAGACTGCCCATGAAGGTGCAGTCACGACCAAAGATTTTTACACCGGCTTATCGTTGTCTCTGGCTTCTGTTCTTTCGTCGCCGCAATTTCTGTACCGGCAAACAACAGTTGCAAGTCGCCCGGATCATAACGGGGCTTACACTTTAGATGCCTACGCGAAGGCCACGCGGCTTTCCTTCTTTCTATGGAACTCGATGCCCGATGCGGCGCTCATGGCGGCGGCGGAAAAGGGCGAACTCAATTCCGATAAAGGCGTCGCTAAGCAGATTTCGCGCATGCTCTCTAGCCCGCGCCTCTCCGAGGGCGTGCGTGCGTTCTTCGCCGATATGCTGCAGCTAGATGGCCTCAGCACGCTCGCGAAAGATTCTGTCCTGTATCCGAAATTCGATACGATTGTCGCACGCGATGCCCGCGAACAAATCCTACGGACAATTACCAACCACGTGGTGGATAATCGCGGCGACTACCGCGACATATTTACGGCCCGGACCACCTTTCTCACGCAACAGCTGGCGTCGGTTTATCAGGTCCCGCTGGTCAACGACGTGCCGAATGGCGCGGCAGACACGTGGCAGCCCTACACGTTCGCGGCCGGTGATCCGCGCGTCGGAATTTTAACGCAAATCGCTTTCGTTGCGCTCAACTCTCAGCCTGGTCGGAGTTCTCCGACTCTGCGGGGAAAAGCATTGCGTGAAGTCATTATGTGCCAAAAGGTTCCGGCGCCTCCCGCGGAAGTGAAATTCGATATCGTGCAGGATACTTCAAATCCCGAGTATAAGACGGCGCGCGCGCGGTTGACGGCGCACCGCGCCAATCCGGTGTGCGCAGGATGCCATAAGCTCATGGACCCCATGGGCCTCGGGTTGGAAAACTTCGACGGCAGTGGCGCGTTCCGCACCAAAGAGAATGAGACAGTCATTGATACGAGCGGCGAGCTCGACAATGTGAAATTTAATAATGCCGTCGAACTGGGAAAGGTCGTTCGCGAAAATCCTGCCACGGCGTCCTGCGTGGTCGACCGGATGGTCGCTTATGGTCTTGGGCGCCCGGTGACGCGTACCGAGATGGCATGGGTGGACCTGGTTAAGCGCGCCTTTGCCAAGGATGGCTATAAAATACCCGACTTGATGCAGACCATCGCGCGAAGCCCGGAGTTTTTCCGTTCAGAACGTCGTACGACCGAAACCCAAAAGGCTTCGGCGAACTGACGCCGACGACCGACACTGGAGGCTGCAATGAGCAAAATGATCCGTAGAACCGTCCTTCGAGGCCTCTTTAACGGGGCCGCGGTTACCGTGGGATTGCCGTTTTTGGATTGCTTTTTGAACAATAACGGGACGGCGCTCGCCGCAAATGGCAGTGCATTGCCGGTATGTTTTGGAAGCTGGCTGCAAGGGTTGGGCTTCAATCCCGGCATGTGGGTGCCGGAGAAGATCGGCGCAGGCTACAGGAATAATATCCAACTGAAATTGTTCGATCCGATCCGCGACAAAATCAATGTTTACAGCGGTATGAAATACTTCATGGACGGCCGTCCGCACGAAACGCACACATCGACCTACCAGATCTGCACAACCGGCGCGGTGTTTGACAGCAGCCCG
Organism: Fidelibacterota bacterium; assembly: GCA_947475895.1. Classification (GTDB taxonomy): domain Bacteria; phylum Pseudomonadota; class Alphaproteobacteria; order Rhodospirillales; family Rhodospirillaceae; genus SHVO01. The sequence continues at coordinate 10,079 of CANJMF010000015.1, forward strand.
ATCGGACCGAGCATCGATAGCAAAGTTGCGGATGTGATCGGAACGCGGACTCGTTTCCGCTCACTGGATGTCGCGCTCGATGGATCGCGCGCCAGCTGGAGCCGCCGCAGCGGCGCCTCCATCAATCCATCGGAAGGAATGCCCGCCGCACTTTATAAGCGTGTCTTCGGCCCGGAATTTAAAGATCCAAACGCTGCCGAATTTACGCCGGATACGCTCGTCTTAGCTCAGCGCAGCGCGCTTTCTGCGGTTACTGAGCAGCGTCAGGACCTTTTGAAGCAGGTGGGGGCGAGTGACCGGGTGAGGTTGGATGAGTTCTTCACATCGGTGCGCGAGATCGAGAACCAACTTGAAATCGAGTTGCAAAAACCAGCACCCACGATTGGCTGTAAGGTTCCGAAGGCCGAAGAAGAGACCACGGCGGACGCCGTTATCGAGAACATTGTCGCGAACAGTAAGATTATGTCTAAACTGATTTCGCATGCCATGGCATGCGGCCAAACGCGTGTGTTTAACGTCCTCTCAAACTCGAACAATTGGCGTCACGGCGGCAGTCCTTATAATTGGCACAGTTCAACGCACGAAGAATCCGTCGATGCAGCGCTTGGGTATCAGAAGGTTGTGTTCGGCTTTATTCAGGCCGCCAATCAGATTTTTGCCGACTTCATTACGAGCCTTGATCAAACGACGGAAGGCGCAGGCACCTTGCTCGACCGCACGCTGGTCTTGTGGCAAACGGATCACGGCGATGCACGCACCCATTCGATAGAAGAGATTCCGATCATGACCGCCGGCAGCGGCGGCGGACGTCTGAAAACCGGAATACACGTTTCCGCTCCTGGCGAGCCGTGTACGCGCGTCGGTCTAACCGTTCAACAAGTCCTCGGCGTGCCGCTCAATTCATGGGGAAATCGATCCAACGAAACGACAAAGACATTCTCGGAAATTGTCGTTTAGACCGACCCAGACGAAGTTTTGTGCCTTTAAGTGTATCGCGGAGATTAAAATGAAGCATTACAAAGGCCTCGTGACGACTAGTACGGCAGTTGCCGTCGTCGTTCTGCTGACGACCGGCGCAACGCTGAAGCCGAACAGCCGGGAACTTGCACCTCTCGCGACGCCCGAAGGCATCACGAGTCAGCCGATAGGTACGGCAGCAGGGTATTCGCTAAGCAAGTACACGGCAAACAAACTGCCGCGGGAAAAGATCGTCTTCGCAGACGCAGAAGGCATGACGCTCTATACCTACGATGCGGACGCTCCAAACAAACCCACATGTACCGGCGAATGCGCTAAGAGCTGGCGTCCGGCGCTGGCACCTCAAAATCCCAAACTCGCCGCCGGTTGGACGGTTATTGCGCGCGCGGATGGAACGCGCCAGTGGGCACTCCACAACAAACCGCTCTATACATTTGTTGAGGATGAAGACATTGGTTCCGTGGGAGGTAGCAGCCCGAGACGCTTCGCCCGCGGACCGTTGATTCAGCCGCGTGGCATTCCGAGCAAGTCGATCCCCGCCGATAAACCGTTGCCGGATGGCTGGCACGCCGCGATGATGTATCCGGCGCTGAGCGACAATATTCCAAGCGGCATTTCTATACGTGACGTCGAAGACGCCATGGCTCTGGCGTTTATCGACGACCGCACCGAAAGAACGCTTTATGCGTTCGAAGGGGACGCTAAAGCCGCCGAAAAAGCGTGTTCGAATCTTACATGCCGTAATACGTGGACGCCTTTCAGTGCCCCCCGCCTCGCGATTGGCAGCGGCGATTTTGCGATCGCCTCGCGGGATGACGGAATCACGCAATGGACCTATAAAGGGCGCGCCCTTTTCATGAATGCCAAGGATGTTCAATTCAATGATGCGAACGGCATAGGAACGGATGAAAGGTTTCAGGTCGCGGCGCACGCAAGATATTTTGTGCCCGCGAACGTCCGTACACAGTCGACGCATCGACTTGGGAGGGTCTTGTCCACAGTTAACGGCCAAACGCTCTATCGTCGAAATAGCTATATAATGCAGACCGGCGGTGGACACAGTCTGCGGCGCGGCGACACGGTTCGGCCGGCGGTTGGTCGCGATCTGGGAATTGACCCGCACTGCACTCAAGAATGTGAAAAGTGGCGTCCATTTCTTGCACCAGTCGGAGCGGTCCCGTCTGGCGACTGGACGTTATATGAGCGTCCCGACGGCAGTCAGCAGTGGGCGAGCCGCGGTTACGCTCTGTGGACTTATGATGGCGATAAGTCGCCGGGGGACATCAACGGGACCGATACATACGATCTCGCAATATCTCACGATGACAAAACGGTCCTTGATATTGGAACGCCTTACGACGGCGCTTGGGCGCTGTTTTGGGTTGCGGCATTCCCGTAAGGGAAATTTTTCGAGCATCAGGCGAGTGGTTTCTGAACGATAGCTGCGCTTTTTTTACTTACCGATTATTTTTTTAACCAGGGGGGAATATGATGAAGTTTTCTGAAGTAATGCTTTCGACGACCGCGATTTCGATCGCGCTTGCTGTTGGTGTGTCGGCGCCTGTCATGGCGCAGACGGCACCCAAGGCGGCCCAAACGGCCGAGCCGGCGCCTGTGGAAGAAATTGTCGTAACGGGATCGCGCATCGTGCGCGAAGGTTACGAGTCTCCGACGCCTTTGGCCGTGGTCAGTGAAGAGCAGTTAAAGGGCAGTGCGGACAACAATCTTGTTGCTTATCTAGCCACCCAGCCAGTGTTCACCGGAAACTCGACGACCAAGAACAACATAACAGCGGGAGCGTCGGGGAGCGTCGGCGTCAATACGCTCAATCTGCGCGGTCTCGGCAACAGAACCCTGGTTCTCCTGGATGGCCGGCGCCTCGAACCTGCGACGGCTGCCGGCGCCGTGGACATCAGTTCTTTGCCGCAACAGCTGATTTCTCGTGTTGACGTGATCACCGGCGGCGCATCGGCCGTTTATGGCTCGGACGCGGTCGCGGGGGTGGTGAATTTTGTTCTCGATAAGAATTTCACGGGCATCAAAGGTGAGTTGAGCGGCGGTTTGACAAATTACGGCGACGGCAAAAACTATAACATCGATCTGGCAGCCGGGACCGGGTTTGCCGATAACCGCGGCCATATCCTGCTCTCGGGCTCGATGTTCCATGCCGACCTCATTCCCGGGAACGCGCGTCCCTGGGCAAAGGAAGGCGGTCAGGTTTTGACCAATCCGGCCTATACGGCAACCAACGGCCAGCCAGCCAATCTGTTCGTGAACCACGCTGCCTATGCGACGGGAACTCCTGGCGGCATCATTCTCAGCTCTACCGGCACATTGATTAATTCGGGTCCGTTAGCCCGCATCGCCTTTGGCGTGAATGGCGTGCCCTACTCGGTCGGATCATACGGCGACATCGTCGGCACCAACGGCATCGCGCAAGGGGGCGCCTGGCAGACCAACGATATGCGTACGGTTGAGCCTATTTCCACGGAAGAGGCGCGTGAGAACCTGTTTGGGAACGTGTCCTACGACATTACGGACAACATCTCGGCTTATGTGCAGTATTCGTGGTCACACGCCTCTGGGTTCACCCCCGTTGGTCCGGTTTTCAGGCAGGGCGGTTCGGCGGTTACGATTACGATCGACAATCCTTTCATACCGGCATCGGTCAGGACCGCGATGACGGCTGCGGGCGCAACGTCGATCAGAGTGGGAACGTTTAACCAGGATCTGGGCATCGTTAATCTCGAGTCCGACCGTTGGTCGCGGCGATACATCGCGGGTCTCCAGGGAAAATTCGATGCGTTTGGAAGCCCCTGGAATTGGAATGCCTCTTATCAGCGCGGCGAAGCCAAAATCACTCAATCGATCCCCACCAATATTTCGCTCGCAAATTATTTTGCGGCGATCGACGTGGTCGCCAATCCTGTGACCGGCGTACCCCAGTGCCGCAGCTTGGCGACGAACCCTGCTTGCGTCCCGTGGAATGTCATGGGAACCGACGTCAACGATCCCAATGGTGCGGCGTCACGGTTCATTCATCATCGATCCCTGTCCTTTGAGAAAATCACACAGAATATATTTGCCGCGTCGGTGACCGGCGAGCCGTTTTCGTTGCCAGCGGGTCCGGTCTCGGTCGCGGCCGACGTCGAACATCGCAGCAACTCGATCAATATGAGCCGTGATGCATTGTCGGCGACCGCTGGGAATCTTTTTAATAACTCGCCTCTTATCGTCGGATCGACGAAGGTCACGGAAGGCGCAATGGAGACGGTTATTCCGCTCTTCAAGGGATTGTCGTGGGTCGACAACTGGGATGTCACCGGAGCAGCCCGTTACACCAGCTATAACATTGCAGGCAATGTCTTTACTTGGAAAGTGGGTTCAACGTTTAGCCCGGTTCCCGACATCAAGCTGCGTGTCACACGCTCGCGCGATATCAATGCGCCTAACGCGACGCAGAACTTCGACACCGGCACAGTCACGCGAAGCAATACGCCCGACCTGAAATACAACACCACTCCAATTGTCACGGTGACGAATAAAGGCAACCTAACCCTGAAGCCTGAAAACGCGGATAACTTCAGTGCCGGGATCGTCCTGCAACCCTCGTTTCTCGATGGCTTCTCAGTCTCCGCGGACTATTGGACGATTAACATCCATGACGTCATCAACTCCCTTTCGGCGCAAAACGTCATTGCCTACTGTTATAATGGGACCAGGCCCGACCTTTGCGCCAACGTGACACGCGATCCTACAACGGACCAAGTCACCGCAGTCAGCACCGGCCAATTCAACTTCGCTTTCCAGAAAACGCGCGGGCTGGATTTAGAGGCTTCCTATCGCACCTCCTTGGATAGCCTTGGCGTGCCAGGACAACTTGCCCTCCATGGCAATATGACGTTTTACTTTGAGCAGCGGGTGGACACCGGTCTCGTGGGGGTCGTGCCGATCGACTACGCCGGTGAAAATGGCTCAAACAACCTGCCGAACTGGCGTTTGAACACGACCATTTCCTACGATTTGGAGCCGGTTAAAGTAGCACTGACAGCGCGTGCGTTCCCGTCGGGCAAAAAGTACGCCAACTACATCGGCTGCACTTCGGGATGTCCGACCAACACGGCCGCCAATCCGACCATCAACGACAACACGCTGCCGGGAGCTTTTTATCTGGATATGTCTGTAAACTATGATGTCGAAGTCGGATCGGCTTCCGGCACAGTGTTCCTCAATGTAAAAAATCTAATGGATAGAGACCCACCGCTCACCAACGGAACTATATTCTTCGCGCCGCCGACAAACACGTACCTCTACGATACCTCTGGACGAGTCTTCCGTGCGGGGATTCGCTTTAAGATGTAGGCTTCGCTTATCAGCTTGTAGAGAAAATGTGCCGACCGCAGTTTGCGGTCGGCACACAGTTTTCATTAGAAGAGATGCCGATTTAGAACGATGAGAAGGGCTTCCAGTGTACGTAAACGACGCGCGGGGTTCGGACCTACGTAGACACTTCCCTGGCCCGAAGGCGGCGCGCTTACCGCACCCTCCGTATCCTTAGCCCAAAGCCACTTTAGAAAATGTGCAGGATCGTCGTCGAACGCACTCATGTTCGCAACGCGGACATTTAGAATGTGTTTTGGATTTTGCGTTGAATAAGCGAGGCCTGGGCCAACGACAGGTCCGCGCTCGACAAGCGACACATCGATTCCTTTCGCCAAGCCGCGCAAAAGGTGCGCTGCAAGTACCGCCCCGGTAAAGCCGCCACCGACGATACCAACCCTTAATTTGCGGTCGGTCTGAATGTGTAACGCACTAGCGCTACCAAAATTCATGGAAAATCTTTGGGTACTTTAAATTCGAGATGTCACTTCGACAGTCTAGAACGCCGGTCCAACTTTGTTGGCCACAAAAATAAAAACATGCTCCTACTGTCCGAGTCTTAATGCTGATTCCACAGCAACACCGATGGTGAATTAACAACACCGCATGCTGGTCAGCGGACAGACGGGCGCATTCTCGCGTCTGTCTCAAAGGAAAAAATTGCAAATCACTGCGCCGGTGTTGGCACGGCGCGTGCTTATCCAGCCGTAAGGAACGAAAAATAATTACGCCAATCAGTTGGAAAAATCTGTGGTAACAGAATTTCATCCCGAAGTTGCGAGCGTCGCGTCACGCGAAAATATAGTCACGTTTGATAGCCTTCCGGCGCGGGCGCGAGCCATAAAGGCGACCGCGTTTGTCTTTAGCGACGCGCTTTCAAGCGCCCTTCACGAGCGCGTTCAAAAACTTTCGAAAAGCGATGCCACCGTGTTGATCGTCGGCGAGACGGGAACGGGAAAGGAACTCATTGCCCGTGAAATTCATCGTCTGAGCGAGCGAAAGAATAAGTCATTTATTGGAATTAATTGCGCCGCACTTCCGGAGCATCTCGTGGAAAGCGAGCTTTTTGGCCATGAACGCGGGGCCTTCACAGGTGCGACAAGCCCTAAGGAAGGGTGGTTCGAGACCGCGAATGGCGGAACGCTCTTTCTGGATGAGGTCGGCGACCTGTCCCTAGGTACGCAGACAAAAATGCTGCGCGCGTTGCAGGAACGCGAAATCAATCGCGTGGGAGGGCGCGCTCCCATACCCGTCGACATAGGGTTCCTCGCGGCAACAAATGCGAATCTTGAAGAAGCGGTACGAGCAGGGCGGTTTCGTGAGGACCTATACTACCGGCTCAATGTCGCGCAACTCCGTCTCCCGCCCTTAAGAGAGCGGCCCGGAGACATTCTCCCGTTAGCGGAACACTTTTTGGAAAATTACCGCGTGCGATTGGGGATCGAGGCGGCGGTGCTGTCTGAAAGCGCTGAGGTCGCGCTCACGGCCTATGAGTGGCCCGGCAACATTCGAGAGCTAGAAAACGTCGCCCATCAGTCCCTGCTCGTGATGAGGGGCAATGTCATTCAGCCGATCGACCTCAATCTCACGGGGTTTCGCCCAATCCGAGATGAGACGACGGCATCGAAAATACCCACTAGCGCATCCGAAGTTACGCCAGATCACACTCCCGAGCTCGATCGCGTGATTACGCAGATTCTGTGCGCCGGCGGCCTCACCATATTTTCCAAAATCGAGGAAGCCATCGTGCGTAACGCGCTCTTGTACTCCGGGCACAATCAAGTCCAGGCAGCACACTTGCTCGGCATTAGCCGCAACGTTCTGCGTCACCGCCTCAAATTGTACGGACTGATCTGAACCAATGAATTCGATTGGTATTGAGTTACCCAGCGACGACAAGACGAAACTTCAATGAAATCCTGCGTGCGATCGACAGCGCGCGAGTCAGGTAGATTTGCAGGCGAACCGGTCTAAACCTGAACGCTACATGCCGAGCTTCGCCTTGAGCTCTGCCGCGCTGCCCTGGAAGCCGTAAGCGGGACCGACGCGCTGCGAAAATTTCCTGGCCGCATCCAGCTTACCCACCACGACTGGATCAAAGCCAGCGTCGCGCACCAGCTGTTCGGCGACGCGTACCGCCTCCGCATCGTCGCCGGCGATTGGAATCGCGAGCTTGGGATCGGGACGATTGGATTGGGTTTCGAACACAGTCGAACCCAAAGTGTTGAAGGCGCGCACCACTCTGGTTCCGGGGAGGTATTTCTGCGAAATAATGCCGATGCCGATTTCGTCGGCCTCCTTTGTGATCGCGGCGCCGTCGCGCGCCGGTACCGCATTGCAGGCGTCGAGGATAATTTTGCCTTTCAGGGCGTCCTTATGGTCGCTGCCGATCTGGGGCAGGGCGGCAAAGGGCACAGCGATAAATAGGGCGCGGCCGAAGGCGATGGCCTGCGCCACTGTGCCGGCGCTGGCGAGCGGCCCGAGTTTGGCGACAAGATCGCTCAAGTCGTCGGGATTGCGGGAAGAGAACATGACCGGATGACCGGCCTTGATCCACAGGCCGCCGATTAAGGCACCTATATTGCCTGCGCCGATGACGCCGATGGGCATCTTATTCTGTGCGAAGGCGGGCCGAAGACTGTGTGCAAGGGCAAGTGTGCCGCCAGCGACCAGCAGGGCGCGGCGGGTGAGATGTTTGCGCATCGGATCCTCCCGTTTCTGACGATAGATTACGCTGATAGTGCGGATTCGCAACAGCCCTCCCAATTCTGCATGTCGTCATGGTCAGGCGGCGAGGCCCGGCGCCCTGCAGAAAGCGCTGCGCGGCTGTTGGTACCGCTTCGATTTTGCTGTAAATTCCACCAAGATAGGGGAGATACGCATCATGAAACAGGTTTTTGCGGCGGCGGCGTTTTTATTGTGTGGCTGGGCATTTTCCGCGTCCGCCCAGGTCACCGGCTCCGATCGCATGTCGACCTCCGATGGGAAGGTCGATATCACGCTGATTCAGCATGGAAGCCTCATGCTTAACTACAAGGATCAGCACATCCTGTTCGATCCGGCGCCGTTCTCCAATGCAAAGCCCGACGCTGTTGCTGCGCCTTACAAGGCGCTGCCCCAGCCCAGCTTCATCCTCATCACCCATATTCACGGCGATCACTTCAGCGTGCCGATTCTTCAGGCCATCGTCGGGCCGAACACCACCATCATCGCACCGCAGAATGTTCGCGACGCGATGCCCGCCGATCTTCAGGCCAAGACGAAGGTCATGAAAAACGGCGATAAGAGTATGCTTGGCCCGGTGGGTGTGGAAGCGGTGGCCATGTACAACATCACGCCCGACCGGTTGAATTTCCATCCCAAGGGCGTGGGCAACGGCTATGTACTTACCTTCGCTGACAAGCACATTTATGTCGCGGGTGATACTGAAGAGACGCCGGAGCTGGCGCATCTTGCCAATATCGACATCGCCTTCATCCCAATCAACCTGCCCTACACCGAAGACGTCGCGGCGGCGGTGAAATGGGTGAAGGACTTCCGACCCAAGATCGTGTTTCCGTATCACTATCGCAACGGCGACGGTACGACGAGCGATATGGCCGCGTTCCTCACCCAAGTCGGCAATGCCAGCATCGTCAGGCTGCGTAACCGCTGGTACCCGCTGTCGCAATAACTTGTTTCTTCTCTAAACGCTCAGTTTGGGCAATTTCACTTTGTGAGAAAATTGTAGGTCTTGTCATAGCGGACAATGACCGAGCGGTTTTTATTTGCACTACTTAGCTACGGAGATCACGGCTGCGTACCAGCAATTTAAAGTGCGATGGCCGGCGTGCGTAGCAAAGGGAGGCATGATGCTGAAGCTCGCTATTCTCGATGATTACACGCGCACAGCGCAGAAAAATGCCAACTGGTCGCCGCTCAAAGAAAAAGTAGAGATCACGTCGTTTGATCGGCATCTCTCAGAGGAAGAAGCCAAGCTCGCCCTCAAGCCATTCGATATTATTTGCACCATGCGCGAGCGTACGCTGTTTCCGCGCACGCTCTTTGCAAGTCTTCCCAATCTCAAGCTCGTGACCACCATTGCGGCGCGTCTGGTTGGTTTAGATATGGCGGCCGCGACGGAGCATGGCGTTTTGGTTTGTCATGATGACCTGCCGAGATCGAATCCAAAGATCGTCAGCGCAACGCCAGAGCTTGCCTGGGGTCTTATGATCGCCACGGTTCGTCACATCATTCAGGAAAATCAAAACATTCGCCAAGGCGGTTGGCAGTACACGATCGGTGATTTCATTCTCCGTGGCCGCACACTTGGCGTATTGGGTTTGGGCCGGGTTGGAAAGCTCATCGCGAAGTATGGGTTGGCCTTCGACATGAACGTGATCGCGTGGAGTCCCAGCTTGACGGCCGAAGCCGCGGTTGAACTCGGTGCGCGCCGCGTTGAAAAAGACGACCTTTTCAAAGAGTCAGATGTTCTCATCATCTGCGCTGCGCTCAATGATCGTTCGCGCGGTACTGTGACAGCGCGCGAACTAGGCTTGATGAAACCGACAGCCTATCTCATCAATCCGTCACGCGGCCCGATTGTCGATGAAGCCGCATTGATCGCGGTCCTACGCGATCGCAGGATCGCCGGCGCGGGCCTCGACGTATTCGATCAAGAACCGATGCCCAAAGATCATCCATTCCGCACCATGGATAATGTCGTGGCGACGCCGCATCTTGGCTACAATGTGAACGAAGCCATGCACTACTGGTACACAGATACCATAGAGACGGTTCAAGCTTTCGTTAATGGCTCACCTATCCGCATTGCGAATCCGGAAGCTTTACCAAAGGTCACCAGCTAAAACGGCGAATAATTTTTGTGTGATTTTCACGAACAAAAGGGAGGCGACACATGCAAACACGTAGAGATGTTCTTCAATCCGTGGCGGTCGCGATTGGCACGGTTGCTGCGGCAAAAAGTGCGTCGGCAGCTTTAACTGAAAATGGAAAGACGTGGTGCGTCTCGATTCATCCGCATTTCGATCGCGTGATGGGTCCGTGGGCCATCAAGCGTTTCGTCGATAAGGATGCGAAATTCGTCTTTGCCACGTCGGTAAAAATCGAAGATGCTGTGAAGGGCGCGATTCCCATCGGCTTTACGACCGGCGAATTGAGCATGCACGACGATAAAGGCACCTGCTATCACAAGGTCTTGGTAAAATATCAACTCCTCAACGACCCTGCGTTGGTCATCTTGGACAGGGTCAATAAAGCACTCGTCGATTGGGACCTCTCCAAAACACCCGTCGATATGACCGACCAATACGCACGGTGGAGTTTCGGTTTGTTGGGGCTTGCCAACGCGATCCTCGTGATAGCGAAGAACGATCAGGAAGCACTTGACCGCGGCTTCGCTAATTTCGATGCGTTGTATCAGTACATTACGGCCGAGCTGAAGAAAGGCGACGCGAAGAAGTCATAGTCGCCGTCTGGCCATTCCCGAGCTTACGCCGTCGGCGACGCTGAAGAATCATTCTGTATTTATGAGCGACGCCAAGTAGCATCATGAAATCTCTCGGGAGCAAAGCAACCGGCGCACGTCTCGCGCGCATGAAAGCCTCGCCGTTGTGGACGGGCGAGGGCTTTCGAAATGTGCACCCAATTATTCCGGGTTTGCGCGATCCGCACACACCTATGCCGACGATTTCGGAATTTATATGTGGTGGCGAGCGGCGTGTGCCGCAGGATCAATTACCGTCGCTGAATCCACTCGAAGCGTGGGCGAAGCGCCCCGAGACAGGTCTTCGCGCGACGTGGCTCGGACACTCCTACGGTCTTGATCGAGATCGACGGCCTGCGTGTACTCACGGATCCGGTGTGGGGGCCACGCGCATCGCCTTCGCGCCTTATCGGGCCCAAGCGCTTTCAGCCGGTGCCTATATCCATACAGGCCATGCCGCCGATTGATGTCGTCGTCATATCCCACGACCATTACGACCACCTCGATTATCCGACCATTCGCAAGCTCGCCAAGCTTGGGCTTCCTTTTGTCACGTCACTGGGCGTTGGCGCGCACTTGGAATCCTGGGGTGTGCAGCCTGAGCGTATTGTCGAACTCGATTGGTGGGAATCGCACACATTGCCAGGTACCGGCCTCACGATCACCGCCGCGCCGTCACAACACTTTTCGGGGCGCGGCCTGAAAGATCGCAACGCGACCCTGTGGTCGTCGCTTGTGATCCGTTCGCAGCATCACGCGGTTTTCTTTAGCGGCGACACGGGGCTGACCTCCGAATACGCGACAATCCGTGAACGCCTCGGACCGTTCGATCTGGTGATGCTGGAGGTCGGCGCGTTCCATCCGGCTTGGGGTGACATTCATCTCGGTCCAGAGAACGCACTTAAGGCGCTGGCGCTGCTGGGCGGCAGCCCCCTTCTTCCGGTGCATTGGGGAACGTTCGCCCCTGTACCCTTGCCCCAGCGTACATTGGGTATCTAAGCCCCTCCGCCCCGTCGGCCCCAAAGCGGAGGGGCAATTCTTACCGCGCATCGCCGTTGCGTTGCGCCTGATGCGAGCTAGCGACGCTTTCGCGCTCGCGTTTCAATCGTGCGGGGTTCCTTCGTCCACGTGCTCAACATGATATTGTCCGGCCGTAGCTGCGCGATCGACAAAAAAATCGCCGGCCCAAAGCGAAGTGAGGCCGGCGAGAATTGAGTCGCGCGGGGGGGATGAGCCGCGGCGATTCTGAACAGCCACTTCTATGGGAAATGGTTGAGGCGTAGCAGCCTATTCAATAAAAAGTCTAACGAACGCAATCGCGCGTGAAAGACTCGGAAAGTACGTACGCGCGGTGCTGATCGAATGTAGTCGCGTTATGTAGGGTCTGCGACATGGCCGCCCTGTTTGTGCGCGGTAAAAAACAATTGTGTTGTCGCTGCCCTCGAATTTCTGTCGACGTGCTTTACACAAGCTGTTGGTGAAGCATTCCAAGCCATTGCAATCGCTCCATCTCGGGTCATGGCTCAGTTCTTGCAATTGTAGTCGCACATGGCGGGCATCTGCTCGTCCTACATCGCCGACGAAGGCGAGTCGCACTTTCCCTTCAACAAATCTGGACAAGGAGCTACCTCATGAAGGTACGCAGCCTAAGAACTATGGTCATGGCCACCCCCTTCCTCATCGGAATGGGCCTCGCGAGCAATGCCAACGCATCGTTTGTAATTGATGCAACTGTCGGCGGCGCCGCGACGGGCGTGACTTATGCCAACTTCGACAACTTGCCACTCGGATCACTCGGCGGAGTCAGCAACGGTATTACCGTTAGCTTTGTGCCCGACGGGCAAACCGTCACCGGTGCAGTCAGCGGCATTTATGCGGCGCCGTTTCTCTCAAACAGCAACGGCGTTCCGTTCGGCGACTCAACCGTTTCGGGTGCTGATACAACGAAATATCTTACGACCGGCTTAGGCCAGGTGAGTCTTCTTTTTCCAGGAATGGAAAAATACCTCGGACTGTTGTGGGGATCGGTTGATAACTACAACCATCTCGAATTTTTCGCAGGCATAACCTCCGTCGGTACGGTGAGTGGCCTCGATATTTTCGCCAGTGCCAATGGAGATCGCGGCATTAACGGAACTTTCTACGCTAATATCGTCTCGAATCTCGCATTCGACCGCGTGGTTGCCACAAGCTCACAGTATGCGTTTGAATTCGACAACGTTGCGTACAACGAGAGCGATCCAGAAGAAGTCCCGGAGCCGATGAGCCTCGGCCTGTTGGGCTTAGGTCTTCTTGGTGTCGGCGTTGCCGCTAGCCGCCGCCGCAAATCGGCATCGGTTGGCACGGAACCGGCCCTCTTCGCGTAAACCAAACTCGTCACGAACCTGCGGACGGTGGTTCAAATTCAAGCCACCGCCCGCAGGCGCTTGCTGCTTAAGGCAGTCCTTGGTGCGCGCATTATGCGTGCCAAATGCGCCGCCCACGCCGACACGGCTCTGCTTTAAGAGTAGGATCGTGTAGACAGGGCGACGACATCTCAAATTGACCGTTTGATTGTATGTTATAATTTCACGTATTTTGGTGGATCTCTCCACCATCATCTTGGAACTAAACAGGCCTTTTTAGGGGTCGCGATGGCGTAGCTGGGAGATTGCACGCCTTTATCGGCTTTTTTTTCATGAAAACGGCGCAACAGGTTTTACACGACGTCTTTGGCTACAGCGCATTTCGTCCAGGTCAGGAAGAAATTATTGAGCTGCTAACGGCGGGTGAGAACGTGCTCGCAGTCATGCCGACAGGCGCTGGTAAATCCATCTGTTATCAGATACCCGCAGTAATGGCCGCCGGGCTGACGATTGTGGTGTCGCCGTTGCTTGCCCTTATGGATGATCAAGTTGCGGCGCTGCGGACCAACGGCGTCGACGTTGCCTGTATCCATTCCGGGCTCTCGCGCGAACAAAATGTCCTCGAGTGGCAAAGAGTCAAAAGCGGCGCGAAGCTGCTTTACCTTTCGCCGGAGCGTCTGATGACCGAGCGCATGCTCAACGCCCTCGCGGCCCTTCAGCCGGCGATGTTCGTCGTCGATGAGGCTCACTGCATCTCAAAGTGGGGCGCAAGTTTCCGCCCCGACTACGAGCAATTGTCCCGGCTTCCCGACTTGTTTCCTGAAAGCGTGATCGCGGGGTTTACCGCCACCGCCGACAAAGCGACGCGCAGTGACATTGCGACGAAGCTCTTTCGCGGGCGCGGGCGAACCATCGTGCACGGCTTTGATCGGCCTAACTTGCGCTTGACGGTTGCAAACAAGGCGAACTGGAAATCACAGCTCATGGGCTTTCTGGAAGACAAAACCGGTCAGGCCGGAATTGTCTACTGCCTCTCGCGGAAGTTCACAGACGAGGTTGCCATGTACCTCAAGGAACAGGGGTTGAATGCGATCCCCTATCATGCGGGTCAGTCTGCCGAGCAGCGCAAGATCAACCAAGATCGGTTTATGAGCGAAGACGCCGTGGTGATGATCGCGACGATCGCCTTTGGGATGGGCATCGACAAGCCCGACATTCGCTATGTGTGCCACCTCAATCTCCCCGGCAGCATGGAAGCTTATTATCAGGAGATCGGGCGCGCAGGTCGCGATGGCGCTTCGGCGGAAACTTTGCTTTTGCATAGCCTGGGCGATATGGGGCTGCGTCGCCAGTTCATCGCCAACGAAGGTGACGAAGCTCATCGCCGCCGCGAGCATCGTCGCCTTGATGCCTTGCTGGCCTATTGCGAAGCTGCCGAATGTCGACGCGTGACATTGCTGGCCTATTTTGACGAAGCATCTGGTCCGTGTGGCAACTGCGACAATTGTTTGTCTCCACCGGTTGTGGGGAACGGCACGGTGCGGGCGCAGGCGCTTCTGTCCACCGTTCGCCAGACTGGCGAAATGTTCGGCGCCGGCCATATCATCGACGTTCTGCGGGGCGTGGAATCGCAAAAAGTCCTCGAACGTCGACACCAGAACCTGGCGACTTTCGCGACGGGAAAGCAGTGGCCTAAAGACGAGTGGATGATCTTCGCCCGCCAGCTTGTTGCGGCGGGATTCCTTGGCATCAACATCCAAAAATATGGCGGACTCGAACTCAGTGACCGCGGGCGCGCACTCCTCGCCGGCGAGGGATCCTTTTCCTACAGGGAAGGAGGCAAGATACGCCCCGAACGTAAGGCCGCAAAAAAGAAAAGTGATCAACCAGTCGAGTCAGGCGATGTCTCCTTGCTTTCGCAGCTTAAGAAACTCCGTCTCGGCCTAGCGCGCGCGCGAAATGTGCCGGCTTATGTCGTCTTTCCCGATTCCACGTTGATCGAGATGGCGCGCGCACGGCCCACCACACTGGATGATATGTCGGGCATCAGTGGCATCGGGCCAAAGAAGCTTAAGGAATTCGGGCCGACGTTCTTGCGCGCCATTACGGAAGCAGATTCGCAAGCCGCTGATCTATAAAGCGCGCATTCGCCAGTTAAAACGTTCGCCGCAAGTTGAACGAAACGAAATTTCGATCGGCGAAAGGCTGTTTCGTCGGGCCGCCGATAAAGTAGGTGACTCCAAGGAATCCTTTCCATACCACCCGGTACGTTGCCGAAATCCCGAATTCGAAGCTCCCGGCGCCTGCAATCTGACCGGCGTCGACGCTCGACCGCCCTGTAACCGCATAACCGATGCTCATGGGAAGGCTTATGTCGACGCCAGGCAACACGGCGAAATAGGCGGGTTCAAACTGACCGCGCATGCTGGCAGCGAACCGCGTCCGTGTCGGATCTAGCGCGCTTTTGTTAGCAGTGACGTTCAAACGTTGATTGGCAGCGAACTCGGCGCTGAAGTTGGCGGCGCTCCAAAAACGACTGGGTGCGAAGGCGGTTATAATCGACATTTGGCCGTGCAAGGTATCGCCGCGTGCGTAAAGGGGGTGGTCGTTGCCGTCGGCCGACAGGCCCGCCGTTTCAATGAGTGCTGTGCTGACTAATGGCATCCGGCGCCGCACCGAAATCTCGGTGGCCACGTTACTGTCGCCCAAATAACCGCTAAAACTCGCACCGTAAATTTGAATGCCTTCTGGGAAAACAAGCCGGTAATTTCCGACGACGCCGGTATTGGTTCCAAAAAGACTGGGATCGAGAATCTGCAAAGGGTTCGACGGGCCGGCGAAAATACCGCCGCCGGTGCCGTAAGCTTGCGGCTTTTCAAGTGTGTTTGCGCTTGCAACAGCGCCGGCGTGAAAATAGAGCACGGGCTCTTTCGCATGAAAGCGTAGCGCGTAAAATCCGAAATCGCTGTCGCCGCGCATGATGCGAAGTGCTACGCCATACTGACCGGTTTGTGATGCCTCATCGTCGGCGGCGCGCAAAAGGTATTGATTACGCCCCACATAAAGTTTTGCGCCGCCGGCATCCACAAAGTCGGCCGCACTAAAATAGCTGCCTGAACCCGGCGATCGGCTTCGGCGCCATTCAAATTGATAATAGCCCTCCAATACAAATCCCGGCGCGATTTGCACGTTTCCCGAGGCCTGCGCCACGGGCATGTACACTTCCTTCGCGCGCGCCAACGGCACACTCAGCGCTTTGATCGAATCAATGGGCGCCTGACCAGCGGCGATTCCATTTCCCGCGAAGAAAAGGCTCTCACCCCACAACAATGCGTGACGACCCGCGCGCAGCGACACGGGCGTGCCGCCGATTTCTTCGTTGGCGTAAACAAAGCCGTTCAACAGTTCGATGTCGCGTCCGTGTAACCGCTGGACCGCCGGGGCAAAATTACTCGGTAATGGATAAAAGCTGGCGGGTGTCGGGCTAGAATCGGGCTTGGCATTGTAGATCGTATCGTACCAGGCGGCCGCACTGGCGGCGACGCCCCAGTGCGCAAAAGCGACGTCCAATTCTGAGAGGATATCAAAGCGGTGCGAAACGAAACCCTGATGAAAATTGCGGTCACCGTCGTCGGCGTTGGGGCTGGTGATCAAAGCGAGCTCCGGCGTATTGAGCCGGAGAGCGGTGCTGTATTGAATCGTATTGTCCCATCGCACGGTCACGTCGTCTTGATGGAGCAGTTCCACCGCCGCTGCCGGACACGCAATCGCGAAGGATGCGGTAATCGCGATGGCCGCTAAGCGCTTGTTGAAGGAGCGCGACAATTCCATCATGCTATGCTCGAGAGCAGCGCAAAGGGTCGGGGGAAGCATTGGCGCGCCGTTGCAAAATCATGCCTTTGATCTTCGGGCTTATTCCGTTTGCCGCACACGCTGGCGTCACTGCCCGCGAAGCGCAGCTGTTGACGACGGCGCTTACGCCCGTCGGTGCCGAGCGAGCGGGCAATGCTGCCGGTACGATCCCGGGGTGGGATGGTGGCTACACGGTCCAAGACCCTAATTACAGGCAAGGCGCCGTTCGTCCCGATCCGTTCGCGGCGGACAAACCACTGTTCAGCATCACGGCGACAAATCTTGCCGCGCATCGCGATCTTGTGCCGGAGGGCGCAAGCGCCATGTTCGCGAAATTCCCCGACTACCGCATGGACATTTATCCCACGCACCGGTCGGCTGCCGCGCCGCAAACGGTCTATGACAACATCCTTCAGAATGCGACACGCGCTCATGCGGCCCCCAATGGGATCGCATACGGTATTGAAGGTGCTGCCGGCGGCATCCCATTTCCGATTCCCAAGAATGGGTTCGAAGCGGTATGGAATCATCTGCTCGCATTCTGGGGCGTGGCGCGCGAAACGCATCTCAGCACCTACGTCGTCTCTTCCAATGGAACGGCCGATCTGACCGCGGCGTATCGCGAAGTCGCCGACTTTCCTTATTACTATCCCGGCGCAACTCCCGAAAGCATCGGCGGGTATTACTTCAAGACACGCCACATACAAGACAAGCCGGCCGCGCACGTCGGCGAAGGCTACCTCGCATGGCAGCCTTTGAACATCGCCAAAGATAAATTCGCAGCTTGGCGATACTTGCCGGGCGAACGGCGCGTACGGCGTGGACCCTCGCTCTCCTATGATACGCCGGACTCCGATGCCTCCGGATTTCAAATGCTGGACGAGTATTACCTCTTCTTCGGTGGGCTTGACCGTTACGATTTCAAGCTCGTCGGCAAGAAGGAAATGTATATCCCCTACAACAACAATCGGCTTTATGGATTGGGGGTAGACGCGGTGCTCGGGCCCCGCCACGCCAACCCCGACGCCCTTCGGTATGAGCTGCACCGCGTTTGGGTCGTGGAGGGCGAGCTCGCCAAAGGCAAAAGCCACATCGCGCCTCGACGTCGGCTTTATATCGACGAAGACACATGGTTTGTTGTGTACAGCGAGAGCTGGGATGAAGACGGCCGACTATGGAAATTCGGCCACGGCACAATGTATCTGGCGCCCGATCTTCCGGCGGTCGTGCTTGGTAGTCAGCTTGTTTATGACCTCGTTCTCGGTGGTTATGTGTATAGCTTCGCTTTCAACGGGGATGCGACGCAATACAAGGTGACGCCGCCACATACTGCAGCGGAACTTTCCCCGGACGCACTTGCTCAAGGCGGTCGCTAACTAAGCGTTGAGCCCGGAATAGGCGAGGCTCGCAAGACGGAGCATCTCACCGGCGGATACGTCGGCCAGCATAATGGTTCCCAGCACGTCATCCTGCCAAACGCAGATGCGCAAATCGGACCGGCGCAACATTTCAAAACGGGGCGTGCCGGAGGAAGGCGTCAGGTACAGTGTAAACACGCGGCTTTGCACGTCGCGGTAATCAAGCTTCACGGCGCGCTTGTTCGCTGCGGCGTAAACATTAGCGGCTGTTAAGGAAAACCCCCGCTTGGACAGGTCGGGCGCCTTCAAGCGAAGTCCAAGCGTCTGACTCATTAAAGCGCCCGCGTCGTCGGCCGAAATGTTTTCGCGCAATCCGACCCGATTGGATCGCGAGGCAATCGCAGCCGTGATCACGTCTTCATCGTCGTCGGACGTTAAAGATCGATAAGCAGTCCAGCCGCCCGCAATGGCCACGACGCTCGCCGCCATTGCCATCCACGCGCGTCGATCGATCCGGGGCGGTTGCTGAAGTTTGAGGGGATCGATCATGCGTAGCCATGCGTCGGGAATCGGGTGCTCCATCAGCGGCGCGTATACTTCCTTGAGGCGGATTTTATCGGCGCGAAAGGCCGCCACACGCCGCGAAAGCACGGCGTCGTGTTCAATCGCACGCGCCACGTCGGCCGCGCGGGCAGGCGCAAGCTCGCCGTCGATGAAAGCATGAAGATCTTCGTCCGAGATCGGCAGGAGGTTCATGATTCTCTTTTCTCCCCCGGGATTGGAGGAAAGTCGATTTCGTACCGCAAGCGTTCACGTGCCCGCGCTAGCCGCGACATAACGGTGCCCAATGGAACGCCGAGTTCGCCAGCTGTTTCTCGATAGCTTAGTCCCTCCATGCCGACGAGCAGCAAAATTTGGCGATGCTCGTACGTCAGGCTTGATAGCGCGCGATCAAAATCGATGGCCGCGGCGGGGTCGCGGACAAAACTCATATTTGCGCTCAGGTCCTCTGCAGTCGTTAAGTCCACGCTGATTCCTTGGCGACGTTTCCGTCGAAGCTCATCGATATGGATGTTGTGAACGATCGACCGAAGCCACCCTCCGATACGTTCAACATGCTCGAGCTTCGTCCACTGCCGCAACGCACGTTCAATACAATCCTGTACGAGGTCGTCCGCCTCGGTCGCGCTGCCAATCAATACACGCGCATAGCGGCGCAGCGCGGGAAGTTGGGCGGTCAATGCCGCGACGAAGCTGTCCTGTGGGCGCGCCGTCAAATGGCCTCCAAATCCGGCCGTTTATAAGCCCGCCGCACAATCAAGACGCCTAATACCCCTTGTTTATTCCCTGGGAATAGACCGAATCCTACGGCGCCTGCCAATCGCGATATTTTTTGCCTCGAAGGGAATAAAGTAGCATCCGCTGGCGTCAATACAACGCGCAGGGCCTAAACTCTTGCGTTCGCCGACGAGGGGCTCATCCAAAGAGAACGATAAGGCCGCACCGGGCCGGTTCAAAATGGCGGCGAGGGCGGTCGAGTTTCGCGGTAGCGGTAATTGTGACGAATGGAGGTTTAAATGCGTATTGCACTGATGTGTGGCATCTCGGCGTTGGCGATCACCACGGCGGCTTTTGCCGTCAACTCTACCGTATCGACGGTAGGGGAGGCGGATTCGTTTACGACGGGGTCCGCACCGGCCTCCGTAACGAAAAAATCGGCGGCCGAAAAGCAAAGCGCGGTTGTCGGAAGTAACTATGCCGTTATCACCGGAGCCATCGACGGGCTTGGCCAGCTAAATTCGTATATCCGCCTCTTCAACGGCGGGGCAGCGTCAACCAATTTCAGCATTACGATCGTCAATTCCGCGACCGGTCAGACGGTTGGGACGACGGCCACCGTGCAGGTTCCACCACTGGCGTCCAAACAAATGATCCTGCACGACATTCTCGTGCTTGTTGCGCCGGGAACGGCCGCAGGCGGGACTTACGCGCTCTATATCCAAGCGCCCGAAGCAACGGCAGGCTATCAGCACGTCGTCTTCAACGGAGCGAGCGACCTCTTTGAAAATGCCAGTCTGTGCAAGACCCTGTTGAACCAAGTTGTGGCGCCGGTATCCAACAGCATCGTCATGATCAACGTTCACACGTCGCTCATCGAAGACTTCGGCTATCCCATGCGACTTGAGTTCCACAATTTTGCTGATACAGCCAAAACCTACGTCGCAAAAGTCTACGATGCCTACAGCGGCACGCTTAAAGGCCAAATCAATATTTCAGCTCAAGCAAATACGTCTTATACAATCCCGTTTGTTACTAACGTTCAGAAAGCCGCTAGCGTAAACTGGACTCCCTCGGCTGCGGCTAACGAATTCTGGGCAAATGTCGTGATCACGGATTCGTCCGGCGCCGCACCAAACGCCACGGTTGGTGCCGTGATCGACACGTCCCGGAAACTTGGAACGTTAGCCAGCTCTAATATGTCGATGGCTTGTGCCGTGAACGCCGTGACGACGTCGACGGGCGGCGGCGGATTCGGCGGCGGCGACGTTACGTACTAGTGACTCGACCGTGACGTCCATCCCAGAGAGGGACGCTGCATGGTCCGAGCAATCCAAGGCCCCCGATACCGCCAGCCTCGGGTTGCTCGCGAACAAGCCTCGCGCGTGCGTGTTTCGACCTGCCCGCGTGCGCGCGATGGTCTGTGGTCTCGCGACGTTGATGATGCGTCAGCGTCGCGGCCACATCCGGTTGAAGAGCCCGTCCTTCAGAACAAACTGGTGATAAACGGTAGCGCCAACGTGGGCGGCGAGCAGTACGTACAGCGCATATTGCCCAATCCCATGAAGATTTTCCATCTGATGCGCCAAGGCGCGGCTCAACGGCGCCAGCATGGGAAGGTCGAAAAGGCCGAAGAAACTCGTGTTGCGGCCGCGCGCGGCGACCGAGATGTATCCGGTTACCGGCATCAAAAAGATCAACGCATACAGTGTGACGTGCGTCGCCTTGGCCGCAACCCGTTGGAAAGCATTCATCTTCGGAAGGGGCGGCGGCGGATGGCCTGCGCGCCACGCCAGACGCACACACGCCAGAATGAATATGGTTACGCCGAACGATTTATGAATCATCAACGTCGCGGATTGTGCGTCGTCTTCGTCCATCGCCCATGCAAAAATAACAACGAAGACGATACAGGCGGCGACCAGCCAGTGCAGCGTGATCGCGAAGCGTCCGTAAAACGGAGATTGTGATTCCATCGCCCACCTCTCTTCAGGTCAACGATAGTCTCGGGTATTTCGGAATGCTATGTGAATTCTTCAAACGAGCGGCAATGGGTACCGGTGTAGCGTGCGCGATAATCACGCATGCGTGCGCCGCATACGCTATCGATTGGACGCGCGCGGTTGGCAAAGACATCGTCCTGTTTTATCCCGCACAAATGTCGTGGGAGACGCTTCTAACGCAGTCGTCTCACAGCGGAGCGCAAAAATTCCGCGATGGCAAAAACTGCCGCGGATGTCATGAGGGCGAGGAGCCGGCGTCCGGAAAGCTTCTGGTGAATGATAAGGGTAGTGAGCCAACTCCCATCGCGGGCAAGCCAGGCTCCATCAAAGCGACCGTTAAGGCCGCGCACGACGCGGAGCGAATTTATGTGCAAGTGGGCTTTGATACGGGTGCCCAGCCGGATGCGGGCATGGACAAGGATTTCGCCACAAAAGTCGCCGTTATGATCGACGATGGCGGCGTGCCGGAAGCGGCGCGCGCCGGGTGCTTTGCGGCCTGCCACGACAACCTCGCCCGGATGCCTAGCGGCGGGGAAGGGGATACGACAAAATATCTTGCCCGCTCACGCGTTAGCGTAGGCCGTCATGGTGGCGATCAAATCAAGCCGGCCGAAGATCTTGCCACCGCCCGCGCACAAGGCAGCACACTCGAATATTGGCAGGCGCGCCTGAGGGCATCTGGTCCCGCCGAGGTCGTCGACGGCACTATTCTTGAGAAACGGCAGGAGAGCGCCCCTTCGGCCGTTTCGGCCGAGGCCGTTCAAAATGGAACGAAATGGACGGTGACCTTCAGCCGTAAGCTTGCCGCCGGGCCGGGCTACAAGGACTTCGCGCCGGGTAAAACCTATACCCTGGGCGTATCGGTCCACGCCGGCCATACGGCAAAACGCTTCCATTACGTATCGCTGGAAAAGACGCTCGTGCTGGATACCGGGAAAGCTGACATCATCGCACCGCGGATGTGAGAAGGCGGGGGATGAAGCGGGTGGGGATCCTTTGGCTATTATTACTCCTGTTCACGGGGGTCGCGCCGGCATTGGCGCAAAGCGACGCTGGCGCACCCGCGCGCGTTCTTGGAAACCCTGACGATCCCAACGCGTGCTTGAAGTGCCACGATGCGCCGAAAGTGACGTCGGTGCTGCATACAGCACATATGCGTGAAACCGACGCCCGTACAAAGGTGGCGACGGAGGGCTGCCAGTCCTGTCACGGCGATAGCCACGAACACATGGCGCGCGTAGCCGAGGGCCAAAAGCGCCCCTTGCCGACGTTTGTTTTTAACGGCGCTAATATTTCGCCCGTCGTGTCCCGTAACCAAGTCTGTACCGGCTGCCACCAAGGCGGCGCGGTCATGTTTTGGCAGGCTAGCCCCCATGCGTCGTCCGAGGTGGCATGCGCCAGTTGTCACATCGCTCACTCCGCGCGCGATGTGGTCCTCGCTAAAACAACGCAAGCCAATACTTGCTTTGGGTGCCACGCCGAGCAACGCGCGGCCTCTCTAAAACCCTCGCACCACCCCGTTACCGAAGGGCAAATGGCATGCTCGGATTGCCATAATCCGCACGGTGCGGCCGGCCCACACATGTTGAAGGGCGGTACCGTTGTTGATACGTGCCTATCGTGCCACGACGAAAAACGCGGTCCGTTCCTGTGGGAGCATGCGCCGGTGCAGGAAGATTGCACGATCTGCCACACGCCCCATGGCTCCGTACAGGCGAGCTTGCTCAAGCAACGGCCGCCTTACCTCTGCCAGACCTGTCACGACAGTTCGCTGCACAACAGCCAGCCATTTAGCGGCGCTAGCCTTCCCGGCGGTGCGCTGCCCTCTCGCCAAATGGTTCTGCGCGCATGTTTGAATTGTCACAGTGAGGTTCACGGCTCCAATCATCCCTCCGGCGTGCGATTGTCGCGATGAAGTGGCAGCCGCATGTCAACTGGACTGTACTCGTAGCGCTCTTTGCGCCTGCCATGTCCTACGCGCAAAACGACGATTTTGTGCTGGATGCTGCCCCGGTGGCGCAGGCACCGCCGCCCGCGTTTCTCAATTCCGCTGAACTGGGCTTGGGATATCAAAGCACCGCGCCCTTCTTTCTCGCACGGTACGGCGGGGTTCTGCGCGACTCTCCTTATGTCATCTTTAAAGGCAGCATGGTCGGTGGCGACGCGTGGGATGCCAAAACGGCGCGCTATTGGGATGCCGATGTCAACGTGCTCGGCTTTGATGTGGGGTCGTTCCGCGCACGTTATGGCGAACAAGGAAAGTGGCGCGTGGGTGCGTCGTTTGACGGGTTCACCCGCGCCTATTCTGAAAGCGCGCAGACGCCTTTTGACGGAATCGGCAGCTCGGTTCTGACTCTTCCCTTAAATTGGGCAGCCGCGAATTCGTCCGCCGGTTTCGCGGCGCTCAACCAGAATCTGAAATCGGCAAAACTGCGGGTCGATTGGCAAACCGTTGCCGGCGATTTCGTGTTGATCCCAATTCCTCGCTATGAAATTCGTATCCATACAAGCCACCGCACGCGCGAGGGCTTGCGCAGTCAAAGTTTGCCGTTCGGACAAGAAGGCGATTATCCCGTTGGCATTTTCTTTCCACAAAAAGTCGACTACGAAAGCAATGAAATCGCGAGTTCCATAGGCTTCGCGAACGCGCGCCTTCAATGGAATGTCGGTTATACCTTTTCGGCATTCACCGACCACATCACCAGCACAACAGTACCAAACCCGTTCTCACGTTCATTAGGCACGCCGTGGCCTGCGGGTATTTTCGCTGGTTATCCCAACGCGATAGGTCAATACAGCTCGCCGCCTGATTCCAGTGCGCATCAGTTTCTTGCCAACGCGGGCTACATGATTACGCCTAAGACGCGCCTGACGGCGCGCCTATCGTATACGCTGCAGAATCAGAATGATGCTTTTCTGCCGTATACGATCAATCCATATCTGTCCGCTCCGACACCGTTGCCGCGAACATCGCTCAACGGAAGTATTCGCAAAACGTACCTGCTGCTCGGATTGACGTCGCAACCTCTCGACCGCCTTGATGTGTCGGCAAGTTATACTTTTGACGATCGCGACAATCGTTCGCCCATGGACGTTTACAATTACATCGCCAACGACGTGCAAAATCAGTTTTCGCTGACACCTGGCGCCAGCCGCTATATTCGCTTGAATCTACCTCACAGCTTTACCTTTCACACCGCGAAGGCCGAGGCCAAATACCGCTTCGCACCGCGTGTCAGTTTGGCCTTGGGCTATACAGGCGATTTTCAATATCGCACCAATCAACAAGCTGCCTACACCGGTGAGCACGCGCTGAAAGCCAAGCTGCTCGGAACATTTGATTCTGCTTCGGGATGGATTTCCTATTCCTATGCTGACCGCCGCGGCTCGCGCTATAACGACGCGCTTGCGTGGAACCTCAGCCACACCCAGGCGTATTTGAATGCCTCGGTGAACAATCGATCCATCGAGCATCCCGATTTGCGAAAGTACCACTTAGCCAACCGCACGCGGCAGGAAGCCAAAACCGGCATGACGTTCGATGTCACGCGCGCAATATCGATGAATGTATCGGGCGGCTACGGCGCGACGACCTACCCGGACTCGCTTCTCGGTCTCACGCGCTCTAAATCGCTTCTGCTCGATGCGGACGTGTCTTATGTCATCGAAAAAAACGTCACCGCCTCCGCGTATTACACATTCGAACGCATTCTCTCGCGCCAAAACGGCTATATCCTCGGCAACGGCAATCTTACCAACGCCGCGCAGGAGTGGCAGACCGGCAACCGCGACATGACCCATACGGTGGGCGTCCGCGCCGACTGGCGTGCCGGAAAATACAAAGTCGGCGCCACGTATAATCTTTCTACGGGTGGTATGCATACCGATGTGGAGTCGACGCCGTTCGTGATTTACACGGTCACATCCGCGTTGCCGGAAACGCGCGAAATTACCCATAATTTGGGCGTTAACTTGGAATACGCTGTGCGCGTCGATACGACCATTAAGGTCGGCTATACTTTCCAGCATCATGTTAGTCGCGATTGGCAATACGATTTAAGCCTTACGCCGGTGGCGCAGCTTCTCGGTTCGGGAATTATGCCGCCGCGATATACGGCTCACGTTGTAGCGCTGACGACACGGTTTGATTTTTAGAAGGGGCGTAAATGTTGCCTTCCGCACCCAGCTTTGAACGTCTCGCGCTTAATCGCGTGACTTTCGGTGCGCGTGAAGACGATGTGCGCAAGGCAAAGGATATCGGTTGGAAGGCTTGGGTCGCTGAACAACTTAATCCTCCGGAAGGTGACGAAGAGCGCATCGCCGCACATATCAAAACGCGCAGTATGCAGATTGCCTATGCCGTGCAACTTCCCGCGGGAAAAAGCCCGGGATGGCCGGCGGTGGACGAGCGGCGTGGACTTAATTATCTCGACGCGGACTTGCCAGCGATCTGGGAGATGGTCAGTAAAACTGAGATTTCCGTTGCACCAAACGAGCGGCGGCGCATTCAGCAAGAGCTGGCGGCTGCCACATGGATCCGCAACACGCATGCCCGCTATCAAGTGCGCGAGTTCATGGCCGATTTCTGGAATTGCCATTTCAATATTGGCCGTCAGGAAGACATTTACGGTGCGGCCTCGCTGGCGGTCTTCGACAAAACCGTCACACGCCCACGCATTTTCGGCAATTTCCGCGATCTGCTCGAGGCCGTGGCCAGCAGTGCCGCAATGCTGCGATACCTCAACAACGCCGCCAGCGGCGCTGCCAGGCCGACAGAAAACTATGTTCGCGAATTGCTGGAACTACATACGTTGGGCGCGCCCGTTTATCTCGGAGTCGAAGCGCCCGCCAAGGTAAGGCTGATTTCGGCTGGCGCGTTCAAGGTGAATGCAGGTTTTACGGATCAGGATGTTGTTGAAGCCGCGCGCGCATTTTCCGGCTGGACCGTGGAACAAGGACAAGATGGTCCGAATGGAAAGCTTCCGTTCACTGGGCGATTTGCCTTCAATCCCATTCAACACACTCGGAGCGCAGGCGCTTTTATGGGCGTTGATCTATCGCGCCATGAGGGGATTCAGCAGGGCCGTGTGATCCTCGATATTCTTGCGGCGCATCCGGCGACGGCCGAATTTGTTTGCGAGAAGCTTTGCCGCCGCATTTTTGGCGATATGCCGCCGCGCGCGGTTCTCGCGCGCGCAATTGCATCCTGGACTGCGAATCGCGATAAGCCGGACCAACTCAGCCAAGTCCTGACAGCCATTCTACTAAGCCCGGAAATGGGCGCACCCGCAGTAAAGGTCCGCCGCCCTTACGAGCGCCTCATCGCGCTGTTTCGCACGACCAGTATGGTGGTTCACGCTTATGACGATGCCTCGGATTCGCTCTCCGATCTCGGCGACGGGATGTTTGCTTGGCCGACGCCTGACGGCCGTCCCGACCGCGACTCACACTGGCTCGCCAAGCCCGCCAATCTTCAATACTGGAACCTGATGTTCCATCTCCTGGATCATCCGGCTTTTAACACCAGTTTTACGGACCAAACTCCGGCGGCGATCACGCAGGCGCCGGCCGCTCTCGTGGAGTATTGGGTGGGAAAGATGGTCGGATACGCATTGCGTCCCGCCGGAATGAAAGCGTTGATTGAAGACGTCCAGGCCCCCATCGGCGTCATGGCGGCTTATCGCTCTAAGGGAAGCACTAATATCGAAAACGCACTTCGGCGGCTTGCCGTTCTGATCGCGACATCGCCCGAATTCGCGATGCGGTGAAGCCAATGACCCTTTCCCGCCGCACATTGATCACGACCGCTGCCTCGGGCGCATTTCTAACCTCGTTAGCGCCCGGCGTGAAAGCAGCGTTCACCGCTCCCGGAACCGCGGCGCCGCGCGACATTCTCGTTGTGGTTTTCCTGCGGTTTGGGTGTGACGGCTTAACAATGGTGGCGCCTTCAGACGCTGGCGAATATCGCGACAAGCGTCCCACGATTGGCGTTCCGTCCTCCGGCGCCGACGCAGGATTACATCTCGGCGCGCTCGATGGCGTCCCCTTTTTCATGAATCGCAACGCTGCCGAGTTGAAGGCGCTGTATGACACCAAGAAATTGGCGATCGTACACGCGGTCGGTCTGCCCACAGACACGCGTAGCCACTTTGAAAGCCAGGACATGATGGAGCGCGGGTGGCTTCCCGGTAGTGCGCCGCTCCGCGGCGGCTGGCTGACGCGGCATTTGATAGCGCAGGCGCAGCCGACATCGGAATTGGGCGCCGTCGCGGCCGCAGCGGACGTGCACGTATCGCTCCACGGGTTACCTGGTGTCGTCGCTGTACCAGATGTCACGCAGTTCAACGTCACCGGCGGCGATTTCAATTTGAACGTTATCGACGCGATGAATGAGGGTTCTGACCGAGCGGCCGTTTCGGCGCGTGAGACGGTCAGCATGATTCGCAATGTTCAAGCGCGTCTCAGGGCCCTGCCAGACGATGAAAAAACCTCTGCGTATCCGGCTGGGGGATTCGCGACATCACTTAAATCACTTGCCAAAATCATTAAAATGAACGCGGGCCTTGAAGTGGCCACGATTGATTTTGGTGGCTGGGACCACCACTACAATATGAATCTCTATTTTCCCGGTCATACGCAGCAGCTTTCAAAAACGCTGGCGGCGTTTTGGGACGATATGAAAGCATTTCAAGATCGTTTGACCGTCGTCACAATGACGGAGTTTGGACGGCGCTTGGATGAGAACACGGCGGGCGGAACCGATCATGGTGCTGCGTCCTTCATGTTTGTGCTTGGAGGAGCGGTGCAGGGCGGGCGAATTTACGGCAAATGGCCTGGCCTGAAGCCGGCCGATTTACGCGAAGGTGATTTGCGGGTTACGACGGATGTGCGACAGGTTCTTCAAGAGATATTGGTGAAACGCCGCCGCGAGTCGGCTCCCGCACAGATCTTCCCGTCACTGACCTACGCGCCACTAGATCTGATGGCCTCGCGAACAACACCCTCGATCAAATAGTGTTTCGGCAGACGCGCGGCCCCGCAACTTAACGGCGACGGAATCGTTCGCGTTATAGATCCATTCGACCCTAGAGACGGGGATGCGTGGTGACCGACCGTGTCGCTTATGAGGGTGAAATGAAATCAATCAAAATTGCACGCAAGACTTCCCGCAATCTAAAGCAAGCGGGTCGCAATTTCGTTCAAAGCGCAGACCTGGCTGCGTCGGCGGGCCGCGTTATCGCCGCTCGGACGCGTGCTGCGGCAGTGGGAGACCACCGTGAACTAAGCCGCATGGTTCCCGAAAAAGCGGCCGCCTTCGGCGCTGGCGGGTTCGCTTTGGCGTTAGACTTCGCCCGTACGGCGGCACAGTTTCAACGTTCCATTACTGCGGACTGTATTGCACTCGGCTTACACGCATCGGCTATTGCTCGCGCGCGCAGTCCCTTTCAGGCCACCCTGGTCCAAAGCAGGGGCCTGGTGGCGTGGTGGACGCGTATGGCCGAACAGTCAGCCACACTGAGTGCGCAAATGATGCGTTTGCAACACGACATGACAGCGCCCATCGCCCGCACAGCGCGGGCAAACGCTAGCCGCCTGTCTCGATAACCTGGACGGTGGCTCGTGAAACTATTTACCTGCCAGAATTGCGCGCAGCTGCTTTTCTTTGAAAATACCAAATGCGAAAAGTGCGAACATCGCTTGGGCTATTTGCCTGAGCAAGAGACCCTCTCTGCTTTGATCCCGGAAGATGCGGTTTGGCGGACCTTTAATCCGTCGCCCACGCGGTATCGGTTTTGCGCCAACGCCAAATACGATGTCTGTAACTGGCTCATTTCGGAAAGTGCGCCCGAGGCATTTTGCGCCGCGTGCCGCTACAATCGCACGATTCCGGATACATCGGTAACCGACAATCGTTGGCGTTGGCAAAAGATCGAATTTGCAAAACACCGGCTTATTTACACCATCTTGAAACTACAGTTACCGCTGGTAGCGCGCGATGAGGAACCGCAGCAAGGGCTTGCCTTCGATTTTCTCGCCGACCCACCCATTGCAGGCCTACACGTATTAACTGGGCACGATGACGGCATTATTACATTGTCGCTTGCAGAGGCGGACAATGTGGAGCGCGAGCAACGACGCCTGCGACTGCACGAGCCCTACCGCACGCTGCTCGGTCACCTCCGACATGAAATGGGTCACTATTTCTGGGACCGCTTGGTCCAAGACACGGAAGTGTTAGAGTCTTTTCGCGCGCGCTTCGGCGATGAACGTCAGGACTATGATGCGGCGCTAAAAACGCATTACGAGCAGGGGCCGCCATCGAGTTGGCAAACCAATTTCATCAGTGCTTACGCAAGTACGCACCCTTGGGAAGACTTCGCCGAAACTTGGGCGCATTACCTTCATATCGTCGATACACTTGAAACTGCAGCCGCTTTTGGATTAAGCGTCGAGCCTGCCGATGTTTGTGAAGGCACTTTACGTGCAAAGGTTGTTTTCGATCCTTACACCGTTATCAAGATCGACGACCTGATCGCCATGTGGCTGCCGCTCACTTATGCCGTTAACAGTCTTAACCGCAGTCTCGGTCAACCCGATCTCTACCCCTTCATTCTTACACCACCGGCTATCCAGAAACTCGGCTTCGTCAACGACCTCATTCACAACGCGCCGAGGGGCTGAGGGAAAAACAAAACGGCCGAAACCAAAAGGTTTCGGCCGTTTGAAGATCGTCTCGCCTCTTATCTTTGCGAATGAGTTTAGTCGTTAAGCCACGGGGTGACCGTGTTCCACTTTCCCGCCTTTAAGCGTTCTGGTGATCGGGGCCGGTAGGCCGGTCTTCTTGAACTTGGCGGCCAATTCGCCTTTGCGCGCTTGCATCTTTTTTCCAAGCGCCTCGAGGTCCACGTCGCTCTTGCGAAGCTGCGCAAAAAGACCGTCACGCTGCTCTTCTTCTTTAACGTGATGTTTTATTTCTTCCGATAGTACTTTCACTTTCGCGTCGTAGAACGCATCCTTGGGCGTGCCGGATTCAATTTCGGCGATCATGAGTTTTGCCCCGTCATGCTCGACGTAGGCCTCGTCCAGCATATCCATCTCAACCACGCCCTTGCAGGCGGGGTAGAGGATTTCTTCTTCGATCGCCGTATGAATAAGAAGTTCCGTGCAGATTTTCTTCGCAAGATCGGCCTTCTTGCCGCGCGACTTTTCGTACTTCTCGAAAAGGTCCTCGACTTTGCGGTGGTCGGCCTTCAACAATGCAATTGCGTCCATCAGGGTTTTTGCCATGGGAATACCTTTGTGCACGAAGCGGACTCATGGTCCGCAATGATAAGGAGGGTTAGTGGTGCGACACTTGGCACACGAGATAAGGACGAATAGGTTCGTGCCCCAAAGTCTCATGATGCCAAACTTGATCAAGTTCGAGGCTATCAACCCACTGACGGCAGTGAGTGCATCTGTAAACGCGCCCGTGATTTTTCGCCGAACCCGACACGCGCGGCGTCGGGGCGCGGTATTCTGGCTGACAATCGCTGTGCTCTAGCTCGTCGTCATACATGCCTCACTTAACGCGTTAGGGAGGACTTTTGCTCCACGCGCAGTGGGGCCGACAGGCGTAATACTGAGAGTTTTTCGAACAAAGCGGCTTTAATGCGATTGAATTTTGGCCTAGGGGCCTCAACCTGCTGGCATCGGCGCTTTTAGCAGTCTTCCGGTCCCACAAAACCATCGGGAGACAGTGGGTTACTGGCTAGCCGTTCCCAACTGGGCGGTATCAAGCATGCTGCCTTTGAACAGGAAATTGCCGATATGGATATTGTTCATCCACGGGCATAGCCAAACCTTGATGCCAGCGCCTTGGGCTTTCTGGCAAAACCAATAATCCTCCGACAGATATCGCTTCGACTTGGGATCAATCTCCGCCTGAAAATACATGGCGATCTCGCGCGAGCTGTCAAAATCTGCGGTTCCAACATGATCGGGCAAATAACGCGCCTCCGGATAAGCCTTCCCGAAGCGCTCCAGCGCGCTGCGCTGGATCATCATGAATCCAGTTCCCGATTCGAGCACTTCCAAAACCTGATCGATGCGAAACGCGTCGCTGCTCTTGGGATTAAAAACGAAATCGCCCGTGAACCTTTCCAAAGCATTGGAGTCCTGAGCCGCGAACCCCTTTTCCACCGCGGCTTTTATTTTGTCCCAAGCGACGGCTTTTTTTGGATATGGACCGCAAACGACATCCTTGTCGGAGGCTGGATCGGCAATGGCCGCCAGCGCCATAACGTCCGCAGCCTGGAAACAAATGTCGGCATCGATGAACATGAGGTGCGTACAGTCCGAGCGCATGAATTCGTCGGCCAAGTAATTCCGCGCCCGCGTAATCAGGCTCTCATTGAACAGGAATCTGTATCTGACATCGACGCCATTCGCGGCGGCGAGCTTTGAAAGCTCGAGGCAGGAATTGGTGAACATCCCCGCGCATTGACCCCCGTACATGGGAGTGGCGACGAAGATCTTCCGCTTCCGCAATTCTTCCAGGACGATTTTGACCTTGACCTGCATTGTCCCCGCCCGCGCATACAACTTGAAAATACCTAACACGTTGGTACGGCGACCACAATTCGCAACCGCTGCGGCGTTTGGAAAACGGCCTCAGGAACTAGTTCTATGCACTTGCGTTGTTCAACAGCGCGCGCATCGCACGCGTGGCGCGGAAATATTTACAGTGCTGGCGGAGCCATATCATGGCGCAACTCTATGTGGGTACGGCAGGGTGGAGCATTCCTAAAACGCATGCTTCAAATTTCCCTCGCGTAAGCACTCAGTTGGAACGCTATGCGCAGGTTCTTACGGCCGTAGAAATCAACAGCTCATTCTACCGCTCCCACAAGCCCAGCACATATACGCGGTGGGCCGCCTCGGTGCCGGACGGGTTTCGATTTACCGTGAAGATGCCGCGCGAAATCACGCATATGCGCAAGTTGGTCGACGTTGCGGAATGTCTAACGCGTTTTCTCGCTGAAATAGAAGAACTCGGCAAAAAACTAGGGCCAGTGTTGGTGCAACTGCCTCCCAGCTTGCGCTACAATGAGGTGGCCGCGCTGAATTTTTTTGAATCTTTTCGCACGAAATTTGCCGGAGGTATTGCGTGCGAACCACGTCATTCCACTTGGTTCACTGAAGCGGTAAATGCGCGCTTTGAGGCGCTTCATATTGCCCGTGTGGTCGCCGATCCCCCGGTCGTGCCGCACGCAATCGAGCCCGGCGGCAATCGAAAGCTCTTATATTTGCGCCTTCATGGCGCGCCGAAGATATATTACTCGCCCTATGGGCCTGAACAGATTTCCAAAATCGCGGCCGTCATGCGGCGCGCATCGGACGGCGCCGCAGCGTGTTGGTGCATCTTCGACAACACCGCTCTTGGCGAGGCGACGAAAGACGCCCTCGACCTTGTATCGCGCTTCGCTCGGCCTTAGTAATCAGGTCGAGCTATTTATCGTTTCGCCAACGCTGTATTCGTGTTGCGAAGGCGGTGGCTGAAGATCGTGCACATCTGAAACAAGACGGCGGGATTAGCCTTCAAGAACGTGCGAAAAGACTGGCGATCGATACGGAACGCAACAACGTCGGTAACGGCGGCAACGTTGGCGGATCGCGGGTAGTCGTCGAACACCGACATTTCGCCGAAATAGGACGTTGGCCCCAAGGTCGTGATTGGGATACGCACTCCGTCCTTGGAGACATAAACTTCAACCGTTCCTTGCCGGACGATCAGCAGATCGTTCGTCGCTTCGCCCTCCATGAGGATAATGTCGCCGGCAGCAAATGATTCCGACGTGACGAGATTGAGAATTTCGTGGCGTTCCGACACCGGCACATCTTTAAACAGCGTTACGGTCCCAAAAAATCCAGGTCGTCGCCGTTCGCTTTTGTGTTGGCCATTTGATCGCCCATTCCGCAAACCCCTGACTATCGTTCTAAATCGTGCCGTGCCCGGCTCTGCATACCGAAAAAGCTTTCAAAAGACACGCGTTTCGTCTCATGAGGCTGTAACCCCCATGCGTAAAGGAAGTCCTTCGAGCAAAAAGCTTAAAGGGGCGTTCTACCTGTGGATGAGAAGCGCGCTTCTAATTGTCGCGATGCTGGGTGAATTGGCTGTAGAGAGCCACAAAGCGCGGGTGTGCATCAGGTTAAGGTGAAACCGCACTCTGATCAGTGACAATAAATTGAGCGCGCGCCAAATTGGCGAAGCGGCCATTGGCGGCCACAAGCTCATCAAACGTGCCGACCTCGACTATTCGACCGGCTTCAAATACGAGGATGCGTGATGCTTTGCGCACCGTCGATAAACGGTGTGCGATGACAAAGGTGGTGCGGTTTTGCATGACTTCATCGAGTGCGCGCATAACCTTGGTTTCGGTGTCCGCATCGAGCGCGCTCGTGGCCTCGTCGAGAATAAGAATGGGCGGATTCTTCAAAAGTGCGCGCGCGATCGACAGGCGTTGACGTTCCCCACCGGAAAGCGATCGGCCACGCTCGCCGACGAGATCGTCGAACCCATGAAATTTGTTATCGATGAATTCAAGCGCTTGCGCACGCCTTGCGGCCTCGCGCATTTCGTCCGCGGTCGCATCGGATTTTCCGACGCGCAAGTTATCGGCAATCGAACGGTTGAAGAGCAGAGCCTCTTGAAACACGACACCGATGTTTCGGCGCAACGCGGCGAGTTTGAATTTTCGTATGTCGACGCCATCGATTTCGATAATGCCGGACTGTGGGTCAAAGGCGCGGTGCAAAAGGGCGATGGCCGTCGACTTTCCGGCACCTGTAGCGCCTACAAGAGCGATGGTTTCACCCGGCATCGCTTTGAAATTAAGATTCGCCGCCGCGAGACGGTTTCCGTCATATGAAAAAGAGACGTCTTTAAACTCTACCAAACCGACCAAGCGGACGGGATCTGTCGAGTCCGGCATATCGCGAATGGCAGGAACCGTATCCCAAACCTGGAAAAACTCAGCGAGCCGTGGGGCGTCCGAAACGATGCGATTGACGAAGCTGACGACCTGTTCCAATCGCACGATAATAAGACCCGCGAAATTCATAAACGTGACCATTTCACCGATAGTCGCCTTGCCTTGGATATGCAAAAACGTGCCCACGACGATGATTGCCAGAACAGTCAACGTCGTCGCGGTTCGTGTTAGAACCACTGCCAAGGCCCACCACGAAAGCACGGGCATCTGTGCCTTAAGAAGACGGTCGATGACGGTCCGTAACTCGGCAACTTCCTGATCCAGCCGCGCAAAGCTTTGCACCAGCGCGATGTTGCCCAGCGCATCGGATGCACTCTCGGCAAGGTCCGAATAGTGGCGCTCGACAGAACTCTGCAAAGTTTGAGTCTTGCGAGCAATCACGGCTGTGAGGCTCGCGAAGACGACGCACAGCGCGATTAGCAGCAGGGCAAGTCGCCAATTGATGAAGAGCGAAATCGGCAATAGAACCAGCAGCGAAATGAACGATGAGAGGTTGTCGCGGAAGAAGCCGAGCCACAAGCCCATCAAAGAATCGGTGCCTTGCAGCATCACCTTCATGAGGCGGCCCGAGTGGGTGTTGCCGTAATAGGTGAGGGGGAGTTGTAAGACGTGCTCGAAATAACCGGTCAGAACAAGCTGGCGGCGGCGGTGAGAAAGACGGTCGGAATGAAGCGCGATCAGCGTCCCGCTCGCGATGGTAAATAAACCGAAGCCCGCCCAAGCACCTAAAAGCACGCTGAGATGCGACCAAGCTGGCGCGACGCTGGCGGCTTGCGCGTTGGTAAGGGTATCGATGATGCGCCCAAGTAGTATGGGATCTGCAAACTGTGCCGTGGACAAGGCCAGATTCGCGATTGCTAGCGTCCAAGCCAAGCGGCTTTCGGATCCGAGCAGCGCTAGCGCGCGGCCATAGATGCGAACAATATTCATAGCGAGGATCTCATGAGCTTGGCCAAACGAAGTTAAGGAGCATGGCGAATAGAGCGATGTCGCCGGCCCTGCCGCCAGTTTGCGAACCGTTTACCCCAGCGCGGACGCGCGGTTGACGCCGCCGTCGAGCGAGGCTTCAATTTCAAACGATCCCCGCCGGAGTCATGAATGATCTGCAGTGTCCTTGTATGGTAAGTCGCAAGGTCTGGGCGATGCCCAATGCTTAAGACCGTTGTATCCTTGAGCTCGTCGTTGAACAAAGTCATGACGCGGTGTTGGCTTTCTTGATCCAGCGCGGCGGTGGCTTCGTCTAGAAACACCCAAGGCGGTCGATGTAAAATAAGCCTGGCAAATGCTAAACGCTGTTGCTCGCCAAGGGAAAGGCCTTTGTCCCACCGCCCTTCCTGATCGAGCGCGGCGTACAACTCGTCCAACCCGCATCGCTCCAGCGCTTTTTGCAAGACGTCGTTCGAAAACGTCTCGGGTGCGACGGGATAAGTTAAAGCGTAGCGCAATGTGCCCAGCGGCAAATAGGGCCGTTGCGGCATGAATGCCATGCTTTCCAAAGGCGGTGTCTTAATCGTTCCCGATCCCCAAGGCCACAGCCCCGCAATAGCACGAAACAAGGTTGACTTGCCGGCCCCTGTTTCACCAACGATCAGGACACGATCACCCGGCAAGATATTCGCACTCGCATCGTCGATGACGCTCTGTCCATCGGGGCGAAGAATCTTCAGGCCTTGGAATGTCAAATGGCCGTCCGGATTTAAAACGCGTTCAATCCGTTCCGCGCCGTCTTCTACAATTGGCAACTCGTCCAGAGCCGCGCGAAAACGGCCCACACGGTGGATGGCCGCGCGCCAATCAGCTAAGCGTGAGAAGTTATCGACAAACCATCGCAATGACCCCTGCACCTGGCCAAACGCACCGGTTACCATCATCAAGTTCCCGAGCGTTAGATCACCGCCAAAATAAGCGGGGGCCGCAACCAGCATTGGCACAACGATGGACAGCCATCCTGTTCCGGCCGTAATGCAGGTGAGTTGGGCGAGGGATGTGGAAATGCGCCGCATCGTATCGACAACAGCCGAAAGTGCGCCTTCGAGCTGGCGTTTTTCATCCTTCTCGCCGCCATGCAGCGCGATGCTCTCGCCTGACTCGTTCACGCGCACGAGAGCAAAACGAAATTCCGCCTCGCGCGCGTATCTCTCGCCGTTTAGGGCGATAAGCGGCCGACCGATAAGCCAGGTTAGGCCGGAGCCAATGAAGGCATACACCAGCGCGCACCAAACCATGTAGCCGGGAATGGCGACGTTATGCCCCCCAATGTTGAATGCCATCTGCGTGGACAAGCCCCACAGCACACCGACAAAGGCGGTGAACTGCAGCAGCGAATTAATCGCGCCGCAGCTGAGGTCCGCCGTCGCATCGCCCAGCAAGCGCGTATCTTCTTGGATGCGCTGGTCCGGGTTTCGCCCATCATCTCCCGCAAAGGTAAGTTGATACAGGCGCATGGGCTTGAGCCATTCGGTCAACAGATCGCGCGAAACCCATTCGCGCAAACGGTACTTCAAACGCTCCTGGAGGAATGTCTGTCCCACCGTAAGAGCCAGCATGATGCTGACAAGCGGCAGGAAAACCCAAAGGGAATGAATGAAGCCGGATAGATCTTTTTTTCCGATCGCATCGAAGAACTGGCCGTACCAAGTATTGAAGCGTACCTGCCCGACCATGCTGATGATCGTTACCAGGATCCAACCGACAAAAAGTGTCAACGCAACCTTCGACCCCTTCACATGCCGCAGCGCGCGCGCGAAGAGGGATAGATCCCGCCCGATATTCAAATCGTGCATCGGAGCCGACACGCCGCTGTCTGCAAATGAGGCTCCCGCTACCGTGGAAGCCGATGCTTTGCGCGCTCCCTCATGCCATGGGTGAGCGCCCGCGGAATGGCCTGATGAAAAATCGGCTTTCATAAGTGCCGCGCGCGCGAAATCTGGACGAATTTGGGTGAGTTACAGTTGGGCTCTCTCATTGATTGAGATAACGCGCGCACGCGCTAAACGTCGCGCTATCGCAATCGTATACGCGAGCGCCAAAGGCATGAGATCGCGTGCTATTATTGCAATAAAATCAATTATTTAGGAGAAGAGGCCGGTGCGCCGGGTAAGCTCGTTCGAATCTCACTGCGGTCGCTTAAGAAAATCGTCGATGAAACTCATAACGCGGCCGAACTCAGCATCGATTTTGGACCCGAGTGTGCCAATGCCCGACCAATCCTTAAGCTGCGCGGACTTTTCGAGGTCGCCACACAGATCCGCCAAGTGGGTTGCAAAGGCCGAGCGCGCCGCGCCTTTTGCCGCGTGAGCTGCACGCGCCAGCGCGCTTGCGTCACGCGCGACAATGAGATCGCGGATTTCCTTTGCCGAACCCGCTTCGCTCGACTGGAAGAGCGTCAGCATTTCGCGCGCGAAAGCATCGTCGGCGGCATGCATGACGTCGGACAGGCCTTTCACGTCGATCGGCACCGGTTCGTCGAATTTAGACGTGTGCATGTGTGCCTGCGGTGCCTCTGCTGCACGCGCCGAATCGCTGGAGCGACGCAGCGCGATCGCGGCCGGAAGCCATTTCCGCATCATTTTATTCAAAGCGTCAAGATTGGTCGGCTTCGACAAATAATCATCCATGCCGCTTATTTTGCGCAACGGCTCCCCGGTGATGCCCCCGCTGGGAATCACTTTCCTTTTATTTATGCAGTAGCTTAATCGACCTTATTCGACCCGATACTAATTCGCAATTAAGCTAAAGGCGTAGCCCGCCAAGGTACAAAGACACCGCATCCGCCAACTGCTCCAAATTGAACGGCTTCGAAAGCTTTGGAATGTTGGGGTCCACGTCCGCGGGCAACTCCGCGTACCCGGTCACCAAAAGCACAGGTAGATTGGGGCTCTGCTTTTTCAGCGTGCCGATTAGCTCCGCGCCGGTCATTTCCGGCATGGCATGATCCGTGATGACGAGGTCTACGTTGGATGCTTTGCTCAACGCGAGAAGGGCCTCTTTCGCGCTGCTGGCTTCAATGACCGAATGGCCCAATTCTTCCAGCATGGCGGTCGTGTTCAGCAACACAAGCCGGTCGTCATCAACCACGAGAATGCATTTCGGTTGCAGGGCCACAGCCGCCGACGGCGCAGCCGCGGGTTCGGTGATCGCCGCGCCGGCTTCTGCAACCGGCAGCCAAATTTCTGCTGTCGTGCCTTCGCCGACGACACTCTTCACAACAAACCGCCCACCCAATTGTTCGGCCATACCGTGAACCATG
The DNA here is from genome assembly GCA_947475895.1 of Fidelibacterota bacterium. Taxonomy (GTDB): domain Bacteria; phylum Pseudomonadota; class Alphaproteobacteria; order Rhodospirillales; family Rhodospirillaceae; genus SHVO01. The sequence continues at coordinate 49,041 of CANJMF010000015.1, forward strand.
GAGAGGCCCAGGCCGGTGCCTTTGCCAACACCTTTAGTCGTAAAGAACGGCTCCATGGCGCGCAAAAGCGTTGCTTCATCCATACCGTGCCCGCTATCGCCGACCGCGAGTGCGACAAATTCGCCGGTCGAAGCAGCAATTTTGTGCGACAGGGCTTCATCAATTGTTTCACGGCGCGCTGTCAGGCGGATGCTTCCGCCCTCCGGCATGGCGTCGCGCGCGTTGACCACGAGATTCAACAGCGCCGATTCGAGCTGATTGATATCCGCGCGCACCAACGGCAGTTTCTTCGGAACTTCGAACGCCAAAGAGAACGTAGGACCGAGGCTTCGTTCGAAAAGCGAAGCCAAATCGTTCACCAATGTATGAACGTCGGCCGTTTCGAGTTTCAGCTCTTGCCGACGCGCAAACGCCAGCATGCGTTGAATCAGCGTAGCGCCGCGTTTCGCCGCTTCTTGCGCATTGTCGATAAACATTTTCAATCTTTGATCGTCCGGCAGGCGCCTTTGCGCGAGCTCCAGGCTGGACATGATCGCCATCAACAGGTTGTTGAAATCGTGCGCGATGCCTCCGGTCAGCTTCCCGACGGCTTCAAGTTTTTGCGATTGAAACAAGGCTTCGCGGGCACGACTGAGTGCCATCTCGGCTTCGCGTTTTTCGGTTAAATCGCGCGTGATCTTCGCAAACCCGACCAGTTCGCCTTCCGGCGTGCGGATGGGATCGATAACGACGGCGGCCCAAAAGCGCGTCCCGTCTTTGCGCATCCGCCAGCCTTCACCGATAAAGCGGCCCGTCTCCCGTGCCGTCGCCAACGCGCGCGCGGGCGCGCCAGCCAACTTTTCCTCGGGCGTATAGAACCGCGAAAAGTGGTGGCCGATAATTTCGGAGGCTTGATAACCCTTAAGGCGCTGCGCGCCGGGATTCCAGCTCGAGACTTGGCCATCCACGTGCAGCATGTAGATGGCGTAGTCGGTTATGGCATCGACAAGAAGACGATACCGGCCGTCTTCCGTAAGCGAGGCAAGAAACCGACCTTCCCTGCTAATGTCCGTTTGCGCGTCCAATGCCATCCCAACTTAAACCTTACCGGCAGCCCGTTCTGCGCGGCACTTTGCCGAACGCTGATAAGGTGTCCTCAAGGGAACGCAAGGGCTCAGGGATTAAGCTTCCCGAGATTACGCCCAATGTCATAACGTGTATGAGGGCCAAACGTTCCCCAGGGCCGTGTAAAAGGCTCGAAGAGCTCATTTTCCGGTTATTTTAGCCTTCGAATTCACCGATTTAATCACTTTGCGGGGCAATCTGATGAAAACTTGGGTCGGTCTCGCGTTGTGTCTCAGCACTGCGGCTGTTGCCGCCGAGACGCCCCCGGCTCCGCCGCCCGCGTCCCTTGCAAAGACATACGTAAGCCCCGGTGGGGTGACGCTGCATCCCCTGACGGAGCCCAAGGCATTCGGTGGTGCGGAGGTCGAAATGGGCGAGCTGACGTTTCCGCCCAATAGCGATTCCGGCGAGCACGTTCATGGCGTGACGGAAACGTTCTACGTGCTCGAAGGTGAGTTTGAGCACGTCGTTGACGGCAAAAGCACCATTTTACGTCCCGGAATGGTGGGAAGCGTTCGCCCGCCGGCGAAGGTGCGTCACAAAACCGGTGCAATGGGGGCTAAAGTCCTTGTTATCTGGGCGCCCGGCGGAGAGATGGCCCGCTTGGCAGCGCGGTGGCGTGCGCAATAACGGGGCCGAGATGGCTCTAGGCCGAAGACTAAAGACGCTCAGCCTCAACGACCCAGATAGCACCTTTTAATAGAACACCGGTTGGCGTCGCGTACGGCCGCAACGCTTCACGAATTGCGCCTAGCGCTAAGCCTTGCGCAGCTTCCGGCTGACCTTCAAGCGCCCGGCTCGCCGCACCAATTTGCGACGCTTGCGACACGGCCTCTTCGAGATCGCCACCGCTTGCAATATCGAGCGTCAGATCTCTCGGCGAGATGCGCGGCACGCTAAAGCCCGCGTCAACAAGAATGCGTTTAACGCGTTCGACGTCGGCAAACGAAAAAGGACCCGGATCTTCCGGTCCCGGTTTCGGTAGACGGGGTACGTGTTCATAGACTGCATGTAACGGCACACGCATCCACGGGTTCTCGTCGATCTTGCGCCAGCACGTGAAAACCAATCGTCCGCCCGGCTTCAATGCTTTCCCGAAATTCACGAAGGCCGCGGTCGGATCGCCAAAGAACATCACGCCAAACCGCGACACTAATACGTCGACAACCGGCGTCGGGAATGCGTGCTGCGCGGCGTCCGCGCAAATGAGGTCGACGTTTTTGCGTTGGGCAAGACGCTGCGCGGCGATACCGAGCATAGGGGCGGATACATCAAGGCCCATAACTTTGCCTGCCGGCCCCACAAGGTCCGACAACGCTTCCGTCGTGCTGCCGCAACCGCAACCCAAATCAAGCACCGACGCACCTCGTGCGACGCCGGCTTTTGCCAGCAGGATGTCGGCCACCGGCGCCAACATAAAATCGGTGTGCTTTTGCTGGTTGACCCAGCGCAACCCGCCCGCCCCATTCCAATATTCGATTTGGTCGCGATGCTGGTCTGTGGGATTGGACAAAAGACTCTCCCTTAAAGGTTTGCGCTCGAATTTTTAACTGAAGAGGCGCGCGTGCAAATCGCGTAGCGCTTTCTTCTGAACTTTGCCCATGGTGTTGCGCGGCAACTCGTCGGTGAACAGTACACGTTTCGGCCGTTTGAATCCTGCAAGACGCTCGGCGAGTTGTGAATTCATCTGTGATTCGGTCATGCCGGCCCCCGCATTCAGTTTGACAACGGCCACGACGGCTTCGCCGAAGTCAGGGTGCGGTACGCCGATCACGGCGCTTTCGGTAACGCCCGGTAGTGCGTTGATCGCGTCTTCCACCTCGACTGGATAGACGTTCAGTCCTCCCGAAATGATCAAGTCTTTTGCCCGGCCGATAATATAAACGTATCCACGTTCATCGATGTGCCCCAGGTCGCCGGTAATGAAAAAGCCATCGGCGCGGAATTCTTCAGCAGTTCGTTCCGGCATATTCCAGTAACCGCCGAAAACATTCGGCCCGCGAACTTCAATGACACCCACATCGCCCCGGATGGGTTTTCCCGTTTCCGGGTTCGCGATACGCACCTCAACGCCGGGCAGGGCCGGGCCAACGCTGCCGGGAATGCGCGCGCCGTCGTAAGGGTTGGATGTGTTCATATTGGTTTCGGTCATGCCGTAGCGTTCAAGAATGGCGTGGCCGGTACGTTCAGTGAATTCCGTGTGGGTCTGACTCAGAAGCGGGGCTGAGCCCGAAACAAACAGCCGCATATGCGCTACAAGATCGCGCGTGAAAGCGGGTGCTCCCAACAAACGCGTATAGAAAGTCGGAACGCCCATCATGACGCTCGCGCGCGGCAAAAGGCGGATCACGTCTCCAAGCTCGAACCGCGGCAGAAAAAGCATTGAAGCGCCTGCCGCAAGGGTCACGTTCGTGCCCACGAACAAACCATGCGTATGAAAAATCGGCAGCGCATGCAGCAGCACGTCTTCAGCTGTGAAGCGCCAAAAACTGCAAAGCACATCTGCGTTCGAGCGCAAATTCGCGTGAGTCAACATGGCGCCCTTGGAACGCCCGGTGGTGCCGGATGTATAGAGAATGGCTGCAAGATCATCGGCGTTTCGCGCGATATCAGTGAAATCCGAACCGTGTTTCATGGCTGCCGCCATCAACGTCCCGCTGCTGTCCGGCCCCAAGGTCAGGCGATGCGCGATACCAAGCTCCGTGGCGAGGGCCGAGAGTGCCGATTCATTGGCGGGGTCGTGAATGAATGCACGCGGCGCGGCGTCGGTCAGGAAATATCGAACTTCGCTCGCTGTGTATGCAGGATTGAGCGGAAGATAGACGGCGCCGGCACGTAAGGTCGCAAGATAAAGCAAAAGGGCATCGGCGCTTTTCTCGGCTTGAACGGCAAGGCGATCGCCGGGCGCCAGCCCTAGGCTCATGAGAAGATTCGCGAGCCGACCCGTCTCCGTAAGCAGGTTGCCGTACGTAATGATCCTGCCATCGGACGTCTCAAGGAAAACCTTTTCCATATCTTCTGGAAAACGGCTTCTGAAGTAAGAAAACAAATCGTCTGCCATCAGGGGCTCGCAAATAACGTGTGATCGCAAGCGGTAGACATAGCCCATCTCCGCGCCCGTTCGACAGTCTAGAGTCATCGCGGATTTTGGGTCCAGGGCGCCTTGCGGGAACTTGCCGTTGGAGTCACGGGCGCGTGATGCGCACCATCGTTCGCAGATTAAACTCTAATTAGGTGCATCGTCCGCCCATCTCCTTGTAAACTCGAAATAACGAGGATGGAGGAACGGTGGCGGCGCCAATTAACATAGGAGTTTACAGTGATGCGCTGGTCGTGCTCGGCACGGCGGCTGTCATTGTGCCTGTGTTTCGCCGGCTCGGAGTCAGTCCGGTTCTGGCGTATTTAGGGGCCGGCGCGCTCCTCGGCCCGCTGGGCCTTGGCTCACTTAGCGGCGTTTTCCATTGGTTATATTGGTTCACTGTCAGTGATTCGGGGAATCTCGCGGGCATCGCCGAGCTCGGGATCGTCTTCCTATTCTTTCTGATTGGGTTGGAGCTGTCGTTTCAGCGCCTAGTGGCAATGCGCCGGCTTGTGCTGGGCATGGGGACCGTGCAGGTCCTGGCCAGTACCGCGGTGATTGCCGGTGTGGCGTCCTTCTTTGGGCAGAGTACGCCGGTTTCCATGGTGCTCGGCATGACCTTGGCACTGTCATCAACGGCTATAGTGCTTGAACTTTTGTCGGACAAGGGACGGCTCGCGACAAGCACGGGTCGTACGAGTTTCTCGGTCCTGCTCGCGCAAGACATCGCGGTGATCCCGGTTTTGATGTTCATCTCGATCACCGGCGCCAATTCAAGCGACTCTGTCCTTTCGATCCTCGCGACAGCGCTATTGCAAGCCGGCATCGCATTGGTGGTGATTGTCGTGCTGGGGCGGCTGTTGCTGCGGCCGCTCTTTCGTCTTGTCGTCGGCGCGAAATCCAACGAACTGTTCATCGCGGCGGCGATTTTTGTGATCGTGGGCGCGGGTGTCCTGGCGCATCTCGCTGGCCTGTCCATGGCGCTTGGCGCCTTTGTCGCCGGGCTTTTGTTGGCCGAGACCGAGTACGACAAGGCCATCGAAACGTCCATAGCGCCCTTTAAAGGCCTGCTGCTCGGCATTTTCTTTTTTACGGTTGGGGCGAACATCGACGTGCGTGAGGTTGTGCGCGAGCCGGCTTGGCTTTTGGCCGGCGTTGTCTCACTCATTTTCGTAAAGGCCGTTATTTTGATTTTGGCGGCGAAAACCTTCCGGGTGTCGTGGCCTGCGGCGGTTGAAACCGCACTGTTGTTGGGGCCGGGTGGTGAATTTGCGTTTGTCGGGATCGGTCTAGCTGCGTCGCTGGGGTTGATCGAGGGCCGCGTCTCGACCTTTGTGCTCGCGATTGTCGCCATCACCATGGCTTTGACGCCGTTGCTCGCCATGATCGGCGCGCGGGTGTCATCGCGCTTGGCGGCAAAGACACCGCCCGACCCCCACCTTCTTGCCCAGCCCAAGCATCAAGATAGGCACGCCATCGTTGTTGGTTATGGTCGCGTCGGGAAGGTCGTGTGCGCGCTTTTGAAGGAGCACGACGTGCCGTTCATCGCGGTTGATCGTCATCCATCAACGGTCAGTCGCGAGCGGCGCGAAGGACATACAGTTTACTTCGGCGATGCGGCCGACCCCGCCTTTCTGGAAACGTGCGGCCTTTTGGAAGCCAGGGGGATGGTCATCACGATCGATGCGCACGACGCCATCGACGAAATCGTCAGCAGTACACGGATATTGCGACCTGACATTTTGATCGTTTCGCGTGCCCGCGATGAAAAGCACGCAAGTCATCTTTATGCCATCGGTGCGACCGATGTGGTGCCTGAGACAATCGAAGCGAGTCTTCAGTTGTCGGAAGCCGCGTTGGTTGGATTGGGCATCCCGACAGGACCTGTCATCGCTTCAATTCATGAAAAGCGGGACGAATTCCGCCTCACCTTGCAAAAGGCGGCACTGGAAGCCGGGCGCGACGCCAAGCATTCCATCAAGGCCAAGCGCGCGTCGGCTCATAAGGCGTCGTAGTCTAACCCGACAATTTCTCGAGCGAGATGTTGCGCGTGCGTTCGCCCATGATGCCGATGATCAGCATCACGGCGACCATTGCGGCCGCGATGAATAGAAACACACCTGTCGTGCCGTAGTGATTGAGGAAGAAGGCGATGACGAAGGAGTTGAACACCGTCGACGCGCGGCTCCACGAATACACAAAGCCCGATGCGCGCGCGCGAATTCCAGTGGGGAAAAGCTCCTGCTGATAGACGAGGAACGTATAAGCAATCATGTTCCCCGCGATGGTCAAAAGCACGCCCATCACAATCACGCCGCCGGCATGGGTCATCTGGCTGAAGATTAGACCGCAAACAATATTCACGCCGGCCATGACCACAATCACATGCTTGCGCTCGAATTTGTCGGCCACAAAAATGCCGATCAGCGGTCCCAGCGGCGCCGCCAGCGCGATGATCGTGCCGTACAGTAAGCTACTGGTAACCGCGATCCCCTGACTGATCAAAAGCGTCGGCACCCAATTGGCAAAGCCGTAATAGCCGATGCTCTGAATGACATGGAACATCGTCAACATAAGCGTGCGTTTGCCATAAGGTGCGACCCACATATCTTTGAAGCTGGCGCGTGCAATGATCGGCTCGGGCGCGGGAATGGGGGGCAGTGCTTGACCGATATCCTTCGCAACCTGCGCTTCGATCCGGGTCAGAATTGCGTCAGCTTCGGCGACCCGGCCTTTTTGTGCCAGCCACCGGGGGCTTTCCGGCAAACGCAGCCGAAGCCACCACACAGCAACGGCGCTTAACACACCGATCCCGACGACCCAGCGCCAGCCATCGATGCCATACGGCGCGTTGGGGACAAGCAAATACGAAAAGAATGCAGCGGCCGGGGTTGCCAGGAAACCAATGGCAAGTGCGACGGCAAAGGCGCGGCCACGAATATGCTTCGGAGAAAGCTCGGCCAGATAAGCGCCAATCGTCATCATCTCAACGCCAAGGCCGATGCCGCTGATGAAGCGCCAAAAATTGAGACCGAACGCCGTGGTCTGAAAGGCCATCATCGCCGAGGCGGCGGCATACCAAAGCAGTGAAAAGGTGAAGATCGTGCGCCGGCCATACTTATCCGCCACGAACCCGCAAGCCATGGTGCCGATGGTCAGGCCGGAGAAGAGCGCCGCGATGAAACTCGCGATGCCTTGAGTCCCGAACAGGCCAGGGGTCGTTGCGCTCAGGATGCCGCTCCTGACCAGACCGGGCGCGATGTAGGACGTGAGGAGCTGTTCGTAGAGTTCGAAGAACTGTCCGAGGCTGAGCATCAAGATCATGATCCAGATGGTCCGGGTCGCGGGCAAGCGATCAAGCCGCGCGGAAATAAGACTCGCGTCCATGTGGTCAGCGGTCGCCATGAAATTATCCCCCCGGTGGCCGAGCGGCATTGCGCCGTTCGTCTGTGCGTCGCGTTATTTCTTAAACGATGTCGTCTCGGCAGCCAAAGAACATCCCCGTGAACGCGTACCTGATTGTCAGGTGATTTCCACCTCGATGGGCGGCAGGCCTGTCACGGTAAAGCGGTAGCGTTCGCCGGGTTTCACAAAGACAGTCGGCACAATGCTGCCCGTGCTAACCCACTGACCTGGCTCAAGGTCCCGTGCCCGCGCCTGTAAATGCCGCGCAAGCCAGAGGACCACATTTAGGGGATCGCCTGCGACGTCGTTGCTGGAGCCCTTATCCAAGGCGGCGCCGTCGCGATACAGAATGCCTTCGCGATCCTTCAGGCTCTTGAGCTCAGCGGCGCGCACGGACGGGCCGAGGACTGATCCCGCATTCCAACTATTGTCGGCCACCATCGAGATGGCCGCAAGTTTGGTGTAATCGGCGGCGCTGTCTTCGATGATCTCGAAGGCGGCGCACACGTCGTCGATCAGGCTTTCCAGCGGCGGTGTTGTTTTCGAATGCACGGCGTCCTTAATGTCGGCACCGACGCGCACGGCAATCTCGCTTTCCACGCCCAGCCTCGCATAGCCGGCGTGACGCAGGGTCGCCGGGGATTGCAAAATACGATTGCGAAGAATGGATCCACAAATGGGTTCGGTTACGCCGCATAGTTTTTGCATGCGCGGCGTCGTGAGGCCAATTTTATAACCCGCGACATCCGTTCCTTGGGCTTGGCAGAGGTGCGCCACATAACGGTCCTGAACGCCGTAAGAAAACGTCATGTCCGGCGTCTCGTCGGACTCATAGATCGATGTGAATTGCGCGAGGCGCGCATGCTGTTCCGTCAGGGCCAGCGCAATATCGTCGGCAGATCTTCTCACCGGCTCCCTCCCAGAATGCTGCGGCCCAGAACTCTACAACAGCACATGCGAATTGGCGCGCGCCTTTTCGCACACCTTCTCGCACTGGCATAATAAGTTGTAGCATTGCGGCCGAACGCGTTTGGGGAGAGACGGCACATGGAAACTCTGGATCGTCGCGCATTTCTTCGAGGATCGACCGCCGTCGGTGGCTTGGTCGGTACGGGCGTACCTGCTCTTACGGCGGCGGCGCAAACCGTCCAATCCCCGACACTTCCTCTCGAACAAAATATCACCGCGCGCCTTGCCGCCTATGCGGTCAAAGCAAAGTTCGCCGACTTGCCATCGTCTGTCCGCACAGAAGCCGCGCGCTCGCTGTTGAACTGGATCGGCGTCGCCGTCGGCGGGTCGCGCCATGAAACCATCGCGATTGTGCTTGCGGCGCTCAAGCCCTTCTTCGGCCCGCCGAAAGCAAGTCTGCTCGGCCGTGCCGAGCGCGTCGATGGCTTACACGCAGCCCTCATCAACGGGATCAGTTCGCATGTTTTCGATTATGACGACACGGACTTGGCCACCATCATCCATCCCAGCGCGCCGATTCTTCCAGCCATGTTCGCGCTCGCCGAAGACCGCACCGTGAGCGGCCCTGATTTCATGAACGCGTTCGTGCTGGGTGTCGAGGCCGCGTGCCGCATCGGTCGCGCCGTCAATCCGGCGCACTACGCGCTCGGTTGGCATATCACCGGTACGGCCGGCGTTTTCGGCGCGGCGGTCGCGTGCGGAAAGCTGCTTGGTCTTGACGAGCAACGTATGCGTTGGGCGATCAGCCTGGCCGCAACGCAGCCGGTGGGGTTGCGCGAAATGTTCGGAACGATGACCAAAAGTTTTCATCCCGGCCGCGCCGCGCAAAATGGACTCACGGCTGCACTGCTGGCCGCGCAAGGCTTCACCAGTTCCGACGCCGCCCTCGAGGCCAAGCGCGGATGGATGCCGGTCATCAGTACAGAGCAACACTACGACATCATCGTAGATGGCCTCGGCCAACGCTACGAAATCACGCGCAACAGCTACAAGCCGTTCGCCTGCGGCGTCGTGATTCATCCCATCATCGATGGTTGTATCCAACTTCGCAACAAACACCGCCTAAAGGCATCCGACATTGAAGGCATCGATCTGGCCGTCAATCCGCAAGTAATCGAGTTGACCGGCAAGCGCACGCCGCAAACGGGGCTCGACGGCAAATTCAGCGTCTACCACGCGGCAGCGGTTGCGATCATCGCGGGCATGGCAGGCGAAAAGCAGTTCAGCGACGAAATCGTTCGCGATCGCGCCGTGGTCGCGTTGCGCGATCGCGTCCAAACTACCGTCGAACCGGGGCTCCACGAAGATCAGGCCAAGCTCGTAATTCGCCTCAAAGGCGGGCGCCGTGTCGAACAGTTTATCGTTCACGCGCTCGGCAGTGCCGAGAATCCCATGAGCGATAAACAGCTCGATGCCAAATTTATCGATCTGGCCAACGGTATTCTTCCGGCCGACAAAACGCGCCGCTTGATGAACCTCTGCCGTGAATCCGAGAAGCTGCCGGATATTGCCGCCATTGCCCGCGAGGCATCGCTCGCGGTGTTGTAGCCGCTAAAGCTGCTTCGCAACCGACAGATCGAGATCTGATCCCGCCTTGAGGCGTTTTCGAAGCTCGACCATATCCACGTCCTTCGACCAGGCGGCAATCACGATCACGGCGGCCGCGTTGCCGATGATATTGGTCAATCCGCGGATGCGGGACATAAAGGGATCAATCCCCAGGATGAGTGCAAGGCCCGCAATCGGCACGCTGGGAATGACGGCCAACGTGGCCGCAAGTACGATAAAGCCTGCGTTAGCAAATCCCGTGGCCCCCTTCGATGTGAGCATGGAGACAAGAATGATCACCAGCTCCTGCTCCAACGTAAGGTCGATGTTGGTCGCCTGCGCTATGAACACGACAGCAAAGGTCATGTAGATCCCCGTGCCGTCCAAATTGAACGAGTAACCCGCCGGAACCACCAGCCCAACGACGGATTTCGAAACGCCCAAGCGCTCGAATTTCTCCATCAAACGCGGCATGACGACCTCGGAGCTCGCCACGCTAAACTGCACCAAGATCTCTTCGAAAATGTATTTGCACAGCGCGAACAGGCTGAAACCGACGCGTGCGGCCATGGGCGCCAAAATAACGACGATAAAGAAAAGGCATGTGCCGAGGAATGTGAGCAGCAGCGTCATAAGCGGCATCAGCGCGCCGAAACCGAACTTGCCGATCGTAAAGGCCATGCCGCCAAAAGCGCCGATGGGCGACAGCACCACCAGAATCTCAACAATCGAAAACATCACCTTCGTGATGCGGTCGATCATGTCTTTGACCGGCGTACCGTAAGCGCCGATTTTCTTCAGCGCGAATCCGAACAGCAGCGACACCAACAGAACCTGCAAAATCGCACCGCGCGCGAACGCGTCGACGAAATTCTCAGGAATGATGTTCAGTAAAAAGTGCGTGACGGTTTGGTCGTGGGCCGCCGTCGCATAGTTTGCGACCGCGTTCGCGTCGAGGCTATTGATGTCGACGTTCATGCCCTCGCCGGGCCGCAAAAGATTTGCGGAAATCAGCCCAATGATCAGGGCGAGGGTCGAGAAGAAATAAAAGTAACCGAGTGTTTTCGCGCCCAGGCTGCCCACGGCGCGCAGGTTATCGATACCGTTGATGCCCGACACGATGATGCAAAACACAATGGGCGCGACCAGCATTTTGACGATTTTGATATAGCCGTCGCCCAGCGGCTTCATCTGCGCCGCCATGTCCGGCGCGATGACGCCAAAGATGATTCCAAGCAATGCCGCAATCAGCACCTGATTGTGGAGCTTCCTGTAAAAAGGAATCTTCTTCTTCATAGGCGGCCGTCCCCCCGGGATCGATAGCTTAGCGCGGTATAGCTACCTGCCGCATGAAATCATTCACGTTCGCAATGTCATCGAACTTCAAGATTGCGTGTGCCAGCTTTTCCGCCAGCGGCTTCCCAAGACTCGGCTCCGACAATTGCATGAATTTCCCCCGCAGTTCGGCGGCGCTGAAGAAATTGTCCGGCTCGCCTTTTGGGATAATCACTTTCTTTTTAAAGACGGTCCCACGCGCCTTAATGGTGGTGTTGCCCGACAAGTTAGCGGGATACTCGGCTTCGATTTCCGCATCGTGCTCGCAACGTACCTTCGGCAAAAGCGAACGGATCACCGGATCGTTCAGCAAAGCATAGCTATCCCACGCCATTTGCCCCGTCGCCAACGCCGCCGACAGCACAAAGGGTCCGCTGAATTGCGCGTCCACGGTATTGAGCGGATTGGCCTTCTTGTCGGCGGGTGCTCCCACCAGCAGCATGCCGGCGGTCGAAAGTCCGTACGTGATGCTATCGACTTCCTCCGGCTTCAATTTGTGTTCGGCGCGGATTGCGAGAATGGCATCGATCCCCGCATGTCCGAACCGGCACGACGGATAGGGTTTCACGCCGGTTGCCATCAATTCAAACACGTGCCCCAAATCCTGCACCACCCGCGCGGGCGTCGGGTTCGGCGCGTAGCCCGTGAGAAACCCGTGCTTGCCTTCGATGGCTTCGCTCGCACCCTTAAAGCCTTCGCGCGCGAGCGTCGCGGCGCTTAAGCCCGCCATGCTCGACCAGCCCACCTGAAAACGCTTTGTCCACGCGCCGTTCACTAAAAACTGCAACCGGCCCGCGCTTTGGCTGAGCGCGATCCCAAGCGCCGACGCGACACCATCGGCGCTCAAGCCGAAAACCCGCGCCGCCGCTGCGGCCGCGCCGAAAGCGCCGCACGTTGCGGTCGGATGAAATCCCCGTTGATAATGTTCGCCGGCCGGTAACGCGACCGCGAGGCGGCATGCGACTTCATAGCCGCTGACGATAGCGGCCAAAACATCCGCGCCGGAAGCGTTCACCATTTCGCCGGCTGCGATGGCGGCCGGAACCACAGGCGCGCCGGGGTGCAAGGTGCCTGCCGCGTGGGTGTCGTCGAAATCTAGGCTGTGCGCCAATGTGGCATTCACCAGCGCCGCGCCGACAGGGCTATAGGTTGCGGCATCACCAAATACGCGGTGTTCGCCGGTGCCCAGACCCAGCGCCGCGACCGCCGAAAGCAGCGACGGCGTGCTGTCGGATTCAACGCGCGCCCGCACGATGTTGCCGACGAGATCAAGAATAAGAAGGCGCGTGCGGTCAACAACCTCCGGCGGCAAGGTTTTCAGCGACGTCGATGCGCAAAACGCGGCGAGGTGTTGCGTGATACCCATGGCTGGTTTCCTGTCTTGTGTTATCGCGCGTAGGCGAGTGTTGCGGTCGCGCACGTCTTTCCGTCTTTATTGAAGGCGCGCAAATCCGCGCCACCATCCGTCTCTTCGAGGCAGAGATCGAACGGATGAATATCAAACAGCGGGCTCTGAAAACGCACGTTGAATTCAGTCACGCGGACCTTGGGGCGGTGCCGATAAAAATGATCCATCAGCAGCACGGCAATCAGCGGCCCGTGAACCACCAGTCCCGGATAGCCTTCTTCGCGTGCGTAATCGCGATCGTAGTGAATGCGGTGGCCATTGAAGGTCAGCGCCGAAAATCGAAACAACCGCACAATGTCGGGCGTGATCGAGCAGATAATGGCCGAAGACGGAGGCTTTTTTTCTTCTTTCGGCGCGGCAGCAACGGAAGGCGCACTCGTCTTTGCGGGTGCGTCACGATAAATGATGTCGTGCTCCTCGGTCACGGCCGGTACGCCGCCGGACGAAATCACATGCCGCACTTTCACAACGACCAACTGGCCCGAGGCGCCATTTTTGGCCGTAATATCGATAATCTCCGACCGTCGTTCGATATCGGTCCCCACACGAATGGGATTCGCAAAACTTAAACGCGATCCCGCCCACATGCGGCGCGGCAGTGGAATGGGCGGCAAAAATCCGCCGCGCTTGGCATGGCCGTCGTGATCGATTTCCGATTGCGGGTATTGGGGCAAGAAATTCATCCAATGTCCCAGGGGCGGAACTTCGCCTGCGGTCCATGGCGGTCGCGCGTAATCAAGCAGCGCTGCAAGCCGCCACAAGGGCGCTTCGGTGGTGTGGTCGGTGTGCGTTTCGCTCCGCCCGATCCAGCTTTTCAGCGTTGCCTCATCCATCACGCAAACTCCGCGCGAATGGCCGCGCTGTGTTGTCCCAATGCGGGCACGGGGCCCGATGCGCCGGCGCTTTCCCGCCACTGCCACGGATGCGCGGGCAGGGATATGGGACCTGTTGGCGATCCGATCTCCATGCGGCGCAATTGCGGGTGTTGCGACAACTCGGCCACGGAGTTCACCGCGCCGAATGCGATGTCGCCCGCGCGCAGCCGCGCAACAAACTCCGCGCCTGTCAGCGGTTTCAATATGGCGGCAATTTCCTGATCCAGCGCCGGGCGGTTTTCGCAGCGCTTCACATTGGATACGAACCGTGGATCACGCGCCATATCGGCGCGCTGAAAAACCTTTTCGCACAAGGAAACCCACTCGCGCTCATTCTGGATCGAGATCACCACTTGCTTGCCGTCGCCGGCGGTATACACGCCGTAAGGCGCGATCGATGGATGATTGAGCCCCATGCGTTTAGGCGCGGCGCCCGCGTAATCCTGATACATCAAAGGTGCGGCCATCCAATCGGCCGTGGCGTCGAACAGCGATACGGCGACGCCGTTGCCTTTGCCCGTGCGCTCGCGCGCGAACAGCGCTTGCATAATCGCACCGTGGGCATTCATGCCGCAGCACAAATCCGAAATCGAAACACCCACGCGCCCCGGTGCTTCGGGCGAACCCGTAATGCTCGCCAGTCCCGTCTCGCACTGAATCAAAAGGTCATAGGCCTTCATATCCGTAAAGGGACCTTCCTCGCCGTACCCGCTGATGTCGCAGGTCACAAGGCGCGGATAGCGCGCGCGCAAATCGTCGGACCCAAAGCCCGCACGCTTGGCGGCACCAGGCGCCAAATTCTGAATAAATACGTCGGCCTTCGCGAGCAGTCGCTCCAGCAGCGCCGCGTCCGCCGGATTCTTGATATCCAGCACCAGCGATTCCTTGCCGCGATTAAGCCACACGAAATAAGCGCTCTCGCCGTGAACAACATGATCGTACGCGCGCGCGAAGTCGCCTTCCTTGCGCTCGATTTTAATAACGCGCGCACCCGCATCGGCCAGGCGCGACGTGCAGAACGGCGCGGCAACGGCCTGCTCAAGTGCGATAACAAGAATGCCTTCGAGGGGGCGCGCCATATCAGAACGACTTCGGCAGGCCGAGCACGTGCGTCGCCACGTGCGAGAGGATGAGGTTCGTCGAAATCGGCGCCACTTGGTAAAGGCGCGCTTCGCGGAATTTGCGCTCGATGTCGTATTCCGCCGCGAACCCGAAACCGCCGTGCGTTTGCAGGCACATGTCGGCCGCGAACCACGATGCTTCCGAGGCCAGCATCTTGGCCATGTTGGCTTCGGTGCCGCAGGGCTTGCCGGCGTCGAACAGCGCCGCGGCGTTGTCGACCATCGCTGCTGCCGCCGCCACTTGCACATACGCGCGGGCAATGGGGAATTGGATACCCTGGTTCTTACCGATAGGCCCGCCGAACACTTCGCGCTGTTTGGCATAAGCTGTCGCGCGATCGATAAAGAAGCGGCCATCGCCGATGCTTTCGCTGGCGATCAAAATACGCTCGGCGTTCATACCGTCCAGGATGTAGCGGAATCCTTTGTCCTGCTCACCGATCAAATTCTCGACGGGTACTTCAAGGTTATCGAAGAACAATTCGGTGGTCGCATGGTTCAGCATCGTCCGAATGGGGCGGATGGTCAGACCGTTGCCGCGCGCGGCGCGCATGTCTACCAACAGCACGCTCATGCCGTCGCTGGGCTTGGCGGCTTGTTCACGTGGTGTGGTGCGCACCAGCAAAATCATCAGATCGGAATATTCAGCACGGCTGATCCAAATCTTCTGACCGTTGACGATATAGCGGTCGCCCTCGCGGCGTGCGAAGGTGCGAATGCGGGTGGTATCCGTGCCGCTGTTGGGCTCTGTCACGCCAAAGGCTTGCAGCGCCAATTCGCCACTCGCGATTTTGGGCAGGTATTTCGCTTTCTGCTCCGCGTTGCCGTGCTTGAGCAGCGTTCCCATTGTATACATCTGCGCATGGCATGCGCCGCCGTTGGATCCCGAACGGTGAATCTCTTCCAACACCGCCGTGGCCGCGCCCAAGCCTAATCCTGCGCCGCCGTATTCTTCAGGGATCAGGATGGACAGAAATCCTGCATCCGTCAGCGCCTTCACGAACGCTGCGGGATACGTGCGTGTGGCGTCCAGTTCCTGCCAATAAGGGCCGGGAAACTGCTCACACAGCTTGCGCACGGAATCGCGGATTTCCGGAAATGTCTCGTCGCTCATGGGACCCTGCCGCTCAATAAATATTGGGTTTTAAAGACGACATCTTAAGGCCGGCCACAACATCTTTTTGCGAAAGGCACGCTTGCTACCGCAGGTGCTAAGCAATGCGGAAATTCATCACGGCTTAATTTCGCGAAAACGCAGAAACGAGCGTCGCCTTTACCAGTCCGGGATCCGACCTATTGCCGGTCCAGGATGCCACCGTTGATCGTAGTTGGTCCGAATTTTAACAGGCTTGAGGAGGATAATAAACAGGACCGCGTTCTGAGGCTCGTACCTTACCGTCAACGAGCGTTAATTCTCTATGCTGGTCGAATACAAAGCCCAACTCCAAGGGAGCTGGGCTTTGTTATTGGGCGCCTAAGTATCAGCCTCGCGTAAACGCGCCGTCGCACTTAACGGCGACGGAGTCGATGTCTCCGTCTAACGTTCTGGACGCGTCGTCGTCTGCGTTCTTTCGATTTCGTTGCCTTCGCTGTCAATCTCTTTACGCGACTTCTTGACCTTCACAGTCCCGTCGCCTGTCTCAACCGTCTTCCGGCGCACAGTCTGCTCGCCATCGCTATCGACGGTCTTTTTCGACTTTTCTACTTTGACCGTGCCGTCGGGATTTGCTTCGACAGATCTGCTCCGCTCCGTTGCACTTCCGTCGCTCTCAACCGTCGTACGTGATTCATGCGATTTTACGCTCGGTTGACCTGAGATGTCGGGCGTGACCGTTGTTTGTCGCGTGGTTGTTTCCAACTGCGTGCTCTGTGCAAACGCGGCACCCGTCATGAGCGAAAAGGTAGCAACGCTGGCGAGCAAAAGTTTTTTCATGTTGTAACTCTCCCATCGATTTGGAACGAACGACCAGCTTTCACGTTCTGGGAACTCAATCCAATTAACGGCGTCGCTCAGGAGATTGTTGCGGGGAGAGCGCTCCGCGCACGGCGATGCTTGTCGCGTTACATCAATTCGAAGGCGACGTTGAGGGCGTCAAAACTTTGTATATGAGCGAGCATCTGCTTTTGGTTGCCGGGCTGCGCACACTCTCGGAGATGTGGGTGATGACTTTTTCCGACCCCGTGAAGTAGGTGCAACTTCTAACCTTAAGCTCGGCGGTTGCTCCTTCAATCTGAGTGCTGCCAATCAGAACCGCGTACCCAGAAATGTGTGCCTCAACTATTCCAATGATTGCCATCATGATGAACAACATAAGTAGTCTCGGCCAAAGCCGTCTCTTGCGCGCGGGTGAATTCATTTAAAAAAGAGAGAAGGTTCCAAAGACGATATCTTAGAGCCAGGACCATATCTTTGCGCGGATCGCGCACGCGTTATGATTTGGTAACGAGCCGCCTAGGCACTCGTTTCAACTGTGTACTTCATTACATATACAAGTGGTATGATTCTATACATTTGTCTAAAATACGCATGAAACGCGAGAGCGGCCCGAGCAACTCAACGTATGGTATGGACCGGTCTGAAGCGTGCGGGGATTATGCGGCTAGGGGCCTAGGCACTGCATTGCTGTGATTATTTTTCCCGCGTTCGTATGCGAAGATACCGCGCTCTTTCAACGCCCAGTGTGGTTAGGCAATGCGGACTCTCTTCGGCCCTGACGCACCTTTCGCGTCTCAGCCCCAGCCCCATCTTCATATTTTCCACGCTGACGCCGGTGTCGTTTTGATTCCGGATCGTGCCGTCCTGTTACAAGGTTTCTACACGCGCGCGGGCGTTGATCTCGTCATCAAGACGCCGGACGGCGAAACCTATGTCGTAAAGGGGTTCTATCTTTTGAACCCGCCGCCCGAGCTCACCGACGGTGGCGCGACGCATATTCCAGGTGGGCTTGCGTCTCAGTTCGCAGGGGCTCTCGCGCCCGATCAATACGCTGCGGCGCAACCCACCGCGCAAGGCGCACCCGTCGGCCAGGCGCGCACGATTATCGGTCAAGTCACCTGCACGCGCCTTAACGGCACCGTTGTTACCTTGAAGGTCGGCGATCCCATTTATATGGGCGACATCATCGAAACCGGAACCGGCGCGAAGCTGGGTCTCGTGTTTATCGATGGCATGACGTTAGGCCTCGGCGAGAAGGGCGAACTGGTTCTCGACGAATTGGTTTACGACCCGGCCAGCAAGGGCGGCAAAGCGTCACTCTCGCTGGTCTCCGGCGCGGCCGAATTTGTCAGCGGCACGATCGCGCACTCTGGCCAAGACAACATGCTGTTCAAAACACCGGTGGGCACCATCGGCATCCGCGGCACGAAAGTGTTCGTGTCGTTCGATCCTGTCAGCGGCGACGTCAGCATTATCAATCGCCCCACCGGCACCGATACGCTCGGCAATCAAACCGCCGGCGAAATTTTTCTGTCGTTGCCCGACGGAACACCTATTGGATCCATGACCAGCGGCAACGGCGGCTGGCAATGGAATCCGACGCAAGGTCAAGCGCCGCAAACCGTGCAGCTCACCGATGCGCAAGTACAAACCATCGTCGAAGCCGTCGAGAACACAGTTAGCTCCTTGCAGACGCCACAACAACAGCAGGCGCAGCAGGGACAAGGCACGACAGACATCACCTCGCAGCCCGCAGGCGCCAATGGTGCTGCGGGAACACAGCAGGGCGGCGGCACCGTACAGGACGGCACGGGAGATGCGACGCAAGGCGGCCAACAAACTGGCGACCAGGCGGCGGGCAGGGCACGACAACACCGGTCACCGTAACGACAACGACAACGACAACGACACCGACACCGACACCGGCACAGACTCCTGTCGCGCCAACGCCCGTCACACCCATTGCGCCGATCGTTTCGCCACCGACAACGACCAACGCCAACCCAACACAGCCCACGATTCCCGTCACGCCGCCGACCACGCCACCACAACTTCCCGCGACGTTCGAGCTCAGCGGCGGCGGGTCTGTCACCGATACCGTCGCTGGAAAAGTGTTGTTCACCATCACGCGCGCCGGCAACACGGCGACCGACGTGTCGGTCAACTACGCCACGCAAGACGGCTCGGCGCAGGCGGGCACCGATTACGCAGCGGCCTCCGGCACGTTGAGTTTTGCTGCGGGTGAAACCACAAAGACCGTTGAAGTCTCGGTACTCGCTAACGCCCGCAACGAGCAGCAGGAATTATTCACGCTGGTGTTGTCGGGCAACAGCCCCGATACCGTCATCGTCAGCGGTCCCGCGACGGTCACCATCGCCGCCGACCCGCCGCTGCCCACGCTTGCCATCGGCAGCGTCACGGTGTCGGACACGGCAGCGAACACGGCGGTTTTGACCGTCACCCGCACGGGCGATGTCACAGCCGCGTCTTCCGTCAATTTCCAGACCGTCGCCGGAACGGCTCAGGCCGGAAGCGATTTCACGGGTGCCACGGGCACCGTTCAGTTCGCCGCCGGCCAGACCACGACCACGATCTCGATTCCCATTCTCGCCAACTCAACACCGCTCACGTTCGCTAACCGCGAAGGTGCCGAAACATTCACCGTCGTTTTGTCGGGGGTAACAGATGCCACCATCACGCAAGACACCGGCACGGTTACCATTGCCGCCGACCTGCCTGTCGGCCTCGCGACCTTCAGCATTTCCAGCGCACAGGTGGCTGAAGGCCAGAGCGCCACGATCACGGTGACCCGCGCCGGTGACCTTGCGGGGCAGGTGACCGTTGACTACGCGACGGTTGGCGGTAGCGCCACATCCGGCGCGGATTTTACGCCGAGTTCCGGCACGCTTACGTTCGCTGCCGGCGAGACGACAAAAACCATCACCCTTTCCACGATTAAAGACACCGTGCAGGAGCCTGCCGAGTCTTTCACGATCGCTCTCCAGAACCCCGTCGGCGGAACCATCACGCAAGGCAGCGGCACGATCTCCATCGCGGCCGATGCGTTCGTGCCGAGCGTCAGCGTGAGCAGCACATCCGTCAGCGGCGGAACGACCGCGACCCTCACAGTCTCACTGTCAGGGCCGACCACAGTGCCCGTTACGGTCAGCTATGCCACAGCTAACGGTTCGGCGACCGCAGGTTCCGACTTCACCGCCGTCAGCGGCACAATAACGATTACCGCCGGCCAGACGTCGGCAACCATCAGCATTCCCATCGCGGCCAATCCTGTGGGCGAGGCCGCCGAAGACTTCAGCATCGTTCTGTCGGGTGCCGAGAACGCGACCATCGGCACGGGCTCCGGAACCATCAGCATCAGCGCCGGTCTGCCGGCAACGCCCGCGCTAGGCACCGTGGAATTCAGCATCAACTCTGTGACCGTGTCCGATGCGGTCGCGGGCAACGCGGTCTTCACGGTCACGCGCTCCGGCGAAACCAGCGTCGCGGCTTCGATCAGCTACAACACCGCCAATGGCGGTACCGCCCTCAAGAACACAGATTTTGTCGACACCACCGGCACGCTGAATTTCGCCGCCGGTGAAACCACGAAAACGATCACCGTTCCCATCCTCGCCGATTCCACCGGCGAAAGCGCCGAGACATTTAACGTCACGCTCACGGGGGCGACCGCGACCGGAACCACGGCCACGATCACAACGGCCGTGGGTGTCGGCACAATTTCGGCCGACGCGGTCGGCAATTCGCCGCCCACGTTCATCGCCAGCGTTTCGGGCGCGGTCGAGAAAAACAATATGAATGCCGGCGGGCTATTCGTCGCGGCGGCTTTCGGCGTCATGTTCAACGACGCCAACCCTGCCGATACCTTCGCGGGCCTCGCCATCGTCGCCAACGCCGCCAACGCCGCGACCGAAGGTGCGTGGCAATACACGACCGATGCCGGCACGCATTGGTACGATGTCGGCACCGTCGCGGATAATTCCACCGCCCTGATGGTCAGCACCGGCACCTATCTTCGCTTTGTGCCGATCGCGAACTTCACCGGCTTTCCGTCGTCGCTGATCGTGCGCGCGGTCGATTCAACGTACACCGGAAGTTTCTCCACCGCCGCCGCGTCGGAAACGCGCGTCACGCTCGGCGCCGTCACGCCGGGCGGTACATCGCCCGTCTCCGGCACAACCAACCACTTCGCGGTCGGCGTCGGCGAGTCCATTTTGTGGGACGGTGGCGGCAGCGGCGCATGGGAAACGGCCACCGACTGGGCCGGTGACGTCGCGCCCGGCACGTATAACCTCGCCATCATCAACAATGCGTCGGTGACGCTATCCAACAACGCGACCACGAATGTCACTTATCTGGCGCTCAACGGCACCACCTCGTTGAGCCTGAGCGGCGCGACGACGTTGCTCGATGTTCTAGCTGTGGCGTCGATGAGCTCGGGTGGTTCGCTCACCGTCGACGCGGCAACGTTCGCGTCAGAAGGCGTCTTCTCGGCCGCCGGCACGATCACGCTCAATAACAGCGGCACGCTCGACGGCTCGGGGGCCATCGTCCTCACCGGCACGCTCAATGTTAACAGCGGCAGTATTCTCCTGCCCGTGATCGTGAACGGCGGAACAATCAGATCTTACAATTCCATCGACGCCGTCACATTCTCGGCACCCGTTTATGTCCGTTCCGGCGGCCTGATCGATCTGCAAGATATCAGCAACGGCGGCGGCAGTGCCGAAGTCAACTTCGCCACCACGCTCAATAACGCCGGCACGGTGAGTTTGACGAACCCGCCGGGCGGTTTCACGGACTCCGTCACCCTGGATATGACCGGCGGCACCTTCAATAATTTGTCCGGCGGCGTGCTGCTCACCGCCGCAGGCAGCGGCAGCGGCGGCGGCCGCTATATCGTCGGCAACCTCAATAATTTGAGCGGCGGCACCATCGACATCGACTACGGCGCCGCTTTCAATAGCGGCACGCTGAACAATCATGGCATTCTCCATGTCGGCAACTCCGAGACATTCGTGATCGGTGCTGCCGCGACGCTGGTGCAGTCGGCGGGCGGAACGTACGTCGGCAACGGGACAGTGCAAATTTTATCGGGCGGAACATTCCGCCTTGATGCGAACGCGGCGCTTGCGACCGGGCTGACCGTCGGGACCGCGGGCGGGGCAGCCGCCACGGTCACGGGAAGCGGCGCGGCCACCGTTTCCGGCGCGTTAACTTTAAACGCGGGGACAGTCGGCGTCACGCTGACGATCGCCGGCAACGCTTACGCTTATGATACCGCGAACATTGCCACGCTCGCGGGACCGGTGACGATCAACAGCGGCGCTTTGCTTGAGCTGAAAGACAACAATAACGGCGGCGGCAATACCGAGCTGAACATCTCGGGCGCTGTCAGTAACTCCGGGACCGTGCGGCTGACCATCGCGGCTGGTGGATATACGGATTCCGTCACGCTGGATTTGACAGGCGGCTCGCTTACCAACTTATCCGGCGGCGTTCTGCAAACCGATACCGGCGTTAGCAGCGGCGGCGCGCGCTCTATCGTCGGAACGGTCACGAACAATGCCGGCGGTGTCGTCGATATTAGTTATAACGCTTCGTATCAAGGCGGCACTCTCACAAACTTCGGCAATATTGATGTCGCGGCCGGACAGACGTTTGTTGTCGAGACCGGAACGTTCGTTCAAAAGACAGGCGGCACTTACACGGGGCTCGGCGCCATCACCATCGGCGCGGGCGCCACGTTCCGTCTCGACGCCAACGGCACCGTGGCTTCGGGCCTCAATCTCGGCACGTATCAAAGTGCCGCTGCCACGATCAGCAACACCAGCGGTGCGGTCCTCACTGTTTCGGGCGACCTCGGCTTGAAATCGGGCACCATCAGCGCGCCGCTGTTCATCGCGGGCAATGCTTATGCTTACGACACGCCCGACCTTGTCACGCTGTCGGGCCCCGTGACCATCCAAAGCGGCGCTTTGCTCGAGCTAAAGGACAACAGCAACGGCAGCGGCGTTACGGAACTGAACATCTCCGGCGTCGCCACAAACGCGGGCACGATCCGGCTCACCATCGCGGCCGGTGGCTTTACAGATTCCATCACGCTCGATTTGTCGGGCGGCGGGCTCACCAACTTGTCCGGCGGCGTCTTGCAGACCGACGTCGGCGCCAGCAGCGGCGGCACGCGTTACATCTTAGGCAACGTCACCAACAACAGCGGCGGCAGCATCGATATCAACTACAGCGCCCGCTATCAGGGCGGCACGCTGACCAACGCCGGCAATATCGACGTCGAGGGCGGCATGGCCCTCACCATTCAAACCGGCACGGTCGTTCATCAAACCGGCGGCACATACACCGGTGCCGGCCAAATCACTCTCGATGGCGGTACAACCTTCCGGTTCGACGCCAACGGCACGGTCGCGTCGGGCCTGAACTTGGGCGGCTATCAAACCTCCGCCGCGACCATCAGCAACACCGGTGGCGCCATCGTTACGGTTTCCGGCACGCTTGGCCTAAATTCCGGCGTCATCAGCGCGCCGCTCGTGATTGCGGGCCAGGCTAATGCCTACAACACCGACAATCTTGTCACGCTCTCCGGGCCCGTCACCATCAACAGCGGTGCTGTGCTTGAGATCAAGGACACCAGCAACGGCGGCGGCAATACCGAGCTGAACATCTCGGGCGCTGTCAGCAACTCCGGCACCGTTCTGCTGACCATCGCGGCTGGTGGTTTTTCAGATTCCATCACGCTGGATTTGACCGGCGGCTCGCTCACCAACATGTCCGGCGGCGTCTTGCAGGTCGACACCGGCGCCAGCAGCACCGGTACGCGCTATATTCTCGGCGCCATCAACAACAACAGCGGCGGCGTTATCGATATCGACTACACCGTCGGCTATCAGGGCGGCACGCTGACCAACGCCGGCAATATCGACGTAGCCGCGGGCAAAGCCTTCAACGTCGAAAGCGGAACCGTCGTCCATCAATCGGGCGGCACCTATACGGGCCTCGGTGAAATCACGATTTATGGCGGGTCGACGTTCCGCTTGGATGCCAGCGGAACGGTCGCGTCCGGCATCAATCTCGGCACAACACAGAGTGCAGCAGCCACGATCAGCCGAACCGGCGGCGCCGTTCTCACCGTTTCGGGCACGCTTGGCCTGAATTCTGGCACGGTCAGTGCGCCGCTGGTCATCGCCGGCAACGCTTACGCCTATAACACGCCCGACCTGGTCACGTTGTCGGGCCTCGTGACGATCAACACCGGCGGACTGCTTGAGTTAAAAGACACCAGCAACGGCTCCGGCAGCACCGAGCTGAATGTCACCGGCACGCTGAACAACTCCGGCACGATCCACCTCATCAACGCGGCGGGCGGCTTCACCGACTCTGTCACCCTCGATATGACCGGCGGCACGCTCAACAATCTTTCCGGCGGCGTGATCCAGATCGAAAGCGGTGTTTCCAGCGGCGGCAACCGTTTCATCGTCGGTGAAGTGAATAACAGCGGCGCGGTGAACGTCGACTACAACACGACGTTCACGATCGGCACGGCGGATTTCGATAATCTCAGCGGCGGCGTGTTCACGGTCGCATCCGGGCAAACGGCGACGCTGACGGGTTCTGGCGGCGCCAGGTTCAACAATTTCGCTGGGGCAACTCTTACAGTCACCGGCACGCTCAATTTGAACGGCCGCGATCTCTACAACGCCGGCACGATCAATGGCCTCAATAATATCACCTTCGGCGGCGGCTCAATCGTGTACGGCGGGGCCGTCAATATGGCGGGCGTTACGATTGCTTCCGGGCAAACCATCGGATTCGGTGCGGGCGGCAGCCTCACCGGCTCCGGCACACTCATCATCGATTCCAGCGGCACTCTGCGCATTGATTCGGCTGTATCCGCGGTCGCGACGCTGGCGGTGCAAGTCGGCCAAATCGCCGGTTCGGGCGCGGCGATTAGTGGAACGGGCACGCTGACACTTGCTGGAACAACAACGCTGAACCAAGGGACGATCAGCGCGAACTTGGTCAATGCGGGCACGCTCCAAGTCATCGAGAATCACAATTTAACGACACTGATCTCGGGCAACGTCATCAATGCCGGCGCGATTTTAATATCCGACAATTCCAACAATGGCCAGCAGACCCAGCTGAACATCACGGGCAACCTGACCAATCAGTCGGGCGGCACAATCACGATGAGTACGCCGACCTCGAACGGCACGGCGACGCTGGACATGACCGGCCATACCCTGACCAACGATGCCGGGGCGACCTTCACGCTCCACCACCCGAGTGATGGCGGAACGGTCTCCGTCATCACCTTCAACGGCCAGCTGCT
>CANJMF010000016.1 GCA_947475895.1 Fidelibacterota bacterium
CCCCAAACCCAGGGCAAGATCGAGCGTTGGCATCAGACGCTCAAGAACCGGATACTGCTGGAGAACTATTACCTGCCTGGCGATCTCGAAGCGCAGATCGGGCGCTTCATCGAGTACTACAACCACCACCGCTACCATGAGAGCTTGGAAAACCTAACCCCGGCGGACGTCTACTTCGGCAGGGGCCAGGCGATTCTGCAGGAACGACACCGCATCAAACAGAAAACTATCGAACATCGTCGCTTGCTTCACCGCAAGCTCGCCGCCTAAGATCAATCAACCAGATGAGGCCAACACTCCGCTAAATCACGCCCGCATCTGTCTCAAATGTTCTGACGACGCACATGGGGACTCGGCGCATTCGGCCAACCTGGCGTCGAGCGCGTACTGGAACTTCTCCGCATCGAAACCGCCACTGCTATGGGACAGGCCGGCTGCGCTGCTGTGAGCGACCTTAAGCCAAGCATGATTCGCGTTTGATCGGCACAGGTCCGATGGCGGCCGACGGCGTTATTTGCGCGTCGGCCACATACGAAGGAGCACGCCGTCTTTGACAATAAACTGATGATATAGCGCGGCGGCGACGTGCAGTACCACCAGTCCATACAGCGCCCATTGCGCCGTGATGTGAAGGTTGTCCGCTCTCGCGGCAAGGCTTAGGTCGGTCGGTAAGAGGGTGGGCAAATCGAAAAGCCCAAAAAAACTGATAGCTCGCCCCCGCGCTGCGAGCGCGATGTATCCGGTGATCGGAAACGCCAGCAAAGTAAAATAGAGTAGGCCGTGGGTTGCGATGGCAACGCCTTTCTGAAAGCGCGGCATGTCCGTGGGTAAGGGCGGGGCCGGCCGGCGCAGACGCGCCGCCACCCGCACCAACGCAAGGATAAGAATGAGTATTCCGATCGATTGATGCATGATCATTGCGGATTGCGTTTGTTCGGCGGTTTCGGCATAGCTCGAAACGAGGCCATAAATGACGGCGACTGCCATAGCGGCAGCGATGATCCAGTGGAGCAGAATCATCTCGAGGCCGAATTTCCCGACGGACGGCTTCATGTTAAATACTCCTCCAGAGACCGTACCCATGAGGGAAATGAAGTGTCATTAAAAATCTCGCGAATTTTTTTGCTGACGGCAATGGCGACGGCCATTTTTATCGTTTCGCATCCGGCGTGGGCGGTTGACTGGGCCAAGATCGAGCCCAAGAAAATTACGCTTTTCTATCCAGCAATGAGCTCTTTCGAACATCTTCAGACGCGCGGTCGCCACTCCGGCTCGCGCCGCTATCCGGACAAGTCGTGCGCCGCCTGCCACGCCGGAAGCGATGAGCGCCCTTTGGGAGATTCACTGGTTCACGCCGAGAAATTCAAGGAGCCGGCCCCGATCCCCGGCAAGCCCGGCGCAATCGATACTCAGATCAAAACCGCTCACGATGCCAACAACATCTATGTTCGCATTGAGTTCGATCCTGGCATACAGCCGGACGCGGGGATGGATAAAGAGTTTGAAACCAAGGTCGCCGTCATGATTGACGACGGCAGTGTCATCGAAGCCAATAAAGCGGGTTGCTGGGTCGCGTGTCACGCTGATGTTGCAAGCATGTCGCGAGGTGTGGAGGGCCGGACAAAATATCTTTACGAGTCACTCGCCCCAAACCAGGGAGACACACAAAAGGACGAAGCCGCACTCGCCGCGATGCGATCCGAAGGTAAATATCTGGAATACTGGCAGGCACGATTTAATCCCGGCGCTAAAGCCGCGGTGGTAGATGGGACCGTGCTTGAGAAGCGCGCCGACAACGCAATCCGCGCCGTCAAGGCCGATGCCATACGAAATAAGACGGGCGTCTGGACGGTCACCTTCACGCGTAAATTAAAAGGCGTGCCCGGTCACAAGGACATCGTCCCCGGCAAGACATATAATATTGGCTTTTCCATTCACGCGGGCCACGCTGCCAAGCGCTTCCACTACGTTTCGTTCGAGCGCACGCTAGTGCTTGATGACGGCAAGGCGGATTTCGTAGCCACGGCAAAGTAAGCGCCTTCCATTTCGGTTGAGATGATTGATCCGTTGCTCTGACGCACTGGTGGTGTTCGCTAGTGAACCTTCGGGAAGGCCGGAAGAATATTTTTCCGCCTTCTGCACTTGTGTCGATATTTCGGTCTGGTGACGAGGTCTGTGGAAAGCAGCCAAAGTTTCTGAGCGCGGCGACATGTTGTAACGCTGCAACGCACGCCAGAGGCCAGGTGTGCTGCTCGGTCCAATCATGCAAAGGCGCGAAAGCGCAGCCAGCTCTTTGCTTCAGTGGCTACCTGCTTCATAGTGGTAGGCGCGGCGGGGCGGACGCACTTCGGAAAATAGCGTGCGTCTGGTGATCATCGCCGGCTAACGCGAATTTTGAATAATGACCAAATATACTTTTCAGGACATTTTTCAGTGGCTGAATCCGGAGGCGCGTCTTGCATTCATCAAGATTGCGCAGACACGAAAATATTTAAAAAGGCAGATTGTTTTTGCCAACGGTGATGATGGCAACGAATTTTACCGCATAGCGTCGGGGAAAGTCCGCATATATGAGATCACAGCCGACGAGCGGGAGCTAACGTACGGTCTTCTGGAAGCCGGTGATTGCTTTGGCTTCGTGAGCCTTCTCGACAATGGGCCACGGCATGCAACGGTCGAGACATGCAGTAAGGTCGAGCTGCAAGTTATAACTCAGAGCGCGTTCGAAAAACTGAGCGCAAAGCATCCAATTTTTCTCGACGGCCTGCTCCAACTTTGCGCCATCCACATCAGAGGAATGGCGGATCGATTGGCAAGCGCTCATTTTGATAATGTTCCCGCGCGGCTCTTGCGTTGTATTTTGAGAGAGGTCGACTTTTCCGAGCCAGATTCCGTGGATGGAACTGGTTTATCCGTACGGTTTTCGCAATCCGAGCTCGCGCTTATGATTGGCGCTTCACGACAATCAGTGAATAAAGCCCTTCAAGCCTTCCAATGCCAAGGGTTGCTGAGTGTCTGCGGTGGTCGTTTGACCATTCAAAATCTCAAAAAGATGCGAGCGTTAAGCGCCGAAAGGTGAGCGTCAGTTTATCGCTCCGTTAATTACGACTCCGGCGCGTCAAAACTTTCAAGTGCGAATAAAGAGCGTCATCTAGCTAGGTGAATTTTCGCGCAAAAAAGAATCGGATATGTACATCTGGCGGGAATGAAGCGCTATCCGCAATCGCGCATGTGACAGACATGGCGGTCATTCCCATATACAGTTTTGAAGCGATCAGTCGCGGGCCGCTTGGGAGGGGGGCACCCGAATTTCGCTGAAGACATGCGCCACGTTTCCGCAGCAAGCGGGTCTTCCGCGCACGCAAGCAATCTCAAAAAGTAACAGCATAAAAGCGAGAGCCGCTAGGGCAATTTCGTTCGAGTTATCTACTCGCATGAACTGACGGTACGTGATCGCGCGCGAGTTTTTTTGTTCAACGATTTTCTTGTCGATAATTGGGGGGAGATAACATGCAAAGTTTTACCGTTACCGGTCCGGCAGGCGCGCCGAAAGGCAAATTAAGCCGCAGCCGTACGAATGTCATGATGTCGACGACGGCCATATCAACGGCAGTTGCGATGATGGTTGCCTTGCCGACCACAAGTTTTGCGCAAACAGCGGCGAAGGCGCAAACCGCAGAGCAGGCACCTGTTGAAGAAATCGTCGTTACCGGGTCACGCATTGTTCGCGAAGGCTATGAAGCGCCGACGCCACTGACAGTCGTCGGAACGGAGCAGCTTGAAAAAGCAGCTGACTCTAACATCGCCAACATGCTGGCCACGATGCCCGCCATCACGGGCGCTGCTTTGGCCACGAACGGTCAGGCCGGTCTTTCTCCCGGCGGTGCCGGTATTAGCAGCATGAACTTGCGTTCACTCGGCGCCAACCGTGTGCTCGTCCTGCTGGACGGCCAGCGCGTCGTGCCCTCGACCATTGGCGGCGCGGTCGATATTGGTTCATTTCCGCAACAGCTGCTGTCGCGCGTAGATGTGGTCACCGGTGGCGCCTCGGCCGTGTACGGCTCTGACGCCGTGGCCGGCGTCGTCAACTTCATTCTGGATCGCAAATTCACCGGCGTAAAAGGCGAGCTTTCCGGCGGCCTCACCAACTATGGCGACGACAAAAATTATAAAGTCGCCCTGTCTGCTGGCTTCGGTTTCGCGGGCGACCGCGGCCACGTCCTGCTCTCCGGGTCACAGAATCATAATCAAGGCACCAAAGGCGATGGCGGCCGTGCGTGGAACCGAACGGGCTGGCAGCAAATCACCAACCCGGCCTACACGGCGACCAACGGTCAGCCGAACCAATTGTTCATTCCCTCGGTCGTTCCTTACGGCCTAGCTCCGGGCGGTACCGTGATCGCTGGTCCGCTGAAGGGAACGACCTTCGGCGCAGGCGGAACACCGTTCCAGCTGGTGTACGGCCCGATCGTTTCTAATCCGTACATGCAAGGCGGCGATTGGCAGGTCAACGAGCTGCGCCAAAACTATACGCTCGATCCGAAAGTAACATCGCAAACGCTCTTCGGACGCGTGGGCTACGACGTGACCGATAACATCAACATGTACGTGCAATACAACTGGGCACAGAACAAATCGATCGGCCCCATCAACAACGCGTGGATTCTGGGGGCCGGCGGTCCAATCATCAAAATCGACAATGCTTACCTGCCCGCCTCGGTGCGCACTGCGATGGCTACGGCCGGTGTGACGCAAATCCAGCTCAACTCGCAGAATGCCGACCTCCCGCAGGTTGGTACCGACTATACCCGCATCGTGAACAGCATTACGGGCGGCTTGGAAGGCACGGTGAATCTTTTCGACGGCACCTGGCACTGGAACGGCGCCTATACCTACGGCGGCAGCAAGAACTCGCTCCATGCGCGCGGCGGCATCGCGCTATCACGTGTGAATTTGGCGGCCGATGCTGTCGTCAATCCGGCAAACGGTCAGATCGTTTGCCGTTCGGTGCTCCAGGGCCTCAACACGACGTGCCGTCCTTGGAACTTCATGGGCGTGGGCGTGAACCAGAACAACACGGCCGGCCAGCAATATCTGAACACGCCGGACTTCCAGCACGGCTTGGTGGAAGAATCAACCTTCTCCGCCGCGCTCAGCGGCGAACCGTTCTCGCTGTGGGCCGGTCCGGTCTCGACGGCGCTCAGCTTCGAACACCGCGCCGACGCCGTGCATGCGGACGCCGACGCGGACTCGAAGGCGTTCAACCACTACATTGGCACATACTCGGTTATCGATGGCGAACAGTCGGTGACCGAAGGCGCGGTAGAAACCATCATTCCGTTGGCCAAGGGTGAAAGCTGGGCTGACTCCTGGGACTTCACAGCCGCCGCGCGCTTCACGGGGTATTCAGTCTCAGGTTACGTCACCACCTGGAAACTGGGTACCACGTACTCTCCGATCCCGGACGTGAAGTTCCGCGTCACGCGATCGCGTGACATTCGTGCACCCAACATTCAGGAACTGTTCGCGGCCCCCGAACAAGTCGGCGCGCAAACGGTTATTGACCGCGCTCCTGGTCCCACGAATGGCACCACCGCGGTCATCTCAGCGCGTAAGATCGGTAACATTGGCTTGACGCCGGAAAAAGCGGACACGACCGGGATTGGGGTCGTGTTGCAACCGCGCTTCCTGGAAGGCTTCTCCGCGTCGGTCGACTATTGGGACGTTGGCATCAAACAATCGATCAACCCCATCAGCTTCCAGCAGGTGGTCGACTCTTGCTATAACAATACGCGGCCGGAATTGTGCCCGAACATCATCCGCACGAACGGCATCATCTCGCTGGTGATCTACTACTCGATCAACGCGGCCGTACAGGTTACACGCGGCCTCGACTTTGAAGCGTCGTATCGCACACCTCTGTCGGCCATTGTTGATGGCTGGCGCGGGGATCTAGCGTTGCACGGCAATGCGACCGTCTACCTGCGGAATTATCAGGACAACTCGTTCAATCCGCCAACCAACCACGTCGGTGAGAACAACAGTTCTTTCCCGCCGTACTGGAAGCTGAATGCGGGCGTATCGTATGCCTTGGATCCCGTGAACGTGTCGCTCACCGCGCGCGCGTTCGCGGGCGGCCGGATCAACAGCGAATACGTCGAATGTACGTCCGGCTGTCCGACTTCAACGGCCTTCGCGACGACGATCAATACCAACAAGCTCCCGGGCCGCTTCTATCTGGATGCGAACGTCTCGTACAAAATGGACATTGGCCTAGCCAGCAGTGAATTGTTCCTCTCTGCAAGAAACTTGCTTAATAACGATCCGCCGCCGACGGTTGAAGCGTACTACCAGAGCCTCGCGAGTACGGCCTCGCTCTACGACTCACTCGGTGCTATCTACCGCGTAGGCATCCGCTTCAAGATGTAACTTGCCCATCTATGTAAAAAGCTACGCCGGCTGCGAATAGCGGTCGGCGCCTTACTAAAGCTAACTTCGCGGCTCACTGTATACCTCAGTGAGCCGCGGCTGCTTTCTTCCCTTAACCCAAAAAAGGAAGAAGCTTTTTTTAGATAAACGATATAAATTAATTGAACTTGCGCTCGCCAATGAGCGTCGCCCGCGAGCAATTTCGCAATGCAGCTAGAGAGGCATTCGGTGGAACAAAAACTAGAAAATCGCTTTGATTTGTTCACAGACTCGATGAGTCGTGAAACCGGAGCCGACTTTAACGGACGCTGGCGCGGAGCGGTTGCGGTGTTGAGCCTCGCATTCCTCGTTTTGATGGACGCTCCTGCATACGCGGCAAAAGAAAATATGACCGCGCGCGAAGACTACATCCAGGCGCCGTTGCCGGCAGGGTTTCAGGTTTTGGTGACTGAGATCGAGGGGCCGGTGTTCGCCGACGCAAACGGCCGCACGCTCTACAAATGGCCGCGCAGGGATTTACGCGTAGGCACGGTGGGTGATGTCGAATTTAAGGCGTCGTGCGGCGATCAAATTTTCCGCGAAACCGCGGGATCGATGAGCCCCTATCCGCCCGGTTTCGAGTTGCCGGAAGCGGATACGCGCCCGAGCTGCAATCAAGTGTGGCCGCCCGTTTTAGCCTCGGACAATGCAAAGCCCGTCGATAAATGGACAGTCATCGATCGGCCCGACGGGCGCAAACAATGGGCTTACGCTGGGGCGCCGCTCTACACATCTTTTTTGGATAAGAAGCCGGGCGACGTTCTGGGCGCGAGTAAAACACCTGCTTCTGTCGACGAGGGCGCACCCCGCGAGCCCGTGGGTCCAGAGGCCAACGTCCCTTTTCAATTTAGCGTGGATACGACCAAGCTAGGTCGGCTCGTGTCTCTGCGTAACGGTAAGTCGGTCTATACCTACGATCTGGACTCCCGCCACAAATCGAATTGCGCGGGCGCGTGTATGGATGGCTGGGCACCTGTTTTGTCGGCCGACTATGCGCGGCCAGTCGGAGATTGGACGACCTTCGAACGCTCTCCCGGCGTGAAGCAATGGGCCTTCAAGGGCATGCCGGTTTACGAACACCTTCAAGATTCAAAATTGCTCTCCCTGGATGGAGGCGATATCGCGCATTGGCGCAACGTCTATACGCAAAAGGCGCCGCTGCCGCCCGCTGGCTTTGTCGTCAAGGAAACGTCCGTCGGGCTTGTGCTCGGTGACGAACGTGGGCGCACGATCTATATGTACAGCTGCTTGGACGATTCTTTCGACCACCAGCTTTGCGATCATCCCGACGCCCCGCAAGCCTACCGCTTTGCCATGTGCGGCAACGGCGACCCTGATCAGTGCCTCAAGGCCTTTCCTTATGTGATCGCCCGTGCGGGGGCCAAGTCCGGCAGCGCAACGTGGAGTACGATGTATATCAACCCAAAAACTGGCAAGCGCGCCCAGAGCAGTGACCCCGGCGCACTCAACGTATGGGCGTATCGTGGACGCCCGGTTTATACGTTCGCGGGGCGCAACGGATACGGCGATGAGACGCCGCTCGATCTAAAAGCGCAAAACTGGGGCGAGTTTAATGGCCGTTGGAACGGGTATCGGGCTATTATTTACAGAGATCTTTATGGTCGCCGCGATTTGTAATGCCACTCTTCAATAGTGAGGACGATATGAACACCCAATCACTCAAGTCGCGGAAGCCGTCGACGCGTTTGTGCCTCATGGCGGGTGCAGCGGCGATTGCGCTTTGTGGCAGCGGATCTTTTGTTCGTGCCGAGGGCAGCGATACCGCGCCGCCGAACCGTTCCATCGCCTACACGTTTTATGATCTTCGCTGGGCGATCCATGAAACGAAGGACACGAAAGAAGAATGTCCCGATGGATTGGCCATTGTTGGTCCGCGTGAATACTTCAAACTTAAGTTTCCTGAAGACGGCACTAAACGGACGCAGAAGGAAACCGAGCTCGCGATGGAGGGCGAGGTCTTCTGGCCGAATACCGATCCCGACACCACGCATTTCCGCCTGGCCGGTGGGAAGACAGCGCCCGGTCTCAACCTCGACGGCAAAACCAAGCCCACGGATTTCACCTCGCCCGACGGCAAGCCGGGCGTGGACAATGAATTGTTTCGCGTCATCGGCTGTATTGGAAACTATCGCAGCGGCGCCGTGATCCTGACTTACGATATGCAGCATTATAAACAATCGACCTCGGTACGCTCGCTGATCGAAGTGACCGACGTCGATAGCCTTGTGAACGACGATGACGTAACCGTTACGACTTATCGCGGGCGCGACATCTTACAGGTCGATGCGTCGGCGAACTCGTTTGCCCCAGGCGCGTCTCAGCGCCTTGATTTGCGCTGGGGCAAGGAATTCATTTCCCAAGCGAAGGGCAAAATCGTCAACGGCGTTCTGTCGACCGAACCGATCAAAGAACTTCGTATCCCTGACGAATCGTTGGCCTTTATTTCGGGGTCCGTCGAAAGAATGCGAGACGCCCGATTTGAACTGAAATTGACGCCGGACAGCGCCGAGGGTGTGATTGCAGGGTACGCCGATCTTGAAACGTTCTATGCCAATCGTGCCCGCAACTGGAGTTCGCATCACCTGTCTTATGCGTCGCAGACTCAGCAGCTTGTGTACAAACAGCTACGTAAGTTTGCGGACGCTTACCCCGACCCAAAAACAGGTGAGAACACCGCGATTTCATCGGCCTTCAAAGTCAAAATGATCGAGACACGCATTTTGCGGTCAGAAAAAGAGGTTGCCGAAACGAAAGGCGAGCCGTCCAGCAGCCAGTTCGCGAGTGACTCGTCGCGCGCGGGTTCGCCGAAATAATTTGAAGGCCGGCGCAAGGCAGCCAGTCGCGACACAGCAAAGATACGTTGCGAGGTCGTTTATTGCTGCGGGCGCCGGATTCAAACGCGTCCTAACGCATTCAACGTGATTGGCTTGCTCTTTCTCGAAGATGATTTGAGAAAGATGCGCTGCGGTCGATGTAGTCATTGCGATATTTCGTCACTGTCGCGATCTTTTCCGCTGTATTTGGCGCTTCGGGCCCGAATCACTGAAGCGTGACCATCGTGCGGCTGTCGGTTACACTCGCGGGCAGTTTTATATCCCTTCTTATTTCCCCCTCGGAGGACACATGGCGACGTTGACCATTAATGGTGAAAAGCGCGAGGTGGATGTTGAATCCGACACGCCGCTTCTTTGGGTTTTGCGCGAACAGTTAGCGCTCACCGGTACCAAGTATGGCTGCGGCATTGCTCAATGCGGCGCCTGTACGGTCCATATCGACGGCGTCGCGACGCGCTCATGCGCCATGCCGGTCAGCGCCGTGACCGCCGACCAAAAGATCACGACGATCGAAGGCCTGTCTCCCGATGGTTCGCACCCTGTTCAGAAAGCCTGGCTGGCTCTGGATGTGCCGCAATGCGGGTTCTGTCAGTGCGGTATGATCATGGCCGCGACGGCATTGCTGAAAAACAATCCGAACCCAACCGATGCCGACATCGATGCCGAGATCACCAACATCTGCCGCTGCGGCACTTACAACCGCGTGCGCGAAGCCATCAAAACCGCAGCCACGTCGATCCGCGAAGGGAAGGTGGCGCTATGACACATCTCGAAAATCTTTCCCGCCGCCGGTTTGTAGTCGGTTCTGCGGCCGCTGTCGGCAGCCTCTCGTTAGGCTTTCATATTCCGCTCGCTCAAGCCGCGGCAGCAGCGGCGCTTCCCCCCGAAGTGAACGCGTGGGTGGTAGTGAAGCCCGACGATGCGATTGTTATCCGCATCGCGCGCTCTGAAATGGGGCAGGGAACACTTACTGGTCTCGCACAACTCGTGGCTGAAGAGCTGGAGTGCGATTGGTCCAAGGTGACAACCGAATACCCAACGCCGGGCCAAAACCTCGCCCGTAATCGCGTATGGAAAGACTTCTCCACCGGCGGCAGTCGCGGTATTCGCTCCTCGCACGATTATGTGCGCTTGGGAGGCGCAGCGGCGCGAGAAATGCTCATCGCAGCGGCCGCGCAAGGTTGGAAAGTGCCGGCAAGTGAATGCAAGGCATCAAAGAGTGTCATTACACACGCTGCCAGCGGCCGCACCACCACATACGGTAAGGTCGCCATCGTCGCCGCGACAATGAAAGTGCCGGAGAAGATTTCGCTGAAGGATCCGAGCACATGGACCATCGCCGGAAAGCCTCTGCCGCGTCTGGACACAGCCGACAAGCTGACCGGAAAGCAGATTTACGGCATGGATATCAAGCTGCCCGGAATGCTGAGCGCGGCCGTTACGGCGTGCCCTGTCTTCGGCGGAAAGCTTGTGAGCTTCGATGCCACGGCGGCCGAGAAAATGCCGGGCGTCAAAAAGGTGCTGAAGGTCGACGACACCGCCGTCGCCGTTGTGGCCGATACGTGGTGGCGCGCGAAGACCGCGTTGGATGCGCTGCGTATCACCTGGGACTATGGTCCGAACAAAAAGGTGGATACGGCGTCGATCAATAAAATGATGACTGAGGGTTTGGACGCGAAGGAAGCGTTCGTCGGCTCCAACCTGGGCAATGCGCCCGGTCTCATCAAAGACGCTAAGAAAACCGTGACGGCGACTTATGCATATGGGTTTCAAAATCACGCTTGCATGGAATCCATGAATGCGACGGCGCTCTACACGCCGGAAAAACTGGAAGTCTGGGTGCCGACACAAAACGGCGAAGCCAGCCTTGCGGCGGCCGCCGAAGCCAGCGGTCTGCCGGTGCAGAAGTGCGATGTCTATAAGATGCACTTGGGCGGCGGTTTTGGGCGGCGCGGATTCCAAGACTTCACAAAACAGGCCGTGAGTATCGCCAAGCAGATGCCGGGCATACCGGTGAAAATGATCTGGTCGCGCGAGGAAGACATGTTGCATGGGGCTTATCACCCCAAGACGATGTGCAAATTGACCGGCGTGCTGGACGAGCAGGGCAATATAAAGGCCATGCATATGCGCATCTCCGGCCAGTCGATTCTGGCGGCAGTGCGGCCCGAAGGGATGCAGGGCGGTATGGACCCGGCCGTGTTCCAAGGATTGAATGTGGACGGAGCGGAAGGCGCGTTCACTTATAAAATCGATAATCTTCTGATTGATCACGCGATGCGTAATACGCACATCCCGCCCGGCTTCTGGCGCGGTGTGAACCTCAATCAGAATGCGATTTATGTTGAGTGCTTCATTGACGAATTGGCGCACGCGGCAAAGCAGGACCCTGTGGAATTCCGGCGGAAGTTGCTGGCGCATAACCCCAAGGCTCTCAACGTTCTTGAAACCGTAGCGAAGGGCATCGGCTGGGATACCAAGCCGGCGCCAGGCGTAAGTCGCGGCGTTGCGCAAATCATGGGCTTTGGTAGTTACGTGGGCGCGGCGGCTGAAGTGTCCGTGACGAACGGGAAGCTGAAAATTCACCGCATCGTTGCCGCGACCGACTGCGGCCACGTCGTCAATCCGGCGCAGGTTGAACGTCAGGTCGAAGGCTCGTTTGCCTATGGTTTGGGATCGGTGCTGTATAACGAATGCACTATTCGGGAGGGCAGGGTCGAGCAGACCAACTTCCATAACTACGATGTGATCCGCATGGCAGCGATGCCAAAGGTCGAAACCATCCCAATTCCGTCGGGCGGATTCTGGGGCGGTGTCGGCGAGCCGACAATTGCAGTGGCAGGGCCAGCGGTTCTGAACGCCATTTTCGCTGCCACCGGCAAGCGCTATCGCACTCTGCCGGTGTTCAGGCATTCCGACTTGCAGAGTGTTTAAGCCGACGCTCCTAGTCGCGGTGTTAACAGTGACCGCTCCGGCTTTGGCCGGGGCGGCATCTGTTGTACCGCCTGCGGGCGCAGCGTCTTGCTCCGGCTGTCACCGCGCGGACGGTACAGGGTCCATGCCCAGCCTCGCGGACCTTCGCGTGGAGGACGTTGTATCGGCTGTTTCTGAATATCGCAGCGGTGCACGGCCGGCGACGGTCATGGATCGTCTCGCAAAGGGATTTTCCGATGAAGAAATTCGCGCCATTGCCGCATGGATTGCGGCGCAAGGGCGGAACACCAAGCCGTAGATACGTTCTGCGGGGATTGGCCGGGAGCGCGGTGGTTCTTGCCTCGCCCGCTGTTTTGGCGAAACAACCCGCGCAGGTAGTGGTCGTCGGTGGCGGATTCGCCGGCGCGACTGCGGCGCGCACGCTGGCGCTGAGCGACGAAATTGCCGTCACGTTGATCGAGCCACAAGCGCAATACACCGCATGCCCCTTGAGCAACGCGGTCGTCGGTGGTTTCCGAGAGTTAAAGGCGCAACAGTTCGGTTACGACGCATTTCCCAAAAGCCAAATCAAAGTTATCCCTCAACGCGCCATTAGCGTCGACGTGGCGGCGCGCCGCCTGCGTCTGGAGAATGGCACAGAAATCACCTACGACCGGCTGATTCTGGCTCCGGGGATCGAGCTGCGGTTCGACGCTTTGAAGGGCTATAGCGAGAAGGCAGCCGAAACACTGCCGCACGCTTGGAAGGCCGGGGAACAAACCTTGCTGTTGCGGCGACAATTGGAGGCCATGAGCAATGGCGGTGTTGTCGTGATGTCGGTGCCGGCCAATCCCTACCGCTGTCCGCCGGGACCTTATGAACGCGCAAGTTTGATTGCCCATTATCTGAAAGCAAAAAAGCCGCGTTCGAAGCTCATTGTGTTGGATGCAAAAGACAGTTTCTCAAAACAAAAGCTGTTTGAGGCTGCGTGGCAAGAACTCTACCCCGGCCTGATCGAATGGGTGCCGTTGTCGTCCGGCGGTCAAGTTGTCGAAGTTGACGCTGCGACGAAAACGCTGATCACGGATTTCGGGAAGCACAAAGCCGCGGTGGCCAACATTATTCCACCGCAGAGCGCTGGTCAGTTCGCGCACATCGCGGGTGTCGCGGATAATACGGGCTGGTGTCCCGTCGATCCGATCACGTTTGAATCTCGCCTACAGCCGAATATCCATGTCATCGGCGACGCGATCATTGCCGGCGGTATGCCGAAGTCGGCGTTCTCTGCCAACAGTCAGGCGAAGGTATGCGCGAGCGCCGTGATGCAGCTTCTTCGCGGTGAAACGCCGCTTGGCCAAAAGCTGATCAACACCTGTTACAGCCTCGTCGCTCCGGATTATGGCATATCCATCGCCGGCGTTTTCGAGCCGCGCAACGGCCTTTTGACAGAAGTGGCGGGTGGTGTCAGCCCGGCCGCCAAGCCGCGGGATTTCAGAGCTCAGGAGGCACGCTACGCGCAAGAGTGGTTCGAAACGCTTACGCATGCGGTTTACGGATGAGGCTCTGCCTGCCATTGATCGCATTGCTTATCGGCGGCGAGGCGACAGCTCAATCTTTGCGGCCTTATCAAATAGAAGCCGACGCCATTACGCAGTCCCTAACCGGTAAAACTGGGGTAGCTGCGCGCGGACAGGCCATCATTGCCGACCGACAACGCGGACTTTGCCTGCTATGCCACACGGGCGCGTTTCCCGAACCGCATATGCAAGGAAACGTGGCGCCGGATTTGCGCGAGGTGGTGGGAACGTTGTCCGCCGGCCAACTGCGTTTGCGGCTCGTGGACATACGGCGCGTGAACCCAGACTCACCTATGCCCTCGTTCTATCGCAACGACGGCTTAACGCGCGTCGGCGCGCCCTGGCGCGGCAAGCCCATTCTGGCGGCGGACGAGATCGAAGATGTCTTGGCTTATCTTTTGACTTTGCAGGAACGTAAATGAATCGTCGCGAATTTGTGGCCTGTGTGGGAGGCGTGTTGAGCTTCGTGGCGATCCGCCCGGCGCTCGCCGCGCGACCGACCTTACTAGAAGCGGTCAATACCTTTACCGGCGGCGTAGAGGTGCGGGCCGGGCGTGTCGCCTTTGATATCCCGCCGCTGGTGGAAAACGGCAACAGCGTCGGCGTCATGATAGATGTGGAAAGCCCCGTAACGGCAGAAGATCATGTGAAGCGCATCGCCATTATCAATGAAAAGAACCCCCAAGCAGACATGATTGTATTTCACCTGAGCCCACAATCGGGTCGGGCGCATGTCTCGACGCGTCTTCGTCTCGCCGACTCGCAAACCCTCATGGCCGTGGCCGAAATGAGCGATGGTACATATTGGTCCGCGGCTGCGGACGTTATCGTCACTCTCGCCGCGTGCGTCGAAGGTGTCAGTGAAGGCGGCGGAGGCGTTCCCTAATGGCGGCTCCGCGCATCATGGTAAATGTCCCTAAGACGGCCGCGCGAGGCGAGATCGTCGAGATCAAGACGTTGATCGCACACAAAATGGAAACGGGTCATCGCATGGGCTTAAACGGCCAGCGTATTCCTCGTGACATCATAAATCGTTTCGAATGCACCTATAATGGCGCGCTTGTGTTCGCGGCGGATCTGTTTCCCGCAGTCTCCGCCAATCCCTTTATCGCGTTTACGACGGTAGCAGTTGCAAGCGGCACACTGAAATTCCGCTGGGTCGACGACCACGGAAAGGTCTCAACGACGAGTGCCAAGATCACCGTGACATGAAGCGCTTATGTGTCGTTCTCGCTCTCCTTTCGTCCGGCGCTGTCGCGTCGGATAAACGTTCAGGTGTTGAGTATGTTTCACCTGAAACGCGAGCGCTTCAGGCGGACGATTTCGCCAATCCAGGCATGCTGTGGGTGGGTGGCGGCGAAGCGTTGTGGAACGAAGCCGTGGGTCAAACGAAGAAGTCGTGCGCGAGCTGCCATCAGGACGCCAAGCAGACTATGAAAGGGGTCGCGGCGCGCTACCCGGTGTTTGATGAAGTTCGTAAGCGCCCCATAGATTTGCAGGGCCGTATCAATCAATGCCGCGTCCGTCGGCAAAAGGCGGCCGCATTCGCTTTCGAGAGCGAGGCGTTGTTGAGTTTGAGCGCTTACATTGCGCACCAATCGCGCGGCATGCCTGTGACGCCACCGCGCGATGAGCGTTTGTGGTCCTACATTGAGAATGGCAAGGAACTCTACTTTCGGCGCATAGGACAGATCGACATCAATTGCGCAAGTTGTCACGACGCGCGCGCTGGGCAGCGTCTGAGCGGCAATCTCATTCCTGAGGCGCACCCCACCGGCTATCCGATCTATCGCCTGGAATGGCAGAGCGCGGGATCACTCCAGCGACGCATGCGCGGCTGCATGACGGGCGTGCGTGCCGAGCCATACGCATATGGTTCGCCCGAAATGATTAATCTTGAACTATATCTTATGAATCGTGCGGCCGGCTTACCAATCGAAACGCCGGCGGTCAGACCTTAAAGGGGAGTGCGGCGATGAAAATCTACAAGATGCTTATGGCGGCAGCGGTCTTTGTTGCGTTCGCAGGATCGGCAAATGCCCAACGGAAGAACGCGGACTTGATCGGCACGTGGAAGCTGGAATCTTTCACCACGCGCCATGAAAACGGCACGGTGACCCAAACCTATGGAGAGAATCCCAGCGGTTACGTTGGTTACGCGCCGGACGGAAGAATGTATGCGTTCGTGGTGCGCGGCGACCGCAAAAAAGCGGGCACCGGCCCGACCAAGGAAGCCGAAGATGCGAAGCTTTTGCGGGGGATGACCGCTTACAGCGGCAGCTATACCCGCGAAAATTCCACGAAGGTGATTCTCAACTTAGATATCTCAGCGGACGAGGTGCTAACTGGAATGTCGGTGGCGCGTTATATCCTTATCGAAGGCGACACTCTGACCCTTTCGCCGGACGATCCGACCGTGAAGAAAGAAACGCGCACGGTTTCCACATGGAAGCGCATTCGTGGCGAGGCTTCTCGCTAACTTATACGCGGCGATGGGCTGGTGAATCGCCCTTATGCAGTCATGAGAAAACGTACGTTGTGGCGCTACTTGCACTGGCTATCGTCTCCGTCGGTCCACGCGCGATGGGCTTCCGTTTAATAAAGGGAGGAGAACATGGCCGTTATGCTTGATCAGTTATTAGACCAGTACGACAAAGGTCATCTGAACCGCCGCCAGTTGTTGAAGGGCTTGGCGCTTGCGACCGGCGGTGCGTTCGCCGGCAACGCGCCCACGGCACAAGCAGCGGATTCGCCGCTGGCCCCCGCGACGACGCTCAATCACGTTCATTTAGAGGTCACGGACGTCAATCGATCTGTTGAGTTCTATTCTTTTCTCGTCGGCGCGAAACAGAACGCTAGGCCCGGCATGGTGCATCTGCCTGGGGCAACACCGGAACGCGGTTTATGGATGAGCATTCAAAAGGTGAAAGACGGTAAGGCGCCGGGCATCAATCACGTGGCCTACGGCACGGCGATACCCCAATCGGACTACCCCAAAGTGGCTGCAGAACTCAAAAAACGCTACCCCATGCTTCCAGAGGCTCGCGTATTTACGACGGAAGCTGCCGGTCAGGAGATATACATCACCGATCCAGACGGCATTCAGGTTCAGCTCATGCAGTTGAAGCACAACGGATAGTGTGCGGCCGGCTCGCGTAACACTTTTCGGGTTTACTCCGGCGGGGTTGATGGTTTCGTCAACCTCGCTTTTTAATTATCTCATTCCTTTGTGGGTTCTCCTGCGACCCTGACGAACGTAATGTACGCGACAATCTGCCCGCGCCGTCGGGCGTAGGCTGCGAAGTTCTGTTTTTAAATAAGGGGAAGGAATCACATGAAGCGCCGGTACAAATTTAGCATTGTCGCACTAACGTTATCTCTATTGGCCGGCGCTGCGCCTGATGGCTTCGCCCAAGACAAGCCGAGCGGCGAAATCCCTCGGTTTGTCGTAGACCCCTTTTGGCCTAAGCCCTTGCCGAACCGCTGGATGGTGGGCGAGATCGGGGGCATCTGCATTGACAGCAAGGACCACGTTTTCGGGATCAATCGCGCCAACGTAACTCCCGTTCAAAAAATTCTCGGCAAGGTTCCCGCACCACCGGTGATCGAATACGACCAAGCCGGAAATCTTGTGAATTCATGGGGAGACCCAGAAGCCATGCCTAAAAACCTGCATGGCTGCATTTTCGACAAAGACGACAACATCTGGATTGGCGGAAGCGCCGGCGGCGCAATTCAGAAATGGACTCACGACGGTAAAAAGCTCTTGCTTCAGATTGGCGACCGGAATGTGTGCGATGGCGTATGTGGCGAGAAGGAAAGCCTTAACGCCAGCAAAACCATGCTCAACCTTCCCGCCGATATCGCGATCGATTCGGAAAACGGCGATATCTACGTGGCGGATGGCTACGGCAATCACCGGATCGTTGTGTTCAATTCCAAGGGCGTATTTCTTCGTCAATGGGGCAAGGCTGGAACCGCACCAGGCGAATTCGCCGCGACCGGTGCAGGGCATCCTCATTGCGTTCTGATCGGCGAAGACAAACTTGTTTACGTCTGTGATCGCGGCAATGACCGCATTGAGGTGTTCGATAAGAAGGGCACTCTTAAATCGGTTATCCCAATTAAGCTCGGGACAGCGTATTCGAATGCACCAGATGGATCACCAGGTGCCAAGCGTATTGCCTCGGCAAATGATCTCGTATTCTGGGGCCCAAAGCAGCGCTACATGCTCGTAGATGACGTCGGTAACGAGCAGATTTGGATTCTCGATCGAACGCTAG
This sequence comes from Fidelibacterota bacterium, assembly GCA_947475895.1. Lineage (GTDB taxonomy): Bacteria > Pseudomonadota > Alphaproteobacteria > Rhodospirillales > Rhodospirillaceae > SHVO01. Next base: position 18,097 of record CANJMF010000016.1, read on the forward strand.
CAGGCAAGTCCGGCATTCCGCCGATCATCGGCGGGTTTGGCAGTCAGGGCCACAATGCGGGATCTTTCGTGACGTTGCATGGCCTCGAGGTCGACTCGAAAGGCAACCTCTACACTGCGGAAGTGATCGAGGGACAGCGTATGCAGAAGTTCGTTCCGACGGGTACGTTATCGGCAAGCGGATTGCCTACCTATATGGGCAGTCCGCATTACGAGGCGTTGCCGGATACCAAATAAGCCGACGAGTAGACGTAAAAAAACGCCGGCCGTGTTGAGCGGCCGGCGTTTTCTTTTTGATCTAGCTACATCTTGAAACGAATACCGGCGCGATACACAGCGCCGAGCATGTCATACGAGGCGGCGCTATTGCTGATCGCCGTGTAGAACGGTGCCACAGCCGGCGGCGGATCGTTGTTGAGCATGTTCTTCACCGAGAAGAATAGGTCTCCGGTCGTTGATTCTCCGATGTTGAGTTTATAGGAAACGTTTGCGTCCAGATAGAAACGACCAGCGATGCGATTGTAATTGATCGTTTGGTGGTCGGTCGTGGAGGTGGGGCAGCCCGACGTACATTCGATGTATTCGCTGTTGATCGTCCCTCCACTGACCGCGCGGGCGGTCAATGCAACGGACACGGGATCGAGCGCGTATTGCGCGGTGGCCGTCAGCTTCCAATTCGGCGGGTTGCTGGCATTGTTTTCACCGACGTGGTCGGACGGCGCGTTGAAGGTGTTGTCCTGGTAGTTCCGAAGGTAGAACGTCATGTTGCCGTGAAGCGAGAAATCGCCGCGCCAATCCGAGGCAATGTCCGACATTGGAAAACGGTAACTTGCTTCCAAATCGATGCCGCGGACATCTTGAGTGGCAAGGTTGACAGAGAAGTTAGTAATCGCGGTTACCAGGCCGTTCACACGCGTGATATTTGAGCAGAGCGCGGGAAAGCGACCGTTGTAGCAAGTGTCCATCACTTGTTGGACGGTTAGCGGCAGGATCGCGCCACCGATGTTCACATCCCAGTAATCGACCGAGGCGTTAAAACCATCAATGAAACGGGGCGCGAAAACGATGCCGATGCCCGTTGTATCGGCTTTTTCCGGCACTAGATTCGGGTTGCCGATGTTGATCGAGGCGCCGATGGCATAGCTAGTGCCGGTGAAGCGGTCGTTGATTACGGTTCCGCCGCCGCCGGAAGCCTGTGGCGGCGAGAAAAGTTCTTGAAGGTTTGGGCTGCGGACATCGCGTGACCGCGTGATGCGGAATTTAATGTCATCGATCGGCGCGTAAGTCGTACCGAATTTATACGTCGTAATAAAGCCCGAGAGTTCATACCCAGTGAAGCGCACAGCTGCACTGAGGTCCCAGTTTTGGGCCCAGCTTTCGCCTCTGGCGAGCGGGATAACGGTCTCGAGTGCACCTTCCGTGACGGACTGCTCCCCGTCGAGGCCTGCGTAGTTACCGGTACCGTGATCCATTGCGAGAGAAACGGCGTCGGCGACCGCGTGGACGCTGTCCATGCGGTGCTCGAGGCTGACTGCGAGCGACACGGGGCCAGCCCACAGCGACAACGGTTCACCCGAAAACGACGCTGCATACGTCTGTTGTTTGACGACACCGTGCTGAAAATCGACGCCGTTGTAATTCATCCATTCAACTGAGGCTGAATTGCCGGTGTTTACGCCGACACCCATGGGATTCCAGGGCTTGCAGCCGTTGTTGGGGCTGGTAAGCGTTGACCGGCAGACGATCTGGCCAGTCGTCGGGTTCACGACGGCGTCAATCGCCAACCGATAACGCGTGTTCGATACCCCGTATGGATTGTGGACCGAAAGCTTCGTCGCGCCATATGCGTAATAGGCGTTCCAATTCCACGATGAATCAAAGGCGTTCAAAGAGCCCTCGACGCCGACGTTGGCTCGATAGGTTTGGCGCGTGTTGTCATTGCCGAACTGCGGAAGATCACGGCTTTCGGTACCGAATGCGAACGACGTGATGTTGTTCGCAAACATCGCGGTGCGTACTGACTCCGGAAGATAGGCGTTGTCTCGTTGAATTGTGAGATTGCCCAGAAAGAAAGGCGGCTGAATTAAATTCCAGAGATGGTTTTGCGACCAGCCGTACTGGGCAAATACACTGATGCTGTCCGATACGTCGTAGCTAACCCGGGTGAATAGGTTTTGGCTGGTGCTGTTAGGATCCAGGTCGTTATACGGGCGCTCGTCGCTGAGCTGCCAATCGCCGCCGACCATGTAGGGATTGGAGACGATGCTGCCGTAATTGAATTTGAACGGTGTGCCGCCAGAGCCGAACGCGGTGCCCTTCAAGGGACCATGAGGTGATGATGCCGCCCGGCGTTGCCGTGAGCATGCCGACGTTAAATGACACAAGCTGGTTAGGTTGGCCGTTGGTGGCTGAGTACGCTGGGTTCGTCAGTTGTTGAAAACCAGTACGATTCCAAGCGCGCCCGCCGTCCCCGCGAATACCCTGATTGTGGTTTTGGTCGGCAGAAAACAGAACGTGTCCGCGATCGTCTGCGAACCCGAAGCCGGCTGACAAGCTCACCTTATAGTTTTTGTCGTCACCGTAATTGGTCAGGCCGCCGGAGAGTTCACCCTTAACCCCGACAAATTTCCTGTTTAGAATAAAGTTCACAACGCCTGCGACGGCATCTGATCCATAGACGGCCGAGGCGCCGCCGGTGACAACGTCAATGCGCGAAATAAGCTGAGATGGGAACGACGCCACGTCAATGACGCCCTGATAGGAAGATCCGACGGTGCGTTGACCGTCGAGCAGTACCAGGACGCGGTTCGATCCGAGTGAGCGCAGATTGAGTGTCTGCAGACCGGCAATACCCGGGGAAAGCTGGGTCGATCCGCTGACTGGGGTCATATTGCCTGTCAAGGCGGGCATCGTATTAAGAAAGCCGATCAGGTTCGCATCCGCGCTTTTCTCGATCTGCTCATTGCTGACGACGGTTAAGGGCGTCGGCGCTTCGTATCCTTCGCGAACAATGCGTGATCCCGTGACGACAATCTCTTCGACGGGAGCTTGCTCTGCGGTCTGCCCGGACTTGGCGGCCGGCGCGGTCGATTGCGCAAACGCCGATGCAGAAAACGCCATGACAGCAGCGATCGCCGTCGAAGACATCATTGCATTCAAGCGACTGCGGTTTCGCGCAGCTTGCGGCGAACTCACAAAAAGCACGTCATGAGAAACACTCATTGGATAACTCCCCCCTAAAAAAGATACGAAAGTACTCGTGCGCGTTGCCGCAACTTAACTCGAATACCTCAAATATTTGAAACGACTATATGTATGCGACAAACGTAAAACGAAGCGCATGCTCCAGCGGCCTTACACCGAAGACCGCCTCACAACCCCAAGCTATCAGTGCGCTTTCTCCCGAGACTGTCTCGCCTGCGACAATTGGAGACGGCGCTTTTTGTTAATTCCCATCGTCGCTTGACTCGTCTGGGTGACGAGACAATAGTTTTTGCGAGATGTCCGCATTGCGCGGATCGTATCGTTTTAGGGGAGGAATAAATCATGCAGCACGTTTTGGAGCGTATAGAAGAGCAACTTCGTGCCGGACTCATTTCGCGGCGCAAGTTTGTTGCGCTTTCGGCAATGGCAACAGCCCAAGCGGCGATGCCGGCGTTCGCACAGGGTACCTCCATGCCGTTTCCCGTGATCACTCTGAATCACGTGTCGATTCCGGTCGCTAATCCGCCCAAAACGTTAGAGTTCTATCAAAAGATTTTTGACTTCTCGATTTTTACAAGCCAGTCCAACGGCAAAGTGCCAGCCATGACGATTTCTGGGGGACCGCAGTCCGTCATGCTGGCGGATTCAAACATCTATCCGCGGGAACGCCTCAAGCACCATTCTTGCCTGGGGATGCGCAACTTTGATCCCAATGTCGTCGTCAAAACTCTGAATGCAAATGGAATTGAGGCCAGTGCACGTCCGCGCCCGGCCGCGGCCTCCGTTCCTCCGGGCACTATCGATACGCCTGAACTCGGATTTCGAGATCCAGACGGGCTCGCTCTGCAAATTCAGGCGGCGGATTATTGCGGCGGGACGGGTTTCCTCGGCAATGAGTGCAAATTCGATCCTGCGAAGCGTACCAAGTCTCTTTTAGTCGTGCGTACGCTCAACAGCGTGCAACATTACGTCAGCAACGTTGATCGCTCGCTCGCGTTTTATCTGAAAGTGTTCGATGTGAAAGTTCGCACACGTCAGGCCAAAGGTGCTGTGCCTATTTTGACGATCGGAGATGGACCTCACTTCATCTCGCTCCATGAAGGAGATTCGATCGGTCATCACTTCACATTAGGAATCGAGAATTTCGATGCCCAACAGGCCTTGAAGGTACTGAAAAGCCAGGGGGTCGCCGCAGAGCTTCGTATGCGGCCGGCCGCCGAGCAGCGACCCATCGTTGAAGGTGCGAAAGACACACCGGAAATCAAATTCCTGGATCCGGACGGGATCGGCGTCACCCTCGTCGATTGGCGCAATGCCGGCGGCGTCGGCCCGATCGGAAGTATTGTCGCCTAAAGATAATATGGTGAATAGGAGCGCCCCGTTCGGCGCTCCTATCCTCACGCATTCTATTCATCTGGTTTCCGCGCATACGCCCTTTCTGGTGCCGCGATCCAAGTCGTATCTACTAAAGTGACTTTGGATGGTAAGGTCATCGGAATGCTGGGACAGCCCGGACGGGAGTTATTTTGCGTCGTCCATTCCATGGAATGGTCAGGATCAGCACACCCATTTTGTCGCTGATGTTCTTCATGGGCGGGCGCGATAATTGACGATGCAAATGGCGAGAGCAGGGTGCCGGTATGCCCGGCATATAAAGGGGGAGAGAGCGATGTCTAAGAATCGGCGTGGCGCACAGGATCAAGAAAACACTGCTCCAGGTGCAGGTGATACAAGACGCAACTTTTTGCGCGGTATGGCTGCAGGCATTGGAACGCTGGGCATAGCGGCGGCGTCCGAGACGTCTGCCGCAGAGCCGGGCGAGCATTGGGATTATGAAGCTGACGTCGTTATCTGTGGCGCCGGCGCGTCCGGACTTACGTGCGCCATTCTTGCCCGGGATCTCGGAAACAGCGTGATTATCGTCGACGCCAACTTTGATGTTGGCGGTAAGATGTTGCACAGCGGTGCGAACGTGTCCCTCGGCGGCGGCGATCCCATACAAAAGCGCGATATGGCCGGGGCAAAAGATCCCGACGGTTTTGTAACAGTTCCTCCTCGCCATAAGCCAGAAGAGCTGGACGACAGCCCTGACCGTTGGTTTACCGAACTCACCGATTGGTCCGTTCTCGATACCGGCGGCGCCGCGCCATATCGATATAACGAGCGCGAGTTAATGCGCGCGTTTGCTGATAACGGGGCAAAAGTCCGTCAATTGCTGATGGACAACTATGTCCGATTTGGTCGTCTCACAGGTTCCATGCCCAATTCCGGGGTTGCCCGTGCGCGGTTTGCGACAGCGATCATGAAGCTTGGCGAGGTCACCGATATTAAAGCGGGCACCGTCTCGCGGCAGGATGCCGGCGAGCAGGATGTCCGCGCCAGTCACTTTTCGCCTACGGCAATGTATTCCATGGAGCTCGTGGCAAGCGCCAATACTGTCGGCAATGGTGCCGCTCTTTCCCGACCGCTTGAGTTTAGCGCGCGAGAAAAGGGGATTCAGTTCATTCTGAATCGACACATGGATGAGTTGATCCGCGAAGAACCATTCGGCGGTCGCATTCTGGGAATTCGGACGAGTTACTCACCGCGTTTTGATCCAGATACCGGAAAGCAGCTGCCTAGCCTTTGGACAAAAGGAAATATTGAGGAGAAGCGAAAGGTCGTTACGATTCGCGCACGCAAGGGCGTTATGGTCGGTACGGGCGGGCACAGCGGCAACCCTGAATTTCGCAGCATGTTTTATCCGGCTATGCGCGATCCAACCTATCCGGCAAGCGCGCTGTCGACACTTGGGCCGCGCGGTCAAGATGGAAGCGGCATCATTGCGGGCATGAAGGTCGGAGCCACCCTAGCTGGCATGCAGCAGAATTTAGGGATTCCCATCAGTTTTCATATCCCATCGCGCCTTGCGACACGCGATGCTTACAGTAACGAATTGCCTGGAAACCCGAGCTTCTCATACAGAAAGTCGACTGGTATTGGCGTCGGCACCAGCGCCTTTGAGCACCTCGTCGTTGTCAACCAAGTTGGAAAACGCTTTTTCAACGAAATCAATCTCACCAAGCGGCCGATGTTCTCTTGGTATCCCGGCGGCCCGATTTCGGGCATTCCAAATACAGGAGTGGATCACAAGCCAGCAGATTGGCGTAACTGCGATCCGGAGTGGGTCAAGCAAATGTACAACCGCCACCATGCGGTGGATGCAGCGTTGCAACTCAATGAAGGCTCCGTCGCGCCCGACTATTTCACAGGAATGATTTGGGCCATTTTTGACCAAAACGCGCTTGATCGCGAAGGCTGGGATATTAGTGAGCCATTTACGCACCCGACCAATGGTTATTTCTTCAAGGCCGATTCACTTGAGGAACTCGCGAAGAAAATCCAGGCCGGCAACGAGTACCAACGCGTACCGCTCAAATATTTGTCCGAGACGGTAAAGAAGTGGAATGCAGCCGTTGCTAAGGGCAAGGACGAAGAATTCGGCCGCGGCGACGATGCGCCCATGCACAGGCTGGAGAAGCCACCGTTTTATGCTGCTTCAGTGATGATCGTTTGGCATGATTCGTACGGTGGCCTTCGGATCAACGGAAAAGCGCAGGTTGTGGACCTACAAGGGCAAATTATTCCGGGCCTCTATGCAGCCGGTGAGTCCAGCGGAGGGGGAAATCTCCACGGCTTGGGTCGCGCGTTTATGTCGGGATATCTCGCCGGAACGAATCTTCATCACGAACCGAAAACGCAACCAAATGCGAAGCAAAAACGGCGCTCGTGATGCAAGTTGCGTATGGGCATGCGATAAATCAGATGCGCTTATAGGGGAAAAACTTCTTTGGCGGCCGATATACATATTTCAGTCAAAATCTCGCCGGGTGAAATTTTTGCAGGCACATCGTTTACGTTTGTCTGTGAAGTAAGCGGATCACCGACGATCGATTTAGCCGACGGCACGCTTCACATTACTTCGGATGATGGAGCTGTATTTCACGCGGCATCGCTGAGCGCTAATAGCGATGGCGGAAACAAAGCGGCTGAGATTTCGATGACAGCGCCTAATCGCGCGGGCGCACATTCCTGGCGGGCAGTTTTGCCCGCCGTCGCAGGGCTTGCGGGGCGAGAGCGGGCCATCTCCGAAGTCTTTACTTTTCACGTCCGGCCTCATGACGTGTCAGTTATGGTCTGGGGAATAAACGCCGCCGTTGCTGTTGGGGAAAATTTCTCCATCACAGCAGGCCTAAGATGCTGCTGCGGATGTCCTCTGCGCGGTAGAAAACTGCAGATTGCAGATCAAGACGGGAATGTGATTCAGGAAGTAGCAACATATGACCATAGCTACCCAGGATCGGAAGGCGTGTATTTTGCGGACGTAAGATTAACGGCTCCGCCGAAAGAGGGAGATTTCGTATGGCGCGTGTTGTCGGCTGCGAGCGAAGAAGATCTGTCCCATAGCGGCACGTTTAGTGAAATCCCGATCTGCGTAGCGCCACCGCCCGAGTGTACTGTCGTGATTAAAGCGGCGGGTATCGAAGGAAAAAAACCGCTCGCGCGAGCCACAGTGGCAATGCATCCGTTTAGAACGCAATCTGACTCAGCCGGAATTGCGACATTGCGTATTCCAAAAGGGAAGTACCGCCTTCTCGTGTCTGCCCCCAAGCACGCCGCCGAAAGCCGAGAAGTTGACATCACGGCGGATTACTCAGCAGAGATTCTCTTGCATGAGGTTCCGTCGCAGAACGCGTACTCCGATTGGGGTCCCACCTGAGGCTGGCCATTATGGGTAGCCTCGCCTTTGTTTTATTTGGAGTACGATGACTGTGAAATACGCGAAAGTCTTCCTCGCGGTCGGCGCGATCGCTTCAACGATACTGGCACTTCAGCGCGATGCGTCGGCGAGCGATACCACTATTTGGTCCGGTGTTTACACCGAGGAACAAGCGCAGCGCGGGAAAAAAGTACACGCTGCTTTATGCACACGCTGTCACGGCCCGCGTTTGGATGGAGCGGGGCAATCGGATATGCCCAATTCGCCTGCCATCGCGCGTGATCCGTTACTTCGGAAATGGGACGGCCAACCGATCGCGGCCTTGTACGTGCTCACAAAGGCGACGATGCCCCCTACCGCCGCAGGCGCGTTGTCCGATCAGGAGTATATGGATGCCGTCGCCTACATTCTTAAGATGAGTAGAGCCCCCACTGGAACGGCCGAACTTGTGCCGGAGTCTGAAGCGCTTAATTCCATCATGATAACGCTTCCGCCTGAACGTTAAGCAGGCATGACCTAGATCCGTGCGCAATCCGCGTCCACAACTCGGCCAATTTTTTGCTGCAGTGCACAATGCCGTCTTTGTGAAGTGGAATGTCGCCTACACGATAGTCTGGGGTAGGTTACTTTCGTACAGTAGCAAGACTCGTGTATAGTCTATTCGATCTTTCTGCCGGGCAGGCCGCTTCGTATGCGCCGCGTATTTTTGCCTGCAGCTGAGGGATTGAGCGTTACGATAGACGTTCTGCGCGAGGTGCGGGAGGATTGAGGTATGCGTGTTGGTGTTTTACTGCAGCGTACGCTTTTCGGCGCGGTCGTCGCGTCGCTTGCGGCATCAGCCGCGACCGCAAACGACCATCCAGGAAAAACGATAGATTTTGCGATGGTTGCGATGGTTCCAGCCATCTACCAAACCGCGGACGCAAAATTAGAATGCCCGGCCGGGCTGCATCAAACCAACAAAGATAACTGGCTCGCGCAATATCCAACGGAGCAAGAACAGGCCGCGTTCATCGAAAAGCGCATTCACTTAGCGCCTTATGGGGCTGGGGCCGATCATCCAGAATACTTCATGCAGTTTCGCGGACCGCAAGGCCAGATCTCTACGTTCAATCCGGAACTCTTCAAGGACCTTCCGCTCCGTGAAATACAGAGCAAGGTTGGGTATGGTTTGAATCTGGACGGCACGTCTGACGGACGCGCAACACCGAAGACCTGCAAACACGAGAAGTTTGCAGCCGCCGATGGCCCGCCCGTCGCCATTGATAATCAGATTTATCGGATTCTGGGTTGCGCGCCCGGCTGGCGAAAGGGCGGGTACAAAACTGACCGGCGGCGCCGGGAACAGGTGGCGCAGGTGATGAACCGCGTGCTGTTTCGGGTTAGCGACGTCGACGACGAAATGAACGACGACGATGTCAAGGTCACGGTCTACAAGGGCATCGATCCTATTCAAACCGATGGTGCGGGGAAGGCGGTGCCTGGTGGGCAGCAGCGCATTGACGTGCGCTATACCAAGTACACCTCCGAGACGCATGGAAAAATCGTCAACGGCGTTTTAACCACGGACCCTGTCGACCAATACTTTGCGGTTTGGACCGTTCAAACGCCGGCTGAACGGTATATGCGCGGCATGCGCTATCAGCTCACGCTCAATCCAACCGGCGCCAAGGGCTTGGCCGCAGGATATGAAGACCTCAGATACTGGTGGATGAATTACGCGCAGAGCTACCAGATCGGAGTGGACGCTCTTGGCATGTGGGATCCACCAGCATTGTACGAGGCCGCAAATAGATTGGCCGACGGGTATCTTGATCCCACGACAGGTCGATGCACCGCTATTTCCTTTGCTTACGATACAGAATTGGTGCGCGCGAATATCGTTATGCCGCGCTCTGATGATCCGCTTGTGACGAACCCGTCTCTCGATGCAGCCAAGCGCACGGTTCAGCCATCTCCTCAAGCGCGCGGTGAGTCATCTTCACAGGTCGTGGCCGGAAAAGTCTCGAATAGCCGTTAAGTGTTTCGGAACGCATATCCATACAGCGCGATTATTTTCTGAGGGAAACGTGACTTATAACTATTTATCGGTGGGTACGAAGATCGCGTCTGTCGCCGCTGCCTTAGCGGTGGTGCTGTTGAGCGGATCTTCACAGTCCTCGTCTGCGCTTCGTGAACCCGCGAGCAAGGGCGGCGCGCCCACAGTTCTTCGCCTTATCTCCACCGCGCAATACGAGAATACGATCGCGAATATTTTCGGTGCGGACGTTAACAGCAGAACGACTTTTCCTGCCCTCAGCCGCACGAACGGTCTTATATCGCTCGCAGCAACGGCTGCCGAAGTGACGCCGGGGCTGCTCGATAATTTCGACAACGCCGCGCGCAATGTTGCTGCGCAAGTCTTGGATCCGGATCATCGCGATGTTCTGATCCCGTGTCGTCCGAAAGATGTGCACAGTGCTGATGAAGCCTGCGCGCGTGCCTTCATCGGTAAGGTCGGGCGACTGTTGTTTCGCCGTTCTTTGACGCCCGCTGAACTCGACACTTATGTTGCGGTGGCTCAACGATCGACCGAAAAGACGCACGATTTTTATTCAGGACTTCAATCGGGCTTGAGCGGGCTTCTTGTGGCGCCTGAATTTATTTACTTTGTCGAGAAATCTGAACCCGATCCGGCGCGCTCCGGCGAAATGCGGTTGGACGGCGTTTCAAGAGCGTCCCGTTTGAGCCTTCTGTTCTGGGATGCTCCTCCCGACGAGGAACTCTTAAGGGCTGCGGAAAAGGGCGAGCTGTTCACTGATCGCGGTTTGAATCGGCAGGTTGATCGGATGCTGTCGTCTCCGAATCTCGCGAAGGGGGTGCGCGCTTTCTTTGCTGACATGCTCTTTGCGGAGTTGTTTGACAACCTCGCGAAAGACCCAGTGATTTACCCTCGCTTCACACAGCGTGCGGTTACAGATGCCCGCGAACAAATGCTGCGAATCGTCGTAGACCATCTTGTCTCACGCAATGGGGATTACCGCGACCTGTTCACCACGCGTCACATCTTTCTGACCAGATCGCTCGATATGGTTTACGACATTGGCGCGCCGACGACCGGCGCGCTCGATTGGGTGCCCTACGAGCTTCCGGAAAACGATCCGCGCGCCGGGATTTTGACGCAGATTGGTTTTTTAACGAGCTACGCTCATCCGGGCCGCAGCTCCGCGACGAAACGCGGGAAAGCCGTTCGCGAAGTTTTCATGTGTCAGAAGGTCCCCAATCCACCGGCGAACGTTGATTTCTCAGCGCTCGAAGATCCGAAGTCGCCATTCCACACCGCGCGCGAACGCGTCAATTTCCATCTGCAAAATCCGGTGTGCGCCGGTTGCCACAAAATCACCGACCCCATTGGTTTAGCCCTGGAAAATTTCGATGGCGCTGGACAGTACCGCACGGTCGAAGGCGGTGTTCAGATCGATGCGAGCGGCGAGCTCAGTGGAGAAAAGTTTTCTGATGCGAGGGGCTTAGGTTTGGCGATGCACAATTCAAGCGCCGTAACCTCTTGCCTCGTGAAGCGCCTCTACGAGTTCGGAGTAGGGCGCGTTACCACGTCTGACGACAAACAGATGTTGGAATATTTAGGGGATCGCTTTGCGGCTCAGGGATATACCGTTCCGGCTCTGCTCCGCACTGTCGCGACAAGTCGTGGATTTTTTCAAGTTGCAGCAAACAGTAAATAGACCCAGCGTTTAGCGGGAGGAATAGAGTCATGGCCTTTCTAATTTCAAATCCAAGTCGTCGAAACGTACTACGCGGCGTGCTCGGCGGGATGGGCGCGACCGTCGCGCTTCCGTTCCTCGACTGTTTCCTCAATGGAAACGGCACGGCGCTTGCGAACGGCAGCCCCTTACCCGTTCGTTTCGGAACCTGGTTCTGGGGACTGGGGATGGATAAGGCAGTTTTCATTCCGAAAAAGGTTGGCGCTGATTACGACCTTCCCTTGCAAATCCAATCGTGGAAGGGCGTAAAGCAGCACATCAATCTTTATACGAACTTCAACGTCATTGCCGACGGCAAGCCGGTGATCGATCATTACACCGGATGGGTTGCGCTTCGCTCAGGCATATGTCCGGCATCCCATGGCGCTTTGGCAGACCCAAGCATCGACGTGATGGTTGCAGATGCGATCAGCGGCGCTACGCGGTTCCGTGCAATTGACTGCGCCGCGACCGGCTCATTTGCGGACACTTATAGCTACCGCACCGAGAACGCAAAAAATCCGCCGGCAATCTCGCCGGAAGAATTTTACGTAAAGATGTTCGGACCCGAATTTCAGGATCCGAACGCGCCGGAATTTAAGCCGAAACTAGAATTCATCGTTCGTCGCAGCGTTCTTTCTTCGGTCAGCGAGCAGAGCGCCAGCTTAAAAAAACGCCTCGGAGCATCCGATCAAGCTCGGCTCGATCAATATTTTACATCGCTGCGCGAGCTCGAGCAGCGACTTGATTTGCAAATGCAAAAGCCGCCTCCGGCTCCGACATGCAAGGCTCCTGTGGACTACAAACCCTCTAAAATCAATCAGGGGACGGAAGTAGAAAGTGTGGCCGTGCGCCATCAATTGATGAGCGACCTCATGGCGATGGCGCTCACATGCAACCAGGCGCGCGTTTTCAACATGACTTATTCCAACTCTTCAACCGGCCTTACGAAAACCGGATTGGACAAGTCGCACCACACGATCACGCATGAGGAGACGCAGGATCAAACGCTGGGGTATCAGCCCGTCAACAGTTCCTTTGTGGTCAAAGCGATGGAGTCATTTGGCTATTTTGTGAAGGCCTTGGCGTCCGTACCGGAAGGCGATGGCACTTTGCTCGATAATGCAGTGGTCTACGCTCACTCAGACCATGAATACGCAAAAATCCATTCGATCGCCGGGATTCCCATGATGACCGCTGGAAAAGCCGGCGGCCGCCTTAAGACGGGACTTCACGTCGATGGAAAAGGCGAAGTCGCTACGCAGCTTGGGCTCACGCTGCTCAAGACGATGGGACTGTCGCAAGAGCAATGGGGCAGCGGTGCGCTTAGAACGTCTCGCGTTATTAGTGAGATCGTGGCGTAGCGTTGAATGGCGTTCTATCGGGCGGAAATTGAATGATGAGCGCGTTAAAAGGAAAGCCGATGAACGCACGACAGTTCGTGTTTTTCGCAATGCTAACTGCTGCGGCGGTCAGTATTGCTTCGCTGCCGGCTATGGCGGCGGCCAAGAAGGGCTCGGACGTCGAGGCTATGTTCATCCCTGAGGAATTGCCTCCGGTCATCGGGAGAGCTGTGACGTATTTCGGGCCGGTCTTTACGGACAAGGACGGGATGACGCTCTATTCAGTGGCGGCCAAACCTCCTTGCAACGGTGTTCGCGCAACGCCTCCGCCCGACACCGACCCTTTGCTGCTGGTGTATTCGAAATGGAAAACACCGTTTTGCACCGACCAGTGGCCTCCGTTGATGGCGTCAGCGGACGACAAACCTGTCGGCAATTGGACGATTGTTCAACGGCCGGAAGGCGGGAAGCAGTGGGCCTATAAAGGCGTTCCTCTTCACCGCAGCTACAAAGATTTTCTGCCGGGCGATGTAAGTGGTCCGAACAGACTTGAGGATCTTGGCGGGTACGGCGGTGGCGGTATCGGAGAGATCGCCGTAGCCTCAGTGCCGCTGGCGTTGCCGCCCGGCGTTTCCGCGTCATTCAAAAAAGCATTTGGCTACACCGCGCAACACGCCACCGGCGCGCTGTATGTATTGGATAAGCCATCAGCCAAAACCGCGTCCTCGCGAGATGAAGGCGTGCGGTTGCAGAACGTTTCTATGTCGGCCTGTTTAGACTGCGTGAAAGACGATCGGTGGCAACCCTTCCTCGCCAGCATCATGGCCAGCGACCGCGGCCTTTGGACCGTCAAAACACTGAACGATGGGCGGAAGGCTTGGGCCTATAAGGGACAGATCGTTTACACGTACGCGTTCGATCAAGCGACGAGCCATTTTAAGGGCCTTGGTGCAGACGACCGCGCTCGCCTCGTGACGCTCGAGCCACATCCAATGGCGCCGCTCGGAATAACCGTCCAAAATACGTTTATGGGGCCGCTCTATGCGGACGCGCGCGGCATGACCCTCTACATGTTCTTGTGCACAACGATCGATCCAGACCTCGTTGGGCAAAGACTTATGTGTGACGGTGTCGGCACGGACCCGGCGTTTCCGGAAGGTTATTGCACCGCGCCCGACCGGTGTGGCGAACGATGGATACCCTTAGAAGCGCCTGCCGAAACCCAGCCTCAGGGCGGGATGTGGTCTGTCGCGGTAATACCGGACAAGCGCTACCCCCTTCGTTGGCGCGCGGCGAAAATTGGTGAAAAGCTCGGGCCCGACGAACTGAAGGTTTGGATGTTCAGGGGCCGGCCTGTCTACAAAAACGTCGACGATAAAGTTCCCGGCGAAACGTTCGGGTATCGTCACTCAGCCGGAATCAGCGTGGACTGGGTTCCCGTGCGCGCGGGCCCCGTCGAGGATCGCTCAATCGCTGCAGGCGGTTAGAGCAGCTCACGTCGCTAAGGAACGGCGTGTCGGTACGAGGCGGGGGGCATGGGGCTGCCCGAAACTTCGTTGACCGCTGATCACGTATCGTAGTATGCGTTTAGTCGATGCCCCTTTGGGCAAAGAATTGAGAGTTTACGTGCACTACGCCGTTTCCATCTCTGACCTTCTTATCACCGACCTGCGACTTACCGCCGGCCGGTAAGCGGCGTTTTTCCGACCTCTGCCGGCCTGATGCGGGCGCGTATGCGTCCCCCTTCTCAAAATCAGCATCAACTTGATCGCCCCTCAATGGGCGACCATCCGCCGTGAGGATCGCTATGAAGATTCAATTTGAAAACATCAACGTGCCAGAGTCCCAGAGCCATACGCCGCGGGCATTGACCGATTTGCCGCCGCAGTTTCAAGTCGCGTTCGCCGAAATGATTCAAGCTCCGCCAAAAGCGGTGAGGAAGGATCTTTCCGCTGACGTCGTCTGGGCGATATTTCATGCTGAACATCTGCATTCAGGGGGTGCTCTAAGATTCCTGGATTCCTATCGGCAGTGGACGGATGGCGAGCACGTCATGATC
Source organism: Fidelibacterota bacterium (assembly GCA_947475895.1). Lineage (GTDB taxonomy): Bacteria > Pseudomonadota > Alphaproteobacteria > Rhodospirillales > Rhodospirillaceae > SHVO01. The sequence continues at coordinate 33,201 of CANJMF010000016.1, forward strand.
TCCGCATATCTCGAAGTGAATGGCCATGTTCGTCAAGTATTTGGGTATGGTCGCGAATTAATTGACGCTTATATCTCGGCGCTGAACTACACCTTTCAGACGGAGATCACGCTCATTCAATATGAGGAGCGAAGGGTACGGCAGGGCGACACTTTGCCAAGCATCGTCCATGCCGAACTGAGCGACTCAAATGGGGTGATCGCATTGGGAGTAAGCGTTCATGTCGATGCTTCAATCGCGACACTCTACGCGGCCACGCGCGCTTTCGAACGGTTGCTGCCGACATGCGGCGGTCATCCCAGGTCGCCCGGCTTGATGGGCTATGATGGAATAGGGCCGAGGTGAGCGATAAAAGAACGGCCGGCTCTTGGACAGAGCCAGCCGTTTTTCGACTCGGTGCGAAGACTCGGCTTAAGGCGCCATGCAGGTAAGCTTTTTGATGTCGTTTTGAACTCGCGCAAAAACAACGACCGAGAAAGGCCTTCAAAACCGCAATCTGACGCGATATAGCTGATTAAGTAATCTTTCACGCGAGCCTGAAATTCCTAAGCGACTTGTGACGTCAAAAGCGCGAAGCGCTATTTAGCGGAGGAAGGTGGTTTGCCATGAAATTTGTCGACTACAATATTTAGCTATCCGCACGCGCCCCCGACAAGCATGGGGTCGAGCCGTGCTTAAGGTGGAACATGAGTGACGCATTTATTTGTGACGCAATTCGCACGCCGATCGGTCGTTATGCGGGAGGGCTAGCCCACGTTCGAGCAGACGATCTCGCCGCTACCGCGCTTCGTGCCCTCATCGCCCGTTCGCCCAAGATGGATTGGACGGCGGTGGACGACGTTATTCTCGGCTGTGCTAACCAAGCGGGGGAAGACAATCGCAATGTGGCGCGCATGTCGGTCCTCTTGGCTGGAATGCAAGAAACGGTCCCGGGTGTCACTGTAAATCGCCTGTGCGGCTCGGGGCTGGATGCGGTCGCAATAGCCGCCCGGGCTATTCGCGCAGGCGATGCGGAGGTGCTGATAGCTGGCGGCGTCGAGAGCATGACTCGCGCGCCTTTTGTCATGGGTAAGGCCGAAAGCGCTTTCAGCCGTCACGGTCATGTCCAAGACACGACGATCGGATGGCGTTTTATCAACGAACGGATGAAGGCCGCCTATGGGGTCGATGCCATGCCGGAAACGGCGGAGAATGTGGCCGACGACTTTCGGATCAGCCGCGCGGACCAGGACGCCTTTGCGCTCCGCAGCCAAACAAGGGCGCTCGCGGCGCGCGCTTCCGGCAGGCACGCTTTGGAGATTGTTCCGGTCGTAATTCCTCAAGTCAAAGGACATTCGATAATAGTCGATACGGACGAGCACCCTCGGGAAACAACGTTGGAGGCGTTGGGTAAACTGAAGCCCATCGTTCGCCCGAACGGCACAGTGACTGCGGGCAATGCGAGCGGCCTCAATGACGGCGCAGCCGCACTTCTGATCGCCAGCGAAACGGCGGTAAAAAAATACGGCCTCGATCCACTCGCGCGTATCGTTTCTGGAGCAACGACAGGCGTGACGCCACGCATTATGGGAATCGGGCCTGTCTCCGCCACGCAGAAGCTGCTTTCACGGCAGAAGATGAAGATTCAGCAGATGGATGTCATCGAGCTGAATGAGGCGTTTGCATCACAAGCGTTGGCCGTAATGCGCCAGTTGGGCCTTCCTGACGACGATTCAAGGGTAAATCCGAACGGCGGCGCCATTGCGCTCGGACACCCGCTTGGCATGTCGGGCGCGCGATTGGCGCAAACCGCCGCCATCGAGCTTGTTCAAAGCAGGGGAACCTACGCTCTCTGCACAATGTGCATCGGGGTCGGGCAGGGAATTGCACTGCTGCTCGAGCGTGCGCGGTAGTTGTCCAGTGGGCGAGGCCCTGAAAACATGACATCGGTGGTCACGTACGTAATTTCCGACGACGTCGCTGTGGTCCGCGTCTCCAATCCACCCGTGAACGCCCTCAGTTTAGACGTGCGCCAAGGCCTCATTGATGCCGTGCGCCGGGCTAATGCTGATGTGGCGGTGACGGCCATCGTCATTACTGGATCAAGCAATACGTTCATCGCTGGTGCTGACTTGCGCGAGCAGGGAACGCCATCGCCGATTCTTCCCGATGTGATTTCGGAAATCGAATCTTCGGTTAAACCTGTCGTGGCAGCAATCGAAGGCCAGGCCCTTGGCGGCGGGCTAGAGATCGCATTGGCGTGCCACTATCGCCTTGCCGTGCCCAATGCGCAGTTCGGCACGCCCGAAATCAAGCTCGGCATTGTTCCGGGAGCGGGTGCTACGCAACGCTTGCCGCGCCTTATCGATGTCAAGCTAGCCGTTGAGATGATTGCCATCGGCAATGCTATCGACGCCAAAGTCGCCCAGACAAGCGGGTTAATCGATCGAATCGTCGACGGCGATGTCGTAGCCGCAGCTATGGATCAGGCCCGTGCCGCGACAGGAGAGGATTTGGATAGGCGTCGCCTCTCGCGCTGGCCCGCACCCGACGCGGCGGCCGCGACCGCTGCGATCGCCGCGGTCGAGCCCATTGCTAAGAAACAACGCGCGTTGGGCGTCGCGCCATCTAAAGCGCTGGCATTGTTGAGTCGTACGCTTACCAAGCTTTTCGCGGAGGGCTTCGCCGAAGATCGTCAGGCCTTTCTAGAAATGAAGGCAAGCCCAGAGGGCCAGGCACTGCGGCACGTATTCCTGGCTGAACGCGCGACAAAAAAACTGGACGGTCCTGCCGCTGATGCCAAGCCCCGCGACATAACACGCGTCGGGATTATCGGAGCAGGCACCATGGGCGCCGGTATCGCCATGACTTTTGCCGATGCAGGCATTCCGGTCACGTTGATGGAGATATCGGAAGAAAATTTGAATCGCGGTCTCGCGCGCATCCGGCAGAGCTACGATGGGAGCGTAAAGGCGGGCCGCGCCACGCGTGCAGCCGCCGATGAGCGCATCGCCCGCATCGTCGGCGCGGTTGATTACGTTGCAATAGCTGACGCCGATCTCATCATTGAGGCGGCTTTTGAGTCTATGGCGATCAAGAAGGATATCTTCCGAAAGTTGGATGCGGTGGCAAAGCTTGGCGCTGTTCTCGCCACCAACACCTCGTATCTAGATATCGATGCCATCGCTGCCATTACGTCTCGACCTCGGGACGTAGTGGGTATGCATTACTTCAGCCCCGCAAATGTCATGAAGCTTCTTGAGGTGGTGAACGCCGCCAAGACCGCGCCTGAGGTGCTTGTCACGGCTATGAACATCGCGGGCAAAACCGGCAAAATTCCGGTGGTGGCAAAGGTCTGTCATGGCTTCATCGGAAACCGCATGCTTCGCGCTTATAACCGAGAGGCCGGACTCTTGTTGCTGGAAGGCGCTACGCTCGCGCAGGTGGACAAGGCGCTCAAGGACTTCGGAATGGCGATGGGGCCGTTCGCGGTTGCGGACCTCTCCGGTATCGACGTCGGTCACAAGGCGCGCAATGAGATGGCCACCGGCACCTTTGAACCTAAGGCTTTTGCCGTGCATGCCGCTCTTGTGGAAGCGAATCATCTCGGCCAGAAGACCGGCTCCGGTTTCTACGTTTACGCCAAGGATGCGAAAGAATCTGCGCCAAACCCGCTCGTGAGTGAGCTGGTGGCCAGCGCGCGCGCCGTCTACCGCGTTACGCCGCGGGAAATTGTGACGGACGAAATTGTCTCGCGCTGTATCTTCGCTCTGGTGGCGGAGGGCGCACACATCTTGGAAGAAGGTATCGCGCAAAGAGCCAGCGACATCGATGTGGTTTATATCAACGGCTACGGTTTTCCGCGCTATCGCGGTGGACCTATGTTCCACGCCGGGCTAGTCGGTTGGCCGAAAGTGATCGCCTTCATCGAGGCGCAGGCCGAAGGGCCTTTCGCCAAGTGGTGGACTCTTGCGCCGTGGTTGTTAAAGCAACGCCCCTAAGTCGCTTTGCGTCTTAGGCTACGTTTCGATCTGACTCAGCAGCCAATCTCTAAACGCTACAAGGGGCGGATAATTCGCGCGCTCGCGCGGATAGGCTAAGAAATATGCCTTACTGTCGGTGATCGAATGGCCAAACAGCTGAACGAGATCTCCGCTCGCCACTTCGTCCTTCACCAGAACCTTCGGGACAAGCGCAACACCCAACTCGGCGGTGGCTGCCTGAAGAACCATGGCGAATTGCTCGAATACCAACTGTGCCGGGCCAACGTCCTCTATGCCCACGGACCGAAACCAATTTGGCCACGCTTCGGGTCGCGTCGCCTGCACAAGCAACGTCACGCGGGCAAGATCCTCCGCCTTCTTGATCTTCTCCCGTTTGACAAGTTTGGGCGAGGCCACAGGCACGAGTTCCTCACCAAACAGCCGATGCAGAACCACGCCAGGCCATTCAGCTTCGCCAAAGTGTATCGCCGCATCGAGCATATCGCGCTGAAAGTCGACTTGGCGTATGTGGCTGGAAAAATTGATCGTCACGGATCGGTGATTTAAAAAGAAATCCGGTAGCCGCGGTATCAGCCATTTCGTCCCGAACGTGGGAAGCATGCTCAGTTTGAAGATGCCTCCGGCGGTCCGGAATGAAATGACCTGGGCGGTGATGGAGGCAAAGCGGTCAAGCGTTTGCCGAATCTCATTTGCGTAATAGGAACCGGCTTCTGTGAGGATAATCCGCTGACGAACTCTTTCGAAGAGCGCAATGCCGAGCTGATCTTCCAGAAGCTTAATCTGACGACTGATGGCTCCTTGCGTGAGATTTAGTTCCTCTGCCGCGCGCGTAAAGCCGCCTAAACGTGCAGCGGATTCAAAAGCTACTAAGGCCCCAAGCGAAGGTATCAAGCGGCGGCGAATAGCTAAACGTGCAGGTATGCTGTGCATTGAAGTTGAATCATTACAGTGGATCACACTGTCTCTCAACCAAAATGGTTTTGCGGGCTCGCTTGAGACTAGTATCGACGTCCACTGAAGTTGCGCGCGACCGGCCGCATAGAGACGTATTATTTTAAGTGCACGCGAGCTGGGCGCGCCTGCAATCGGTGTCTCCGTGCGCGCTCAAATCGCGGGCTTTGCGAAGCGTCAGTCGGCTTGAAGAAAACGGTTTTATTCGAGGACTTGCCCCGGCCAGCCCCGAGTTAAAGCGCCCATTTCGCCGTTTGCTGGCATGACTATAACTCATGCAGCCCCCCTTCCTTGGAATTTGCCAATCGGATGGCGCTCTGAGAACGTTCTTAACGAGCCAGGATCGCTAAATGAATTGCTTGAAGAATGGAGTTTATTGGGCACTCGGACCCGCTTTCGCGCACGTTTTCTCGCACCGCACCATGCCCACTTCATTACCCTGGGTATTAGGTTGCTATAGGAAAATTGGTTTGCACAGAAGTTGCGGGAGCGGCACGAAAGTATAGTCGAATACTTAATTGTATCTTTGATTTCGGCTCTGCGGAGAGAGTGCCGTTCAACAAATCATAGGCGCAAACAAGCGAATCATTTTGCTTTTGTTTAGTCCGGGGGGACCTCATGCCAAAGAAAGACAAACTCTACGTTTCGGTGTCACAAGTCGCGCTGATGGCGTTTACGGTTGCTGCGTTCGGCGCAGTTCCTCAGGCTTTCGCAGCGCAGACCGCCGCCGGCGCCGCTCCGGAAATTGAAGAGGTCGTTGTCACCGGTTCGCGCGTTGTTCGCGACGGATACGAAGCACCAACTCCCGTTACCGTGGTCGGGGCAGAAACCCTAGAGCGAAGCGCACCTGCGGTGCTGGCTGACGCTCTCACAAAACTTCCCCAATTCAGCGGCTCTACATCGACACAAACGGCGAGCATCGGTTCTCGTGGCGCCGGTCAGGCCATCCTCAATCTTCGCAATTTGGGCGCAAAACGTACCCTGGTGCTGGTCGATGGGCAGCGCGTCGCGCCAGGCAATATAGACGGCAGCGTCGATATCAATACAGTTCCGTCGGGACTTGTTCAGCGGGTCGATATCGTAACCGGCGGTGCCTCGGCAGCCTGGGGTTCGGACGCTGTCGCGGGCGTCGTGAACTTTGTGCTGGACTCGAATTTCACGGGCCTCAAAGGACAGATCCAGGGCGGCGTGTCGGAGTATGGCGACAACGGTCAGTTCGGTACCACACTGAGCTACGGCACAGCCATCGGCGATCGCGGTCATATCATTATGAGCGCCGAGTACTTCACGACCCCAGGCATCAGCACCATTCAAGCCAGAGATTGGTCGAAGGATCCGCGCCCTAATCCTCTTGTTACCAATCCGACCTACACGGCGACCAACGGACAACCGCGCTTTTACCTTCTGCCGTATGTCTATCAGACGGACATCGTCTATAACGGCCTGATCTATTCCGGACCCCTGAAAGGCACCACGTTCACCAACGATGGCGCGCCGACGCCCTATCAATACGGCAGAATTCTTTCAGGCACGTTCCAAGCGTTTGATCGTCCCACAGAGAATTACTTTTCCGGTCGCGAGCAGGGGCTGGTCAATAAATTGTCGCGCGGCTCCTTCTTCTTCCGTGGCAGCTACGATCTGACCGATTCCATTACGGCGCGGTTTACTGCCAACTACAATGAAGCGGTCATTTCGGACTCGTTCGTTGCGATCAACTACACGTCCGCACCGCGCGCCACCAATATGGTAATCCAGCGCGATAACGCATTCTTAGATGCGGCGACGCGGGCACGCATGGTTACGGCAAACGTCCAGAACTTTGTTCTCGCGAAAGGCTTCCGCGAGATGCCGGCACAATTGGTGAACAACCGGTCCGACATTGTTAACTTTGCGCCGAGTCTCGAAGGTAAATTCGACAACGGTTGGACGTGGAGCGCCTACTTCTCGCACTCCAATAACCGTTTTAACTTACAGCTAAAAGACGTCATCAATTATCCCAAGCTGGCGCAGTCGGTTGATGCTGTCCTCAATTCTGCCGGTAGCGTTGTCTGTCGTTCGACGCTGACCAACCCGACCAATGGCTGTATCCCGACCGATCCCTTTGGAACCGGCGGCATGAGCATGGCCGCATTTAATTGGATGTCGGGCACATCATATCAAAAAGGCGATTTGACGCGCGACGCATCAGGCGTCCAAATGCACGGCGATATGTTCTCCACCTGGGCAGGTCCGATTTCGTTCGCGGTCGGCGGTGAATACCGCAAGGAAAAAGCGGATTTCAACAGCGATCTGTCGTCGCAAAACAATGAATGGCTCACCGGCAATTACAAACCCATCAAGGGCACCTTTAGCGTGTGGGAAGGGTTCGGCGAAGTTGTCGTGCCTCTCGCGAAAGATGAGGCGTGGGCAAAGTCGTTGGATCTGAACGCGGCGGCTCGTTTCACGGATTACAACCTCGCTGGGTCTGTCGTGACTTATAAAGTCGGCGCCACTTACGCTCCGGTTGATGACATTCACTTCCGGGCGACTCGTTCGCGCGACATTCGCGCTCCCAATATCAACGAGCTCTTCACGGGAGCCGAACAAACAATCGCGACCGTCAGAGATCCTTTTGACCCCGTCGCGCCGAACGCTTCGAAGACTATTCTTCAGTATGCCGGCGGCAACACGAGTCTAACGCCTGAGAAAGCCGATACGACATCAGTCGGCGTTGTGTTCCAACCATCGTTCTTGCCGGGCTTCAGCGCGTCGATCGACTACTATAACATTGATGTTAAGGACACGATTGGACAGTTGACACTTCAGGACGAAGTCGATCGTTGCGTCGCCGGAAATCAGGCGCTGTGCGCGCTCTTTACCCGCGCTCCGAACGGTGCGCTGACGACCATCACGCGGCCATTTCTGAACGTGGCCTTCGCTTCAAACAGGGGTATTGATTTCGACGCGCGGTATACGACGCCCTTGTTCAATGGCGACTTCGGTATCCAATTCCTGGCTAGCTATCTCGCTGAAAACTCGACCTCTGACGCGACGTCTAAAATCGATCGCGCTGGCGATGCGCTCCAGGCCGGTGGAGCGCCTCACTGGAGAGCAGATCTGACGTTTACTTATAAACTCGACCCAGCCAGCGTGTTCGCGAACCTCCGTTACGTGGGTTCGGGCAAATACGATAACACTCTTGTAGAAGGCGTCGATCTGGTCGGAAACTTCATTCCCAGCCGCGTGTATCTGAACGTCGGCGGCACGTGGAACATCGATACTGAGACGGCCCATTATGAGGTTTATCTCAACATGGATAACGTGGCCGATGTGACGCCGCCGTTCCCGGCGTTGGGCTCTGCCAACTATGATCGTATCGGCCGTATGTTCAGAGCCGGACTTCGTTTCAAATATTAGTACGCGAACTTCCTGAGTGGCGCGGTGCATTCGCGCTACTCAGGAACCATATCCATCCGTTGGACAACGTGCGCGCTTCGCGGTGGTCTAGAAACTGTCTTCGACACGATGACGCTACTGAGCTAACGGAACTCAAAATGAATAAAATCGAGAACCCGGCCGATTTTCATTCTACTGTTCCCGAGCTCTTATGCCGCGCTCAGTAGACATAGCTCGCGCGCTCCTCCCAAGGCGCGAGAACCTCGCCGCTAGAGCCGGCGAGGCGGCAGACGGGTCGCCCGCAGAGGCGGCCCGTCTGCCGCCCGTTGGTTCGAATTAATCGCCACCAGGCAACAACTCGAAACAAAGCATACGAATAACTCGGTCCGCGACTTGAGCTGTCGGGCGCATTGAACTTTTGCGAATGATCTCTCTCACTACCAATGGGGACGAACAATGAGACGCACGGCCGCCATCTTTGCAATTCTAACCGCCACCGCCCTAACAGGAAGCCAAGCTGTCTTGGCGGCCGACGCAAACCCCAACCCGCCCCGGATCAAGTTCAAAGCCGAGGCGCCGCTGGAACTTCCCGACGACAGATACTTCGGTGAAGTGTCGAGCGTCACTGTAAACTCCAAAGGCCACGTCTTCGTTTTTTCGCGCGGCAATACGACCGGACCTGCCTACGGCGCCGCGGCAGCAAACTTATTAGAGTTCGACCAGACCGGAAAATTCGTCCGCGAAATTGGGCATAATCTTTACGCTTTCGCGTTTGCGCACGGCGTTCGTGCTGACAAAGACGACAACATTTGGACCGTCGATAAAGGCTCTAACTCGGTCATTGAATTTAACCCGCGCGGTCGCGTCATCGGCGTGTGGGGCCGCAAAGATGAAGCCAGCGATTATCGCCCGCCCCCGTCACGTGACGTGCCGCGCGATACAAAAGCGCCGGTCCAACGTCTTGGCTTGTTCGACCAGCCGACGGATGTGGCTTGGGATTCTCAAGGCAACGCTTACGTCTCCGATGGTTACGAAAACTCACGTGTCGCCAAGATCAACAAAGACGGTAATTGGGTGAAGCAATGGGGGGAGCGCGGAACGGGTCCCGGCCAATTCCTCACGCCGCATAACATCGCCGTCGATGCGAAAGACAATGTTTACGTTGCGGACCGCGGCAATGCGCGCGTTCAGGTATTCGACACCAACGGGAAATTTCTCCGGCAATTCACGCTCATGGGGCAAGTCCCGTACTATCCTTTGAAGGAAGGCGATGCCAATCCGACGCCGCGATTTATTAGCGGTCAGCCTCCCAAGCCACGGGGTGACGATCCGAATGTTCTGAAAGCCTATCCGGACGCCCCTCCCGTCAATCTTGCCGGCACACCCGGCTCGCCTGACGCCATGTGCATTACGCCAGGGCCGAACCAAGTCCTTTATATCGGGGATCTGAACCCGGCCCGCGTCTACAAGGTGAGCTTAGAAGGCAAAGTACTGGGAATGCTCGGCGAGCCAGGTGGCAAGCTTGGTCAATTCCGCTCGATCCACGGCATGGCGTGCCAGGACGAACACACGATTTGGGTAGCCGATATGGGCAATTGGCGCGCACAGAAAATCACGATGGAATAACGCGGCGATTTTAAGAGGATAGGTACCGGCACGGCGCGATTTTTGTCTCACGGCCTGTACGATCTTCTCTTCGCCGGCTCGTGCGTTGTTTGCCGGTTAGTAATGAGTAGCGATATTGGATTTTAACAGGGAGGAATCCATGAAAAATTTCACTAAAGACGAAAAGAGTCGTCGGTTATTTCTTCAGTACCTCGCAGCAAGTCCGGTACTTGGAATAGGGGCCAAAGACGCGCTGGCAGCGACCGCTGCCGAGTTACAGGATCGCCCGGCGGATCCGTATGTTTGGAAACCCTACGATCCGGCCTATCTGATCGAAAAACCTGAAGATGCGCTCGAGGTGTTCGAATTTGAACCCGTCGCGCATAAAAACGTCCCTGGCGCTCACTGGGGTTTCATGTCGACCGGAGCTGACGGTGAGGGAACATACAGAGCTAATAGACAGGACATTAGCAAATTTGCCATCCGCTCACGTCGTCTTCGCGATGTCAGAAATGCCGACCCGAGCCGTGAAGTCTTCGGCACCAAATACGCGATGCCGTTTTTTCTCTGCCCGATCGGTGGCCAGGCCATGTATCACCCCGATGCCGAGGCGGGCGTGGCACGCGCGAGCGGAAGGCACAATGTCGCGCAGGCACTCTCGACCCTGGCAACATGCTCGACGACGGATGCGAATAAGGCGCGCAATGGGAACCCCGTTATCTTCCAACTTTACCAGCAGGCGAACTGGGAAATAACGAAGTCGATTATCACGCGGGCCGAGAGAGACGGTTGCCGCACAATGGTCGTGACCGTCGACGGCGTGTCTGCTCGTAAGGACATGCAGTTCGAGCGTGCGAAGCGCGACGACAAGCGCCTTTGCGCGACATGCCATGAAGTTCGGCCTGGAAATCCCAAGAGCCCGATGATTGTCTCGAAGACAAGACCGCAGTTCTCCGAAGTTCCTGCGGAACTTTGGGAGCAGAAGGTAACGCCCGATAAACTGACATGGGAATTTCTGAAACGCGTGCGTGATTTCACGAAGATGGAAGTCCTCGTGAAAGGCATCATGGACGTTGAAGATGCAATGATGTGCGTGAAACTGGGCTACGGCGTCTACATCTCCAATCACGGCGGCCGCAACGAAGATACGAGCGGATCTACCATCGCCTCGCTCGCGGACATTGCACCTGTGGTTAAGGGCAAGGTTCCCATTCTCATCGACGGCGGATTCCGTCGCGGCATGGATATCGTGAAGGCTGTCGCTATGGGCGCTACCATGGTGGGCGTCGGTCGCCCCTATCTTTGGGGCCTGGGCGCTTTCGGTGAAGCCGGCGTCGAGAAGGTTGTCCAGATCCTGAAGGCGGAAGTGCTGGCAGCGATGCAACAGGTTGGCGCGGTCAGTCTCAAAGATTTGAACCCCGGAATGATTCATAAAGCGCTCTAAACGAACTGCAGGGCGGCTCGGGAATCTGGGCCGCCCTCGCGAGTACGTGAGGCGGGGTGGGCACAACCTGGAAGGTCCTCAAACGCCCCATTTTGCTGCGCTGCAGCATTGCCTTGAGTATTCGTCTCCAATAGAAAAATTGGTTTGCGCTCCATTTGCGGGGGGCGCGTAATCCAGGGGTAGAGGAGTCCCTCCAGCGCATGGCAGCGATGCCCAGGAGCGGATTCTATGGGTTATGGGAGTTCCGGTGTTGAGTACGTTTCAGCGCATGAAGTCTTAACTACGGTGAGGGCCGACCATGCGATTTTTGCAAAACATTTTCTGTATTTCGGCCGCTGCATTCGCGGCGGCGATGAGCATGCAAGCGCACGCAGCAAGTCCAAAGGAAGACTTCGTTCGCGCGCCAATGCCTGCTGGTTTCCAGGTCGTCGTTTCCGAACTTGATGGTCCCGTGTTTGCGAATGAGCAGGGGCGGACGCTTTACATGTGGCCCAAGCGCCAGTTGCGAAACGGCGACGCGGGCGAAGTTCAAGGTAAGCCGACATGTGGCAAAGAGCCGTATCGTGAGAACACCGGTTTCTTGAGTCCCTATCCCGGCGGGCTCGAACTTCCGGATGTGGATCATAGACCGGCTTGTACGGATCTTTGGCCGCCAGCTCTGGCTTCCGCCGACGCGAAACCGATCGGCAAGTGGACGGTCGTCGATCGTCTCGATGGGCGTAAGCAGTGGGCTTACAAGGGCTGGGCGATGTACATGTCCGCCTTGGACAAGCGGCCGGGCGATGTGTTGGGCGGATCCAATTTCGCAGGTCAGGGTGAAGGCGGCGCAGCGCGGTATCCCGTCGGTCCCGAAGCAAATGTCCCCGGCCAATTTGATGTCCATACGACTATGTCGGGACGGTTGATTACTTTGCGCGATGGATGGTCCATCTACACCTACGATGGCGACAGCCGTAATAAATCGAATTGTAAAGAAGCGTGCCTGGATCAATGGTCGCCCGTACTGGCCGCATTGTCGGCCGTACCGGTTGGTGAGTGGACGACCTTCGAGCGAGCGCCAGGCGTGATGCAATGGGCGTTTCGTGGCCGTCCTATTTATCGTCACCCAACTGATTCAAAGACCGGATCTCTTGACGGCAGCGACACCGCGCGCTGGCACAACGTTTATACGCAAACGTCACCCGAACCTCCGCGAGGCTTCGCTTTAAAACGGACGATTGTTGGAATGGTCCTCGGAGATGCCAACGGCATGACCGTCTATCGCTATATCTGCAGCGACGACGCTGTAGATCAGCAGGCGTGCGACAACCCTGAATCTCCGCAACTGTATCGCTTTGCAGTGTGCGGTGGCGGTGATCCGGATCGCTGTGCCAAGTACTTCCCCTATGTTCTTGCGCCCGTCGGCGCCAAGAGCGGAAACCAGACGTGGGGAACGATGTATATCGATCCCAAGACCGGAAAACGGACGGTCGCCAATGCGCCCGGAGCCCTCAATGTTTGGACCCTACGGGATCGGCCCATCTACACCTTTGCCGGATACAAAGGTTATGGCGATCGCAAGCCTACCGACATCAATGCGCACGGTTGGGGCGAGGTGAACGGCGGGCGCAACGGTTATGCGGCGATTGTGTATCGCGACGTATTCGAATCTCGCGACGGCGATCGTGGCGGACGTCAGTGACGCCCTCAGGCATTTTTTAGGAGAGACGCGTGAAAACACAACAGTCGACGTTGCGGAGAATGTGGCTCGGTAAAGCGGCCATCGCCGGATTTGCTGTTGCTGCCTTAGGTGCTGGCAGTGCTGCTGGCGGTGCAGATGACACCGCGCCGCCAACCCGGTCCATCGCGTACGTTTTGACAACAATCAACTGGCCTATTTATCAGGCGAAAGACGCGAGCGGAAAGGAAACAAAAGAAGAATGCCCGAATGGCATCAATGACGGCGCCCGCGAGCAATTCTCAGCATCGTTTCCGCAAAAAGACGGCAAGAAATGGACAATAGCGGAAACGACCGTCATGCGCGAAGCCGAGATCTGGTGGCCGACGGTCGAGGCGGACAAATTTCCATTTCGCGAAGTTGGTGGAAAAGTTGCCATCGGCCTCAATCTTGATGGCAAGGTGAAGCCGTCCGATTTCACATCACCAGACGGCAAGATCACCGGCATCGACAATCAGTTTTATCGCGCCGTCGGCTGCATCCTCAGTTATCGCGACGGTTCGTCGCAGAACCTTTTCGAAAACGAGCATTTCGAAGGTAAGCAATTTAATCGCATTCTCTTCGAATTAACGGACGTCGATAGCCTGTTGAATGACGACGACGTAACGATGACGACATACCGCGGCCTCGACCCATTGGTGCGAGACGCTAAGGGGGAATTCCAGGCAGATACGACGCAGCGCATCGACACGCAGTGGGGCCAGGATTTCATTCATAAATCTAAGGCTAAGATCGTGAACGGCGTGCTGACCACAACCGAACCGTCAGATTTCGTCTGGGCGAACGAGTTCGTACATCAAGAAGCGTCGCTCGATTGGATGCGTGACGCGCACTTCGAGCTGAAGCTGACTCCAGATACGGCGGAAGGCATGCTCGGAGGCTATATCGATATAGAGACCAACTACCGCAGTCTCAATCGGCGGTATGGCACGCATCAAATCAGCTACGGCAAGACCGCAGCGGCATCCCTATATAAAGCATTGCGTCGTCTGGCTGATGCTCACCCGGATTCGGAGACGGGAGCGAACACAGCTATCTCGGCGGCCTTGCGCATAACGGCCGTGCAGGTGCGCCTGACGCATCCCAAGGAGAAGGTCGCGGAAATGGAAATTGACAAGCCCGCCCGGTTTGCTGCGCGCGGCGAAGATACGAAGATTCAGACCCGATAGATTGAAGATTCTACCCACCGTGTGGGTAGGCGATTGACGAAGAAGGAGGACCCATTGCGTTTGTTTAGAAAATTGTTGCGTCCGAGATCGACGAAACGGAAGCACACTTTGTTTACTTTTTCGGCAACACTGCTCGCGGCGACGATGCTCGCGGGCGCCGCCTCCGGAATACCCAATCTCAGTTTTGCAGCGGAAACCCATAGTGTTTCCGCTGACGCAAGTATCGGCATGCCGAAGCATTTGCGGCTGCTGACGACGCAGCAATACATCAACACGATCCAATATTTCTTTGGCCCCGACATCAAGACCGACGTCAAATTTGCGCCGCTTACACGAACGGACGGCGTGCTGATGGCGGGAACCTCCGTGGCCGGTGTCAGCGACGCGCAAATCGAGACCTACCAAAAAGTCGCCAACATCGTTTCCAACCAGGTCGTCGATCCCAGGCGCAGGGATACGCTTTTTCCTTGCAAGCCGGCATCGGAAACCGCCGCAGATAACGAATGCGCGGGTAAGTTTTTAAATCGAGTCATCGACTATCTTTATTTTGTTCCGCCACCGAAAGAGCATGTTGAAAAACTGGTCGCTGAGGCTGGAGCGGCAGCCAACCGCCTCCATGATTTCTACGCCGGCGTCCAAGTTATTCTGGAAAGTGTGCTCCTGAGTCCGAGCGTGCTCCTGGTTGCCGAAAAAGAAGAGCCGGATCCAAAGCGTCCCGGACATATGCGCCTAGACGCATATTCACAGGCATCACGGTTAAGCCTGTTTTTGTGGAACGCTGCGCCGGATCCAATGCTGCGCGCGGCTGCAATCCGCGGCGATCTATTTAGCGAAAAGAGCCGTACACGTATCGTCGATGCTATGTTGAAGAGCCCGCGACTAGAAATCGGCGTGCGCGCTTTTTTCGACGATATGTTCGGTTTGGAGGAGATGGAGGCGCTCAGCAAAGACGCTACGATATATCCATTCTTTTTGGGTGGGGTCGCGGCCGACGCGCGGGAACAAACGCTGCGAACTGTCGTCGATCAATTGCTGACAAAAAACAAGGACTACCGGGATGTCTATACGTCGCGTGAGACATTCATTTCACCCGCGCTTGGTGTTCTCTATGGCGTGCAGACGGCACCGGGTTGGCTGCCGTATGAATTTCCGCACGACGCTCACCGCGCTGGAATTCTGACTCAAGTGAGTTTCCTGGCGCTGAACTCCCATGCGACACGAAGCTCTGCAACGTTACGAGGCAAGGCGTTGCGCGAATTGATTCTCTGCCAGAAGGTTCCGCCGCCGCCGGCCAACGTTGATTTTTCGGCAATTGAAAACCCAGATCCAAAACTTAAGACGGCGCGGCAACGGCTCGACGTTCATCGCCAGAATCCCGTTTGCGCCGGTTGCCACAAAATCACCGACCCCATGGGCTTGGCGCTTGAGAATTTCGACGGCGCTGGTCGATATCGGTTAGTTGAGAAGGGCGCGACGATCGATCCCAGCGGCAGCCTTGACGGAAAAATCTTCACCGATGTGGATGGTTTGGGGCAGGCAGTTCACGACAGTCCGGCGCTGCCCACATGCCTAGTGAGGCGTGCTTTCAGCTATGCGACAGCGGGCGTTTTGCCTGTGTCGTCCGAGCCTGTCCTGGCTCAACTGAATAAAAAGTTCGCGGCCGATAGCTATCGTCTGCGGCCACTACTGAAGGCGATTACCCTGAGTGATGCCTTCTCGGCGGTCAGCGAAACCGGTCCGAAGCCGGTGTCACCGGAGAAAGCAGCCAGCATTTTGACGCCTAACAAAGTCGCTTCAAATCCATGATCGAAGGAATGGAAAAATCATGAACGGTTTCTCTCGCCGCCGCGTACTCCGCGGCATGTTAGATGGCGGTGCGATCACGGTCGGATTGCCTCTCCTGAATTCCTTCCTAAACGGAAATGGCACAGCGTTCGCTAATGGGGCACCGCTGCCGGTGCGCTTTGGCCTTTGGAGTTGGGGTCTCGGAATGAGCCGCTCAGCCTTCGTGCCGAAGAAAACGGGCAAAGACTTCGAGTTTCCGGAGGAAATCGAATCTCTCGCTCCCTTACGCGATCACATCAACGTCCTCACGAATTTCACGGCGTTTCGCGATAGCGAACCGCTGAAAGGTCACATTACGGGGTGGATTATTTCGCGCACGGGGGCTCCCCCAAATGGCAACAATCTCACCGGCGAAACCTACGATATTACGATTGCCAATCAGATTAGCCGTACGCGACGCTTTAAAACCTTAACAGCCAATGCGGCCGCGAGTGCGCGGGTGTCGTTCTCCTATGAAGACGCAAACACCCCTAATCCGGCCGAATATTCGCCCCTTCAGTTTTATGCGCGTTTGTTCGGGCCCGAATTTAACGATCCAAACGCGCAGGATTTTAAACCGAGCCCGCGCGCGATGTCGCGTAAGAGTGCGCTCTCTGCAGTCATGGAAGAGATGGAGTGGATCAATAAGCGCGTAGGCGCCGAAGACCGCGCGCGCCTCGATCAATACTTCACGGGTTTGCGTCACCTCGAAAAACAGTTCGATCAGCAGCTGACAAAGCCCGAGCCCATTGCCGCCTGTCATCCTCCGGTGTCGCCAAAAGATTCCGAGATGAAATTGGGCAACGAATCTCCGCTTGTCGCCCAGCGTAATAAGATGATGACCGATCTGCTCGCGATGGCCGTCGCATGCGATCAAACGCGCGTCATTAATATGGCTTACGCCGATATGCTCTCAAATACGATCAAACCGGGATACGAAAAACCCCATCATACGACCACGCACGAAGAGCCGATTGACGAAAAGCTCGGATACCAACCGAATTGTTCTTGGTTTACGCGCCGTTGCATGGAAGGCTTCGCCTATTTCGTACAGGCGTTCGCGAATATCAAAGAGGGCGACGGCACCTTGCTGGACAACATGCTCATCGTGGCCGATACCGACCATGGTGACGCGCGCATTCATTCCTTGGAAGATATGCCGGTCCTTACCGCAGGGCGCGCTGGCGGCAAATTTAAGACCGGCCTGCATGTGGATATGAAGGCCGCGCCTCTCTCACGTATTGCGTATACCGCATTGCGCACGATGGGCGTCGATGTTCAGAAATTCGGCGAGAAAAGTAATCAGACATCGGATGTGATCAGCGAGATTCTGGTCTAAGTAAAAAGCCGACACGTACAGCCCAGTCTCGAAAAGAGACTGGGCTTAATGTTTTTTCGGGATAGCGAGGGCTAGGTTTTGATTTGACCCAGTAGCCAGTCGCGGAACGCTACTAAAGGCGGGTAGTCGGCGCGATCGCGCGGATACGCCAAGAAGTACGCTTTATCGTCGATGACGGAGCTGCCAAATAACTCTACGAGATCGCCGTTCTTGACTTCGTCCTTTACGAGCACCTTCGGCACGAGCGCTACCCCCAAATTAGCGATCGATGCTTGGATTATCATGGCGAACTGCTCGAACACCAACGTGGGTGTTGATTCGAGGCTATCGAGCTGACGGGAGCGAAACCAGTTCGCCCAAGCATCAAGCCGCGTGGTCTGTGCAAGCAAAGTCGTGCGCACGAGATCATCGGGCTTCTTGATCTTCTCCTGCTGTATAAGCTTGGGTGATGCGACGGGAACAATTTCCTCGCCAAGCAGGCGATGTAAAACGACGCCCGGCCATTCGTCGTCGCCGAAGTGAATAGCGGCGTCGAGCTGATCGCGCTGAAAATCGACCTGGTGAATGTGGCTTGAGAAATTCACCGTAATGCCACGATGTTGGGAAAAGAAATCGTGCAAGCGCGGGATCAGCCACTTTGTGCCAAACGTCGGAAGCATGCCCAGCCGCAGGATTCCGCCGGCCGTGCGAAACGAGATTGCCTGCGCTGTCACCCCAGCAAAGCGATCCAGCGTTTGGCGGATTTCATCGGCGTAGTAGGAGCCAGCTTGTGTAAGAACGATGCGTTGGCGGATGCGCTCGAACAACATGATTCCGAGCTGCTCCTCCAGTAGCTTGATTTGGCGGCTGATGGCGCCTTGCGTAAGGTGCAGTTCCTCGGCGGCCCTCGTCGTGTTGCCGAGCCTCGCCGCCGCCTCAAACGCCATCAATGCGCTCAGTGACGGCATTAGGCGACGACGGTAGCGGAATGTGGCAGGCACGCTGGACATGAGGAGCCTCATTTCAGACAGACATCATTACCCGAGGTAACAAACTGCCTCAACTAAAATGGTTTGCCGTAAGTTGCCTTCCAATGATACTGCCGATTTATGCTTTTAGCATTCGAGGAAGTTCATGAGACCGCTTCATCATCTTCGGGTGATTGATCTTTCGCGCATTCTGGCCGGGCCGTGGTGCAGCCAAATTCTCGCCGATTTGGGCGCGGACGTCGTGAAGGTCGAGCGCGCGGGGGCGGGCGATGATACGCGCGGCTGGGGGCCGCCGTTCGTTAAAGGCAAAGACGGCGAATCTCTCGACGCCACCTATTTTCATGCCGCCAATCGCGGCAAACGATCGATCGCGTTGGACTTCGAGAACCCGGATGACTTGGTGACTGTTCGAGAACTCATCGCCAGCGCCGACATCGTAATTGAGAACTTCAAGGTAGGCGGCTTAAAGAAGTATGGTTTGGACTACGCCAGTGTCTGCCGAACGAATCCGCGTTTGATTTACTGTTCCATTACTGGCTTCGGTCAAACCGGTCCCTACGCCAGCCGCCCCGGCTATGACGCCATGATTCAGGCGATCTCTGGATTGATGCACGTCACGGGGTCTCCGGAAGGCGAGCCAACAAAAGTCGGGGTGCCGCTCACCGACATCATGACGGGCGTATATGCGTCCACCGGCATCCTTGCCGCCATTATTCAGCGCACGAGCACGGGGCTCGGAGCCTATATCGATATGAGCCTCCTTGATACGCAAGTGGGCGTGCTTGCGAACCAGGCGCTTTCCCACTTGATCGCAGGCATTGAGCCACAGCGGTTGGGCAATGCCCATCCGAATTTGGTGCCCTATCAGGTATTTCCGACCGCCGACGGTGAAATGATGATTGCCGTTGGAAACGACGAACAATTTCGGCGTTTGTGCAAAGTTTTTGGGGTGCCCGAAATCGCGACCGATGCAGATTTTGCGCGCAACGCCGATCGTGTGCGCAATCGAGATCGGTTAATCTCGCTCCTGTCCGCATTCACGCGCCAACGTACCAAAACGGAGCTGCAATCCGAAATCGAAGCAGCTGGAGTTCCCGCCGGTCCCATCAACAAGATCTCCGAAGTGTTCAAAGATGCGCAGGTCCAATCGCGCGGCATGCAAGTGCGCGTGGCCTACCCACACGGACAAGAAGGAGAGTTGCCGATCGTACGAACGCCTTTACTGTTCAACGGCGAACCTTGTATCGCCGATCGGCCTGCTCCCAAACTTGGAGAACATACCGACGAAGTTTTACAAGAGCTTCGGGATCGCTCACGTATGCCGCTAAAGGAATCAATGTAATGAGTAAGCCGTCGTTAAAGCCTAAAGATAACCCAGGATTGGCGCCGTTCGCCTGGGACGACGCACTTTTACTTGATGACCAACTGCAAGATGATGAACGTATGATTCGCGACGCGGCGCGTGCCTATGCTCAGGATAAACTGCAGCCGCGCGTTATTCAGGCTTTTCGTGAAGAGAAAACTGATCCCGCCATCTTTCGCGAGATGGGCGCCCAAGGGCTCCTAGGCGTCACACTGCCAGAAGAATACGGCGGCGCAGGCGTTAACTATGTGTCTTACGGTTTGGTGGCGCGCGAGGTCGAGCGCGTGGATTCAGGCTTCCGCTCAATGATGAGCGTCCAGTCGTCGCTGGTGATCTATCCGATTTATGCTTACGGCACGGAAGAACAACGCAAGAAGTATCTGCCAAAATTGTGCTCGGGCGAATTCATTGGATGTTTTGGTTTGACCGAACCGAATGCCGGTTCGGATCCTGGAGGGATGACCACCACCGCCAAAAAGACTGCCACCGGCTACGTCCTCTCCGGTGCCAAGATGTGGATTTCTAATAGTCCCATCGCCGATGTGTTTGTTGTGTGGGCGAAATCTCAGGCTCACAAGGGCGCGATCCGCGGCTTCATCCTGGAAAAAGGCATGAAGGGGTTATCTGCGCCCAAGATCGAGGGAAAGTTTTCGTTGCGTGCATCGATCACCGGCGAAATTGTCATGGACGATGTGGCGGTCGGCGAGGATGCATTGCTGCCGCACGTCGAAGGTCTGAAGGGACCATTCGGTTGCTTGAATCGCGCGCGCTATGGAATTGCTTGGGGCGTCATGGGCGCGGCGGAGTTCTGCTGGCATGCCGCGCGCCAATATGGCCTCGACCGCAAACAGTTCGGTCGCCCATTAGCCAATACGCAGCTCTATCAGAAGAAGCTCGCGGACATGCAGACGGAGATCACGCTTGGTCTTCAGGCGTGTTTAAGAGTGGGGCGCCTCATGGATGACGCCA
Source organism: Fidelibacterota bacterium (assembly GCA_947475895.1). Classification (GTDB taxonomy): domain Bacteria; phylum Pseudomonadota; class Alphaproteobacteria; order Rhodospirillales; family Rhodospirillaceae; genus SHVO01. The sequence continues at coordinate 53,908 of CANJMF010000016.1, forward strand.
AAGCTGCGCCTGAAATGATTAGCCTCATCAAGCGTAATAACTGCGGTAAGTCACTCGACATCGCACGCATGGCGCGCGATATGCACGGCGGCAACGGCATCAGCGAAGAATTCCAAGTGATCCGCCATATGCTGAATCTCGAGACCGTGAACACGTACGAAGGCGCGCACGATGTGCACGCGCTTATCCTCGGTCGGGCGCAGACCGGGTTGCAGGCGTTCTTTTAGAACAGCCTTCAGCGAGCTGTGTTCGCGATCTAAATACGAATGAGGGCGCGCACAATGTGCGCGCCCTCATTTTATTTTCGTGCAGAACCCAGAGCGGGCGGCCGACATTTTCTTAAATTAGTCTTCCATGATTTTGCTGTGGGCTTTCATGTCACGCGCGTAGATGGCGGTGATGAGAGACAGCGCAATGAAGAACGTCACATACCAATAGTACAGGGATTCGTGCCCTTGATCCTTGAATAGCAATGCGACGAACGGCCCTGTACCGCCAATCACGGAGACGCCGATGGCGTAGGGTAGTCCTACGCCCAGAGCCCGGATCTCGGCGGGAAACATTTCGGCTTTATACAGGCCGCTAATTGACGTGTAGCAACTCTGGATCAGCAGCGCGAGTGTCACGAGAGAAATCGCCGTGATCGCGTCGTGCGTATCGGAGAGGGCGGTCATGATCGGAACCGTGGCGAGCGTGGCCATCACACCGAAGGCGATCAGCAAAGGCTTGCGGCCGACCTTATCGGACACCCATCCGAAAAAAGGCTGTGCGAACATAAAGAAAACCATCGCCACAGTCGCGATTTCGGTCGCGTCCTGCCTTGAAAAGCCAGCTGTGTTGGCCAGGAATTGCTGGATATACGTGCTGAACGTATAGAACCCCAGCGAGCCGCCCATGGTTAGACCGAGGACGATCACCAATTCTTTGGGATGTTCGGCCATGATCTTCCACGTATTGACGATCTTGTTTTTGCTTTTCATCACGGTGAAGGACTCGGTCTCTTCGATCTTGAGCATCACGAACAGCGCAAGGACCGAAAGAATGGCGCTGATGAAAAATGGAATACGCCAACCCCAAGCCGTTAAGTCTTCGATGCTCATGACATTTTGCAGAACGACGGCCGTCAAAAGCGCGAGCAGCTGGCCCAAAATCAATGTCACATACTGGAAGCTGCCGAAAAATCCGCGGCGCTTTTTACCCGCGACTTCGCTGAGGTAGGTAGCGCTGGCGGCGTACTCGCCTCCAACAGACAGTCCCTGTCCAACGCGCGCGAGGACTAGGAGCACCGGCGCAAAGAAACCAATGACGGAGTAATCGGGTATGACAGCGATCACAAGGGAGCAAGCGCCCATCATGATCATCGACATAACAAGCGCTGCGCGCCGTCCATGCTTGTCGGCGTAGCTTCCCAGAAGCCAACTGCCGATAGGTCGTACGAGAAAGCCTGCGGCGAAAACCGCCGCGGCATTCAGAAGTTGGGCCGTCTGATCGCCCTTTGGGAAAAACGAGCTGGCGAAATACAGGGAGAAGGATGAATAGACATACCAGTCGTACCATTCGACGAGGTTTCCGACAGAGCCCCCGAAAATGGCTTTGATGCGCCAAGCTGTCGAACGTGTCCCTGTCGGCGCAGAGGCGCTTTCCGCAACTTCAATTGAGCTCACGACTTCCTCCCCCAATGCCGCCTCGTTCTCCCGAGGCGGCAGTTTAGTTCAGCGCGCGAGCATTATTTTGATGCTAACTGCGCAAGTGTCTTGCCGGGCATGATGTCGTCGACGCTGGTTTTTACATGCAAAAGCGATGGCGTATTTTGTGCGAGCGCCTCTTTGAATGCTGGCGCGAATTCCTCAGTTTTTGTGACGGTAGCGCCCCATGCGCCGAACGAACGCGCATACGCTGCGAAGTCCGGATTGCGCAAATCGGTCGACGACACACGGCCCGGATAATCCCGTTCCTGATGCATACGGATTGAACCGTAGGAACCGTTGTCGACTACGATGGTTGGAAAGTTCGCGCCGTATTGCACAGCCGTTGCGAGCTCCGGGGCTGCCATCATGAAGCAACCGTCGCCGGCAATGCCGACCACGGTGCGCTCAGGGTACGTAAGCTTGGCGGCAATGGCGGCCGGGAAGCCAAAGCCCATGGCGCCGCTGGTCGGCGCGAGTTGCGTGCCGAATGTGCGGTGTGAATAAAAGCGATTGAGCCAAGCGGCGTATTGGCCTGCGCCGCTTGCGACGATGGCGTCCGCAGGAAGATTCTTAGCGAGCCACGAATATATCTTCGAAAGGTTCACCGCACCCGTCACGCTGACTGGAACGATGAAGCCCTCGTAGTCGGCGCGCGCTTCGGCACGCCACGTATTCCAAGTTTTTTTAATCTTGAGGCCCGCGAGTCCGACAATCGCATTCACATTGCCTGAAACCGCCGTAAGCGATGCCGGCCAAACGCGGTTGATCTCGCGTGGATCCGGATGGATATGAATCAGTTTCGAAGCGGTCTCTTCAGCGGTGAAGACCCCGTAGTTTTGCGACGGATTTTCGCCGAGGCGCGCACCGATGGCGATCAGAAGATCGGCCGAGCGCACGCGCGCGACCAATTTAGGATTAGACCCAAGTCCAATATCGCCCACATAGCAGGGGTGAGAGTTGTCAATGAGGTCCTTACGGCGGAAGGAGGCGACGATGGGCAGATTGATGGCTTCGGCCCAAGCCGTGAGCTTTTTGAGCGGCTCCGCCGCCCAGCCGGTGCCGCCCAGAATGAGAAGCGGTTTTTCCGCGGCATTCAGGCGCGCATCGAGCGCGGCAAGCGTTTTGCTGTCCATCCCGATTTCCGGGATCTGCACAGTCGTTGGTTTGCGCGGTCCTGCCGGGGCCACGAGCATGTCTTCCGGCAGCGCCACGACGACGGCGCCTGCGCGTCCTTGCAAAGCGGTTGCGTAAGCGCGCGTCGTGATTTCAACAACCCGTCGCGGGTCGTCGATCTCCTCAGCCAGCTTTGCAAGCGGCCCGAACATCGCGGGGTAATAGACTTCTTGGAAGGCTTCGCGGTTTTTGTCGGTCGTGCTGATTTGCCCGACGAAAAACATCATAGGCACAGAATCTTGCTGTGCCGTATGAACGCCGACCGAACCCTGTGTCGCGCCAGGCCCGCGCGTGACGAAACAGATGCCGGGTTTGCCGGTCAATTTTCCGTAGGCTGTCGCCATGTTCGCGGCCGACGCCTCGTGACGGCAAGCCACGACTTTGATCTTGTCGCGAACCTCGTAGAGCGCATCAAGAACGGCCAAGTAACTTTCGCCCGGAACGCAAAAAACGCGTTCCACACCGTTGGCTAAAAGGGTTTCCACCAGCCGCTCGGCGGCTGTGATCGTCGAAGTTCTGGATGTGTCAGGCACGGAGGTAACTCGTTTTTGTTTTGGTGTAAAAATCTCTCGCCATCGGCCCTTGCTCGCGCGGACCGAAACTGGACATTTTGGTACCGCCGAAAGGCGCTTGCAGTTCAACGCCGGCGGTCGGCAAGTTGACCATGACCATGCCAGCTTTTAATTCGGCTTCAAAGAATTTCGCGTACTTGAGCGAAGTTGTACAAACGCCTGAAGACAAGCCAAAAGGCGTGTCATTGGCGATTTCCAGAGCGTGCTCGGGGCTGTCTGCGGGAATCATGGCGGCGACAGGGCCAAAAATTTCTTCCTGAGCGATTCGCATCTTGTTGTCGACGTCGGTAAAGAGCGCGGGGCTCATATAATAGCCAGGCGTCGCGCCCTTAATGCGGTCACCGCCCTTCGCGAGATGGGCGCCTTCGTCGCGGCCGATGTCGACGTATTTGAGATTCTGTTTGAGTTGAGCCTCGCTCACCACAGGACCGATATGTGTTTTGGGATCTAGGGCGTCGCCGACCACGAGGGCGTCGAGCCGCTCCAGCATCTTTTCTAAAAATTTCTTGTAAATGCCTTTCGTGACGATCAAGCGGCTTGAAGCTGTGCAGCGCTGGCCCGTCGAATAGTAAGCACCGTTGATCGCGACGTCGGTCGCAATATCCAGATCGGCATCGTCCAAAATCACGAGTGGATTTTTTCCGCCCATTTCCAGTTGGAAGGGACGGAAACGTTGCGCGCATTCGGCGGCAACCGCCGCACCAACCGTCTGCGATCCTGTGAAAGAAATGGCATTGATGCTTGCGTGCTTTAGCATCGCTTCGCCGACTGCACGCCCAGGACCCATCACGAGATTGAACACGCCGGCCGGGGCGCCCGCTTCAGCGATGATCTGTGCCATGGCCCATGCGCTCGCCGGCGCCACGTCGGCAGGCTTCAGAATGACTGCGTTGCCGTAAGCCAATGCCGGTGCTGTCTTCCACGCGGGAATGGCAATCGGAAAATTCCAAGGCGTGATCAGGCCAACAACACCAACGGCCTCGCGCCGCGTCGCTATCGTGACTTCTGGTCGCACCGACGGGATCGTTTCCCCGTGCGCGCGCAACGCTTCATTGGCGAAATATTTAAAAACGCGCGCTGCGCGTTGAACTTCGCCCCGCGCTTCCGCAAGTGTTTTGCCTTCCTCGCGGGCGAGGATGGTGCCTAATTCAGCTTCTCGCGCTAAAAGCCGCTCACCCACTTTATCTAAAAGGTCGCCGCGGGTTTGCGCAGTGGCGCGCGCCCACTGGGGCTGTGCGGCCTGAGCGGCCGCCACGGCAGTCTCTACATCCTTGGCAGACCCTTGCGCAAAATCGCCGACCGAATCCTCAAGATTGGACGGATTGATATTGGTCGCGACGGTGCTACCCGGCACCCACTCGCCGCCAATGAAGTTGCTGTGGGTTTTCGTGTTGGACATGATTCCCGGGTAAGTGTTTGGCGCGAGGCGCGAATGCTCGTCTAAAGGTGCGGTTAGAGGATATGCAAAGAATCTAATTTGATGATGAGTTTTTATAAGCGCGCTAACGACTTGCCTTCGCAGGCGCACAATGAGGTTAATTGCTGCACTGCGAAATGAAATCTGAAAAGACTTTCAGCTCGGCGATTCGGGATCATGGCGAATTCTCATGCCTTTAGTGCTCTTTTGGCGGCGGTAAATGCGCTTTCGTCTCATCAAAAGAGAGTGTCCAAGTCTCTGCGGATAATGGTTTTCCGCAATATCTTGTCGACATGTGTCAAGCGGATTAAGTGGAAAATGGCCGACACTTGGTCTAATTCCACGTCATGAGTTTCTCATAATTTAATGCGCCCGCACCGACTACAAGTAGCGGGCTTGGTTTATATCCAGCATAAATTTAGATAAACTCTGGCCATGCTAAACGCTGCTGGCGAGGAGAGTCGTGCGTGTCTTTAAAATCTGCTTTTCTGCGGCAGAATAAGGAGCACATGTTTCGCCTGTGAGATAGGAATTTATGATCGGTGGAGCCCAGCTCGTCCGTTCGAGAGATCGTTTGGGAGGTTTGGTTGATGAGTAAGATGAAGGTGTGGGCCGCTGTTGCTGCTGCCGGCATTTTGGCCGTCACGGCTGTTGCTAAACAGCCGGCGGAGCCCGCGTTGGCGAAGATTGAGCCCACATCGCGCCTGATCACGCAGGCACAGTATGTGAACACGTTGCAGTCGATCTTTGGCGCTGGCCTTACATACCCGTCAAAATTCGCGCCCATTGCGCGCGTGGACGGGCTCGTTGCTGTCGGGGCTGGCAATGCCACGATCACTGAAGGTGCCTTCCGTCAGTTTGAAGCCGCCGCCCGCTCGGTCGCCGATCAGGTTGTCGAACCACGCAACCGTACTTTCTTGTTGCCATGCAAGCCGTCCGTCGACACGCAGCCGGACGACGCCTGTGCCGGGAAGTTCTTAAATCACGTCGGATCGCTTCTGTTTCGCCGCCCAATCAAGCAACGCGAACTGAGCACGTACGTCTTGCAGGCTCATTCGAGCGCCGAGCGTCTCAAAAGCTTTTATAGCGGCTTGAGCATTGTGCTTGCGGGCATGCTGCAGGAACCTGAATTCCTTTACCTGACGCAGCCCTCCGTGGTGGTCAACGGCCAGCCGCAGTTGTCGCCTTATGCAAAAGCGTCGCGTCTCAGCGTGCTGCTGTGGGACTCTTATCCAGATGAAGAACTGCTCGCAGCGGCCGGTAACGGCAAGCTCAATACCAAGAAGGGTTTGGAACAGCAGGTCGATCGCATGCTTGCGAACACGGACCGCGTGGGCGAAGGCGTGCGCAGCTTCTTTGAAGATATGTTGGTCTTCGAAAACTTCGAAACACTGGTGAAGGACGGCACGATCTATCCTGCGTTCACGCCGAAAGTGACCGAGGACGCGCGTGAGCAAGTCCTGCGCACCATCGTTGCGCACGTCGTGAATGAAGATGCCGATTATCGCGACTTGTTCACGACACGGAAGACTTTCCTCACCAATGATCTTGGTGCGATCTACGGCGTTGCCGTCAATCGCCCCGATCGCTGGGTTCCATATGAATTCCCCGCCGATAGCCCGCGCGCGGGTATCCTGTCTGAGATTGGCTTCCTGGCGGTTTATTCACATCCGGGCCGGAGTTCGCCGACCCGTCGCGGTAAGGCTATCCGCGAAGTCCTGTTATGCCAAAAAGTTCCAAACCCACCGCCGAATGTCGACTTCTCGGCGCTCGAAAATCCCGATCCGTCGCTCAAAACGGCACGCGAGCGCCTGTCGGCTCACAGTTCAAATCCTGTATGCGCCGGTTGCCATAAAATCACGGATCCGATTGGTCTCGCGCTTGAGAACTTCGACGGATCGGGCATGTACCGTACGACCGAATCAGGCACCCCAATCAATACGACGGGTGGTTTGGACAAGGCAAGTTTCACCGACTTCCGTGGTCTCGCAACGGCCCTTCGCGACAATCCGCGTACGGTCACCTGTTTGACCGAGCGGTTGTCGAGCTATGCCTTGGGCCGTTCCTTAAAGCCCGACGACAATAACTGGGTCGCGTATGCTCAAGACAAATTCGCCGCCAGCGGCTATCGCGTGAAGGGCCTGTTGCGTGCCATTGCGATGAGCGATGAGTTTTATGCGGTGCCTAAGAGTCAGCCCACCAAAGGAGAGAGTGAAACTGCGGCCAAATAGCTGTAAGCTTCACTGCATATTAGGGAGAGTAAGATGACTTCACAAACCAGCCGCCGGCGCATCCTCCGTGGAATGATGGGCGGCGCTGCCGTGACCGTCGGGTTGCCTTTCCTGGAATGCTTCCTGAACAGCAATGGCACCGCGTTGGCAAACGGGAGCCCGCTCCCTACGCGCTTTGGCACCTGGTTCTGGGGCCTGGGCATGAACAAGCAGATTTGGGTGCCCAAGAAGGTCGGCAAGGATTACGACCTTCCGCAGCAGGTCGCGTCCTTCAAGGACGTGAAGCAGCACATCAATATGTTCAGCAACTATAACGTCCTGCTCGATGGTCGCCCCAACCTTTGCCATTACACGGGTTGGATCGCGACGCGTGCGGGCGAAGCGCCGGCCGGTCCCGGCCAACTGCCTAATCAGACGATCGACGTCACCATTGAAGACGTGATCGGCACCGCGACGCGTTTTAGATCGATTTCGCTGTCGGCAACGGGCAATCCGCGCACCAGCTACAGCTATCGCAGCGCGGACGCCATCAACCCGCCCGACGCGTCAGTGACCGAGTTCTATCAAAAGATTTTCGGATCCGAATTTCAAGATCCGAACTCACCGGACTTCAAGCCTGATCCGCGGGTCATGGCGCGCAAAAGTGTTCTGTCGGGTGTCATCGATCATACGAATGATCTGAAGAAGACTCTCGGCAAAGCCGACCAGGCGCGTCTCGACAACTACCTCAGCTCGATCCGCTCCTTCGAAAACAGCTTGGCGATTCAGCTGCAGAAGCCGCCTCCGGCCGAGGCGTGCAAAGTGCCGACCGCCAACGAGAAGGATCTTCCCTCGGGTCTCGACTCCGAACTCGTGCGGACACGCCACAACATGATGGTCGATCTTCTGGTCATGGCGATGGCGTGCAATCAAACGCGCATCTTCAATATGGGCTTCTCAGAAGGCTCGGCGAACACCACGCATAAAGGTGTCGCGCGTCCCCACCACCCGACCACGCACGAAGAGCCGAAGGATCCCGAGTTGGGCTACCAACCGACCGCCGCCAAGTTTGTCACGGAGTCGATGGAAGCGTGGGCTTACCTCGTGGCTGCAATGGCCAACTTCAAAGAAGGCGATGGCTCGTTACTCGACAACAGTTTGGTGCTGGCGAACTCCGATTGCGAGTTAGCGCAAGTCCACTCGCTCAGCAACATGCCGATGATGACGGCCGGTCGCGCAGGCGGCCGCTTGAAGTCTGGCTATCATATCGACGGTGCGGGCGGTCCGGTTACGGCCGTCAGCCTGACGGTTCTGCAAGCGATGGGTCTCCAAGCCACCGAATTCGGTAAAGGCGGTCTTAAAACGACGCAACCCGTGGCAGAGCTTCTGGTGTAATCGCGTTAACGATAAAGCGCCGAAACCCCCCGCCAAAAGCGGGGGTTTTTCTTTGTCCGAGCGTGGCCCCGGTCATGTGGAAGTGTCTCAGAAATGACAATTTGCGCACGGAAAACGCAGTACTATTCAGCGCTGGAATACGCTTTGGGAGGGCGACCGGTCTTGACCGGTGGTTCGAGCATGCTGTCGCTTTAAGTTCCGAACGCGCGGCCTGTATGAGTGACGCCTTAATCGCGTTTGTAAGTTCCAGCGGCTACCGCTTCATTCGAGGATAGCGCATGCACTTCTTGCGAAATGTTTTGGGCGTAGCAGGCATCGCGTTTGCGGTCGCGACGAACGCTCATGCATCTTCGGCGAGCTTGAATGCAAGAGGACTGAAAGAAGACTACGTTCGCGCACCGTTGCCGCCCGGCTTTCAAGTCGTTAACACGGAACTTGAAGGCCCCGTCTTTGCCGACGCGCAAGGGCGGACGCTTTACAAGTGGCCGAAGAAGCAGATGCGTAACGGCGACGCGGGCGAAGTGGAAGAAAAACCGACCTGCGACAATCATATCTATCGCGAGACCGGCGGCTACATGAGTCCATACCCGGCCGGTCTCGAGCTGCCGGAAGTGGAAAGCCGCCCCAGTTGCGTCGATGTGTGGCCGCCCGTTTTGGCTTCGGCGGACGCAAAACCGATTGGCAAATGGAAAATCGTCACGCGTCTTGATGGGCGAAAGCAATGGGCGTACGGCGGTTGGTCTTTGTACACGTCGATTATGGACAAAAAGCCGGGCGACGTTCTTGGCGGTTCGGCCATGTTTCATCACGGCGAAAGTGCCGCGCAACGACACCCTGTGGGTCCTGAGCCAAACGTCCCGCCTCAATTTGAAATCAACACGACAATGTTTGGCCGACTTGCCGTGCTGCATGAAGGCTGGTCCATCTACACTTACGAGGGCGATGGTCGGAACAAATCGAACTGCGCCGGTGCGTGTCTCGATGGTTGGGCACCAATCATCGCGGCTGAATACGCGCGTCCTGTGGGTGAATGGACGACATTCGAGCGTGCGCTCGGTGTGCGGCAATGGGCTTTCCGCGGAATGCCCGTCTATCGTCACCTCACGGATCCAAAAATAAATTCGCTCGATGGCGGCGACATCCCGCGCTGGCACAACGTTTATACGCAAATGGCGCCCGAGCCGCCGAAAGGTTTCACGCTCAAAGATACCGCGGTAGGCGTCGTACTTGGCGATTCAGATGGAAGAACGGTTTACCAATACGTCTGCGACGATGACGCTCCGGATCAATTGGCCTGCGATCATCCTAACGCACCGCAGGCCTACCGGTTTGCCATTTGCGGTGGCGGTGATCCTGATCGGTGCGTGAAGACGTTCCCATATATGATCGCGCCGGTCGGAGCGAAGTCGGGCAATACGATCTGGGGCACAATGTATATCGATCCCAAAACGGGAAAAAAGGCGGATGCGGATAAGCCCGGAGCTTTGAACGTTTGGGCGTTCCGCGGACGACCGGTCTACACCTATGTCGTCGATAAAAAAACCTATGAGATGAATGCGCAGGACTGGGGTGAATTTAACGGTCAGCGAAATGGTTTTAGGGCTTTAGTCTACAGACTTGTCTTTGGTTAAGCGGATCATTGGGAGGCAGCTATGAGTACAGAACAATCGAAGTCGCCGCCATCATCGACAGTTGCACGCGTGGCGATTGCCGGGATCGTGTTTGCGGCGTGGGGGTGTGCAAGCGCCGCGATTGCCGCTAGCGACGTTGCGCCACCGGGTCGCGCCATAGGGTATGTTGTTACCACCATTGCCCCCGCCGTCTACGAGACCACGGACGCAAAAGTGGAATGTCCCAACGGCTTAAATAAATTGGGCCCGCGCGAGCAATTTAAAATTCTGTTTCCGGAGGACGGCTCCAAGAAATGGAAGGTGATCGATAGCCAATTGGTACGGGAATCTGAAGTGTGGTTTCCATCAATGGTTCCGGATCAATTTCCTTTCATTGAAGCTATCGGAAAAACGGCCATCGGCCTCGACCTCGACGGCAAAGTGAAGCCGACCGATTTTACGTCGCCCGAAGGCAAGCCCGGCGTCGATAACCAGCTATACCGCGTGATCGGATGTTTGCTGAACTATCGCAGCGGCGCCTCGATCAGGAATTCGGAAAAAGACTTTTTTCAGAACTATGCGTTCAACCGCATCTTCATCGAGCTGACGGATGTGGACAGCATCGTGAACGATGACGATGTCACGATCACATCTTATCGCGGCCTCGACCCAATCATGCGAGACGCGGCGAATGGATTTCAGCCCGGCGGAACAGAGCGTGTCGATGCGCGATGGGGCAAAGAATACATTCACCACGCAAAGGGCAAGATTGTCGACGGCGTGCTGACCACGGGACCGATGGATTACATTATACCGCAGCAGATCGCTTATGAGTCCGCGGCGTCTAGCGTGACGCGGGACGCGCGTTTCGAATTGAAGCTGACCCCGGAGAGAGCGGAGGGAGTCATCGGCGGTTACGCTGATATCGATAGTTTTTACCGACGTACCAATCGCGGTTGGGCGACTCATCACTTAAGCTATGGTCAGCAAGTGTCGCCGCTGGTCTACAGGGCGCTGCGCCGGAACGCCGACGCATATCCCGATCCGAAGACCGGGGAAAACACCGCGATCTCAGCCGCGTACAGCGTGAAGATGGTGCAAGTGCGCGTCTTGCACCCAGAGAAAGAAGTCGCCGACGTGACAGGCGTACAGGCCGTAGAGCAACTCGCCGAGGGCAAATAGCACCGGCCGAGATATCGCATACCCAAAAACCCGCTAACTCTGGGAGCTGGCGTTTTTTTGTTTCGACGATCGTTGGGCCGCTCACAGCCATGTGAGGCGCAGTGGCATTTAGTCCGGCTGACTCTCCTGGCCAACAGGTCGGGTTGTCGGGCAGAATGACAATGTTTTGGGCTTGATCGAAATGTGCTCCGGGGAGACACGCGTACGAGACTGGCGAATTTGTTTAAAAGGGAGGGGATACATGAATTTCTTTTCTGAATATTCTTTCACGAGCGGGAGCGCGCGAAAGCGCCGATCCGCGACGGGAATTGCGCTCATCGCCGCGACATTTTTTGGCCTTGCCGGAATGGTGCCTGTGCAAGCGGCTGATAAGCCCGCAGGCCAACCCGCGCCCCAGTTTCAGGTAGATCCGTTCTGGCCAAAGCCGTTGCCTAACCAGTGGGTCATGGGCGCGATTGCGGGCGTGCACGTCGACTCTCACGACCATATTTGGGTGAACCAACGCCCGCGCAGCTTGACGCGATTTGAGAGCGCAGCCGTGGCCAATCCGCCGACGAATGTGTGTTGTCGGCCGGCACCAGCCATCATGGAATTCGATCGGGAAGGTAATTTGCTTCGACACTGGGGCGGGCCCGGCGCGGGTTACGAATGGCCTGAATCAGAGCACGGCATCTTCGTCGATAGTGAAGACAACGTGTGGGTCGCCGGTAATGGTAAGAACGACGCGCAAGTTTTGAAATTCACCGCCGACGGCAAATTTCTCATGCAAATTGGGAAATCGGGTCAAAGCAAAGGCAGCAATGACACGGCGAACATGGGGCAACCCGCCGAGTTGTGGGTGGACACGCCAGCGAAGGAACTATACGTGGCCGACGGCTACGGCAATCGCCGCATCATCGTGTATGATTCAGTGACCGGTAAGTACAAGCGCCACTGGGGTGCATACGGCAAGAAGCCGAGCGATGAAGGCAACCCGACGGCGCTCTACGACGCGAAAGCGCCACCCGAGAAGCAGTTCCGTAACCCCGTGCACTGCGTGATCATTTCGAAGGCCGGACTTGTCTATGTGTGTGACCGCGAGAACAATCGGTTCCAGATCTTCAAGAAAGACGGCACCTTCGTGAAGGAAGCCATTCTCGGCAAGGCTCTGCTGGAAGGCATCACATGCAACGCGGCCTTCTCGAAGGACCCTGAGCAAAAGTACATCTACATCGTCGATGCGGGCAGTAATCTGGTTCACGTCGCATTGCGCGAGACGTTGGAAATTGTGAGCGCGTTTGGCGGCGGCGGACACAATGCCGGTCAGTTCACAACGCCCCATACCGTCGGCGTCGACTCAAAGGGCAACCTGTACGTTGGCGAAGTGATGGAGGGAAAACGCGTCCAGAAGTTCGTACCGAAATCGTAAGCCTCTAACCGACGGCGCCCGCAAATCTGAGGCGTCATCGTCAAATATTAAGCCGCCGGGAGCGTCCGACCCCGGCGGCTTTTTGCGTTTTAAGGCGCTCGGAACGGCTATCCAGTTGCAGAAACAACCCATGGAACCGGGTTTTTTTGCTATTTTATTGATGTAAATCAGTTACTTAGGAAAAAAAGTAAACACCCCATCACAACACACTCTATGATTTGCAGCTGTAAGGTGTCGGTTGCACGACAGTTCTTGCGTGGGGAAGCGAGCCCCATTAAAAGAACGTACCGGTTCATTACGGTTTCTCATCATTTTGTGCGGGAGGCACATCATATGGAAAACGGGCGCTCTAGCTTTACTCGTACGCATTTAAACAATCGTACGCCCGTTCTTTTCATCACAACTCAGCTTCCCAAGAGCCCGTATGCACAGACCGGTGGTCTTTTTGCCACAGGCAGTCGGGAATACGCCGTCTGGCGCGGACGGGGAATTGTTTACAGGGTTTGACTGAATTAGGTTGCCGAAAGAGGGGAGCTCTAAACTGAACCTTTGCTAGGCGTGATTGAGCCAACCGGCCGACACGCCCCCAAAATTCAAACGATAAGCACCGGCATGTCCTCACGCGCATAGCTCGCGTCGAATCATATCGACCTTATCGACCTAAATTGAAGGGGCTGTTGTGCACGAGGCTCGCAAAATTTTGCGTAGGTGACTTCGCGAAGATTTTGCAAACCACCTCGTCACGTTTCGTTGATTACGTCGTATTTGAGATTCGAAAATTGCAACGCATGTGTTGTTCTTTTTTTTGATTTTTCTCTAAGGGGGGAAATATGAGTTTTCCGAATAATACTTTTGGTTCCGCGCGTAAGCGTAATTGGTTGAACATGATGCTGTCGACGACAGCGGTCACCTCCGTTGTCGCGATCGCCGCGGCGATGCCGACACCGGTCTTTGCGCAAGCAGCAAAGCAAACCGCCGAACAGGCGCCTGTTGAAGAAATCGTCGTCACCGGTTCGCGCATCGTTCGCGAAGGGTACGAAGCGCCAACGCCCCTGACGGTCGTCGGAGCGGAACAGCTTGAAAAAGCCGCGGACTCCAACATCGCCAACATGCTGGC
>CANJMF010000017.1 GCA_947475895.1 Fidelibacterota bacterium
CAGTCTTGCCCTGCGCCATCAGCACCTCGATCTGCCTTAACTTGGAAACAATCTGCTCGGCACCAAATCCACGTTTCCCCATCTTCAGCTCCTTCTGTCAGGGTCAATTCTCTCAAATCGACCGGTACAAAAAAAGCCGTCAGGTCAACCCATGGGCGCCGTCACCATACGCAAAGAGCCATCGGACTGTTCGCACAACGTGCCGGCATCGGAACGCGAGGCGCTTCCTACGATAGCGGGATAATAGGCCTGACAGGTGACTGCGGCCGGTCGCGCGTTTTCCCACGCGCTCGGCATTGTTTCACTCATCTGGGATTCCGAAGTCTCAACCACATAGGATTCCGAAGGATCGGCCGTATAGGTCTCGTAAGTTTCGGAATGAAGAACGGGCGCTTGAAGATCCTGAGCTTGCCCGATACCGGCGCACAATAGGTTAGCGCTCATCAGAACGATGACGCTTAAAGCCCCTCGAAATCGGCGAGACATTTTCTACGCCCCAAAATTCCCGAACTCACCGGCCAAAGCTTATGGCGGTGCCGAGCGTGCAAACCAGCCCACAGCGCAAGTGTGAGTAGTTCGGTCGCTCATTTAATGATGTAGCTGAGCATTGAGGCAGAACTACGGACGTCGGTAAAAAAAGCACGCACTACTTTTGATTGCAGGCCGTGACGATCGTCTAACGAGGTCAAGAGAGATGTGGCGCTAGCCGCCGGGGAGGATACGCATCCGGCGGCTAGCTCAGCACCTACCGCAAACAAGTGGGAGAACTTACGGGTAGGACTGTTGGCATCTTTTTCAGCGGTTCAAGAACCGGGCTTGCCGACGTACTTCACCCAGGGCGCAGACCTGACGGTCCTCACCCTCGAAAGCCCTTTTGCTGCCCGTAAGTTACCGTGCCGATAGCCCTCGAAATGTCGTGTCCAAGACAGTCCCCTGCAACGTAATTGCAGAGTATGGGAGCCATTGTGGGACGCGGCTGGGGGGCTGGAACATATGGACGAATCGGATCGAAAATCCGAGACCCATCGGGAGGCCGCTTTGGCGGCCATGGGCCTATTTTCTCGGGCTACTAAGGGTATGGCGGTCGCCGAGCTGTTTTTAGACGCCCAAATAGGCCGGGTTAAAATGCAGGGGTTCCCTGTATTGCGTTGCCTGCTTCCTTCCAGTCTTTGATATCCTGGCTTCAAGGGGTAAGGCGAAAGCTGGTCGGCCCTCGGCAACAGCATTGAGCCATACACAAACGATGGTCGGTTTCTCCTCCTTTGACATACTCCAGTGGTTGCCGCCCGAAGCGCAGCAGGCTTTCACGCGCGCCGCGCAAACACGGAAATTCGGCAACGGTCAGATTATTTACACACAATCGGACTTTGGCGATGAGATGTACCGCATCGTCTCCGGCTCGATTCGATTGTCGGGAATCAAGTCCGATGGACGTGAATTATTGTATCTAGTTTTTGAGGCCGGCGATTGTTTCGGTACCAGCAGCATTATCGATGGCGAGCCGCGCCTACAGACCGCCGAAGCCCGCGGGAACACGCAGTTGCAGGTCATCAAGCGGTCCGCTCTCAATAAATTGCGAACAGAATTTCCAGAATATAACGATGCGCTTTTGCGCCTCGTAACAGGCCATCTCAGACTTATCGCGGACTATTTCGCGAGTTCGAATTTGGATAAAATTTCGGACCGCCTCCTGCAACGCATTCTGGACACCGCGAGCGTTGCCGGCGTCGCCTGCGACGAAGGCATAAAACTGTCGCATCGCCTGTCCCAATCCGAACTGGCGCTGATGATTGGAGCGTCACGACAGTCGGTCAATAAGGTCCTGCACGAGTTTCAAGACCAAGGCCTACTCACTATACGCTACGGCACCCTTATCATCCGAGATCCGGAAAAACTTCGGGCACTGAGGCGTAAAAGCTGGCGGCTGCGGAGTTAAATTGTAGCATTATATGCTCGACATGAGTTTATGGATCGAATGAAGCGTGCTTAATGTTGTTGTCTATCTGTCATTGCGTGTATTCAACGGGCGCGGTGCTTACCGATAGTTTGAGTGTGAGGATTTGATGGCCGAGCCTAAAAATATAGTTGTAACGGGCGCCGGAAGCGGCGTTGGACGAGCGGTTGCGCTTGCTTTGCTAAAATGCGGCCACCGCGTTGTTCTTGCCGGGCGCCGTCCCGAGCCTTTGGAAGAAACGGCTGCGCTTTCTCTCTGCGACGAGCAACAGCGCGCCGTCATCAGCGCAGACGTCAGCAAGCAGGCCGACGTTGATATGCTGTTTAAGAAATCTGTTCAGTTTTTTGGCCGATTGGATGTTCTGTTTAATAACGCCGGAATATTCGGGCCGCAGGTTCCGTTTGAAGACTTTTCGCTTCAGGACTGGGAAGCGGTTGTGTCGATTAATCTCACGGGCTCATTCCTTGCGGCACAGGCAGCGTTTCGCGTCATGAAGCAGCAAAATCCGCAAGGCGGGCGCATAATCAATAACGGCTCGA
This sequence comes from Fidelibacterota bacterium, assembly GCA_947475895.1. Taxonomy (GTDB): domain Bacteria; phylum Pseudomonadota; class Alphaproteobacteria; order Rhodospirillales; family Rhodospirillaceae; genus SHVO01. The sequence continues at coordinate 2,494 of CANJMF010000017.1, forward strand.
TCTCGTCGGACGTGCCGCGCCCCAATTCCGCCGCCTATACATCCACGAAGCACGCCATGACCGGCTTGACCCGGTGTTTGTCGCTTGATGGCCGCAAATACAATATCGCTTGCGGCCAGATCGATATCGGCAATGCCGCTACACCGCTTTTAAAGACGGTCGGCACCGGAGCGTTACAGGCAGACGGAACAACGCGCATAACAGAACCGATGATGGACGTTGAGCATGTTGGAGATGCGGTAGCCTATATGGTCGGGCTACCTCTTGAAGCCAACGTTCAATTCATGACGCTGATGGCGACAAAAATGCCATACATCGGCCGCGGTTAACGTAAGAGATGAGCATGAACAAACGTAAGCTTCGCAGCGCCGCCTGGTTTGGCCCCAATGATTTTCACGGCTTCCTTCACCGGGGCTGGATGAAGAATCAGGGATGGCCCGCCGACATGTTCGAGGGCAAGCCCGTCATTGGGATTTGCAATACCTGGTCTGAACTCACGCCGTGTAATGCGCATTTCCGAGAATTGGCGGAGTGGGTCAAAAAAGGTGTTTTGGAAGCGGGCGGTTTCCCTGTGGAATTCCCCGTGATGTCTTTGGGCGAAGCCAATATGCGCCCGACCGCCATGCTGTTCCGCAACCTCGCGAGCATGGACGTTGAAGAGTCCATTCGTGCAAATCCCATCGATGGCGTGGTGTTGCTGATGGGCTGCGACAAAACGACCCCCGCCCTCCTCATGGGCGCAGCATCGTGCGACTTGCCGACAATAGGACTTTCCGGCGGCCCCATGCTGTCGGGCAAGTACAACGGCCAAGACATCGGATCAGGCACCGGTCTGTGGCAGATGTCCGATGACGTTCGTGCCGGCAAAATGAGCGAAGAAGATTTCCGCGCTGCCGAAAGCTGCATGAATCGTTCCAAAGGCCACTGCATGACGATGGGCACTGCGTCCACCATGGCGTGCATGACGGAAGCCCTCGGAATGTCTTTGCCTGGTAACGCGGCCATCCCCGCGGTCGATGCGCGGCGTGCAACGCTTGCGCAACTGACGGGACGGCGCGCCGTAGAAATGGTTGTGGCTGATCTGCGCATGTCGAAGGTGCTGTCGCGCAGTTCGTTCGAAAACGCCATTCGCGTGAATGCTGCGATCGGCGGATCAACCAACGCAGTGATTCATTTGATCGCGATTGCCCGGCGTGCCGGCATCGCCCTGGAACTCAAGGACTGGGATAACATCGGCTCCACGCTTCCGTGCCTCGTCAATTTGCAGCCCAGCGGGAAGTACCTAATGGAGGACTTCTATTACGCGGGCGGCTTGCCCGCCGTCCTCAAGGAGTTGATTGAGGCTGGATTCTTAGACGGCGCCGCGCAGACCGTGAACGGTAAGACGATCGGTGAAAACGTCGCGAAAGCTCCCGTTTGGAACCGGCAAGTCATTTTCCCGCATCAAGCGCCTTTCAAGAAAAATGCGGGCATCGCTGTCGTTGTTGGAAACTTGGCGCCGGACGGCGCGGTTATCAAACCCTCGGCGGCGACACCGGAACTCATGAAGCATCGTGGACGTGCTGTCGTTTTCGAAAACATCGAGGACTTCGAGGCCCGGATCGACGATCCAAATCTCGAAATTGATGCCTCGAGCGTCATGGTTCTCAAGTACTGTGGACCCAAGGGCTATCCGGGCATGCCGGAAGTGGGCTTTATGCGCCTTCCCGCGAAACTGCTGCGCCAGGGCGTCAAAGACATGGTCAGAATTTCTGACGCGCGCATGAGCGGAACGTCTTACGGGACCGTGGTGCTTCATGTAGCGCCAGAGGCCGCAATCGGCGGTCCGTTGGCGCTTGTCCAAACCGGCGATATGATTTCGCTCGATGTGGCGGCACGCCAACTGATTTTGGAAGTGTCCGACGCGGACCTCGCTGAACGACGCAAAAAGTGGGTCGCTCTACCGAAGCCGGAACGCGGATACGCGCGCCTTTACGTCGATCACGTTTTGCAAGCCAACGAAGGCGCGGATTTGGATTTCCTCGTTGGATCGAGCGGCGCCGAAATTCCACGCGAATCTCATTAACGTCTGACCGTTTAAAGAAATATGGCGCGGCCTCGGGTACCCCCGGCGCCGCCGCCATAAAATTTTACCTATCTGGAAGCTCTATTTCGCATCCGCCTGAGACGAAGCGACGCTTTCCGCGAATTGCGCCGCGCCAGATGCGGGCGCGGCATCGGCAATTTTCTTGTCCGGATGAAGAGCCAGTACCTGCACCATCTTCACGCTGTACGAAGCGGAGATCGCCGTGTTCTCGCCCGTCTTGGGATCGGGATAACCGTCCGCTAACCGCGTCAGGGAGCGATACACCGCCGGCGGCACTTGCTGGCCGTAGCTCATGAAGTGCGTGCCCCAGGCCCGGTTGAAACGCCGATAGAAGCTTTCGACATCGGCATAGCCGCCAATCACCCCTTCCGCCCTGTCGGGCATGACCTTCAGCTCAAACTGCGCGCCACGAAGCGTCGATGCCGCCCCGGACGAAAACGCAACTTCTTGCGGCACGAAGATGTCCATGGGATCGGTCTTCAGCACACCGTTCACGATCCTGCCCTTGCCCGTATGGACGAAGTCCTTGGCGCCCCAGCGCATGTCGATGCGCTCGGAGCCACCGGCTTGGAACGCACCTTGCGCATCCTGCAGCAGCGCATCGAGGCCGCGATAGGTCGTTATGGTGACGTCGTCGTCATTAATGAGACTGTCCACGTCCGTCAGTTCTATGAGAAGACGGTTGAAATGATAGGCCAAGAGTTTCTGGCGCTCTGAATTGACGATCGAGGCGCCCCGCCGGTAATTCATGATGCAGCCCGTGACGCGGTAGAGTTGATTGTCGATGCCGGGCTTGCCTTCCGGCGAGGTGAAATCCGATGGCTTGGTCTTGCCATCGAGATCGACACCGATCGCAGTTTTCCCTTCGGCTTCGATGAACGGAAACTCTTCCGCCTTGCCGACCGTTGGCCACCAGATTTCGGCTTCGCGCGCCATCTGCGTATCCACAACTTTCCACTTCTGTCCGGCATCTTGTGGATAGAGCGCTTTAAACGCTTCGCGCGGTCCCATCGTATTTACGCCCTGGGGGCATTCTTCTTTTGCATCCGGCGTCTCATATACCGACAACTTAATCTCGTGAGCGGCATAGGCGATGGAGCGGTCCCGCGGCGCGGTGTTGTCGGCGCTAATTGCGGCGCTTCCACCACCGACCACCACGAGGGCCAATCCAGCCAACCCGAGGCGGGACATCACTCGCGAGTGTTCCGTCTTCATAGAGCGCCTACTTGGCTGTCGCGTTCGAAGTGCTTTCGGCGGTTTGTTTGGCGCTGGGCGCAGGTTCAATGACGGAGATTTCTTTCTCCGGGTGAAGGATGCGCACCTGAGTCATTTTCACGTCGATCGCCGCCGAAATCCCGGTGTTCTCGCCCGTTTCCTGGTCCGGATATCCATCCGCCAAGCGGCGCAAGGCTTTATAGAGCGATGCCGATGGCGTCTTGCCGTAGCTGATTTGGTGAGTCGACCATCTGCGGTTGATGCTGCGATAGAAGCTCTCCACATCGGCATAACCGGCGATGAAACCGACGGCCTTTTCCGGGGTGAGTTTGAGATCAAAACGGGCACCACGCATTAAATATGTCGTGGCTTCGTTATGAACAACCTGCTGAGGCCACACGAGTTCGTCCAACGGCGGGGTTGTCACCAAGACACCGTTGACGATTTTTCCTTTTCCGTGATGGATGAAATCCTGACCCCACTCGGTATCGATGCGCTGCGACCCACCCGCCTGGAAGCCGCCCGCCGCATCCCATACCAACATATCGCGGCCGCGATATGTTGTGATCGTGACGTCGTCGTCGTTCACCAAACTATCGACATCCGTCAGCTCGATCAGGAGGCGGTTAATGTTGTTGCTCCAATGGAAGTTTCTCTCGAAAAGAACGAGCGACGAGCCTTCCCGGTGATTCAAAATACAACCGATGGCGCGAAAGAGCTGATTGTCCACGCCCGGCTTTCCGTCCGGCGACGTGAAGTCGGTGGACTTAACTTTGCCATCAAGATCGAGCCCATACGAAGTGGGCCCAGATGCCTCATGAAAGTCAAATTGATCCGCCGCTGGCGTCGGCCACCAAATCTCGGCTTCGCGTGCAATCTGCGTTTCAGCCATCTTCAGCTTTTTGCCACCCGGCGGAAAAAGCGTGGCGAACTGTTCGCGCGCGCCGTCATTAATTCCGTTGGGGCACTCAGCTTTTGTTTCCTTCCCCTGCGCGTCCTTGGCTTGATAGACCGCCCATTGGATATTCGTGACCACGTATCCTATGGAACGACCCGGAGGCGCTACATCGGCTGCGCCGAAGGCGGTCCCACCGAGCAAGCCTAATGCGAGCCCCGAAACCATGCACGAGGCCGACAGCGAACGTACGAGTGCCGATTGTTCTTTTTTCATCGCTCTATCCTCAGAAGAAATATTCTAATTTATCAAATCAACCTGAATTCCAGCGTCGAAATTCTCAAAGATGTCTCGGTACACGAGCGCGATATAACCGTTGCGCTCGCCGTTGAACTCGCCCCAGGACTGCGCGTTGATATCCGAGGGCTTCCGGTCTCCGTAACCTTTGTATCCAGCGAACGTGTAGACCGGGCGGGCGCGGAACGTCCAAACATTGAGCGCACCGGGTTTATCGGCCGTTGCACGCTTTCCTGTCTTCGGGTCGATATACATCGTGCCCCAAACCTGGTTGCCGCTTTTTGCTCCGACAGGCGCGATAAGGTAGGGGAACGCTTTTATGCACTTATCTGGATCCCCACCGCCGCATACTGCGAAGCGATAGGCCTGAGGCGCGTCCGGGTGATCACACGCTAATTGGTCGATTGCGTCGTCCCCGCAAACGTATTGATAGACTGTTTTCTGATTTGCATCGCCCAGGACCAGCCCCATCAAGGTCTTTTTCATCGTGAACCCTTGCGGCGGTTCAGGAGCCATTTGCGTATAAACGTTGTGCCAGCGCGGCGTATCGCTGCCATCAAGTGCTGCTATTTTGGAATCACCCATATGCCGATAGATGGGCTTTCCGCGGAAAGCCCATTGCTTTACGCCGGGTGTGCGTTCGAAAACACTCCACTCGCCGACAGAGCGAGCAGATGCCGCCGAAAGCACCGGGGCCCAGCCGTCTAAGCATGCACCTTCGCAATTGGATTTGTTGCGACCATCGCCATCGAATGTATAAACGGACCAATCATCGTGCAGAACCACGAGCCGGCCGAGCATTGTTGTCTGCACCGAAAATTGCGGCGGGACGTTCGGCGCCGGCCTCATCGGGTATCGCTGCACATTCGTTTCACCGTGGTGAAACAGCTGGGAGGCTCCGTAAACGTCGCCAGGCTTCTTGTCGAGGAAGGAGGTATACAGCGACCACCCATCGTAAGCCCACTGCTTGCGACCATCTAAACGATCGACGATCGTCCACTTTCCAACCGGCTTCGCATCATCGGATGCGAACACGGGCGGCCATGCTGCCGCGCAGCTCGGGCGCGTATCGACCTCAGGCAGTTCGATACCGGGCGGATATGGGCTAAGGAAACCCGCTGTCTCGCGCGCGACGTCAAAGCCGCACGTCGGCTTGCCTTGAACTTCTCCCGCATCGCCGTTGCGCAACTGCTTTTTCGGCCAGTAGTAGAAGCTCTTCCCTTGAGCATCGGCAAAAATGGGCCCCTCAAGCTCGGTAACGATCACTTGAAACCCAGGCGGTAACGGTTCGCGAATGTAATCTTCCTTGAACGATGCCGTGCTTCCGCTTGCGGCGTACGCATACACACCGATGGCCGCGACAATCGTGCCTATCGAGATGCTCAAAACATTTCGCAAAATTCGCATCACTCTTCTCCGCACGAAGATGGCAGCCCTCTGCTGAAACGAGAACCGTCCTGTCACTTTAGTGATTGCGGCCGCGTGCCGCGCGTACCCAAAAACCTCGTCGTTACCCAACGTTCTGGAACCGTTCATATGGTACTCCCAACCGAATTCCCTGTCTCGGTTGTGTGCGCCTATGCTTGGGCAATTGGCTTGTGTGCACCGCAGCAATACGCTGCGTACGTGCATTTTCCACCGTAAACGCGCGACTCCACAGCCCGTGCCTTAGGCACGAAGCTATGGAGCGGCTTAAATCTAACTTTTAGATGTGGATCGCGTGACCAAGGCCGCGTAAGGAGGCCTCGAAGAATGCTTCGCTCATCGTCGGATGCGCGTGAATGATACCGGCGATATCTTCCAGTGTTGCCGCCATCTCAATGGCCATGGCGAATTCGCCCGACAACTCGGAGATATGCTGCCCAACCGCTTGGATACCGACAATGCGTTTGTCGTCCTTGCGGGCGACAACACGAATGAAGCCTTCACCCGCGTCCATGGACAGCGCGCGACCATTGGCGCTGAGCGGGAACATCGAGCTGCTGACGTCGATCTTCTGCGCTTCAGCTTCCTCGAGCGTCAGCCCTGCGGTGACGATCTCGGGATCTGTGAAGCAAACCGCAGGAATGGCCGCCGGATTGAAGCGGCGCTTATGGCCAGCGATAATTTCGGCAACGACTTCGCCCTGCATCGCGGCTTTGTGTTCCAGCATCGGCTCACCAACCAGATCGCCGATGGCGAACACGTTCTTCATGGCGGTGCGACAGGTATCGTCAACTTTCACAAACTTGCCGCTCATTTCGAGGCCCATCGCTTCAAGGCCCCAGCCGGCGGTACGCGGTTTGCGGCCGACGGTGACAAGCAAATTGTCGGCGGCGATCTCGATGGTCTTGCCGTCTTTGTCTTCCACAGCGAGCTTGCCGTTTTTGTAACCTTGCGCCTTGGCGCCGAGCATCACTTTGATGCCGGCCTTCTCGAGCGACTGCGCCACGGGTGTCGTCAGCTGGCGGTCATACAGGGGCAGAATTCTGTCTTGTGCTTCAACGACGGTGACATCGCATCCAAATTTACGGAACGCAAAGCCCAGTTCGAGACCGATGTAACCCGCACCGACAACAGCAAGCTTCTTCGGCAGCTCCGGCAACGAAAGCGCTTCGGTCGACGAGATCACTGGCCCACCGAACGGAATGTGGGGCAAAGCGACAGCTTCAGAGCCCGTCGCCAGAATAACGTATTCGGCCTTAATGGTCGTTTCGCCGTCTTTGGTTTTCACCGTGCAGGTCTTGGCGTCCGAGAACACCGCCCAGCCTTCGACAACTTTGACCTTCGCACGCTTCAACAACGCGCCGACGCCGCTGTTGAGTTTGTCGACAACAGTCTCTTTCCACTTCACCGTTTCGGCAAGATTGAGTTTGGGCGCGGCGCTTAACGAAATGCCGTGCACGCCCTTGCCCACCGCTGCCGCCATGGTTGCGAAGCGCTCGGCCGCGTGAATCATGGCTTTGGACGGAATACAGCCGCGGATCAAACAGGTGCCGCCGAGGCGATCGCCTTCCACAAGTACGGTGTCGAGGCCAAGTTGACCGCAACGAATACCGGCGACGTAACCGCCCGGCCCGCCGCCGATGATGAGAACTTTGGTTTGAATGGTCTCGGTCATTTTTTAAACTGCCTTAGGGCATGAAGATTGTAGCGGGATTTTCCAGCAGCAGCTTAATGCGCTGGATAAACGCGGCAGCATCGGCGCCGTCAACGACACGATGATCGTAGGACGAGCTGAGATTCATCATCTTGCGCACGACGATTTGGCCGTTTTTCACCACCGGACGTTCGATGATTTTATTCGGGCAGATAATGGCGACTTCCGGACGATTGATGACAGGTGTCGCAACAATACCGCCCAGCGTTCCGAGGCTCGTCAACGTGATGGTCGAACCGCTCAGTTCTTCGCGCTTGGCCTTGCCATCGCGTGCGGCTGTTGCGAGACGCGTGATCTCATTCGCCACCTCCCAGACGTCGAGAGATTCGACGTGGCGGATCACGGGCACCATCAAACCTTTATCGGTCTGCGCAGCCATACCAACGTGCACGCCGTCGTAGCGATGCACGACGCCGGCTTCGTCGTCATACAGGGCGTTGACCTGCGGAAACTCTTCGATGCCTTTCGCCATAGCCAGCATGAAGAACGGCAGCACCGTTAGTTTGGGCTGGTCGGCTTTCTTGGTGGCATTCATATGAGCGCGCAAATCGTCGAGCGCCGTCATGTCCACTTCTTCAACATAGGTGAAATGCGGAATTTGACGCTTGGCGAGTTGCATGCGCTCGGCGATCTGGCGACGCATTCCGATGACCGGAATGTCTTGAATGCCAGGGCGTGCGCGTTTGCCGCTTCCGCCACCCGCCGTAACCCGGCCATTGGCGATGAAGTTGTCCAGGTCCGCCTGCGTAATGCGGCCTTGCGGGCCGGTGCCGGGCACGAACTGCAATTTGACGCCGAGTTCATCGGCACGCCGGCGAACGGCGGGCGACGCCGCGGGGCGCGCGCCAGGCGCCGTATGCTTGGGGGCATTTGCAGAAATGACCGGAGCTGCTTTAACGGGCGCCGCTTCAGCCTTCGCCGGTGCTTTGGCTGCTTCAGGCTTCGGTGCGGGCGCCGGCGTGGCGGCAGGAGCCGCTTTCGGTTTTTCAGGAGGCAAATCCGCGCCGCCTTCGGTGGCAAACGTCACCAGGACTGAACCCACGGCAGCCATTTCGCCAACTTTGCCACCGATACTCTGCACCACACCTTCAACGGGCGAGCTGAGTTCCACGGTGGCTTTGTCGGTCATCATGTCGACCAGCGGCTGGTCTTCTTTGACCTTGTCGCCGACCTTAATGTGCCACGCGACGATCTCGGCTTCCGCCGTACCTTCGCCGATGTCTGGCAGCTTGAACTGGAATGCGCCCATAATTTCAGCCTTTTCTCATTTTATATCGCGACAGAGTTCACTTCAGGCTAATCGGCCATAACGCGGCGTATTGCATCGGCAACACGCCCTGGCCCCACGAAGTAGTCCCATTCGAACGCGTGCGGATAAGGTGTATCGAAACCGGTGACGCGCTCGATCGCGCTTTCGAGATGATGGAAGCAATTTTCCTGAATGAGCGAAAGAATTTCGCCGCCGTAGCCGGACGTGCCGGTCGCTTCATGAACAATAACGCATCGACCTGTTTTGCGAACGGACGTGTAGATAGCTTCAATATCCAAGGGCACGAGCGTGCGCAAATCGATGACTTCCGCATCCACGCCGGCCATTTCAACCGCTGCCATCGATACGTGAACCATGGTGCCGTAAGCGATGATCGTGAGGTCTTTGCCTTCACGTATCGTCGCGGCTTTACCAAGCGGAACGGTGTAATAGCCATCCGGAACTTGGCTCGCCGCGTGCTTTGCCCAGGTCTCGACGGGTTTATCCAAACGACCATCGAAGGGGCCGTTATAGATGCGCTTCGGTTCGAAGAAGACAACCGGGTCATCATCTTCGATGCAGCTGATGAGCAAACCCTTTGCGTCGTAGGGCGTGGACGGGATCACCGTCTTGATGCCGGCGACGTGCGTGAAAATCGCTTCGGGGCTTTGGCTGTGGGTTTGTCCACCGAAAATCCCGCCGCCGTAAGGCGAACGCACCGTGAGCGGCGCAAAGAAATCGCCTGCGGACCGATAGCGGAGGCGAGCGGCTTCAGACACGATTTGGTCGTAGCCGGGATAGATATAGTCAGCGAATTGGATTTCGACGCACGGACGAAGCCCCTGTGCCGCCATGCCGATGGCTGCCGCGACGATGCCGAGTTCGGCAATCGGCGCATCGAAGCAACGATGAAGGCCGTGTTTGTGTTGAAGCCCTTCGGTCGCACGAAACACGCCACCGAAATAACCGGCGTCTTGTCCGAACACCAGAACGTCTGGATTGCGTTCAAGCATTACGTCCATGGCCGAGTTAATGGCCTGGAGCATATTCATATTTGCCACGGCCTAAACTCCCAAGCTCTGCCGTTGTTGGCGTAAACGCCAATCTGGCTCTTTGTAAACATCGTCAAACATCACGGACACGCTGGGCTTCGACTGCCCGAGCGTTCCGATCGCTTCGGATTCTTTCTGCGCGGTGCGCACTTGAGCGGTGAGCTCTTCGATCAGAGCGGCATTTCGCTCGTCGGACCACTCGCCCATAGCTTTCAAATGCTTCGTCAGGCGATCGACCGGATCACCGAGTGGCCAAACTTCCTTAGCCGGACGATAACGGGTCGGGTCGTCACTCGTGGAGTGCGCGCCCGCGCGATAGGTATAAAGTTCGATCAATGTCGCGCCTAAACCTTTACGCGCGCGTTCAGCGGCCCATTGGGTTACGGCGTACGTGGCAAGGAAGTCGTTGGCGTCGACTTTGATGCCGGGCATATCGAACCCGATCGCGCGTGACGCGAACGTCGAATCACCGACGCCGCTGAAGCACTTGTTGCTCGAAATCGCCCACTGATTGTTGACGACATTCAAGATAACGGGTGCACGGTAAACCGAGGCGAACACCAATGCGTTATGGAAGTCGCCTTCGGCGGTGGAACCCTCACCGATCCAACCGGCGGCGATGCTGTCCGTTCCGCGATACGCGCAGCCCATGGCCCAACCGACCGACTGGCAAATTTGCGTACCGACGTTTCCCGACGCCGAGAAGAAACCGTAATCGCGGGCCGAGTACAAAATCGGGAGCTGGTGGCCCTTCAATGGATCTTTCGCGTTCGAGTAGATTTGATTCATCATGTCGACGAGCGGATAGTCGCGCGTGATCAAGATTCCTTGGCAGCGATACGTGGGGAAACACATATCGTCGCGGCGCAACGCCATGGTCTGAGCGACGGTGATCGCCTCTTCGCCGGTGGCTTGCATGTAAAACGAGGTCTTACCCTGACGCTGCCCCTTGTGCATGCGATCGTCAAAGACGCGCAGCAGCAGCATCTTGCGCAGACCTTCACGCAGTTGGTCGGGCGAAAGACCGGGATTCCAGGGACCGAGAGCCTTTCCATCATCATCGAGAACCCGAACGAGTTCAAAAGCCATATCGCGCAAATCGACAGCCTTGGAGGCTACATCGGGTTTTCGCGTGGCGCCTGCCGGCGACAGCTTGGGATTGCCGAAGCTCGTCTCACCGTTTTCCCGGTGCGGGGGTTGAGGCACATGCAGCCGGCTGGCTGGCCGTTTGTTTTGCGCAGTCGCCGACGTGGCGCTGCCATCCAATTGTTCTGGTTTGGTCAACAACTGATCACCTGATTGTCCGGCGATGAGCAAAAGGCCCAAGGTCCTCCCCCGGCCTCGTCATACGCAAAAGTATGTGCTTTTTTATACCCATTTTGGCAATGAGCATCATTGCGAATAATGCCCTCGCGAAGTACCATATTAGGATAATTATTGCAAAATTACCCTAGTTATGGGGATAGGATCGCGCGATGGACGAACTAGACAAAATGATCCTTCGCGAACTCCAGGCCAACCCAACGCTCTCCGCCGAAGAGATTTCAAAACGCGTCGGGTTGTCTCATACGCCCTGCTGGCGGAGAATCAAGAAGCTGGAAGCCGAGAATTATATTCTCGGGCGCGCCGTCCTGCTTAGCCCCGAAAAACTCAACCTCAACCTAACGGTCTTCGCGCGCATTCGATTGAAGCAACACGATCTGGCGACAGTTGAGGCGCTTGAAACAGCAGCCCAAAAATGCCCCGAGATTGTCGAGTGCTACTCCATGACCGGAGATGCTGACTATATCTGCCGCGTACTTGTCGCGGATGTCGCGGCTTACGAAGATTTCTTAAAGAAAACGATCTTGAATTTCCCCGGCGTTGGATCGGTCACTTCAAGCGTCGCTCTGAAAAAAATCAAGCTCACCACAAAGATTGCTGTTCAATAAGCGCCTTCGGTTTCGATCAAAGAAAAAGCCGGCCGCATAACACGCGACCGGCTTTCTTTAGTTCAGACCGGTTTGTATTCGCTTCGATCGCAAAGCGATTGACAGCCTTACTTCTTGTCCGGCACCGCGTCGTAGTGCGGGCTGCCCAAATAGGTTGGCAATCCCGTGGCCGGCAATGTGCCTGTGGGCACGAACTTCTGCAGGCGCTGGCCTTCAATCGTTTCGGCCGTATAGAGGTTCCCTTTTGAGTCAACTTCGATGCCGTGGACCGTAATAAACGTCGCAACGTTACGGCCTTGGCCACCGAAACCGCCAATGATCGGCGGCGGCGAAGAACCCTGTGCAAGCGAGCGGTCAAGAATCCAAATCTGCTCGTTACCCGGATCGTCAATCAGCATGTAACGCTGCTTCGGGCCCCAGAACGCAAGATCGTTCGCGGACGCAATACGCTTTGCTCCGGGCGTACCGTCCGTCGCGCTCGAATATGCCGTGCCCAGTTTAATCGGGATGATCGATTTCAAGCTTCCTTTTTTGTCGAAAACCTCGATGCGGTCGTTGCCGCGGTCACAGACGTACACAAGACTATCGTCACCGATAACCACACAGTGAGGATGCCCGGCGCCCGCAGCTGCGAATTGTCCCGGACCGGTGCCCTTTTCGCCCCATTGACGAAGAAATTGGCCTTTAGAGTTGAATACGACGACGCGGTGGTTGCCGTAGCCGTCCGCGACGTAGACGTCGCCGTTTGCCGGATCGATTGCGATGTCTGCAGGCTGGTTCAACGATGTTTTGCTGGCGTTGATGCTGGAAGCCTCGCCGCATTGACCATCGCAATTGTTGCGGTCGCCGATCTGAAGCAGAAGCTTCTTGCCGTCATGCGTCCATTTCTGAATGGTGCCGCCGGCGCTTCCGCCAATCCAAATATTATCGTCCTTATCAAAGATGCAGCCGTGGAGGGTCTTCGGCATGACTTCCGGGTCACCCCAGGAGTTCACGATGTTCCCTGCCTGATCGTATTCGATGACCGGCGGCGCGGGTGTCTTTCCTAGAATTTTCTGAACGGGTGAAACGACGGCTCTGTTGAGGCCGAAGACGTGATCTTGGCGATCAACGCAAATTCCGCCGACTTCGCCGGTGACCCAACGATTAGGCAGCGGCTTCGGCCAATAAGGATCCACGACAAATCGCGGAATATCGCTGCTTGGTTTGGCCTGCTTATCTTGTGCGTTGCTTTGATGAGATGCCGCCGTGAGCAGCGACAATGTCAGAAAAGCGACGCTAAATCCGAATTGGCGTTTCATCTAAAGCTCCCCCCAGAGTGTTTAGTCGTGTTTCGTATCGCACTCCTAAAATCGTGCGCCCATATATTAATAAAAAAGTGCCGGCCGCAATCATGCGACCGGCACATTCTTTTAGTCTATTTAGCTTACATCTTGAAGCGGATACCCGCGCGGTACACCGCTCCGAGGGTGTCGTACAAGGCCGACGAACCCGTGGAGATGGTCGAATAGAAGTTGGTGACCGCCGGGGGTGGATTCTTGTTGAACATGTTCTTCACCGAAAAGAACAGATCGCCCGAGGTTGAATCGCCCAAGGCCAACTTATAGCTGACGTTCGCGTCGAGATAGAACGCACCCGGCATACGGTTGTAGTTGACCGTCGGGTTCGCAGTGGTCTACGCTGGGCAGCCAGAGGCGCACTCAATGTACGTGGCGTCGGTCACGCCGGCGCTGATCGCACGCGCGGTCAGTGAGGCCGTGATCGGATCCAGCGCGTAAGTCGCCGTCGCGGTGAGCTTCCAGTTCGGAACCGCCAACTGAGCGATGTTGGTTCCGTTGTTTTCGCCCACGCGGTCGGTTGCCGGGCTCAAGGTCGTGTTTTGATACGCACGCAGATACAGCGTCATGTTGCCGTGGAGCGAGAAATCGCCGTTCCACGATGACACGATGCTGGAGGCCGACGTGCGATAGCTGGCTTCGAAGTCGATACCACGAACATCCTGGGTGGCCAGGTTGACCGGGTTGAGCTTCACGTTGTTGATCGTGCCGGCTGAGTTGCGGATGATGTTGTTGCACAGCGCGGGCTGTTGGCCGTTGAAGCACAGGTCGACGGTCTGCTGCACATTGATCGACGCGATCGCACCGCCGATGTCCACATCCCAGAAATCCACCGACGCAGTGAAGCCGTCGAGGAAGCGCGGTTGCAGCACGATGCCAACGCCGGTGGTGTCAGCTTTTTCCGGAGCCAGATTGGGGTTGCCGCTGGTGAGCGTACCGCCAACGAGCACGTATTGCGGGCTGCCGGGCAGGAAGCGGTCGATTACCGTCGTGCCGATGCCGAGCTGGGCAGGCGAGAATAGATCGAACAAGTTCGGCGCACGAATGTCGCGCGACCGCGTGACGCGGAACTTGATGTCGTCAATCGGAGCGTAGGTCGTGCCGAACTTGTAGGTCGTCACGAAGCCGGAGAGTTCGTACCCGGTGAAACGCGCAGCCGCCGTGAAGTCCCAGGCTTCCGCCCAGCTTTCGCCCTTCGCCAGCGGAATGATCGTTTCCAACGCACCTTCGGTCACAGACTGCTTACCCGAGAGAGGCGCGAAGTTACCGATGGTGTGATCCATAAGCGTGGATCCCGCATCGACCACGGCGTTCACGCTATCTTTGCGGTGCTCTAAGCTAACCGCGAGGGAGACCGGACCAGCCCACAGCGAGATCGGTTCGCCGTTAATGGACGCAGCGAACGTTTCCTGCTTCACCAAACCATGCTGGAAATCGTCGCCATTGCGGTTCATCCAGTCGAACGAAGCTTGGTTCGCCGCGTTCACACCGGTGCCCATGGCGTTCCACGGGCGGCAGCCGTTGGTCGGGTTCGTGAGTGTCGAACGGCACACGATTTGGCCGGTCGTGGGGTTCACCACGGCATCGATCGCCAAGCGGTAACGTGAGGACGACATACCATTGGGATTGTGAATCGAGAGCTTCGTCGCGCCGTAAGCATAGTATGCATTCCAGTGCCACGTGCCATCGAACGCAGTGAGTGTGCCTTCGAGGCCGGTATTGAAGCGGTAGGTCTGTCGCGTGTTGTCATTGCCAAAGAAGGGCACGTCGAAGTTCAAAGTACCGAGTTGGAAGTTCGTGATGCCAGCTGTACCCATTGCCGTACGGACCGACGCGGGAAGATAAGCGTTGTCGATTTGAATGGTCGGGCCCGTGGCGCCGCCAAACACCCAGTTGTGGGCGATGGAGTTGCGCAGGTGATTCTGCGACCAGTTATACTGCGCGAACACATTGATATTGTCCGTGACGTCATAGCTGACGCGCGAGAACAAATTCTGGCTGGTGTTGTTGGGGTCCAGATCGTCGTAGGGACGGATATCGGTCAGTTGCCAATCGCCGCCGCGCATGAATGAACCCGCGACTAAATCGCCGTAATTGAATTTGAACGGCGTGCCGTTCGCGCCGAAGGCCGTGCCCTTCAACGGACCGGAAACAATCAAACCACCGGGTGTTCCTTGGACCAGTCCGATTTGCGTCAGGACCAATTGGTTCGGTTGACCGTTGGTGGCGGTGTAGTTCGGGTTCGACATCTGCTGGAAGCCGATGCGGTTCCATTGGCGACCGCCGTCGCCATTGACGCCTTGGTTATGCATGTGCTCGCCGGAGAGCAGAATGTGCCCGCGATCATCCGCGAAACCGAAGCCAGCCGACAAACCCACTTTGTAATTTTTGTCGTCGCCATAATTCGTGAGGCCGCCCGAGAGTTCACCCTTCACGCCGGTGAACTTCTTATCGAGGATGAAGTTCACGACGCCGGCAACTGCGTCCGAGCCGTACACGGCCGAAGCGCCGCCGGTCACGACGTCAACGCGCGAGATCAGCTGTTGCGGGAACGAGGCGACGTCGACAATGCCTTGATACGATGCGCCAACGGTCCGTTGGCCATCGAGCAGAACGAGAACGCGATTGGCGCCGAGCGAACGCAAATTCAAGCTCTGCAGGCCGGCCGTTCCGGGTGAGAGCGAGGTTGCGCCGCTCGTGGTCGTCGCGCTGCCGGTGAGAGCCGGCATTGTGGTCAGGAAGCCAATGAGATTCGAGTCAGCCGCTTTTTCGATTTGTTCCGTGCCGACGACCGTCAGCGGCGTCGGGGCTTCGTAACCTTCGCGAACGATGCGCGAACCAGTGACGACGATTTCTTCAACGGGTGCTTGTTCGGCAGTTTGTGCCGTTTGCGCGAACGCCGGCGCTTGCGATCCAGCAATGATCGCGATGGCGGTGGAGATAGCGGTCGTCGACAGCATCGCGTTTAGGCGGCTGATTTTACGGTTAAAGCTCATTCTATCCTCACAAAAAAACTAGAAACAAAATGTAAAAAAATTCTCAGAAACGCTTTTAAAAAACGCACATCGACCGACAGACCCCGGCGCGAGGTGCGTGAAATATTCGCTCTAAAATATGGTCTGATGCTTTATGTAAGAGGCACACATTGCCGCGGCGCACATGTTCACAAGCGGCAAAACGGTCGCGTGCATGTCTCTATCCTCCAGGCTAAGCCGCGGCTCTCGCCGCGGAACTCACGCCGAAAAAAAATCGGCGCTCCTCCAAATGCGGCGGCAGACTCTATCTCGGTCGTTTTCTTGTCAATTGGAACTCAGGCGCGGCTCAAGCCTGGATGAAATGATCTTATTTGGTGCGGCATTTTTGCATCGCTTCAGATCACATACGCGTGCTTATTGCGTAGCACAACTTCGCGCGATCACACTGTCGTGAACAGCTGTCGTTGTGCCGACAGTTACATAAAGGTAGCGCCGGGAGTCAAAAAACGCAGCGGTCGACTGGCGCCTTAATTGTCGAACGATCTCCCTAAGCACTATGCCGCGTTTACGCGACAACCTCGCTTACGGCGTGAGACGTTTTCATGGAGTTGACACCCCAGTCGCTGATCTGCAGACCCATGGCCTGCATGGCCGTGAGGCCGACGCGCGTACCTGGGCTGCGTTGACCGTCAACATGGAAGCCGGTTTTAATCCGACCGCCAGCGGAACCCGCCGTCATGATCGGAACGCCGACTAGATCGTGAATCTGCGCAAGACGACAATCCGAATTCGCGAACACGAGACTACGGTCAAGCAAGGTGGCATCGCCTTCCTTAAAGTTAGCCATAGCCTTCACAAGATACGACCACGATTCCATCGCCCGCGTGCTGAACCAAGCCGCACCAGGTTGATAACCCAATTCCTGATCTTTGGGTTCTTCGTGGGTTTGTGGATGGTGTGGACGCGGCGTGCCGTTGCGTGTCGTTGCCGCCGAAGCATCCGAGTAGGCCAAATTAAACACGTTGGTCTGATTGCAAGCCAGCGCCATGACCAAAATATCGGCCATCAAATTATGCCGAGCCGCGAGCAGATCGGCATCCAACCCGATCGGCAGTTGTTTATCCTGGCCAATAGAAATTTTGCACGCGGGCGCGTCGGCGGGTTTTTGCAATTGTAGCGCAAGACGGTTTTCCAAGGCGCGCGTCGCGCTGAGGTATTCGTCAAGACGTATCTGGTCGGATTTTCCAAGCGTTTTGCGCAGACTGGCGCTTTGCTCTATCACCGCCGACAAGGCGCTCTTGCGCGTCATGACGTGCGGATCGGGTGTAAACGTCGGCGCATTCGGATCTTGGAACTCGGGTCCGAAGATGCGCAGGTATAAGTCTTTCGGAGACACGTCCGGCGGATTGATCGCATCGGCGTTCCGAAAACTGTGGCTCGTTCGCGGATTGCCCGTAGCCGCCAACTGAATGGAGCGGAAGCGGGTCGCCGTTCCGATTTTGTCGGATATCGTTAGGTCCAAACTTTCGCGCGGTAATGATGTCGGTTCCGCTGGAATTTCACCGGTCCGTAGCGCGACCCAGCCCGTATAGTGGCAGAAGTTCGCACGGCCATCTGTCATCACATCGAAGTTCGAATAAATATTGATGTGCTGGCTGACGCCCTTGAATGAGGCAATTTGCTCGGGCAGATCATAGTCCGCTCCGAATTTTTTCGGCGTGAAGATCGGAGTATTTATACCCAGGCCCCAGAACCACGTGCCGAAACGAACGGGAAGCGGCGCACCGGCAGCGAGTGCATCGCCGTTGCCGTTGAGGAGGCATTCCAAGAATGGAAGCGCCACCGTCACAGCGGCGCCATCCAACATCCCGCGCAGAACACGACGACGCGTTGTTTTGCTCATACGCTCAGCTTCCTTGCTTCTGGCGAGCGCCAATAGGTGCCTGCGTCTCATAGAACGCGTTGCTCGTCGCGATGGTGCGCAGAAGCTCTTTCACACGGTAGCCTTCCGCGCCAAATCGGTCCGTCACATACTTCACCCAATCCTTGTCCTCGCTTTTAAGCTCGCGGCCCAAGGCATAGCTGGCCAAACGCTCGGACAGGCAACGTGCTGTACGCGGATTGTCGTACATCGCCTGGCTTAAGCCGGTCACGCTGGTGAACTGTACATCGTCCAACTGACCGCTGGCATCGATTGGCGCCTTTGATTCTTGCGTGCGGTATATCCCCGCACCGTCGAAGTTCTCAAGCGCTAGTCCCATTGGATCCGTGATCTTGTGGCAACCCGCGCACACCGGATTGCTGGCATGGGCCGCAAGTCGTTCGCGCGTGGTGCTGTACGCCCTGCTCGGGTCTTCAAGTTTGCTGAAGTCTACGTTCGGCGGCGGGTTCGGAACCGTCTGGCACAGGAAGATTTCACGGATCGCCTTGCCGCGGCGCGTCGGCGAGCTGCGGCCGGGCTGCGCATACAGCGCAAGGAAGCTCAGCTGCGTCAAAAGGCCCGCGCGCGGGCTACCCTCCGGGAACTCGTAGGGCACCCAGCCTTCCGGACGATCCACCTTCACGCCGTAAACCGATCCCAGGTCGTTAGTCAGGAAGGTTTTACGGGTCGTGAACAGATCGCGATAGTCGGCATCGCGATCGACAACGTGCGCGATGATCGTGCGCAACGTCTGTTCGCGCGCGTCTTCGCCCACCTTTTGCGTGAATGACGGATAGATGCCTGCGTCTTTGGTTAGCATATCGAAGTTCTCAAACATCAACATGTCGTCGAAGAAATTGCGAACGCCGGCGGCCAGCCGCGGCGAGGCAACCATCCGGTCGACTTGTGCCGAAAGGCCTTTCGGTGTGTTAAGCGAACCATTCTGCGCAGCCGCCAACAGATCCTGGTCGGGATAAGCGTTCCACAATAAAAGGCTAAGGCGCGATGCTTTGGCATTGGCCGTCAGGCGGGTTTGACCGCGAACGTTTTCGGTCGGCTGCGTGACATACAAAAATTCCGGCGCGACCAAAAGCGACGACAAGGTCACGCTTAAGCCCGGATAGAACCCATGCAGCGTGTCAGCCGACTTGTGCGCGACCGATACGTAGGCCTTCAACTCGGTCGACGTCAGCGGGCGGCGATAGAGCAAGGCGCCAACCCGCTTCAAAAACTCGCCGGCGCACGCATCGTCGAAAGTGTTCTCGTCTATCGGACGGCAGGAAATGAGAAAGTCCCGGTTGCTGGGCGCAACCACCTGATCCGCAATGGCGCGCGCAGCCAAATCAAACTGATCCAACGCGCCGCCCGTCACGACCGCAGAGCCCGTGCCTACCGCAAGAAGACCGCCGACCCGATGAATCGGTGGAAACTTCGCCGGATACCTCAGACCGGGGCCAAAAATTGCCCTGAGAGAATTGAGATACTGCGCTTCCGTGATCAGGCGCACCGCGGGAGGTGCTACCGCCAGCTTCGGTTCCACGGTTTGCCGATCATAGCTCAGCGGCGATGCGCTCGGCGCTTGAGGTGCGTTCTCGGACACCTCCGACGCCGATTGTTCGCGCGCTATTTGTTCACGCACGATGAATGCACGGACCAGTTCGATATCGTGGACACTCGAGATCGCCGTGCACTTGCCGGTCTTCGGGTCTTTCATCCCATCGGCGTTACGCTGGATCGATGCGTAGACCGATGGCGGCGTCACGCCCACCGCGACGCCATGAACGCCGATGGACTTAGCCCAGAAGCGGTAAAGACGCTCCACATCGCTATAGCCGGCGAGCACACCGGCTGCGCCGTTCGGCGAGAGCTTCAACTTCAACTGCGCATTCAGGAAATGACGTTCGCCGGGCTCCAAAATTTGCGTGCTCGGAAGGCGAAGCTCGGGGATCGGATCTGTGATCAGCACATGGTTCACGATGCGCCCGGTCGTGTGGTGGATGTAATCGGGCATTGCCTCGTCGATGCGTTGACTGAGGCCGGGAATAAAGTTGCCGCGCGCATCTTGCACGAGCTTGTCCATGCCGTGTGCGATGGTAACTTCGACATGACTGTCGTTTGCTTGGTCATCGACGCCGGTAATTTCCACAAGCCAGCGGTTCGGCTGCTGGGTAATGATCTCGCCATTTAAGAACGCGTCTAGTAAACCATCCGGGCGCATGCTGCGAATACACGCCATCGTCAGATAGAGTTGATTGTCGATCCCACCTTCGCCCTCATACGAGGTGAATTTTGTGTGCGCGCAGGTCTTATCCGTCGCGCGGCCGTCCTTCGTGCCGTCGAGATTGAAACCAGGGCTGATCTTGCCCTTGCCTTGGTTATACGGGAGCGGGTTTTCGACGCGCGCACGTTGGTCGGGGTTGATCCCGTTCGGGCACTCAAGTTTACCGTCAGCCGTAAATTGACCGGCAATGTGCCACCGTGTCACGGCAAAACCCAACGTCTCAGCCCGGGCGAGCGACGGCATGCACATCAGAGCGCTCGCGATCAAAAACGAAACGCAAAAACGTTTCAGGCTCACGCCCGACACTTCCGTGACGTCACCATGCGTAGCCATTAGCGTCTTTACACACCAAGGAAACATGCGTCGTGTAATCGTCCCGTTCGCCAATAAGCGGTCGTGGCGAGAATATTACTCCATCACGCCAGGAACGTATCACGAATGGAAAAGTGCCGGTTCCGGCTACTTTTAACCGTGTGGAGTTGTGCCAGCGGCCAAATAGACCGGCCTACGCGCAGCAGAATGCTTGCCGGAGCTTCGTGATCTAGAGACCAGCGCTCCGTAACAGGCGTTGAGCCTGCTTCAAATGCGGCATATCGATCATTTTTCCGCCGATGCCGATCGTCCCAAGGCCGGGATTTGCGGCAAACGCAGCAACGATCTGCTGCGCATAGGCGATTTCTTCCGCGCTCGGCGCGAACACTTCATTGATGACGGGCACTTGAGCCGGATGAATGGCCATCATGCCGACGAAGCCTTCTTTGCGGCCCTGGGCGGCATAAAGGCGCAAACCGTCGATGTCTTTGAACCCGGCATAGACCGTCTCAATTGGTGCTACGCCGGCCGCGCCCGCTCCAACCACGCATAGGGTTCGTGCCAGACGGCATAGGTCGGTGAAGGCGCCGGTTTCGGTCCGATTGGTGCTCGCACCAATGGCGGCGGGAAGATCTTCGGCACCCCAGGTTAGTCCCGCGAGACGCGGATGAGCCGGCGCATAGGTGCCTAGCGCGAACATGGCGCCGGCCGTCTCGGTCGCAATCGGTAGGACGCGGATCGCGCCAGGCTGAAGGCCTGCCTGAGCTTCGAGCGCTTCGAGATAGTGACCGAGCGTGACGACATCCGCCGCGGAATCGGGCTTCGGCAAAACGATGCCGTCGGGTCGGGCTGCAACAATCGCCGAAAGGTCCAAAAGGGCGTGCGGCGTCGAGAGCGGATTAATTCGCACCCACAGCTCAGGCTTACGGACGGTGCGGGCCGTCAAAAATTCCGCGACGCGTTTGCGTCCAGCGGGTTTCGCACTTTCGGCAACCGAGTCTTCAAGATCGAGAATGATGACATCGGCGCCGCAGTCGACGGCCTTTGTCTGCTTGGCTTCGCTGTCACCGGGAACGAACAGCCACGAGCGCATCATGGTTACGGCTTCCGTTGCATGAGCGCGGTGCGTTTGCATTTACAAACCACTTCGCCGCGCTGGTTCAACATACGATGCTCGAACACGACGATCCCCGCGGTGGGGCGCGACTTGCTCTCGCGCTTTTCAAGGATGGTCGTCTCGGCGTGAAGCGTGTCGCCGATAAAGACCGGCGATGGCATGACGACACCGTCATAGCCAAGATTGGCAACCAGCGTGCCAAGGGTCGTATCGCCCACCGATACACCGACCATGAGGCCGAATGTGAAGATGCCGTTGACGACGATCTTCCCGAATTCCGTGCCCTTTGCGTACTCGGCATCGAGATGCAGCGGCTGCGGATTATGCGTGAGCGCACAAATCATCAGATTATCGGTCTCGGTCACGGTCCGGCGAATGGAGTGACTAATGTTCTCGCCGACGGTGAATTCGTCGAAATAGCGGCCGGTCATTTGGATTCCGTTTTCGTAAGGCGGACCAAGGTTTTTCCTTCGCTAACCGTATCGCCTTTGCTGACCAGCAAAGCTTCGACGGTTGCGGCAAACGGAGCCGATAGCGTGTGCTCCATTTTCATGGCTTCCACGGTCACTAATGGCTGACCTTTGGCGACAACATCGCCAGCCTTAATAGCAACAGAGATCACCAAGCCGGGCATGGGCGACAAGATAGCGCCACTCGCTTCGGCACCGCCGCCACTACCCGCTTGAATTTGCGGCGCGGTGAATTCGTGAGCTTCGCCTTTGTCGAAAACGAGAATCTGCGTGCCGTTCACGGCGCTCGACCGTGAAGTCGCGCCAACAGGCAGGGTCAAAGCGACCTCGTGAATGGCCGCTCCGCTTTGTAGCCCAACCGTCGTGGTGGAGGGCGTATTGATTTTGAACCCCGTGACCTTGGACCACGGCGATTGACCATCGGTATACGTTTCGGTGCGCAAGCGCGTAATCGCCGCGCTTTGCAAAACTTCCGGCGAATGTTCAGGAGCCGGAACGAGCTCCGCGAGATGCGCCGCAATAAACCCGGTCTCTACCTTTCCAGCGATAAAGTCCTTGTTCGACGCAGCGCGTGCCAGGAAGGCCGCATTTGTCTTAACCGGCCACACTTCAACACGACGGCAAGCATCGGCCAAAGCGGCCGCTGCGGCTTCGCGTGTTTGGCGATGCACGATGAGCTTGGCGATCATCGGATCGTAGAACGAGCTCACCTCGCCGCCTTCGGCGACACCGGTATCAACACGAATGTCGCTCGGCATACGGAAGTGCGTGAGCGGTCCGGTTGATGGCAGGAACCCTGTCGTCGGGTTTTCCGCGTAAAGCCGCGCTTCCATGGCGTTGCCGTTGATCGACAGCTGGTCTTGCTTCAAGGGCAGTGGCTCGCCTGCCGCAATACGAAGCTGCCACTCAACCAAATCTTGCCCCGTGATCATTTCGGTCACGGGATGCTCGACCTGCAAGCGCGTGTTCATTTCCATGAACCAGATCTTGTCGGCGTGCAGGCCTTTGCTGGCATCGGCGATGAATTCGATGGTACCGGCGCCCTCATAATTGACAGCGCGTGCAGCACGCACGGCGGCATCGCAGATCGCCGCGCGCGTCTTCTCATCCATTCCCGGCGCCGGAGCTTCTTCGATGACCTTCTGATGCCGGCGCTGCAATGAGCAATCGCGTTCGAAAAGATGAACCGCGTTGCCATGCGTGTCGGCGAATACCTGTACTTCGATATGACGCGGATGCGTGATGTACTTTTCGATCAGGACGCGATCGTCTTTAAAGCTTGCCGCAGCTTCACGGCGGCACGAGGTCAGCGCGGCGGCAAAATCTTCCGCTGCGTCGACTTTACGCATGCCCTTACCGCCGCCACCGGCAACGGCTTTGATCAGGACCGGATAACCGATCTGATCGGCTTCTTTTTTGAGGCGCGCTTCCGCCTGGTCGTCGCCGAGATAACCGGGGGTCACCGGCACGCCGGCTTCCGACATGCGTTTCTTGGCGGCGTCTTTCAAACCCATGGCGCGAATGGCCGAGGCCGGCGGACCGACCCAAATCAATCCGGCCGCTTTGACCATATCGGCGAACGCCGCGTTTTCCGACAGGAAACCGTAGCCAGGATGGATCGCCTGCGCGCCCGTTTCCTTGGCGGCCGCGATGATGCGTTCGCCGACAAGATAACTGTCTGTTGCCGCGGCGGTGCCAATGCGCACAGCGACATCGGCTTCTTTTACATGGAGCGAATTCGCGTCGGGATCCGAATAAACGGAGGTGACGCGAATGCCCATACGCCGCGCGGTGCGGATAACACGCCGCGCGATTTCGCCACGATTTGCGATTAAGAGACTACCGAACATGATTACATCCGGAACACGCCAAAGCGTGTCTCCGCTATGGGTGCGTTCAAGCTCGCGGAAATTGCGAGCCCTAATACATCCCGTGTTTGCGCTGGGTCGATAATGCCGTCATCCCACATCCGAGCGGTTGCGTGATAGGGATTGCCTTCTGCTTCGTAACGCTCGCGAACAGGAGCTTTGAAAGCGGCTTCGTCCTCGGTCGACCACTTCTCGCCCTTCGCCTCAAGAGAGTCGCGGCGAATGGTGGCCAAGACCGATGCAGCCTGCTCACCGCCCATCACCGAGATGCGGCTGTTGGGCCATGTGAACAAGAAGCGCGGGCTATAGGCGCGGCCGCACATCCCGTAATTGCCGGCACCGAAGCTGCCGCCGATGAGAACTGTGAATTTCGGAACGTTGGCCGATGACACCGCCATCACGAGCTTCGCGCCGTCTTTCGCGATTCCACCCGCTTCGTATTTTCCGCCGACCATGAAGCCGGAGATGTTCTGCAGGAAGATAAGCGGTCGACCGCGCTTGCACGCGAGCTCGATAAAGTGAGCCCCTTTGAGCGCGCTTTCCGAAAAGAGCACGCCGTTGTTGGCAAGGATGGAGACAGGTTGCCCCCAAATGTGGGCGTCGCCGCAAACCAACGTCGTGCCGTAAAGCGACTTGAACTCTTCGAAGCGCGAGCCATCGACGATGCGGGCGATGACTTCGCGCACATCGTAGGGCGCGCGAACGTCCTGCGGCACAACGCCGTAGATTTCGCGCGGGTCGTAGAGCGGCGCTTCGGACGGCATCAGCGCCAGCGGCTGATTTTTTGTGTAATTGAGTTTCGCCACGATGCTGCGCACGATTTCAAGCGCATGATCGTCATTCTCTGCGACGTGATCGACGACGCCGGAACGCCGACCGTGAGTCTCAGCGCCACCGAGTTCTTCCGCCGAAATGACTTCACCGGTGGCAGCCTTCACCAGCGGAGGGCCTGCCAGGAAGATGGTGCCTTGATTGCGCACGATGACGGTCTCGTCCGACATAGCCGGAACGTAAGCGCCACCAGCCGTGCACGAACCCATCACACACGCGATCTGCGGAATACCTTCACCGCTCATACGCGCTTGATTGAAAAAGATCCGACCAAAGTGTTCGCGATCAGGAAACACTTCGGCTTGGTGCGGAAGGTTAGCGCCGCCGCTATCGACCAGATAAATGCATGGCAGACGGTTTTGCTGTGCGATTTCTTGCGCCCGAAGATGCTTCTTCACCGTCATGGGGAAATAAGCGCCGCCTTTAACGGTAGCATCGTTCGCAACGATCATCACTTCGCGGCCCGAGACCCGGCCGATGCCTGTGATGACGCCCGCGCCCGGCGCTTCGCCATTGTACATGTCGTTAGCAGCAAGCTGCCCGACTTCCAGAAATGGCGAACCGATATCGAGCAACTTCTCGACGCGCGCGCGCGGCAAAAGCTTTTTACGCGACGTATGACGCTTACGCGCCGTCTCGTCGCCGCCGAGCGCTGCTTTGGCGACGCTGGCTTCAAGGTCTTTGACCAATCCCGTCATAACCGCTTGATTAGCGGCAAAGAGCGGGGATTTTGGATCTATGGCTGAGGATAAAATCGGCACGGCGTTATGCACTCTCGTTGAACAATTCGCGGCCAATCAGCATGCGGCGAATTTCGGATGTACCAGCGCCAATCTCATAGAGCTTGGCGTCACGGAGCAGACGGCCCGTGGGATAGTCGTTGATGTAGCCATTCCCCCCGAGGCACTGAATGGCTTCGAGCGCCATCCACGTTGCTTTTTCAGCGGCGAACAAAATCGCGCCAGCGGCGTCTTTGCGCGTGGGGCCGGCACGATCGCATGCCTTGCAGACCGCATAGACATACGCTTTGCTGGCGTTCAATGCGGTGTACATGTCGGCGAGCTTACCTTGGATCAATTGGAATTCGCCGATCGGTTTACCGAACTGTTCACGCTCATGGACATAGGGAATCACGATATCCATGCAAGCTTGCATGATGCCGATGGGGCCAGCCGCCAGCACGGCGCGTTCATAGTCGAGCCCGCTCATGAGCACGCGCACGCCGCCGTTCAGTTGACCCAGAATGTTCTCTTCAGGAATTTCACAATCCTGGAAAACCAGCTCGCCCGTGTTCGAGCCGCGCATGCCCAGCTTGTCGAGCTTTTGCGCAACCGAGAAACCTTTAAAGCCCTTCTCGACGATAAACGCGGTGATGCCGCGTGAACCGGCCGCCGGGTCCGTCTTGGCATAAACAACCAACGTATCGGCGTCGGGACCATTGGTGATCCACATCTTCGTGCCGTTCAGGACGTAGCGATCGCCTTTCTTATCGGCGCGCAGCTTCATGGACACGACGTCCGATCCTGCGCCCGGTTCCGACATGGCGAGCGCGCCGATGTGGTCGCCGGAAATTAGCTTGGGCAGATAACGTTCGCGCTGCTCTTTGCTGCCATTCAGCTTCAGTTGGTTAACGCACAAATTGGAGTGCGCGCCGTAGCTGAGGCCAACAGACGCCGAGGCGCGGCTGATCTCTTCCATGACCACCGCGTGCTCAAGGTATCCCATGCCTGCGCCGCCGTACTCTTCCGGGGCCGTGACGCCGAGGACGCCAAGATCGCCGAATTTTTTCCAAAGCTCGTTCGGGAACTCGTTGTCGCGATCGATCGCAGCCGCGCGCGGCGCGATTTCGGTCGCGGCAAAGGCGGCCACGGACTCGCGGAGCATGTCCGCAGTTTCACCAAGGTCGAAGTCGAAGGCTGGAATGCGATTTGAAAGCATTTGATGTCCCGGTTATGATAAGAAACGATCATACGTTCTTATAATGGCGAAGCAAGGCTAGAATGTCGCGAACAAAAGGCTCCTCGGGGCAGCGCACCAAAGCCGCGATTCGTAAGGCAGGCCGGGCACTTATTTATAAGCACGGCTATGAAGGCATGAGCTTGCGCCAGCTTGCCGATTCCGTGGGCGTTCAGCAAGGTTCGCTCTATAACCATATTCGCTCAAAACAACAAATGCTCTTCGATTTGATGGAGGAGCATTTGGTGGCGATCATTAAAGCGCTGGAAACGGTCCTGGAGCACGAGCGAGAGCCGCTGGCGCAAATGAAAGCGTTTATCGCCTTCCATTTGACCTACCATATGCAGCGGCAGAGCGAGGTTTACATCAATAACTCGGAATTGCGCAGCCTTGAGCCAGGCAATCTCCGCAAAATTAATGCACTGCGATATGCCTATGAACGGCTCGTCATCGGCATCATTAAAGCTGGGAGTGATGCCGGAAAATTCAAAGTCGATGAGCCCCGAGTCGCAGCCTTCGCGCTCATCGCCATGCTGACCGGGATTTGCAATTGGTATCAGCCCAACGGCCCCTTAAGCAAAGCGCGGCTCGTTAAGGTCCATACGGAAATTGCACTGCGCGGATTGACCGGAAAATAGCGCGGCCCCTCCTCTCATCGGCTCGCGCGCCTCAATTTTGAGAACGCGCTCACCGATGAAAGAGGAAGCAATCGACCGATGATTATTTCGCCGGGATGACGAGCGGTTTGTCTTTTTCCACGACGTAGGTCTGGAGGCCTTTGACAACGGCCTTGCTCTTATTTGCGCCGAGGTGAACCGTGCCCGGCTCAATTTTGACGAACTCGCCGGCCTTCACGATCTTATCGGGAGCGCCTTGCGACGACGTCGTCAGCTCGCCCTCGGTGATGTACGTCATTTCCAGTCCAGGATGAGTGTGGAAAGGAAGCCCTGCGCCGGGATCGAATTCGATCTTGAAGTTGATGGCAACGTAATTGGTGTTGGGAATATCCCATCTCTGCAACTCGACACGGCGGATACCCTGGGGCGGGGCCGGGGCATCGGCAGCGACTGCGGGGGCCATTGTGGCGACCGCGAACGCAAGGCTCAGCAAGAGCTTCTTCAACATGTTCAAATCCTCCCTAAAACTTTTCTGTGATGACGTGATATTTGTAAAACGTTCGCGAAAAGGTGTCGATAAGGTGCTTAACTGCTTGTGAGCGAAGGCGACTGTCGCCCAAATGACAAATGGCGTTTTGGCGCGATCTCAGTACTTTTAACTAGCATAACGGCGCTTATCTGTCTCAGGTCTGGCGGAAAAAGGGCATACTCGCGCGAGAATTGGCGCGGACTGCACAGGGGAAATCAAGAATGACAGCCGTAATGTCCGACGCCGAACACAGCCGCCACCTGAAGCGGGCGATTGTCGCAAGCACGATCGGGACCGCCATCGAATGGTATGACTTCTTTCTCTACAGCACGATGACCGGCCTCGTGTTTGCGAAGCTGTTTTTCCCACAGTCGGATCCCTTAACGGGCACGCTGCAGGCTTTCTCCATTTACTTCGTCGGCTTTATCGCACGCCCCATAGGTGCTGCGATCTTCGGGCATTTCGGCGACCGGATCGGCCGGAAGTCCACGCTTATCGCAACGCTATTCCTTATGGGCCTCGCGACTTTCTTCATTGGGCTCGTTCCCACATACGAAACCATCGGCGCCTGGGGCGCCGTGCTTTTGACAATCTTGCGCTTCATTCAAGGCATCGGCGTTGGCGGCGAGTGGGGCGGTTCGATTCTTCTGGCGATGGAGTGGAGCAAAACCAATAAGCATCGCGGCTTCATTACATCATGGCCACAGTTCGGCGTGCCGGTTGGATTGATCCTAGCCAATTTGGCTGTGCTTGCTTTCAGTAGCCTTGCCGGCGACGCTTTCTTCGAGTGGGGCTGGCGCGTGCCGTTCCTGCTGAGCATCGCGTTGGTTGGTGTCGGCCTTTATATCCGCCTCGGCATCCTTGAGACGCCAACGTTCGCAAAGCTGACCGCCGAAAAGAAGGTCGAGAAAACGCCGGTCCTCGAGGTCATCAAGCGCCAGCCGAAAGAGATCATATTGTCAGGTCTCGCCCGTGTCGGTCAGCAAGCGACCTTCTATATTTTCACGGCCTTCATTTTCACATACGGCACCGTGCAGCTAAAAATGGAGCGCAACCTCCTGATCCAGGGCGTTCTTGTGGCTTCGATGCTGTCGTTCTTCTCGATCCCCTTTTTCGGATGGCTTTCAGATCGTTGGGGACGCAAACGGACCTACATGACGGGCGTCGTCGTCCTCGGCCTATTTTCCTTCGTCTATTTTGCCGTGCTCGACTCCATGGTGCCGTCGTTGATCTTCTTGATTGTCGCCATCTCGCTCGTTCCGCACGACATGAGCTACGCGCCTCAGGGCGCTTTGATCGCGGAAAGCTTTACGCCACGCCTTCGCTATTCCGGTGCGTCCCTGGGCTATCAGGTGGCCTCGATCATTGCCGGCGGCCCGGCACCGATCATCGCGACCGCGCTGCTCGACAAATACAAAACGGGCTTCGCTGTTGCGGTTTACCTGGGAATATGCGCGGTGATTAGTTTGATCGCGACAGCACTATTGCCCGATCGCACCAACAAAGATATTTCAGCAGAGTACGATTCTTAATTTCGCCTTCGTATCGCCAAAAACGATAGGGACTAAGCAATGGATCTCGGCATCAAAGGGCGCAACGCAATCGTATGCGCTTCTAGTCAAGGGCTCGGCAAGGCATCGGCGTTGGCGCTCGCGCGCGAAGGCGTCAACGTTGTGATTAACGGCCGCGACGCTGCCAAACTAGAAGCAGCAGCTGAGTCGATCCGCAAGGAAGCCCCAGGCGTGACTGTGACGCCCATTGCGGGCAGCGTGACCGACGTTGAATGCCGCACCGCCTTGCTGAAGGCGATGCCTGCACCGGATATGCTTATCAACAATGCCGGTGGACCGCCGCCGGGCGACTTCCGCGACTGGACTCGCGATATGTGGGTTGCCGCGTTTGACGCTAACATCATGAGCGCCGTGGAACTCATTCGCCTGACGATCGACGGAATGATTGCGCGCGGCTTCGGCCGCATCATCAATATCACGTCATCAAGCGTGCGTGTGCCCATCCCCCTGCTCGGACTTTCCAATGCCATGCGTGCAGGCCTTGTGAACTTCTCGCTGGGGCTCGTACCGCAAACGTCTTCAAAAGGCGTTACGATCAACAACATGTTGCCGGGCCCCTTCGACACGGATCGCGTCCGCAAGTCGAAAGAGTTGAGCGCCACCGTGAAGAATCCCGTCGCGGGTCATCTGGGCGATCCCGACCAATTTGGCGCCACATGCGCATTTCTGTGCAGCACTCACGCGGCCTATCTGACGGGCCAAAACATCATGCTCGACGGCGGCTTAAATCCGGGGAACTTCTAAACAAGTTCCAAGGCGACGGCCGTCGCCTCCCCGCCGCCAATGCACAAGCTTGCGACGCCGCGCTTAAGGCCTCTGTTTTCAAGCGCGGCCAGGAGCGTCGCGATAATACGCGCGCCGCTTGCGCCGATGGGGTGACCTAGGGCACACGCGCCACCGTTCACATTCAGTTTGTCTTGCGGAATGCCGAGTTCCGATGCGGCAATCATTGCGACAATCGCGAAGGCCTCATTAACTTCGAAAAGATCAACGTCGGCGACAGACCACCCCGCTCTCGCAAGAACTTTTTTCATGGCCGGCACAGGCGCGGTCGCGAACAAACTCGGTTCCTGAGCATGGACAGCGCAGCTTACGATCCTGGCTTTGATTGGCAGGCCCAGTCGTTTCGCGACACTCTCGCGCGTGACAACGACCGCTGCCGCGCCGTCGGAAATGGAAGACGCATTCGCGGCGGTAACAGTTCCGTCCTTTGAAAAGGCCGGCTTAATTTCACGGATTTTCTCCGGTCGCGCTTTACTTGGCTGCTCATCGGTATCGACGACCGCGGTCCCGCTGCGCCCTTCGATCTTGACCGGCGCAATTTCACGCGTGAACGTTCCGTTCGCGATCGCCGCTTTGGCACGCGTCAAAGACTGAATAGCGTAATCGTCCTGGGCCTCGCGCGTCAGCTGATAGTCGCGCGCGATGTCGTCCGCGAAGGCGCCCATCAGCCTGCCTTGCGCGTACGCATCCTCAAGCCCGTCGAGAAACATCGAGTCCTGCACGACATCGTGGCCCATGCGCATTCCGCCGCGATGCTTCGGCAGCAAAAAAGGGGCGTTGGTCATGCTCTCCATGCCACCGGCCACGATGACATCGGCAGAGCCCGCCGCCAGAGCATCAGCCGCCATGATGACGGCCTGCATACCCGAGCCGCACATTTTATTGATCGTCGTGGCACCCGTCGCGATCGGCAGCCCGGCCCCCAGCGCCGCTTGCCGCGCCGGCGCTTGCCCGAGCCCTGCCGGAAGCACGCACCCCATGATCACTTGGTCGACGTTCTCGCCCTTCACGTTCGCGCGCTCAAGC
The DNA here is from genome assembly GCA_947475895.1 of Fidelibacterota bacterium. Taxonomy (GTDB): domain Bacteria; phylum Pseudomonadota; class Alphaproteobacteria; order Rhodospirillales; family Rhodospirillaceae; genus SHVO01. The sequence continues at coordinate 33,952 of CANJMF010000017.1, forward strand.
GCGGCTTTAATCGCGGCAGAACCGAGTGCCGTTGCTTTCAAACCCGCCAGCGCTCCTTGGAAGGACGCCATTGGCGTGCGGGCATAGCTCGCGATGACGACGGGATCCGATGATTTGGCTTTGTTCATGACACTTCTCACAGAGTGGGATGACGCGGCGCGTCAAATATCCTCAACGCTTACATATTGCGCTGGGATTGAACACTCTTGTTCATGGAGGGTCTGCGATGCGTAAAAAGCAAAACGCGCCGGTGCAAAAAATGCACCGGCGCGTTCGTAGCTCAGAAAACGTTACTTTGCGATTGGCTTCATGCCCGTGAACAGGAAGCGCTGCACGCGGTTGTTGCCGGTCGTTTCGCCGGTATAGATGTTGCCTTTGGAGTCCACCGCCAAGGAATGGACTTCCATGAAGCGTCCACCTTCGCGACCGCCAACACCGAACTGACCGATCACTTTCATATCGCTATGACGGAGGATCAGAACGTTTTTGTCGGCCGGATTGGCGACGTACATATAGCGCTGCTCCGGATCGGTCGAGAACGCGAGACCGCACATCGTTCCGAGGCCCTTTGCGCGCGGCTGGACGAAAGCTTCGCGAACGAACTTGCCGTTCTTTTGGAAGACTTGAATACGGCTGTTGGCGCGGTCGCAGACATACAGCAAGCCGTCGTTACCGCCGAGGATGCAGTGCGTAACGGCGAACTGCTCCTTTTGCTTTTCCGGGTCACCAGTTTCGATGCCGCTCATCTGCGGACCATCGGGCGGCATCTTGCCGTAAGCACCCCAGTGACGTTTATATTTTCCGGTATCCGCGTCGAACACCACGACGCGACGGTTTTGGTAGCCGTCAGAGATGAAGACCTCATTGCTTTTGGCATCCACATAGACGCCCGTAGGACCAGCGAGGTTTTCTTTATCGTTGCTCGACTTGGCCTGCTCTTTGCCAATACGCATAATGAATTTTCCATCGCGCGTCATCTTCACGACCTGCGACGGGGCAGCATTGCTAACAACCCAGACGTTGTTTTTGTAGTCCACATAAACAGCGTGCTCGGACGCCGGCCACATGCCTTCCGGATATGGTCCCGAAACCTGCTTACCGACTAAGACTTGCGCTTTGGTTTGTGGGTCGACGATGTGAATCGGCCCCCAAGCCTGAACCATATTGCCTTCGAAATCGTACTCGATGATCGGCGGTGCCGGACGGCAACATGCTCCGCCTTCAGTCAAAGCATAACGCTCTGTGATGCCCGTCGTGGTGGCAGGACGTTGCGCGACCCAAAGGTGGTCGTTCTTTTCCATGAACACGCCGCCAACTTGGCCGGTGACCCATGCATTCGGCAGCGGCTTCGGCCAGTCAGGATCGTATTTGAACTGCGGCACTTCTTCGACGACAGCTGCGGCTTGCGCGGCGTAAGCCTGCATCCCTCCGGAAACCATCAGCATGCTAACGCACGCGGCGGCGCATGTTGCTCTAACCAATTTCTGCATCCTCTTATCTCCCTATAGGTAATTCTACGCTGGGCGCATAAAGCGCAGCGATTCAGTTTAGTCGCAGGTCACGACCTTCTTCGGCTGGCTGCCGAGCGTGGAAATGAGTTTCCAACCACCGGCTTCTTTTCCGTACAAGTAAGCTGCACTGCCGTCCATCAGCTCGGACCCATCCTTCGCAATGCGCTTGAAGCTGCCGCTCGCAATAGCAAGGCTTGGGGTGAGAACGCACACCGTGACGCTTGGCCAATCGGAGCGCACATAATTTTCCGGCAGTGCGGCAAGCTGCTTGGTATACTTTTCGCGTACTTTGTCGTGCGAGAGCGCGACCGGGCCGGTCGGCGTATACGTGATTTCCTGGCCGGCGATGATCTTGTCGACAATTCCGTTCACATCGCGGGCCGCGAACGTCTTCGCGTAATTTTGCAAAGCTTCGCTGACATCGGCCTTGATTTTAGTGATCTCAGCCGGCGTGAGCGGCTTTTGCTGAGCAGCAGCGGGCAAGGCGGAAGCGCCGAAAGCCAACATTCCGAAAGCGGCAACGAGCGAACGATATTTCATGATTCTTCTCCCAAAGAATTAAGTTAGCTCAATAGAATTGTAGAGCGGTCGCGCGTTACGCGATCGTTTTAGAAGTCGACGGAAAAGCTAGGTCTGCTTCGGCGGCTGCACCAAACCAGGCCGCGGCCAGCTCATCGAAACAAGCATGCCGGGGAACGCGACCGTGGCGTATATGGTGCGGCGATCCTTGCCACCAAACGTGAGATTGTTGGTGCTGACGCCGCCGAAGGGCATGCGTGTGATCTTTCCTTCGGGCGAGACAACCGTGAACCCGCCACCATACGGCGTGCCAATAACCACGTTGCCGTTTTCTTCGACCTTCAGCGAATCGAATGCCACGGGTTCATTGCACATATTTGCAAGGACGCGTTGACGCGGATCGATGACGCCGGGTGCCGTCACGTTGTAGGCCAGCAACTCACGGCTTTGCAGTGCGACGTAGAGCGTGCGCCCATCAGGCGACAGACCAATGCCGTTAGGTCCGTCGAGCGGATAAATGACTTCACGAATTTCCGAGCCGTCGGCCTTGGCCCAATACACGCCGCCCCAATCGCGATCACGCGGACGGCTTTTGCCGAGATCGGTAAACCAGAAGCCGCCATGCGCGTCGAATACCAGGTCGTTAGGTCCGCGCAATCCGTTTCCATTCACTTTGGTGTAGAGCGTCGTGAATTTTCCGGTCTTGAGATCGACGCGCTGAATGGACCCGCCGGAGTAGTCACTTGGCTGGCCCAGGAATCCTTGCTGCATGCCCTGGGCATCAAGATTGAAAGACCAACCTCCACTGTTTGGGACATAGCACGCACCATCCGGACCGATGGCGCTGCCGTTCGGCGAACCGCCCAAGTTGGCGACGACGCTGACTTTACCGTCAGGCGTCACACGAGACAGCGTACGGCGCGCGAGTTCCACTAACAGCACGCTGCCATCGGGCATGTATGTCGGCCCTTCGGCGACAAGCAGACCTTTTGCAATAACGCGAACTTCAGGAGAGGAGTCGGCCGCAAGGGCCTGACTCAGTGGCGCGGCGGTTGCCATCAAACTGGCAGCACCGTGCAGAACGTCGCGGCGGTTCAACATATTAGCTCTCCGATCGTATGTGGCGGGTGACTTTAAGAAACCGCAGCTCACTCTCCCGAACGCGGCGCGGCTTCATCGGGCATAACCGTAGGAGGTGCGCTGGATGCTTGTCAATTGAACGTACGAATGGCGCATGCAGTATTGCACTGCACGCGCCATTTTGAACGAAAACAAACTTGTCCGTGGAAGACTACTTAGCTTTAGGTGCTTGATCCGCGTGGCCAATCGCCCAGACATAAGCCGAAACTGCGGCGACATCCGACTTAGACAACTTCACACCGCCCATCGGCGGCATAACGCCCGTCGAACGCTTCGGCTTGGGCACGCCTTTCGTAACGATGTTCGTGATGGATTTGAGACTTCCATCGCCCCAGATCCATGGGCCGCTTACCAAGCCAGGACCGACAGGCGATCCCTTCGCATCCGAACCGTGGCAACCGCCGCATGTCCCGCCTTTTGCTTCGCCCTTATAGATGTTGCTGCCCAATGTGAGTTGCGCGAGCGTCACGCCGGGAGGCAACGGCAAAGTGGAAAGCGCAAGGGTGGGCTCAGGCGATGCTTCCGGTGAGAGGCCAGAAATGGCCGGCGCAGGCGCGGCCGCGATTTGGGCATTGGCCGGACCCTGGAACGTCACGCTCCAGATGCGGCCGTGCGTATCGTCGGCAATATAAAGCGTACCGTCAGGAGCGATTGCGAGACCCGTAGGACGGAAAGCAGCTTGGCCGGGTTCTTTCTTGGCGCCAGCGAAACCATCCGCGAAAACGACATAGCTGCCGGACGGCTTGCCATCGGCCATGGGCTGAAACACAACGTTGTAGCCGGCTTGCGGACCTGGAGCGCGATTCCATGATCCGTGGAAAGCGACAAACGCACCGTTGCGGAAGGGCGCAGGAAATTGCGTGCCCGTGTAGAAGGCAATGTCATTGGGCGCCCAGTGTGCCGGGAAAAATGCCGTCGGTGCTTTTTTCTGCGCGCAGAGGCCAACAGCTTTTCCGCCATCGCCACCGTACTCGGGCGCGAGAACCAGTTTTTGCTGCGCGCCATCGAAGTAGCACATGGGCCAGCCGAAATCGTTGCCGCGCTCGACTTGCATCAGTTCTTCGGCGGGCAAATCAGCCCCCTGCTCGGCCTTATAAAGCGCGGGCCAATTTTGTGCGAGTTGATCGCGGCCGTGTTGGGTCGTGAATAGACGCCCAGCACCATCAAGGGCAACGCCGACAGCATTTCGGATGCCCGTCGCATAGCGTTCCGCCGGCGAAAAAACTTGCCCGAGTTTGTTGGCGTCGTAACGCCAAATACCGCCGCGGGTTTCCAATTCCTTGCACGGTGATGCACCGGGCGACGTCTCTTGACGGTTCGCAACCTGACACGCATTGCTGGCCGAACCCATGTTCACGAAAATATTGCCCTTCGCATCGATCGTAAACGGATGCATGGGGTGATCGCCCTCGAGCGGCATGCCTGACAAAACGGTTTCGGATTTTCCGGTCGGTGACATTCCGTTCGCAGGTAACTTGTAGCGAACAATGCGGTCGTTCATTTCGGCGTAGACGAAACCGTTATAGAGCGCGATGCCCGTGCCACCGGCGCTTCCTTGCTCTTGCGAGTCACCAAACCGCTCGACAGTCGCTGCCTTTCCCGCGCCACCGTCTTTAAGGGCAAGCAGAAAGCCACCAGCCGGGGGCTTGTCGTTAGCGTAGTAACGTCCGCTCCATGTGTTGACATAGACAACGCCGTTAGGCGCGACGACCATATGGCGCGCATGGCCAAGATTGTCTGCGAATATGGTTGCGCAGAAACCTGGAGACAGCGTGACGTTTCCAATGTCCGCGCACGCGGATGCAGACGACGCCGTTTGCGCCGAACTTGAAGAAGCGACGCCGGGCACCGCGACCAAAAGCGACAGAAGAGCGATCTTCTTTTGCCAACCAGAATTTCGACGCTGAATCATGTAAATCATTCCCTTAATAGACAAGCGACCACATACCGAGCACGCGTTATATACTAAAGGATATAACGTATCAAAACGTTATATACGTAGCGAAAGATCAAAAAATTGTGAGTGCGCCTAAACGACGGCGTATGGCGGTTCTCGGCCATCCATGACCGCTTCGACGTTTTCGACCGCCCGCATACCCATGGCCGTCCGGGTCTCGATCGTCCCGCTGCCGATGTGCGGGAGAAGGACCGCGTTTTCCAACGTGAGATAACGCGGGTCTAGGAGTGGCTCGTTCGCGAAAACATCCAACCCCGCCGCCGAAACCTTTCCGGACTGCAGCGCAAGGATAAGGGCGTTGTCGTCCACAAGCCCGCCGCGCGCGGTGTTGACCACGACAGCGCCGGGCGGCAGCAGCGCAATGCGCGCTGCGTTGAGAAGGTTTTTCGTTTCAGGTGTCAGCGGGCAGTGCAAAGACAACACGTCGCTTTGAGCAATAAGCGCGTCGAGCGTATCGACAAACACGGCACCGATCTCACCCGCCTCCGGCACTGGCCGGCGATTGTGGTAGAGCACACTCATGCCGAACGCTTTGGCGCGCACCGCTGTCGCGGCACCGATGCGGCCCATGCCGACAATGCCCAACCGCTTGCCGGTAATTTGCGTGCCGAGAAAACGTGTTGGTCGTAGCCCTTTCCATCGGCCAGCGCGCACCATGCGCTCACCTTCTCCAGCGCGGCGTGTCGCCGCGAGGATAAGGAGTAAGGCAACGTCGGCCGTCGCTTCTGTCAGCACGTCGGGCGTGTTTGTAACGCGTAGACCTCTGTCGCGCGCCGCACCTAAATCGATATGTTCATAACCGACCGAAATGGTTGAAAGCACTTTGACGCTGGCCGGAAGCGCCGCGATGGCGGCTGCGTCGAGGACTTCGCTAGGCGTTACGATGAAGGCATCGGCCCCATCGGCTTGGCGCGCGAGTGTCTCGGTCGTAAAGGCCGTTTCGTCATCACCTAAACGGACCGCGTACCGCGCCGCGAGGCGCTCTTCACACGCTGCGGGCATGCGGCGGGTTATGGCGATCAGTTGTTTTTTATGCATGGGATATTCCTAATTGATTGTTCGGACGCGGACAATTCGCCCGTTTGCTGCAAAGCAATATAAGTCGCGCTCAACTCTCGCCGCCTCAGCGAACCAATAGCGTAACAACGGAGGTGGGAGTAACGTCGAGCCGAGAGGATCAAGGCAAAAACGCCTTGGACGAAAGGGGAGGCTGCAATGAATTCACGCCGTACGAGGGCGCCTGCGGTGTTATGCGCGGGCTTAAGTTTCGCACTTTTTTCGGGCGCTGGTTTTAGCGCGCGCGCTGAAGTTCCAACGGCCGTGATTTCTTCCCCGCCCGCAGTGGCAGCAATGCAAGCCGCCGCGCCAACAGGCTTTGTCGATCTCAAGGGGCATGGATTTACGGAAAAAGAGTTCTTCATTGAAGGCACGGCGCGGAAGTACGCGCCGAGCGGCAAATGGGATTCCGACGGCGCCTGGGCGACAACCGTGGCTGGTCAGGAAAAATACAAGACGCGCATGATTGTTCGCGCGCCGTCACCGCAGAAATTCAACGGCACAGTGATTGTCGAGTGGCTCAATGTGTCGCGCGGCTATGATGCAGATTCCACATTCGCCGTGTTGTGGCCCGAAATTCTTGATGGCGGCTATGCGTGGGTTGGCGTCTCGGCGCAAAGCATGGGCATCGACGCGTTGAAGGCTGAGAAGTCATTCGGCGTCGGCCAAGCGCCCATCGGCAGCAAAGCCCGGTACGGCACGTTGCAATCTGGTAGCTCTGATGGATTTTCGTACGACATTTTTTCCCAAACGGGTAAAGCCGTTCGCGATCAGGCAAAAACTTTGCTCGGCGGATTGCAGCCAAAGCGCGTGATTGCTGTAGGCACATCGCAATCGGCCATGCGCCTGGTTACGTTCATCAACGCCGTTCAGCCTAACGACAATGTGTTTCAGGGCTTCTTGCTTCAAGCCCGCAACCGCGCCGGCGCACCGATCGATAACGTTATTGGCGGCGCGAGCACCGATGTGCCGGGTCCATCCCGCATTCGGACGGATCTGAAAGTTCCAGTGCTTACGATCATCTCCGAGAAGGATGTTTCTGGTTATGCGGCCGCACGCCAACCGGACTCCGCGCTCTTCCGCGATTGGGAAGTGGCCGGCAGCGCGCACGCCCCGCACTTTCGCAACATCTATAACTATGTGCAGGTCGGCTTGCCGATGGATGTGAAACGCTGCGATCTGCCCGAAAACGATATGCCGATTCATTACATCATGGCGTCCGGCATCTCTAGTTTCGCCAAATGGATCGATGAAGGCAAAGCGCCCGCATCGCTCCCTAAGATCGATGTAAAACTGGGTACGGGCACTGAGCCGGGCGTCGTTCAACGCGATCAGTACGGCAACGGCTTAGGCGGAATTCGACTGTCGCAACTGACGGTTCCGATTGCTCGCTCCCATCCGGACAACTCGTCGACCGAACCTTCGGCAAAACTTGTCTGTGGCCTGGCCGGTACGACACAATACTGGACCAACGATGCAAAGGCGGCAGCCGGCGAAGGTAATTGGCCCCAGCCGTCGCTGAAAGCTCTGTATCCGACACACGAGGCCTATGTAGCGGCCGTCACGAAGGCCACGCGCGAGACCGTCACAGCGGGCTTCGTGCTCGAGCGAGATGCTAAAGCGACAATCGATGATGCGATGAAATCAAACATCGGTAAATAACGCTACGACGAATCAGGTGGCCTCGGTCTTCGAAAGGAGCCGGGGCCACACTCATTTTGGGCTTCACGTTAATGGAAGCACGTTGGTGTACTTGACCTGCTCCAACGCAAAACTCGATTCGATGGAGGCAATAGCGTCGAGCCGCGTGAGTTTCTGTTTGAGAAACGCCTCATAGGCAGCAACGTCGGCAACGACGATCCGTAGCAAATAATCGCGCGGCCCTGTCATCAGGTAACATTCCAGCACTTCGGGCCATCGCGTAATCGCCTTCGAAAACTTATCAAGCGCGTCTTCGCGCTGGCGGTCAAGCTTGATCGAAACGAACACACTGACCGGCAAGCCGGCCTTCTTCTGATCGAGCACCGCGACATAACGCGCAATGATGCCGTCTTTCTCCAGCAGGCGCAGACGCCGCAGGCACGGCGATGGCGAAAGCCCGACCTCATTGGACAGATCGGCCAGACTCAGCCGACCGTCTTTTTGGAGGTTTTCGAGAATTTTCTTATCAATCGCGTCCAATTTTTTATTGGATGATTCTGCCATTAATCCACCTAAAATGAGAGATACCAGCCCTTCCAGACACCAATAATGGCTCAAATAGCAAGAGTCTGCCACCCAATACCTGTCAGGATGCCGACAATTAAGGGAGTGGCAGCATGAATTCTTTGAGCCCCAGCGCGCGCGTAAGCGATCGCAAACTCACAATCCTCAAGGCGCTTGAACGCAAGGTGCTGTGGCTGGCGAGTTGGACAATCCATAACGCCAACCATTTGCGGCAACACGCGGATGGATTGAAGGTCGGCGGCCATCAGGCATCCAGCGCCTCTCTCTCCACGATTATGACGGCGCTTTATTTCCATGTCTTGCGTCCGCAAGACCGCGTTGCCGTGAAGCCGCACGCCAGCCCCATTTTTCACGCCATCCAATATTTGATGGGGCAGCAGACCGCCGAGAACCTCGATAATTTTCGCGGCTACAAAGGCGCGCAAAGTTATCCATCGCGAACCAAAGATGTCGACGACGTGGACTTCTCCACCGGCTCTGTCGGCCTAGGCGTCGCGCAAACTCTCTTTTCGTCCCTCGTCCAAGATTACGTGCGGGCTCACGGATGGGGCAAAGATCGTCCAGCTGGGCGCATGGTCGCCCTCGTGGGCGATGCCGAACTCGATGAAGGGAATATTTTTGAATCCATTCTCGAAGGCTGGAAGCAAGGCCTTCAGAACTGCTGGTGGGTGATCGATTACAATCGCCAATCGCTCGACGCCGTGATCCGCGAAGGGCTTTGGGAAAGATACGAAGCGCTCTTCCGCAGCTTCGGCTGGGATGTCGTGATTTTGAAGTATGGGTCGTTGCTGACGGCAGCCGCGAAGGAACCCGGCGGCGACAGGCTGCTCGCCTGGATCGATAAGTGCCCTAATCAACTTTATTCGGCCTTGGTGTTCCAAGGCGGCGCAGCCTGGCGCAAGCGATTGCTCGATGAACTGGGCGATCAAGGCGACGTCATGAAGCTGATTGAGCGCAGGTCCGACGACGAGCTAGCGTTGTTAATGACGAACTTGGCCGGCCATGATTTACCGACACTCGTCGAGGCCTTTTCGTCCATCGACCATACGCGGCCCGTTTGCTTCATCTGCTACACCATTAAAGGCCACGGCCTTCCGCTCGCCGGACATAAAGACAATCACTCCGGGCTGATGACGCCTGCCCAGATGGAAACATTTCGCTCTCTCATGGCTGTGCGCCCTGGCCACGAATGGGACATGCTCGAAGGCTTGGATATTCCGACGAACGAAATCGCCGATTTCCTGGCGGCAGTTCCCTTTTTCTCCGAAGGACGGCGCCGCCTCGAAGCCGATGTCATTGAACCGCCCGCCGAGATCTTGATTAACATCCCGTCGGCGATGTCCACTCAAGCTGGCTTCGGCGCTTTGTTGAATGAATTGGGTCAGCAAGACACGCCTTTCTCCGACCGCATCGTCACGACGTCGCCCGATGTGACGGTCTCGACGAACCTCGGATCATGGGTGAATCGCCGCGGACTTTTCGCGCGCGAAAACCTTGCCGACATTTTCAAAAGTGAGCGCGTGCCTTCCACATACAATTGGACGTTTTCACCCACGGGCCAGCACATCGAATTGGGAATCGCGGAATCCAATCTGTTCATTCTTCTTTCTGCCCTTGGCCTGTCGCATAGCATCAATGGTGAACGCCTCTTCCCCATCGGCACGCTCTACGATCCCTTCATTGCCCGCGGCCTCGATGCCATGAACTATGCCTGCTATCAGGACGCGCGTTTCATTTTAGCGGCCACGCCCTCGGGCATCACGTTGGCTCCGGAAGGCGGCGCACATCAGTCGATCGGCACGCCTTTGATTGGCCTCGCTCAGCCGGGCCTTGCTTCTTTTGAGCCGGCTTTTGTCGATGAGCTTTCGATTATTATGGCCTGGGCGTGCGAGCACATTCAGCGTCACGGCGATGCCAGCGGAAGCTCCGATGCTCCGCTTTCGGATGAGCGCGGCGGCTCTGTCTACCTGCGCTTATCAACGCGCCCCCTTGAACAACCCAAACGCATTGTCGGCGCGGATCTAAAGCGCGACATCATCAACGGTGCCTATTGGATGCGTCGCCCTGGCCCCAATTGCGAAACAGTCATCGCATACACAGGCGTCGTGGCACCGGAAGCGATCGCCGCTGCGGGCTTGATGGCCGAGGACCGTCGCGATGTTGGCCTCCTCGCCATTACGTCGACGGACCGCTTGTACGAAGGCTGGACAAACGCGAGCCGTTTAAGAGATCGCGGATTTTCGGGCGTGAAGTCGCATATCGAGCAAATGTTCAGCGAACTGCCACAGCATTGCAGCTTCATTACAGTTCTGGATGGCCACCCCGCAACTCTCGCATGGCTCGGTTCAGTGGCAGGCCATCGCGTCCGATCGCTTGGCGTGACGCAGTTCGGCCAAACCGGCGACATCGCCGAGCTCTATAAGCATTACGGTATCGACACCCAGGCGATCCTTGCTGCTGCCAATCATCATGCCAGCAGCCGGAAGCCGATCCGTTACGCCTAGTTTATCGGCCTTTAAATAAAGGCGTGCGCTTCTCATTAAAGGCGCGCACGCCTTCGATGCGATCTTCCGTAAAGACCAAGCGATTGTAGGCTTCGATTTCAAGCCAAAGACCGCGCGTGATGTCCGTTTGTCCGCCGTGATGAATTGCCTTTTTGGCTTGGCGCACAGCCAGCGGCGCGTTCGCCGCAATGATTGCGGCCGTCGCAAGACTTGCCGACAATATTTCCTCCTGCGGACAAATGCGGTTGAGAACACCCCACTCCAAGGCCTCGTCGGCCGTGAAGGGTTGTGCCGTGAAGATTAGCTCCTTGGTGCGACGCGCGCCTGCCGTACGGGTCATGGTTTGCGTGCCGCCGCCGCCCGGAATGATACCCAGCTTCGTTTCGCTAAATGCAAACTTCGCCGTGGGAACGCCGTAGGCAAAATCCGCCACCATGATCATTTCCAGACCACCCCCGAACGCATGACCATTCACCGCGCAAATTAGCGGTATGGGAAATTCCATCATCGCCCAATAAGCCTGCTCGAAAATGCGGTGCTGCGCTAACCATTCGTCGCTACTCATTCCGTTGCGCTGCTTAAGATCGCCGCCCACGCAAAATTGTCTGCCACCGGCGCCGGTTAGCACAACACATCGCAAATCGTTCGGGTGCGTCGCGTAATGAGTGAAGAAGTTGCGCAACTCCTCGCCCATTTTTGTGTTGAGCGCGTTGCCAACCTCAGGCCGATTTAACGTGAGCTGAAGCGTGTATTCCGCCGGTTGCGTGCAAAGAAGCGTTTCGAATTCATGAGAAAACATCACCACTCCTGACATGCGTCTCAAAAACGTGATCCGCGATGAGGCGATCCGAGATTGCCCGATCAGCGACTATAAGACATGATCCTGCTTGATGCCAAATTTCGAAGCGGCAAAAGACAATCTGTAGGGACGCCAAGCTCGCATGACATCGCCCCTGATTATTCGCGACGTTACTTTGCGCGACGGCCTGCAAAATTTACCGCAGGTCCTCCCGACAGCGGACAAACTCGCCGTTTTGGATTTGTTGATTTCCGCAGGCGTGCCTGACGTTCAGGTCACGTCGTTCGTCAACCCAAAGCGGATACCGCAGCTCGCCGATGCCGAGGAAATGTTCGCGGCCAGCCGGGAGCGGAAAATCGAGCCCAACGTTCTCGTTGCAAACGCTAAGGGTTTTGATCGCGCCATTGCCGCCGGCGCCAAGTCGATTGATGCCGTGGTCTCGGCCAGCAACGCTTACAACAAAAAGAACGCCAATCGCTCGACGGAGGAAGGCGCCCTTGAGATCGAGGCGATGTTAAAGCGCCCGGAGGCCGCGCAATGCGAAATCGGCATTGGCTTGGCGAATTCGTTTCACTGCTTCTTTGAAGGCGAGATCGATCCCAATCATATCCTCAATCTCACGCGGCGTTTTCATACCAGCGGCGCCCAAATCGTTTGGCTGTCCGATACCACAGGTCACGCTACTCCGACGCAAGTGACTTCGCTGGTCAAAGCATGCGGCGCTATCGGTATTGAGGTCGGTCTTCATTTGCACGACACGCAAGGCCGCGCGGGCGAGAATGCTATCGCCGGCTATGAGGTTGGCGTGCGCAAATTCGACACATCGCTCAGCGGACTGGGGGGATCGCCATTCACGCCCGGCGTGGGCGGCAACTTTTCCCTCGAAACCGCCTTAAAGGTTTTCGGTCAAGTTGGGGTCGAGACAGGCATCGACGCGGGAAAGCTGGAGCATGCGCGTGAACGCCTTGCAGGCAGCATTGCTACCGCAAAAATGTCGGATGGCGCCGACACGCCGGACTAAAATTTTACAGAGCAACTTCAATAATAAGTGGGAGAGAATTCAATGTTTCGACGCATGATCATGATTGCTTCACTGTGTACCTTACCGGCGGCCAGCTTCGCGGCCGATACGCCCTCCGTCGCGGGTGCGAGCGTGTACATTATCTCGCCCAAAAACGGCGACACGATTTCAGGCCCAGTTCGCGTACAATTTGGTCTTAAGGGCATGGGCATCGCGCCCGCCGGCACCGCAATGGAAGGGACGGGACACCACCACCTCGTCATCGACAAGACATTGCCGCCGCTCGATGCCTATTTACCGCCGGACGATCCGCAAGTCCGGCACTTTGGAAAAGGCCAGACCGAAGTCGAGCTCAAGTTGGCGCCCGGAACGCACACCTTGCAGCTGGTTTTCGGCGACCAGGATCACAAGCCTCATAAGCCCGCGCTGGTTTCTGAGAAAGTGACCATCACTGTAAAGTAGCGATTGGGCGGTGCGCTTCGTGGGCGCACCGCCTCTTCTACTTTGCGGGACCTTCTACGATCCGCACCGTGAACCGCGTCAGTTGCTGCCGCGGCTGCTCCCAATCCGGTTTCAGTTCCGCGGCTTTTCTGTAGTCCAAATACGCACCTCGGACATTGCCGAGCTCTTCATTCGCGATCGCGCGATTGTAAAACGCTTTCTCGATTTCCGCCGGCTCAAGCGCGATTCCCTTATCGAGCGAAGCGACGCCCTCGGCCCACTTTTTCAGAGCGATCATCGTCGCGCCGTGGTTTACATGAACTTCGGCGATTGTCGCATCTAATCGCCGCGCGTCTTCAAAATCCGCCGCAGCTTCAGCAAACGAAGACTGCACAAAATAAAGCACGCCCCGATTGTTATAAGTCGCGGCGAGGTCGTGCGTAGCGAGCACGCCTTCTCTGAGCGCAATCGTGCAAACCTCTATCGGACCTAGGGGAACCTGCGACCCCGTCATGGTCATCGACGGCGGTGTGGGATCGCCTTTGCTAACAGCGTAGGTCATCTCGTAGCACTCTTGGCCCAGCCCACCATCGATAACAATGGTGACAGCGTGGGCGAAATGCACTGGAAACGTAAGTGAAGCGACAAAGCCGGCAACGAACGCGCAATATGAAAAACGACTCATATCGTCCTCCGTTCTCTGAAATCGCATATCAACAACGTGGACACGTTAGCAGACGCCGCGAGTCTCCGGGAAGAGCATTAAGTGCCACAAAACGTCTGATGGACGACTTGGTCAGGCCGCGGGGGAGCCGCGTAGCGTTCGAATTCGGGCTGATCTTGATAGGGCTGCGACAATACGGCTAACAAACTTTCGAATGAGCCAAGATTGCCATCGTGCACTGCGGCAGAAATCGCTTCTTCCACCAGGTGGTTACGCGGAATAAAGGCTGGGTTTGTTTGGCGCATCGCCGCCGCGCACGCCTGCGGGTCAAATACCTCGGCAGCAATCCGCTGGCGCCAGAGCGGGGCCCACGCGTCGTAAGCAGTCGGATCTTTAAACAATGTCCGCACCGCCGCATCGTCGTGAGCATCGGCAACAGCGGTGCATAGACCGCGGAAGGTCAGCGTGAAATCCGCCGCGTTCTGAGCCATACGATCTAAGAGATCTTGCGCCAATGCCACATTTTTCGGCTGCATATCTCGCAGACCAAGCTTGCGAACGAGACCCATTTTGTACGCCGCCTCGAAGCGCGGCCCGAAAGCTTCCATCGCGTCTTGCGCCTCTTTCATGGCGTCGTTCTCGTCCTCGGACAGAAGCGGCAAAAGCGCTTCGGCAAGACGCGCTAAATCCCAATGGGCCATGACCGGTTGATTGGCGTAGGCGTATCGCCCTCGCCGGTCGTTGGAGCTATAGACGGTTTGCGGGTCGTACGCGTCCATGAATGCGCACGGCCCATAGTCGATGGTTTCACCCGTGATCGTCATGTTGTCGGTGTTCATAACGCCGTGAATGAAACCAACGAGAAGCCATTCAGCGATGAGATCGGCTTGGCGCGTAATAACGGCATCAAGAAACGCGCGATACGGATTGGAGGCGTCTTTGCTCTCGGGGTAGTGCCGCGCAATGGAATAGTCCGCAAGAATGCGAAGACCTTCGATGTCCTGCCGCGCAGCGAAAAATTGAAATGTGCCGACACGAATGTGGCTCGCCGCGACGCGCGTGAGTACGGCGCCGGGCAACATCGTCTCGCGTTGAACCTTTTCACCCGTCGCGACGGCAGCAAGGGTTCGGGTTGTGGGTATCCCGAACGCCGCCATGGCCTCGCTGATAATATATTCGCGCAAAACAGGACCGAGCGCCGCGCGGCCGTCGCCATTTCTCGAAAACGGCGTGGGTCCACTGCCTTTAAAATGAATATCGCGACGCGCGCCGTCGCGATCGACCACTTCGCCAAGCAGAATTGCGCGGCCATCGCCAAGCTGCGGCGTGAACCCTCCAAATTGATGGCCCGCATAAGCCATCGCGATGGGATCGGCGTTTGTCGGCACGTCATTACCCGACAAGATCGCGACGCCTTCGGGCGATGCGAGCCTTTCTGGATCGAGACCAAGCTGGCGGGCCAGCGGCGCGTTCACGCGAATGAGGCGCGGCGCGGCAACGTGGGTGGGATGGACGCGTGCATAGAAACGCTCGGGCAGACGTGCGTAGCTATTGTCGAACGGAAAAACGTTGGTTTGCGACATACCG
Source organism: Fidelibacterota bacterium (assembly GCA_947475895.1). Classification (GTDB taxonomy): domain Bacteria; phylum Pseudomonadota; class Alphaproteobacteria; order Rhodospirillales; family Rhodospirillaceae; genus SHVO01. Next base: position 49,377 of record CANJMF010000017.1, read on the forward strand.
CTAACGTCGCTGCTTTTTTGCATTGTCCGCGCAGACGAATGCGAGCAAATGGTCCTCATTGGAATCAGGCGTGACGGGCGCCCAAGACGACCCTAAATGCTCCGGTTGCGACTTCTCGTCTACACGCACAAGCCCATCCAATTTTCGGTATTCCCGGCCGCTGCAATCAAGCTCATAGAGGATTTTTGCGGCGGGCATAATCGTGTTTTCGTTGGCAACATATTCAATGATGGAAGCGACAATAATATCGACCGTATTCAAAGCAACGATAGGCGGCATGTAGCCTCTGAGTTGCTTCTTAGCGATTTTGTCGACGGCGGTTTGCGGCAACTCGGTATCGAAAATAGCGTTCACCTTCTCGCTGTTCAGCGCCTGCGTCCAAACCTTCATATGCCCGCTGGGAAGTTCTGAAGCGCCAGCCGCGTCGTAAAATACCATTGTCGATTGGTCGTCCGTTATCGCCATTCCGTACATCCGCCAGTCATCTTCCAGTTCCAGTGCAGAAGCCATAGCGGCAAACGTAACGCACGCGGCAATAATGACTGAATACTTTATCAACACGCTCTTTTCCAACTTAGGTAAAGATCTTGTCGGGGTTGAGAATCGAGCTTGGGTCCATCAATTGCTTGATCGCTTTCATGAGCGCGACTGCATCGCCTCCGCGCTCCCTGATAAGGTTCTCGCGCTTCCCGAGGCCGATACCGTGCTCGCCCGTGCAGGTTCCGCCCAGCGCCAACGCCCGACTTACCATGCGTTCATTGATAGCCGCCGCGCGGGCTTCTTCTTCGTGATTGTCGGGATCGAGAATGAATAAGACGTGATAGTTACCGTCGCCCACATGCCCGACAATCGTGGCCAACATCCCTTCCGCGTCCAAATCCGCGCGCGTGCCTAATATGCTTTCAGCCAACGCAGCGATGGGTACGCAAACATCCGTCGACCAGACGCGGCAGTTTGGGCGCAAAGCCTTTGTGGCGAAGTAGGCATTGTGCCGGGCTTTCCAAAGCTTCGTGCGATCTTCCACCTGGCGGGCGACAGTCATTTTACCGCCGCCGTTCTGTGACGCGATGGCGTGGAACGTTTCGGCCTGTTCGGCGACGGCCGCTTCTGAGCCATTAAATTCGAGAAAGAGTGTCGGGCGAACGGGAAGATCAAGCTTCGAATAAGCGTTGCACGCCTCGACTTGTTTTTCATCCAGGAATTCAATCCGCGCTAGGGGGATTGCCTGCTGAATCGCTTGGATGACGGTATCGACAGCGCCGTCGAGTGTGGTGAACGAACACACGCCGGCGAGGATGGATTCAGGAATTCCGTAGAGGCGAAGCGTGACTTCGGTGATGACGCCGAGCGTGCCTTCCGAGCCGACAAACAAACCGGTTATATCGTAGCCGGCGGCGCTTTTCGCAGCGTTTGTTCCCGTCTCGATCACGCGGCCGTCTGCTAACACGACTTTCAGCGACAACACGTTGTCGCGCATTGTGCCGTAGCGCACGGCGTTCGTTCCTGAGGCGCGCGTCGCGGCCATTCCGCCTAAGGTGGCGTTCGCGCCTGGATCTACGGGAAAGAACAAACCGAAATCACGCAGATGCGTGTTCAGCTGTTCGCGCGTAACACCCGCTTCGACGCGGCACAAAAGATTTTCGGGTTCGACGGAAAGTATGCGCGCCATGCCGGTGAGGTCCAGAGAGATGCCGCCGCGCTCTGCCGACAAATGCCCTTCCAAAGATGTGCCGGCGCCGTAGGCAATGACCGGCATGCCGTGAGTGGTGCACGCGTGCAGGATCTCGATCACTTCTTCGGTCGTTTGCGCCAGAACGACCCCGTCGGGAATCGCCCCCGGCAGATGGCTCTCGGTGCCAGCGTGCTGTTCGCGCGCCGCTGTGGAAACGGATAGGCGGTCGCCGAAGCGCCCAGCCAGAACGCTCAGCAGAAGTGCGCTGGCTTTGATTTCGTTACCCATCCTTGCGTCCTTTCATCTCCGGCGGCTGTTACAGGATACCAGAGTGCGCGCGGGCGGCCCCATAGCCGAAATGACATGAAAAACAGGGACCGCGTGCATTTTTCCGCGAAAGCCTATTAGCGATAACGTCGCGACCGCGTTACCCTGTGAACGGGAGCTAACCCTAAAGGAAAGAACGGACATGAGCCTGTCAAACAAAGTTGCTGTCATCACGGGCGCCGCGAGCGGCATCGGCAAGGACATTGCCCGGGCCTTTATTGCGCAGGGCGCGAAAGTGGCGATTGCCGATCTCAACATTGAGGCGGCGAACGCGACGGCCCGCGAGTTCGATCCTACGGGGCAACTGGCGATGGGCGTCGGTATGAACGTCATGGACGAAGCGCAAGTGGATACGGGTATCGACCTCGTTGCTTCTAAATTCGGCGGCATCGACATTTTGATCTCGAACGCGGGCATTCAGATTGTGAACCCCATCGAAGCTTTCAGCTTCGCCGATTGGAAAAAGCTTTTGGCCATTCACTTGGACGGCGCGTTCCTGACGACGCGTGCATCCTTGAAGCACATGTATAAGCAGGGTCGTGGCGGCAGCATTATTTATATGGGCTCGGTCCACTCGAAGTTGGCATCAGTTCTGAAGGCGCCTTACGTGACCGCGAAGCATGGCCTGGAAGGTCTGGCCCGCGTCGTCGCGAAGGAAGGCGCGAAACATGGCGTTCGCTCGAACGTGATCTGCCCCGGCTTCGTGCGCACACCTTTGGTCGACAAACAAATCCCCGAACAAGCCAAGGAACTTGGCATGAGCGAAGAGGACGTCATCAAGAAGGTGATGTTGAAGGATACGGTCGATGGGGAATTCACGACGGTCGATGACGTCGCGCGCACGGCGGTTTTCCTCGCCGGCTTTCCGACCAACGCACTGACCGGCCAATCTATCGTCGTCAGTCACGGCTGGTTCATGCAGTAGGGGCGAAAACGAGCCCATGAACTTATGAATCGTGAACCGTTAGGACGCTGATTCAGCTGGAGTTTTCGTGCCGGCAAACGACCCCATGAACTTATGGGCGGACTGCTAGACCGGCGTTGCGGATGCGCGACGGAACCGATTGATCGTTTCTAGTGCAAACGTAAGAGCGTGGGCTTCCGGCGCGCTGCTGGGCTTGCCCGCCAAGACCCACAGCGACGTGACCATGGCGAGGTAGAACGCAACGCCGAGCAGGCTTTCAAGAACCGTTTGGCCGAGGAGGCGGATGAAAGTCGGCTCCACGGCCCATTCAAATTGAAGCGCCACTACGACGACGCCCATGGCCGCACCGGCGACGAGCGGCCGCCAAGCCACATCGAAACAGGCACCTACACCAACATCCAGTTGGCGTCGCAGCAGTGCAAAGGCGACGACGAGGCTTACAGCCGCGCTTATTGCCAGCGCAGCCGCGGCACCGGGTGCGCCGAAAACAAGCGTGCCCCCAATCAGACACGGTACGAGGACAAGGGCCGCCGGAATATCCCGCCACACGATCAGATCGGGGCGCCCCACTGCAAGAAAAAGAGCTTTTACGTTGGCGGTCGGCATATCCAATAAACCGTACAGCGCGAGGATCTGCATGACGGGAATGGCAGCCAGCCAGTCAGGACCGAGCACAAGGCGCACGGCGGGGCCCGCCATAACCGCGATGCCAATTGTCACCGGCGCCGCAAGCAGCATGATAATTCCCAAGGCGTCAATGAAAGCTGCGGACAATTGCCGCTTGTCACCCGCGAGCTTGGCGTAACCGGGCAGCAACGCGCGGACAATGGGCCATATCAACTCTGTGGTGGCGAGCGTCGCAAGCTCGTAAGCGACCGCGTAGACTCCGAGGCCCCCGGCGCCGGCAAACTTGCCGACAATCGCAGCATCGAGACGCGTGTTCGCGATGTTGACCAGATTGACGAGGCCAAGCCATTTGGAGAAGCGCAGAAACCCACCTGCCCCGACCAGCGAAAACCGGGGCCGATAGGGGTGCATCGTATAGCTGAGAATAACACTCGCTATTTTTCCGACCGCAATCCCGGCAATGAGCGCATGAAAATCGCGCCAAATCCAAGCCATCGTGAGCGTCGTGATGAAGGACGCGACCTTGCACCACACAAGAAGTTTGAATTCGCGGTCGAACATCAGGTTTTTGCGGAAATCGACAATGCCGATATTTTGAAAGCCGCTGACAAAATAGGCGAGTGCCAGCCACAGCAGCACAGAGGTCAATCGCGGGTCATTATAAAATGCACCGAGCGGCCACGCCGCTGCACATAGCACGCCCGCGACAAAAACACCGCGCAAGATGGAGAGTGTCCAGGCTGTGTCGTATTGCGTTCGATCCGAGGTTTGGCGGTGGATGAGCGCGATGTCAAAGCCCAACTCCAGCAGGACATCCAGCCCCGCACTGAACGCCGTCGCGAGCGCCACGATACCGAAGTCGGCCGGCGCGAGTAGACGCACCAACACCAGCATACTGACGACGCCGATCAGCCGAACGGCAAGTCTTTGCAAAACGACCCAGGTCGCGCCATGGGCAACTTGGCGGCCAATGCCGCTCTGACTGCTTCCGTCCGGAGCGCGTGGTAAAATCGACCCGAGATCTGAAACGGGGTGTTGCAAAGAATCCTGCATTTCACGAGAGGTCTGTTGCGTCAAAACCTCGATCGAGGCCGCGCTTGTAACCGAAGAGACTATTGGAGTGACGTCACCGACAGGATCAATCCCGTATGTAGAACAGCAGGAGGCCGTGTAAAACCCGAGACCCTTTTCGCGCGTTCACGACGCGCGACATAGTCCAAGGCAGCCTGCGGAAAACTTGTCCTCTTAACAACACCGTGCGCACGCGTGTTCCGCGCGACGGTCGTTATTCATATAAATTCTTTGGAAAATGATTTGGTGGGGAGAAAAAGCGTTAACGCGCGTCCGCGGGACTTGGCACTTTTGCCTGCCTGGCCAAATATTCCCAGGTCTCTGCCGTATCGAGCAGGAACTGCTTGTGACTCGGATCACGTGCCGCCGTAGCCATCTTGCGACACTTGGCCGCACGCTCGAGAAATTGATTGCCGCTATTCAGTGTAAATCCGCCTATTAAGTGACGCGGCGAAATTGTAGAAGGCGCGTTAAATCGAGGCCTTAATCTGCATCAAGTGTCTCGTGCGAGGGCTTCGCCCTAAACGTGTTTACCCTCCTTTTTTTTGTGCGCGAGTCTCAACACTTCCCGCCCTCGATCGAGACGCACGACCAAATCCGCGCGCTGAGGCATTTCGGTGAGAATGTGTCGCGTTAGGCGCTCATAATGAGCAATGAACCTCGTCAACGCCGCGTCGGTCATGGGCACTCGCGTCGGGGAATGGTCACCGGCGCGATACAAGCCCTCCTCTTGCTCTTTCCGCCAGGCAAAGACCACGTCGAAATCCGGAGCCCTTAAGAGCACGAGATAATTCAGCGTAGCGAATAGGGCCTGATATTTATTCGCAAGGCTTTCATTCACGTAGTGCCGCCATCGTCCGGCGGCGTCGTTCTCGCGCTCGAGGTCGTTAATGGGCTGCAAGAGCGCGGCCGCATCTTGAGGCTTTGCACCTACGCACCACCCCTCCAGAATGATGACATCGGGTTTTCCTTTGAAAGTTTCCCAAGCGTCGTGATGAAAGCGATCATCCACGCTCTTATCGAAACGTGGAAGCGGCGTAAGGCTGTCGGGTGTAGCCGCTTTCAATGTCCGGATGACGCTCAGCCCCATATCCACATCGTGCGTTCCAGGAACGCCTCGGGTTTGCAGAAGCGGGTGAACGTGCGACGCCAGTCGTAGGCGCTCGGCGCGCGTTAAATAAAGATCGTCAATCGATAAAACCGCGACCGAAAGACCGTGCAGGCTTTGCAGTGCGCGCTTCAACGACGCGGCGAGGGTTGATTTTCCGGACCCCTGACTTCCGCAGAGTCCGACAACAAATGGTGTCTCCGATCCGAGACCGTTCATTATGGCATCGATCATTTCTTGGAGCGGCGATTCATGTGTCTGAAGCAATCTTGGATTCCCGGGCTTTCAGAGGACCAACGTTAGACTATGCCACACACATCTGGGTTCAGACATACGCGCCGCGCAGCGATTCGCACCCGCCGTGTCGCATCCTGACCAACCCACGCGTAAGCCGGGACCACTTCGAGAGCTGACTTTTCATTGCCTTCCGACAAGCCACCTTATACTTTTAGCTGGCCGGTGGCGTCTGCAGCGCGGCAGGAAGCGGGGCATCTGTGCTGAACGTTCTCTACATCGAAGACCAGCCGGACATTCAGAAAATCCTCAAGCTCACGCTGACGGCGAGCAAGAAGTTCACAGTCGAACTCGCCGACAACGGTGCGGATGGCTTACGGCGTGCCGAAGAACTGAAACCCGATGTCATCCTGCTCGATTACTCGCTGCCGGATATGGACGGCCCGGATGTTCTGACCATCTTGAAACGGTCGGACAGCGTGAAGCACATCCCCGTGATCTTCTTGACAGCTATGACGCAACCCATGGACCTTGAACGTTGCCGCACGCTCGGTGCACTGGACGTCATCACAAAACCGTTCTCGCCGCGCGATCTTGCCAGCCGTATCGAAACGATTCTCGCGTCCCAAGCGGGCCAAGGAAGCGCGCCATGATGATCGCACCCATTCCGGCAAACGAAAGCGCGCGTCTCGACCGCCTGCGGCTTTACGACATTCTTGATACGCCGCCTGAAGAGGCCTTCGACCGCATTGCGCGCCTGGCGTCTGCTTTAATGGGGACGCCCATCGCCTTGGTGTCGCTGGTGGATGAAGGACGGCAATGGTTCAAGGCCCGCGTCGGGCTCGAAGCGACCGAAACGTCACGCGACATTGCCTTTTGCGCGCACGCCATTCTGGAAAACGATGTTTACGTCGTCAACGACGCCTCGAAGCACGAAAACTTCCTCGACAACCCGCTCGTCACGGCCGGCCCAAAAATTCGCTTCTATGCCGGCGCGCCGATCACGACAAGCGACGGACTATCGATTGGCACGATCTGCGCCATTGATAGCAAACCGCGTCAACCAACCCCAAGCCAACTGAGGCTTCTAAAAGATTTGAGCGCGCTTGCGGTCAATGAATTGGAACTGCGTGCCGCCGGCCGTGAAGCCCTGTTGGAAATCGCCGAGCGTCGACAAATCGATCAATTCAAAACGTCATTCATCTCAACCGTGAGCCACGAGATTCGCACGCCGCTTACCTCCATCATGGGCGGCTTGGGTCTCGTGAACAGCGGCGTACTGGGCGACGTATCCACCGACATCGGAGATGTGCTCAACATCGCCGAGCGCAACTCGACTCTGCTCTTACGCCTGATCAACGACCTTTTGGACAGTGCCAAGCTCGATGCTGGGCAAATGGAATTCCATATGAGCAGCGTCGATCTGTGCGAGGTTGCGAACGAAGCTATCGAGAACCTGCGGGATTATTGCCGCGAGAAGCAGGTCGTCATCGAATGCCCGTGCCGTTCAAAAGTGACTGTCCATGCCGACAAATCGCGATTGGCACAGGTCATGAACAATCTCATCTCGAACGCCGTCAAATTCTCGCCGGTCAGCGGCCAAGTAGAGGTGGATATCCTCGCTAATTTCGAAACCGCGACCGTTTCGGTGCGTGATTCGGGCGGCGGCATTCCGGAAGCCATTCGCGGGCGCATGTTCCAGAAATTCGTTCAGGGCCACGGCGCCGGAAAATCGAGCGTCGAAGGCACCGGCCTCGGCCTCAATATCGCCAAGGCCATTGTCGAGCATCACGGCGGGCGGATCGGGTTTGAGACAAAAACTGGCGTGGGCACGCGGTTCTATTTCGAACTACCGCTCGGTTAATTCCAACGCCGTGAATCTCAACATCGGCGCCGTTTTCCGGAACATTCCCCTTAGACCTTGAAAATCAGAGGGTTATGATGGGCCCGGTCAATCGACATCCGGTAGCGTCATGACAACATCCGATTCTTCCACCGACGAAAAAGACGCGCCCCTTCGCTATGACATTCGTTTGTTGGGACGCATTCTCGGCGACACGGTCCTGGTCCACGAGGGACAGGAGGTTTTCGACGCCATCGAACGCATTCGCCTCATCGCCCTGCGGTTTCACCGCGATGACGATGCGGACGCGCGGCGCGAGTTGGAGCAATTCATCCACGATCTTGAGGCGGGGCCGGCCACGCGCATTATTCGCGCGTTCGGATATTTCTCGCACCTTGCCAATATCGCGGAAGATCAACATCACATTCGCCGCGGCCGCGCCCACGCCATCATGGGCACCGCGCCGCGCGCCGGCTCCATGGCCTATACGCTGGCCCGGGCCAAGGCGGCAGGGCTCACGGCCCAGCAAATGAAGGATTTCTTCACATACGCTTTCTGTGCGCCGGTGCTCACGGCCCATCCGACCGAAATTCGCCGCCGCAGCTCCATCGACCGCGAAATGGAAATCGCGCGCCTACTCGATGAGCGCGACCGCATAGAGTTCACACCCGAGGAGCTTACGGCCAACCGTGAAGCGCTGCGACGCGCCGTCACCACGTTGTGGCAGACCAGCATCCTTCGCACCGAAAAGCTGCGCGTGATCGACGAGGTCGTGAATGGCCTTGCCTATTACGACCACACCTTTCTGCGCGAGCTGCCGCGCTTTTATGCGGATCTGGAGGACCAGCTTGACGCGACCGAGCCGGACTGGGAGGGCATAGAAGTCGCCTCTTTCCTGCGCATCGGCAGTTGGATCGGGGGAGACCGCGACGGCAATCCCTTCGTCACGGCCGACGTGCTGCGCGAAACGCTGCGCCTGCAAAGCACCCGCGCTTTTCTTTTTTATCTCGATGAGTTGCACAAACTGGGTGGAGAACTCTCCCTCGACGGACGCCTCGTGAAGACATCCGAAGCCTTGAACGCCCTCGTGAACGCCTCGCATGATATGTCCGCGCAACGCAAGAGTGAGCCCTATCGGCGCGCCATTACCGGCATTTACGCGCGGCTTGCGGCCACCGCCAAGAAACTCACGGGTACGCAAGCGCCGCTGCCGGCCATTGCCGACGCGACGCCCTACGCCGACGCCGACGTTTTCCTCGCCGATCTTGACATCATCTACGGGTCACTGGCGCTTAACGGCGCGGCAGAGTTAGCCGGGGGTCGCATCCGATCCTTGCGACGTGCGGTCGATGTTTTTGGGTTTCATCTCGCGTCCGTCGACTTGCGGCAAAATTCGGACGTGCACGAACGCGTCATACACGAGTTGCTTGCGGCGGCGGGGGTTGCAGAGAATTACAAAGCCCTCGATGAGAATCAGCGCATTGCTTTGCTGATCGGGGAAATGCAAAGCGCGCGCCCCCTCACCTCGCCGCACATCTCATATTCGGAAGAAACCACCGGCGAATTGGCGATTCTTGCGGCCGCAGCGGAAGGACGCGCCCGTTATGGGAGCGGGGCCGTGCCGCACTATGTCATTTCAAAAACCAACCGCGCCTCGGACATTCTTTCCGTTGCCGTGCTGCTGAAAGAAGTGGGGCTCATGCAGCCACACGTCAGCGGCCTCGATCTCGATATCGTGCCCTTGTTCGAAACGATCGATGACTTGCGGCGCTGCCCGGAAATCATGGAGCAGCTGTTTTCGCTGCCGACCTATCGCAACCTGCTGGCCTCGCGCAGCGACGTGCAGGAAGTCATGCTGGGCTATTCGGACAGCAATAAGGACGGGGGCTACACCACATCCACCTGGGAGCTTTATAAGGCCGAGGTTGCGCTGATCGACCTATTCCGCCGCCATGACATTGCCTTGCGCCTCTTTCACGGACGCGGGGGCTCGGTGGGGCGCGGCGGAGGCCCCAGCTACCAGGCTATCCTCGCCCAGCCGCCCGGCGCCGTGGCCGGAGCGATCCGCATTACCGAGCAGGGTGAAGTTATTGCGGCCAAGTATTCCAACGGAGAAGTCGGCCGGCGCAATCTCGAGACACTTGCCGCTGCGACGCTTGAGGCCACCTACTTGGCAGCCAACGATGCCGCGCCGAAGCCGGAATATCTGGCCGCCATGGACGCAATTTCCGTTGCTGCTTACACCGCTTATCGCGGCTTGGTTTATGACACGCCGGGCTTTGAAGAGTTCTTCCGTGAATCCACCGTCATCGGCGAAATCGCCAGCTTGAATATCGGAAGCCGGCCCGCGTCGCGCACAAAATCGTCACGCATTGAAGACCTGCGCACCATCCCCTGGGTGTTTAGCTGGGCGCAATGCCGCCTGATGCTGCCCGGATGGTACGGCTTCGGCGGGGCGATCAAGGCTTGGCTCGCGAAAAATCCGAACGGCCTTGCGATGTTGCGCGCGATGTATGCCGAGTGGCCGTTTTTCACCACCATGCTGTCCAACATGGACATGGTCCTGGCCAAAAGCGATTTGGGAATTGCCTCGCGCTACGCCGAGCTGGTCGCCGATAAAGCGCTACGCGAAAAGGTTTTCGGGCGCGTGCGCGCCGAATGGCAGGACACGGTCGATATGCTTTTGCAGATCATGAGCCAGGGTGCGCTGCTGCAAACCAACCTGCTGTTGGCGCGCTCGATCCGCAACCGCTTCCCTTATGTGGACCCGCTCAACCATATGCAGGTTGAACTGTTGCGCCGCCACCGCGCCGGCGACACCGCTGCCGACGTGGTGGAAGGCATTCACCTGTCGATCAACGGCGTCGCGGCCGGCTTGCGAAATAGCGGTTAGATATAGGTCCGCGTTATTCGATTTCGTGGAGTTCGCGTTTGTGCGTTTCCTCAAGAAGGTAGACGCAAAAAGCCGTAATGAGACACGCGATCGCAATATAAACCGAGACTGCCAACGTGGTTCCAAACTCGGCGACCAACGCGGTTGCGATCAAGGGCGCAAATCCGCCCCCGATAATGGCGCCGAATTGATAACCCAACGAAGCGCCCGAATACCGCACTTTGGTGCGAAAGAGCTCGATCAAAAATGCGGCGTGCGGTCCGTGCAGGAAGCCCATCAAGATAAAGGTGACGCTCAGCCCCAGCACAATCAGCGGGAAGGACTTCGTTTCAATGAGGGGAAAGAACACGAAAATCCAGACCGCCAGGAGCAGTGCGCCCGCGATATAAATGCCTCTGCGGCCGTGCCTGTCCGAGAACGAGGCCGCCCAAAAGACCGAAGGTGCCATAAATGCGGCACCAATCAACACGGCCAGAAGCATGGTGTTGCGGGTGAGGCCAAGGCCCGCCGCGCTGCTGCCATAGGCGACAACGAAGGTGACCGTGATGAAGAAGGTTACCTGCAGCGCCATGAACATGCCGGCCGCGAGCGCGATCTGTTTGGGATAAGACCGCAGCGCGTCGAACACAGGAGACGAGCTGACAACAGGTGCCGGGTTTGAAGCCGCGTCTGCTTTTGCGCGTTCTTCCGCCAAAGCCTGGAGCTGCCTAAAGATCGGCGTGTCTTCTAAGTGCAGCTGAATGTACAAGGCGACGGCGACCAGCACCACGCTGAGCACAAACGGAATTCTCCAGCCCCAAGACATGAAGTCTTCCTGAGACAATTGCGAGCTTGTGATGAGGAAGGCCAGGTTGGCGAGGACGATGCCCACGCACACACCGGCTTGCGCGAAAGCGCCATAATATCCGCGGCGATGACTTGGCGCCGTTTCCGTAATGAGGAGTACCGCTCCGCCCCACTGGCCCCCGATCGCTATGCCTTGGGCAAATCTCAGGATGATAAGAAGTAACGGCGCAAAAATGCCCGCGGTGGCATATGACGGAAGAAGGCCAATGCCGGCTGTGCAGGTCCCCATGAGCACCAACGCCACGACCAGGGCTTTCTTGCGCCCCAACTTGTCGCCGAAGTGCCCGAAGATGATTCCGCCGATGGGGCGCGCAACGAAACCGACCGCGAACGTGCTGAACGCCGCGATGAGCGCCACGAACGGCGGAAGGGTTGAGGGGAAAAAGAGGGTTGGGAAAAGCAGCGCCGCCGCCGTGCCGTAGATGTAGAAATCGTACCACTCGATGCTGGTACCCAGCATCCCGATGGCGGCCAACTTCTTAATGTTGTGTGGCGATACTTCCTGCATCGTAATCCCCCCTTGTTATCCAACGCCGACGTCTAGCTCTTCCGAGCCCAAATGACTCAGGATCAGCGCCGAACGGCCCGACGCTATAGAAAGTATGAGCCGAAAATTGTCGCTTATACGACAATGCCCCCCGCCTCATGGGCCCACCGATGGCCCACTCATGGATAGCATGCCCGCCATCAAAGGTGTGAGGATTGATCCCGGAGGTTAATAATATCTGCGTGATCGCACCCCACGATTGCGGTGCATCACGTGAATAAGAGCTTCAAACTCATGGCCACGGAAACAATCACGAGCAGCGGCTTGATCAGCGCCGTTCCGTGTTTGAGGACGAGCCGTGCGCCGATATTGCCGCCGATGAGCATGCCCGCGATCATGACCAGACCAAATCGCCACACGATATGGCCTGAAAAGATGAAAACCGACAAAGCGCCCAGGTTGCTCGCAAAGTTGTAGAGCTTGGCGCGCATGGTGGCGTCGTGCAGCGTGAGTCCCCGCAAGCCAACAAGGCTCAGCGCAAAAAACGTGCCGGTTCCGGGTCCGAAAAAGCCGTCATAAAACGCGATGAGCGGGATCAGGGTGAGCGCACATGCGGCGGCGCCTATGCGGGCTTTGCGTTCCACATCCCCTAACTTGGGGCTCACCAAAATCCAGAGAGCAATCGCAATTAATAAGTACGGCACCGCCGCCTTCAAAATTTGCGGATCGGCGAGCGTTAAACTTGCGGCACCACCAAGCCCGCCGAGAAAGGCCGCTACGGCGGGCAACGCGTTTTCACGCAAGTTCAATTTTCCGTTGCGCCAAAAATGAACCGAGGCGCTCAGCGGGCTGAAAATGCCCTGCACTTTATTGGTTGCGAAAACCGAAATCGGATCGAGACCCGTGGCCATTAAACCAGGAACCGTCAGCAACCCGCCCCCGCCCGCCATGGCATCGACCGTGCCGGCAACGAGCGCCAGAAAGAACAGGCTCACGAGTGTGAGAAGAGACGAATCATCCATTGCGATGAATACTTTTGGATTGTTTCAAGACGCGGAGAACGGCGACTTTACATCCCTCGTGAGCGGGTGAAAGAGCCAAAAAACACCGCTCGGCTCGGTAAGTTGCTTTTCCTCACGCCGCCAACAATACTCTGGCCAGTGCGCGGGTATGGGCGCTTAAAACCAAGGAAAAAGTGGGTAGGGCATGACAGCCGGCCGTCTGCGGAAATTGGGATTCATCGCGCTGCCACTCATGGCCTTTTGGGCCTGTGACGCGTCGGCACAAGCCGTCGGCAACGTCGCGGCGGAATTGGGAATTGCGGAAAGCACTTTACCCGCGCGCGATATGCCGGGCTGGCAAAAACCGAAAAAAATCGTCATCGCGCCCGACAACGCAGAGCGCCTCGCCTGGTTCCAGGACGCTTTTAAAGGATCCGGCGTCACCATCGTCGCCGGACATTCGACGGCGGAATTGGAAAAGTTGATCGTGGATGCCGATGCCTTGATTGGCACCTGCCTGCCCACCGTCATTGCCGCCGGTCAGAAATTGCGCTGGGTTCAGATCATCAACAACGGTATCGACCAGTGCACGTCCATCCCGAAAATCCGCGACGGTCAGGTCATCCTGACCAATATGCAGCGCGTCAGCAGCTCAAGCGTTTCAAACCAGGCCATGGCGCTTGTGCTAGCCATCGCGCGTCAGATTCCAAGAGCCGTGAATGGGCAGGCGCAGGGCACATGGTCGCGAGATAAATCGAGTTTATTGGACCTCGACGATAAAACACTCCTGATCGTCGGTCTTGGTGGGATCGGCACGCAGATTGCCGAGCGTGCGCATGTGTTTGGAATGCGTGTGATCGCGACGCGCAACAGCAGCCACGAAGGCCCAAGTTTTGTTGATTATGTGGGGCTCTCGGACGAGTTACCAAAGCTCATCGCCACCGCAGATTTCGTCGTGAACGCGACTCCTCTCACACCCGAAACCACGGGCCTCTTTAACGCAGCGATGTTCGCACGCATGAAACCCACGGCCATCTTCATTAACATTGGACGCGGCAAAAGCGTTGTCACCGATGATTTGTTGGCCGCATTGAATAATGGGACAATTGGCGGCGCAGGCATCGATGTGTTTGACCCCGAGCCCCTGCCCGCGGGCCATCCGCTCTGGACCGCCAAGAACATCCTCATCACCCCCCACACGGCATCCAATTCCGAGATGCAGTACGATCGCATTTGGCAAGTGATGCGTGACAATGCGCGCCGGTATGCGGCGGGCGAGAAGTTGCTGTCGCCGGTGGACGTCAAGCGCGGCTACTAGCCGCTCCATTTTAGAATAAAAAAAGGGCCGCGGATTTCTCCGCGGCCCTTTGTCGTGATCGTCAGTTTTAGAGTTTCAGCGCCAGCTTTGCGTAGAAGAAGCGGCCGATGAAATCGTAAGGACCGGCGAGGCTGTTGCACTTACAGATACTGTCAGCGCCCAGGAACGGCGGGTCTTTATCAAACACGTTATTGACGCCCAGGATGATCTTGGTGGAGTCGAGAACACCAACGTGGTTGCTCACGAGTTCGCTCAAGTCATAGGACATGCTGATGTTGTGATAGAAGTAATCGGGGATGTAGCCACCATAGACGTGGTTCACACCGCCCAGATCTTCCGTGCCTTGGATATAGCTCATATCCCAGTGAGCACGCAGTCCGTTAAGGACGTAATCAACCCGCACGATGCCCTTCCACTTCGGCTGGATCGACTCGTTGCCGTAGTTGAAGAAGCCGACGTAGTTCGTGATCGTGGCATCCGGGTTCAGCTGGTCGTTCTGGATCTCATGGTTCACTTGCAGGTCGACCGAGAACGAGCCGGGCAGTTTCACGCCCAGTTCGTTGAACTCGCTCGCATAGGCAATTTCGAAATCGATGCCGCGAGAGTGCACGACACCGAAGTTCGTGTTCTGGCTGCTGATTTGGAAGATGCCCGAGGTCGCGTTGCGCGTGATCAGATTACAGAACTGCTGGATCTGTTGAACATAACAGCCCAGCGGCACTGCGTCCGGAGAACCGCTGAGGGCGATACCGCCGTCAGCAATCGCGTTGTTCACCGTGATCTTGTAGTAGTCCATCGTTGCGGTGAGGCCCGTGAAGGGCGTCACGACAAAGCCGAGGTTCCACTGCTTCGACTTTTCAGGTTGGATGTTCGGATTGCCGCCGATGACGAAGCCACGCTGGTCATTCGACAGCGCATTTTGCGGCGAGCGATAGGTCGCAATTTGCGCGGGCGTCAGGCCCAGAGCCGTCAACGCAGCAAAGCAGGTCGAACCGGACGCAAGGCTGGCTTGACCCATGTTGCTGTTGCCGTTGATCACGCTGCGTGAGTCGCAAGGATCGCCGCTCACCGACACGAACGAAACGCCGTTCGCATTGTAGAGTTCGGAGACCGACGGAGCGCGGAAGCCCGTGGCGTAAGTACCACGGAGGCGGATCTGATCGATGACTTGGTAATCAGCACCGACTTTCCACGTCGTCGCATTACCGAACTGCGAGTTGTGGTCATGTCGCACGCTGGGCGTCACGTTCAGTTCCTTGGCGACCGCTTGGTCTTTCAAAATCGGAATACGCAACTCGGCGTATTGCGAATCTGTCTTATAACCGCCGCTGGTCGGACCCGTGTGGTTGGCGGCGTAGCCGGCCACTTCCAGGCTGTCCGGCACCTGGCTCAGGTGTTCGGTGCGATGCTCGAAGCCGATCGCGGCTTGGACATCACCCGCCGGCAAGGGGAACAGCGGACCATTGATATCGCCGTAGATGTAGTTCTGGTCGGCCGTGCTCTTGTCGTCGTTGGTATAGGTCAGGTACGCCTTTTGCACCGCCGAGAGCATATTCGGACCGGCGTAGAAGTTCACAGGCGTTGTCGGGACGGCATAAGTGTAGCCGAACGGCGCGCCGCTGGTGCAGCCACCGGGCACGTCGACGCAGGGCAAGAGGCCCGTCATCTGTGCGAGGTGTTGCCAGTTGCCTGAGTTGTAAATCAACTGCGTGGTTTCGTTGCGCTGACCGACGAAGCCGACTTCCCACTTATAGTTTGTGAAAATTTCGCCTTCGAGGCCGGTGCGAACGCGGAAAGTATCCGACGTCTGACGATACGCGCGCGGACCAAACTGAATCGGGGTCAGGAACGCGTCGATACAGCCTGCCGGATCGGGACAGGTCACCTTCGTGCCGCCGCTGGTGTATCCCCAGTGCGCGCTCGCAGGAACGACAAAGCCCGGGAAGATCGTGCCGCCGTCGGTGAAGTTGACGGTCGCGATCGCCGAACCGAGCAAAGGTTCCGGACGCAAGTTTTGGGCCGACCGGCGCTCGGTGTAGTTACCTTGCATGATCAGCTTAACCGTGTCGGTGACCGCATAGTGGGCGACGACCGTGGCTTGGTTGCGTTCGAGCGCGCTGTTGAGCGTGTTCCAACCGCCTTGCGACGTATTACAACCGGCATTCAGCTTCACACGACCCGCGACCGGGCTATACGCCAAGCAGGGAACTTGGGTCGCAAGCGTGGCGTCGCTGAGGGTTCGCGGCACACCGCCCACCCACACCGTGCTGCTGCCCGAGTCCTGTAGGACGTCGAGCTGGCTGCGATAAGCGGAGCCGAACGGGAAGTTCGGATCGCTGGCGTGGACGTCTGTTGCCCAATCGCGCTGCCATTGGCCGACAAAGTTTTCTTTCTCGTGCAACAGCGCGAACGTGATGTTGCCTTTATCGGTATTGAAACCGGCAACGCCTGAAATGGAGTGGGTACCCCCGCCGCCGTGTTGGCTTAAGCCGCCGCTTGCGTCGAGCTGGAAGCCTTCGAAGTCTTTTTTGGTGATAATGTTGATCACGCCGCCGATTGCGTCAGCGCCGTAAATCGACGAGGCACCGTCGCGCAGCACTTCAATGCGTTCGGTCATCGCCAAAGGGACGGCGTTGAGATCGGGTGCGGAGAAGGTTGAGCCGTAGATCGGGACAAGACGTTGGCCGTCGATCAACACGAGGGTTCTGCTGGGGCCGAGGTTGCGGAGGCCGATCTGCGAAGCGCCGACGCCGCCGTTGTTCGAGTTGTTGGTCGTACCGCCCGTGGAGTCAGGGCCGACCATTTTCTGCAGAACGTCTTCCAAGCCGAAGGCGTTCGTCATTTCAATGTCGGCGGCACTGCTGACCGAGAGAGGACTGACACTCGTCAAACTGGTCACAGGAATGCGTGATCCGGTGACCACGATTTCCTCTATTTGGTCTGCTGCGAGTGCGCCGCCAGACGCAAACGCGACGCCTATCATTAAGGCCGAGCGAAACGCCCGACCTATAGTTGTCATTTTCATGAAAATCCCCTGCTGCTAATTACACAGGCCGCTTGTGCGTCGTCAGAACATTTGAGACAGATGCGGGCGTGATTTAGCGGAGTGTTGGCCTCATCTGGTTGATTGATCTTAGGCGGCGAGCTTGCGGTGAAGCAAGCGACGATGTTCGATAGTTTTCTGTTTGATGCGGTGTCGTTCCTGC
>CANJMF010000018.1 GCA_947475895.1 Fidelibacterota bacterium
CACTACAACACCAAGCGGCCCCATTCAGCGCTCGGCTATAGGCCACCGGCGCCGGTGGCCTATAGCCCGATTCCAACACCACTCGAACAAAGCCAAAGTCATGCAGTAGACTAACATCTCGACTGGTACAGAAAATCGGTCAGGTCAGCCGTCGTCCGCTTATGATCGGTTTCCAACGGGTTAGCTTATGGGGAGGATTTTCATGGCGCGTGTTGCAGTAGTCACCGGCGGAACTCGCGGAATCGGCAAAGCCATCTCAGTGGCCCTCAAGGAAAAAGGCTACAAAGTCGCGGCCAATTACAGCGGCAACGACGAAGCGGCCAAAGCCTTCACGGCTGAAACCGGCATTCCTCACTACAAATTCGATGTCTCCAGCTTCAACGCTGTCAAAGACGGCATCGCGCGCATCGTCGCCGATCTCGGCCCCGTCGAAATTCTCGTCAACAACGCCGGCATCACGCGCGACGGAACACTGCACCGCATGGAGCAGGATCAGTGGCAAGCGGTGATCGACACCAACATCGGCTCTTGCTTCAACATGTGCCGCGCCGTCATCGACGGCATGCGCGCCAAAAGTTTCGGACGCATCGTCAACGTCGGATCGGTGAACGGTCAGGCGGGACAATACGGACAAGTCAATTACGCCGCCGCCAAGTCGGGCATTCACGGCTTCACGAAAGCGCTCGCGCAAGAAGGCGCTGGCAAAAACATCACCGTCAACGCCATCGCGCCGGGTTACGTGGATACGGACATGGTGCGCGCGGTGCCCGCGCCTGTGCTCGAGAAAATCATCGCCCGCATTCCGGTGGGCCGCTTAGGCCACGCCGAAGATATCGCGCGCGGCGTCATGTTCCTCGTGGCCGACGATGCCGATTTCATCACCGGTTCGACGCTGTCCATCAACGGCGGCCAGCATATGTACTGATCTGCCTTCGCAGATCAGCATCGCGGGAATTTTTTAAAAGTTATTTTTGCGTTCGCGCACTTCGGCGAACACATCCACCGGCGCGCGTCCGGCCATGCCCACGGCTGCGGCTAATTCCGGTGCGTCTGCACGGAAGAAGGGATTCGCGGCCCGCTCTTCGCCGATGGTCGACGGCACCGTCCATTTTCCGTGGGCCCGCAAATCCGTGACCTCGGCTTCGCGTCGGCGCAGGGCTGCATTGCGCGGGTCCACCGTCACCGCGAAGCGAATGTTGCTCGCGGTATATTCGTGGGCGCAATAGATCCGCGTTTCCGCCGGCAACGCCCGCAGCCGCACTAAACTATCCCACATTTGCGCGGGCGTACCTTCGAGCACACGCCCGCAGCCGATGGAGAAGATGGTGTCGCCGCAAAACAGCGCCGCCGAATCCTTAAACCAAAACGCAATGTGCCCGCTGGTGTGGCCGGGCACGAAGAACACCTCGGCCTTTTCGCCGCCGAAGTCGTAGACGTCGCCGCCGCTGATCTCCACGTCCACGCCGGGAATGCGCCCATGATCGTGGGTCGCGCCCACAATGGTGCAGCCCGTCGCCGCTTTGATCTCCAGGTTCCCGCCCACGTGGTCGCCGTGGTGATGGGTGTTGAGGATGTGGGTGATTTTCCAGCCCCGCTTATCGGCTTCGGCCAGCACGGGTTCCGCTACGGCGGGGTCCACCACGGCCACGGCGCCGCTGGGCGCGCGGGCGAGGTAGATGAAGTTGTCCTGCAACACAGGAATCTGCACGATTTCAAGCATGGCCGCATACTACGCAATCGGGTTCGCGAGGCAAGCGCGATACCGGCAAGACAGCAACACGTGCCTTGAAAATGCCCCACAAATGCAACGAATAAGGGCCGCCGCGCATTGAGAATATGATATTGAACGGAACGTGCGCGAGTCGTCGGAAAAGTCGCTCACGTCCCAACGAACCTCCACTGTAGGAGCGAGACGCACGTGCGGTGCTTTCCTCTCCGCTTCGCTGTTTCCAGACGCGCTGCGCGGTTCCTCGCGCTGGCGCTGGTCGCTGGATTCGCCGCGGTGATGATGGCATCGACCCTGACGGCGGGTGCCAAAGATGCACCCGACCCCGAGGTCAAAGTCATTCGTATTGGTGCGGGCCCCTCGGGCGCCACCGATTTCCCCTTCGGCGGATTGATCGCCAACGCCATTTCCAACCCGCCCGGCTCGCGCGACTGCGATCGCGGCGGTAACTGCGGCGTGCCGGGTCTCATCGCCGTCGCGCAAACCACCGCCAACGCCGCCGAGAATTTGCGCGCCGTCGCCCGCGGCGATCTCGAAATGGCGCTCTCGCAAGCCGACACGACCTATTGGGCCTATCAAGGCACCGGCGCCTTCGCGGGCGAGGAGCCGCTTGCCAACATCCGCGTGCTCGCGCGCCTGTACCCCGAGAACATTCACCTCGTCGCGCGCAAAGACTCCGTCATCAAGTCTGTCGCCGACCTCAAGGGCAAGCGCGTCGCCATCGGCGCCGAACAATCGGCCACCGCCGCCACCGCCAAGCTCATCCTCTCGGCCTACGGCGTGAAGTGGAACACGGTGCAGCTTAAGTACATCGACTTCGCGCTCGTCGCCGCCGCCTTCAACAAAAACGAGATCGACGCCTTCTTCGTCATCAGCGGCGCGCCCGTGTTGGCGCTGGAAGATCTCGCCACCCGCACGCCCATCAAGCTCGTGCCCATCAACGGCCCCGTGGCCGACAAGCTGGCGCAGGTGTTTCCCTTCTACAGCCGCGGCATGATCCCGCCCGGCACCTATGGTTTGACCGATCCTGTCGAAACGCTCGATGTAGGCTCCGTGCTTGTCAGCCGCAGCACCATGACGCCGGAACTGGCTTTTGGAATTGCGCGCGCCATCTGGCACGAGCGCAATGTCGGGCTCTTTCAAACCGGCCACCCGCGCGGCAAGTTCATGGATAAGGCCTTGGCCGCGCGCAATCTTGGCGTCCCGATCACCGACGGCGCTGATCGTTATTACGTTCAGAACGGCCTGATGGATCCGCAGCCCGCTTCCCCGCCGGCCGCCCCAGCGGCTAAACTGCCTGCCAAAGCGCAAGCCTCCATCAACGCGAAATCTTAGAAGTACATCTGTAATGACGTCAT
Source organism: Fidelibacterota bacterium (assembly GCA_947475895.1). GTDB lineage: Bacteria > Pseudomonadota > Alphaproteobacteria > Rhodospirillales > Rhodospirillaceae > SHVO01. Next base: position 3,085 of record CANJMF010000018.1, read on the forward strand.
CTCCCTTGTCTCTGCTGGTCGATGCCGGCAGCTCCGCCATTCCCATTGCCGCTGTGGCTGCGGGCCATCTCGAAACGTGGCTCGCCGCGCAAAGCGAGCCCATGCGCGTCTGGATGAAGGCCATGGATTTCAAAGCCGACATCGGCGCCACGGCGCTTGTGCCCGGCGGCGATGGCGGCGTGTCCTTGGTGGTGCTGGGTCTCGGCAATGGCGACGAGCCATGGGCCACGGGCGCCCTCGCGAAATCATTGCCCAAAGGCACGTACCGCATTGTCGAGGTCAACGGCGCCATGCCCGACTTCGCCACCTGGGCCGCCTATGCTTGGGCCTTGGGCGGCTACACCTTCGGCCGCTACAAAAGCGGCCTGACGACTGACTACGCCAAGCTCGAATGGCCCAAAGACTGCGACCGCGGCTATGTGGAACGCGCGGTGAATGGCGCGGCGCTCACCCGCGATCTCATCAATACACCCGCCTCCGACATGCTGCCCGACGATCTTGAAAAGGTCGCGCGCCGCATCGCCCAAGACGCCGCCGCCAAGATCACCGTCATCACCGGCGAAGATTTGCTCACGCAAAACTATCCCATGATTCACGCGGTGGGCCGCGCCAGTTCTGTTGCTCCCCGGTTAATCGACATCACCTGGGGCGACATCACCGCGCCCAAGGTCACGTTGGTGGGCAAGGGCGTGTGCTTTGATTCCGGCGGCCTCGACATCAAACCCTCCGGCGCCATGGCGCTCATGAAAAAAGATATGGGTGGTGCTGCCTGCGTGCTGGGCCTCGCGCAGATGTTGATGGCGGCGAAGCTGCCCATTCGCCTGCGTGTGCTGATCCCGGCGGTCGAAAACGCCATCTCCGGAAATGCCTTCCGCCCCGGCGACGTTTTGAAATCGCGCAAAGGCCTCACCGTCGAAATCGGCAACACCGACGCCGAAGGCCGCCTCGTGCTGGGCGACGCGCTCGCCGAAGCCGTCTCGGAAAATCCAGCACTCGTTATCGACTGCGCGACGCTCACAGGTGCCTGCCGCACCGCCCTCGGTCCCGAAATCCCCGGCCTGTTCACCGATGACGACGCGCTCGCCGCCGATTTCTGGATGGCCGCCACCACATCGCGCGATCCCGTGTGGCGCTTGCCCCTGTGGCAACCGTACCGCCGCATGATCGACAGCAAAATCGCGGACCTAAACAACGCCGGTGAATCACCTTTCGCCGGCGCGATTACCGCCGCGTTGTTCTTGAAAGAGTTCGTGAAGCCCAAAGAGGGCGACGTAAAAGTGCCGTGGGCCCACCTCGACCTCTACGCCTGGAACCCCGCCGAAAAACCCGGCCGCTCCTACGGCGGCGACGCCATGGCGCAGCGCGCGCTGTATGCGCTGATACAGAAGCGGTTCGCTTAATTTTCGATTCGGTCGTAGAGCACGTCGGCTTGGTCGAATGGTCGATGCAGGCGGTGGTAATCCAGTATCTCCAGCGACAAGTACGGTTTGCCTTGCGCGTGATCAAGAAGATTAAGGCGTTTCCGCGCCGCGTCCTCATCGGTCCCGAAATAGGAGTCGTCTCCGTATATTCCAGACTTCGCTCGTCTACGAACGTATACAAGAAAGTCGGGATTGAGTTTAAGGCGTTCGAGTGCGGCAAGCACGCAAACACCGTCGACGATAACTAACTTATTTCCGTCGGAGCCTGCTTCGGTGATTGCGATTTGCAATCGGTTAAAATCCAATGCTTCGACGAAGACACCAGTATCCTGACGAAGAAATTTGTCCAAAGCCAGATGCGTGGCATTGATACCAAGCGCTAGTGTTTTGGAGATCGAGGATTTTCCCGAGCCATCGACGCCATCAATCGCGATAAGAAAAGACTTCTGTTTTTTCCGATTAAGTATTTCATTCTGAAGCCCAATCGCGTCGTCTCGGATAACAGGTATGCCGGGTCGGTCCAAAAAAAACGTCACTTGCGCTAAAACTTACTTCTTCGCTTCTAAAATCTGATCCAACAGGGCCGGCGCTTTATCCTCGCGCTCCAACTGCGGATACCGCAACCCATCCCGGTAATCGATCTTCACCGTCGCATACGTCTCGCCGTTCTTCACCAGCAACTCAAACGGTGCACCCGATTTCTGCGCGTCTTTGATCGCGTCTTTCAACCGGTCGCTCTCGTAGCTCGTGCCATTCACGGCCACGATCTGCGTGCCGGGCGTCAGGCCCGCGTTGTGCGCGGGGCCGTTCCAGCGCACGTCGCCCAGTTTGGCTTCGCGGCCAATGGTCACACCCAGCGAATAGGTTAGGTCCGTCGCCTTGCGCCGCGCCTGTTCGTCCTTGTCGTAGCCGTTCGGCGTGTCTTTATAGGTCAGCGCATATCCGCCGCGTTTCACGCCGTCCAACGGCGCGCCCGCGTGTGTATCCAATCGCGTGCGCAGGAATTTCGCCCAGTCGTAGGGCTGCACGGTGTTCAACGCATGCACCACATCCTCGAACGTATAGGTCGCGGGCGTATAGCTTCCGTCGTTGATACCGAAGAACACCTTGGCGAAATCATCCAGCGACTTCTTGCCCTTCGACAATTCGCGGATCAGCGTATCGGCGTCCAGCCACACCAGCATGCCTTCCGAGTAGTAATCCTCGCTCCGCTGCCACGAACGCCACGGCTGCGCGCGCCGCAAGCCCGTGATCGGATCGTTGGTGGTGTCGGCCAGGGTCTTCCATTCACGGCCGATGCGATGATCGTAGGTCGCCGCCGTCAGCGCGAACACATCCAGCACTTGCTGCTTGGTCAAAAGCCCGGCGCGCGCCGACAGCACATAACCCCAATACTGCGTCTGCCCTTCGTAAACCCACAGCAAGCTGTTGCGCATGGGCACGTTGTAATTGGCCGTCCACAAATCGGCGGGGCGGCGGAACTTGCCGTTCCACGAGTGCGTGATTTCATGCGGCAATAAGTCACGATACCCGGCGGTCTTGTCCCATTCGGTGAAGTAAGTGGGGCCCACACCGTTTTCGCTCGAGCGATGATGCTCAAGCCCAATGCCGCCCATTCGCTCCGTCAACGCCAACAAAACGTCGTAGTGATCGAAGTGATGGCTGCCGAATAATTTCCCCAGTTGCGTCACCAGCGTCTTGTGCGCTTCCAGATGTTCGGGCTTCGCCTCCAAATCCCCGGGCCGGTCCGCGAAGATACTCAGGCGCACGGGTGCGCCGCCGATGTTGCCCAGGTCCACCTTCTTCGCGTACTTGCCCGCGAACATTGGGGAGTCGATCAGCGTTTCAATGTTGGTGGGCTTGAACGTTGTGGTGTCGCCGCTGGTCGTCGCCGTCTCCAACGCGGTCGCGAACTGCCAGCCCGTGGGTAAGGTCACGCTCGCCTCCACCGGAATCTGGCGCACGTAATAGCCCGCCGGATAAATCACATTGGCGGTCCATTGCAGGTTCAGCATTTCCGCTGTCATCACGCGCCGGCTTTCGCCTGCGTCCCCGCCCGACAAAAATTGAAACGACACGTCCAGCGCGCGCACGTTCTCCGGCACGTCCACATGGAAGGCGTAAACGTTCACCGGGTCGCGCCGCCATTCCAGGGCCTTGCCGTTGGCCGAAATTTTCAAACCCGCCACGTTATCCACGCGCCCCGTGGGGCTGTGGTTGCCCGGCAGCCACTGCGGATACAGCAGCGTCACCGTCCCGGCACTCACCGGGATCGATTCCTTCACCTGAAAAACGTGGCGCGCGATGTCGGTGGCATCCACCGCGATCTTCAGCGTGCCGGGGTAAGCCACGTCGCGCGGCGCCGCGATGGCGGGCGGCAGCGGCGTGGGCGCGGGGCCATCGGAGGCCTGCGCAAGGCCGGCGGCGACACACAAGCCGACAGCGACGAAAACGGATGTGGATGAATGCATGAGCGGTTCCCCCTCCCGCCATTTGAGCATACTTGCGCGGTCGTCGGGGAGGGGGATTGGCGCGTTTTAGGTCTTCAATTTGGCTGGAGATTTTGCAGGCGGAGCGTCGCCCTCCTGCAAGTCCGCCACCGAATCCAAGGCCGCGCGCACGCCGCTACGCACATCCGCGAACACGTGCCGGTACCATTTCTCACGCGCTTTCGCGCCTTTGGTATACGCGCCGTGTTTCAGCGCATTCGTATTACCGGGCCGCGCGCCGGAGCCCTTCGCGCCGCCGTGCTTATGGCAGCGATTCTTATCCCGGCACACAGGTGCCCGGCACGATTCGCCCGCACGCGTGCGCGCCCCGCAGCGCGGAGCCATATGCATGGCCCGCACGGCGGCTGAACGATCAACCGTCATGGTCTCACCGAAAAATGTAAAGGAAGCGGGACCGCCACGCCGTCAGGGCGCGCAAAGTCACCATGAGAATTATGTCAACAATTCCCGAAATGGCAAGGTCGCGCTCATGCGTTCAGGCGCATAAGTTCATGGGCTCGTTTGCCAGCGCGGGAATCTTTGTCGAATCAGCGCACTAAGGGTGCGCCGTCCATAAGTTCATGGGGTCGTTTTTCGCTTTTGCGCTCACGCGGTCGCGATTTCGCTTAAGCCCAGTTCTTCCATCATCGCCTTGCGGATCTCGAACTTCTGCACTTTGCCCGTCACCGTCATGGGGAAGGTGTCCACGAAGCGCACATAGCGCGGCACTTTGTAGTGCGCGATTTGACCACGGCAGAACGCGATGATGTCCTCGGTCGTCGCCGACTCACCCGCGCGCAGCTTGATCCACGCGCACACTTCTTCGCCGTACTTCACATCCGGCAATCCCACGATCTGCACCGCCTCGATTTTGGGATGGCCGAACAAGAACTCTTCCACCTCGCGCGGATAAACGTTTTCGCCGCCCCGGATGATCATATCCTTGATGCGCCCGACAACGCTGCCGTAGCCCTGCGCGTCGAGGGTGCCGATGTCGCCCGTATGCATCCAGCCATTGGCGTCGACGACCTCCGCGGTCTTTTGCGGATCGTTCCAATACCCAAGCATGACCGAATATCCCCGCACGCAAATCTCGCCCGGCTCATTGCGCTTCACCGTGCGCCCTTCGGAGTCGACGATCTTCACCTCCAGATGCGGCAGTACGCGCCCGATGGTGGTGACGCGCCGCTCCAGCGTGTCCTCCAACGTCGTCTGAAGGCTGACAGGGCTCGTCTCCGTCATGCCATAGGCGATGCAGACATCGCTCATATGCATGCGGTCGATCACCTTGCGCATCACTTCAATGGGGCAAGCCGATCCCGCCATGATGCCCGTGCGCAAACCGGAAAGATCAAACCGGCTGAAGTCAGGATGCTCCAACTCAGCGATGAACATTGTCGGTACGCCGAACAGCCCCGTGCAGTGCTCGGCTTCCACCGTCTTCAACACCGCCAACGGATCGAAACCGTCCGATGCATAAGTCATCGTGGCGCCATGAACTACACACGCCAAATTCCCCATGACCATGCCGAAGCAATGATACAGCGGCACCGGAATGCACAGGCGGTCGCTCGCGCGCAGTCCCATGGCGCGCCCCACAAAGAAACCGTTGTTCACGATATTCCGGTGGGAAAGCGTCGCACCTTTTGGAAGGCCGGTTGTGCCGCTTGTGAACTGGATGTTGATCGGGTCTTGGGGCGTGAGCGTTTTCGCAATCGCTTTCAACTTTTCGCGGTCGCTGCTCAGTTCCTCGACGTCATCGAACGACAACCATCCCGGCCGTTTGCCCCCGCCGATCTTGATGACCGTGCGCAAGTGCGCAAGGCGCTCCGCGCGGATATCTCCCGATGCTGAAACCAATTCAGGCGCCAGCGTTTCGATCATGCCAACATAATCGCTCGACTTGAATCTGTCGGCGCATACCAGCGCTTTCACGCCCACTTTGTTGAGCGTGTATTCGACTTCCGACAGTCGATAAGCCGGATTGATGTTGACTTGGATCAGCCCCGCACGCGCTGTCGCGAATTGGGTGATGACCCACTCCGCACAATTCGGTGCCCATATGCCGACGCGGTCTCCTGGTACAAGACCCAGGCTTAATAATCCTGCCGCAAACGCATCGACGCGGGCCGCGAAGTCCTGCCACGTCAAACGGATCCCTTGATGGCACGACACGACGGCCTCGCCCTGGGGCCATTGGCGCACGGCCAAGTCCAGCACTTCGCCTATGGTCAGTTCCAACAACGGCGGCTCGGACGTGCCTCTGACCAAGCTGAGTGTTTCGTCGTGCATGCGGCGCGGCCTCCCAGGCTGTTACAGAGTGAAGCCCGGAAGCCGTTCTAAAATCAAGACGCCTAAGCTTGCAGTTTGGCCGCGATGTTGTTGGTCACGGGCACGTCCAACCGGTCGAGCATTTCCTTCGGCACGATCTGCCAGAAGTTGCGCACTTCCCGGTCCCAATTCACCAACAACTGCTCGGCCCAAGGCGACGACGTCTCGCGCTGATGCTCGATGATCAGGTTGCGCAGCAGCGTTTCGTAATGACCCACTTCGATGCGTTGATAAATGATCGTGCCGGTGTTCACCCGGTGCTCGAACTGCTGGTCGCGGTCGTACACATACGCCATGCCGCCCGTCATGCCCGCACCGAAGTTGGCACCCACTTGGCCCAAGATCACGGCCACGCCGCCCGTCATATATTCGCACGCGTTCGAGCCGCAGCCCTCGATGACAGTGATCGCACCCGAATTGCGCACGGCGAAGCGTTCGCCCGCTTGCCCCGCCGCGAACAACTTGCCGCTGGTCGCGCCGTAAAGCACCGTGTTGCCGATGATGGTGTTCTCGCTCCACATGTAAGTGCACGACGTGGTCGGGCGAATGACAATCGTGCCGCCCGACAAACCTTTTCCAACGTAATCGTTGGAATCGCCCCACACTTCCAGCTTCAAGCCCTTCACGGCGAAGGCGCCCAGCGATTGCCCGCAACTGCCGCGCAGCCGCACGGTTAGATGGCCCGGCTGCAAACCGTCCATGCCGTACTTCTTCACGATCATGTGCGACATCTTGGTGCCGATGGCGCGCAGCGTGTTGCGCACGTTATAGGTCAGTTGCATTTTCTCGCCGTCGTTCAGCAGCGGGCCTGCGTCGGCGATCATCTGTTCGTCCAGCGTCGGCGGGACTTCGTTGCGGCCTTTGACGGCATTGCGCGTCGGCAAGCCGCCCGCGTCCGGCTGCACCAACAGTGGATTGAGATCGAGATCGTCCAAGTGCGCCGCGCCGCGACTCACCTGGCGCAGCAAGTCCGTGCGCCCGATCACTTCATCCAACGACTTGAACCCAAGGCTCGCCAGAATGTCGCGCACTTCTTCGGCGATGAAGCTGAACAGGTTCACCACTTTCTCCGGCGTGCCTGTGAATTTGCGGCGCAGCTCCGGCACTTGCGTGCACACGCCCACAGGGCAGGTGTTGGAATGGCACTGGCGCACCATAATGCAGCCCATGGCGATCAGCGACGTCGTGCCGATACCGAACTCTTCCGCGCCCATCATGGCCGCGATCACCACGTCGCGCCCGGTTTTGATGCCGCCGTCGGTGCGCAGCACTACGCGGTGCCGCAACCGGTTCAGCGTCAGCACCTGATGCACTTCCGTCAGGCCCATTTCCCACGGCAAGCCCGCGTGCTTGATCGACGTCTGTGGCGATGCACCCGTGCCGCCGGAATGTCCGGCGATCAAAATCACGTCGGCGTTGGCTTTCGCGACGCCCGCCGCCACCGTGCCGATGCCCGTGCGCGCCACCAGCTTCACGCACACGCGCGCATTCGGGTTGATCTGTTTCAGGTCGTAGATGAGCTGCGCCAAATCCTCGATGGAATAAATATCGTGATGCGGCGGAGGCGAAATCAGCATCACGCCCGGTGTGGCATGGCGCAGCGTTGCGATCATCTCGGTCACCTTGAAGCCGGGCAGCTGTCCGCCTTCGCCGGGCTTGGCTCCTTGCGCCACTTTGATTTCAATCTCGCGGCACTGGTTCAAGTATTCCGCCGTCACGCCAAAGCGTCCCGACGCGATTTGCTTGATGGCCGAGTTGGCGTTGTCGCCGTTAGGCGCCGGCTTATACCGCGCGCGGTCTTCGCCGCCTTCACCGGAGTCCGATTTTGCGCCGATCCGGTTCATGGCGATGTTCAGCGTGCCGTGCGCTTCCGGTCCCAAGGCCCCCAGCGACATGCCGGGTGTGACAAAGCGTTTGCGGATCTCAGTCGTGGATTCCACCGCTTCCGGCGAAATGGGCTGCACCGCAGGTTTGAAATCCAGCAAGTCGCGCAGCCAGATCGGCGGCAGTTTGCGAATGCCTTCCGAATATTTCAGGTACGTCGCGTACGTATCCTTCTCCACCGCGGTTTGCAGAAGGTGGATCAAACGGCCGTCGTGGCCGTGCGGATCGCCCGAGTTCGCCCGATAACGATAAAATCCGCCGACCGGCAGCGTCACCACATGGGCGCGGTACGCTTGCGTGTGTTGCTCCAGCGTCTTCTTCTGAATCCCGGCAAGTCCGATGCCCGAAATGCGGCTGCTCATGCCGGGGAAAAATTCCGCTGCCAAGGCGCGCGATAATCCGACCGCTTCGAAATTATAGCCGCCGCGATAGGAGCTGATCAGCGAGATGCCCATCTTAGACATCACCTTCAAAAGACCTTCACCGATGGCCTTCTGATAGCGCTTCACGCACTCGTCCAACGCCACGTCGCCGAACAGGCCGCGGCGATGGCGATCCGCAATGGCTTCTTCGGTCAGATACGGGTTCACGGTCGTCGCGCCCACGCCGATCAGCACGGCGAAGTAATGCACGTCCAGGCATTCACCCGCCCGTACGTTCAGCGATGTAAAAGTGCGCAGCTTCTGGCGAATCAAATGCGTATGCACGCAGGCCGCCGCCAAAATCATCGGCATGCTGGCGCGCGGACCCGTCACGTTCTCATCCGACAACACCAAATGGCGCTTGCCGGCGCGTACCGCTTCCTCGGCTTCCGTTTGAATGCGCGCCAAAGCCTGGCGCAGCGCGTTTTCGCCACCATTCACATCGAACGTACAATCGATCTCGCCCGCGTTCTCGCCCATGTATTTGCGCATGGCCAAAAACTGCGTCGTCGTTAACATCGGGCTCGAAAGCTGCAGCAGCTCGCACTGCTCCGGCGACTCATCCAAAATGTTGCCCAGGTTTCCCAGGCGGGTGTTCAGCGTCATCACGCGGCTTTCGCGCAACGAGTCGATGGGCGGGTTCGTAACTTGGCTAAAATTTTGCCGGAAGAAGTGATGCAAGCCGCGATAGTTATGCGCCAACACCGCCAGCGGGGTGTCGTCGCCCATGGAACCCAGCGCTTCTTTGGCATCCACGACCATGGGGTGAAGGATCAGCTCCATGTCTTCCAGCGTCATGCCGTAAGCCGCCTGTCGGCGGAGTAAGTCCTCTTTCGTCAATGCCGGCTTGGGCGACTTGCTGCCTTTGATGATGGCGTCGAGATAGGTCGTGTTCTTGAACCACTGACCGAACGGCTGCTTGGCCGCCAAGTTGTCTTTCAGCTCGCGGTCGCGGAAGAATTTCCCTTCCACCAAATCGACGCCGATCATTTGCCCAGGACCAACGCGGCCTTTCTCCACCACGTCGCCCGTCGGCACGCGCACCATGCCGGTTTCCGAACCGACGACGAGCAGGCCGTCTTTGGTCAGCGTGTAGCGCATGGGCCGCAAACCGTTGCGGTCCATATAACCGATGACCCAGCGGCCGTCGGTGGCGCACATAGCGGCGGGCCCGTCCCACGGCTCCATGACGGCGTTGCAATAGCCGAACAGATCGCGGTGCGCTTCCGGCATCACGGCGTTCTGGCTAATGCTTTCGGGCACGAGCAAACATCTCGCCATGGGCGCGCTGCGGCCCGCGCGGCAGATCAGCTCGAACACGTTGTCGAGCGCCGCCGAGTCCGATCCACCCGGCTGGATGATGGGCTTTAACTCCTCGATCGTCTCGCCGAACGATGGATGCGACAGGCGGCACTCGTGCGCCTTCATCCAGTTCACATTGCCCAGTAGCGTATTGATCTCGCCGTTATGCGCCAGCATGCGGAACGGCTGCGCCAAATGCCACGTTGGAAACGTGTTGGTGGAATAGCGTTGGTGATAGATCACGAAGTTCGACGTGAACCGCTCGTCGAGCAGATCGGGATAAAACGCCGTCAACTGTTCGGCCAGGAACATGCCTTTGTAAATGATCGAACGGCTCGACAGCGAGCAGATGTAGAACTCGCGGATATGCTCTTCCTGCACGCGCTTTTCGATGCGCCGGCGCACCAGGTACATGTTGCGTTCAAGGTCGTCGCCGGTCAGGCCGCGCCGGTTCGCCACCATAATCTGTTCGATCTCGGGGCGCGTGGCGTTGGCCTTTTCGCCGATGATGGCGATATCCACCGGCACCTGACGCCAGCCATAAATATAATAGCCGGCATCCAGCATTTCGCTTTCAACGATGGTGCGGCAGGTTTCTTGCGCGCGCAAATCGGTCTTGGGCAAAAATACCATGCCCACGCACAGCACGTCGTTTTCAGGGATGACATGGCCGGTGCGCACCACATGATCGCGAAAGAAATCCTGCGGGACCTGCAGATGAATGCCGCAACCGTCGCCCGTCTTTCCGTCCGCATCCACGGCCCCGCGATGGAACAGCACGCTCAACGCTTCGATGCCCGCTTCCACCACGCGCCGGCGCGGTTGGCCGTCGATAGATACCACCATGCCGACGCCGCACGAGTCATGTTCGTCGGCGGGATTGTAAGCGTGCCCGGCCGTCAGCTTATCGACATTGGCCCTATAATTGGCGACGAATTGTTCGCCGTTTTCCAATTCATTTTTTTCAGAAATGTCGGTCATGTCACGAAGCCTTGCGCAAAGAGTCGTCCGCGGCTGCTTTCGCGGCTTGCATAAATTTGTGCATGCTGGCGGCTGCATCGCGGCCATCACGGATGGCCCACACCACCAGCGAAGCACCGCGCACGATGTCGCCGGCGGCGAACACGCCATCCATGGTCGTCATCTGTGTGCGGAAATCGGTTTTCAGCGTGCCCCAGCGCGTCACGCCCAACCCCGCTTCGCCGAACATGGCGGGCAGGTCTTCGGGATCGAAACCGAGCGCCTCGATCACCATGTCGGCGGGCACCACGAATTGCGAGCCTTCTACGTCCTGCGGTTTCGCGCGGCCCGATGCGTCCGGCGTGCCTAAGTGAATGCGCACAGCGCGTACACCCGTGACCTTGTTGTCTGTGTCATGCAGCACCGCTTCAGGCCCCGACAACCACACGAACTCGACGCCTTCTTCGATGGCGTTGGTCACTTCACGCTGCGAGCCCGGCATGTTTTCCCGGTCGCGGCGATACAAGCACTTCACCGACTTCGCACCTTGGCGAATGGCGGTGCGCACGCAATCCATCGCCGTATCGCCGCCGCCGATGACGACGATGTTTTTGCCTTTGGCATTCAACACACCGTTGTCGAAATCCGGCACTGCGTCGCCCAAATCCTTGCGGTTTGATGCCGTCAGATACGTCATAGCTGCAAATACGCCGTTCGCGCCCACGCCGGGGCACGCCAAGGCGCGCGCTTTATAAACGCCGGTCGCCACCAATACCGCGTCATGCTTCTTGCGCAGGTCCGAGAAGCTGACGGTCTTGCCGACCTCGACATTCGTATGAATGGTGATGCCCGCATCGCTCAACAGTTTCGCGCGCCGCGCCACCACATCCTTCTCCAGCTTGAAGCCGGGGATTCCATAAATCAGCAAACCGCCAACACGGTCGTAGCGGTCATAGATCTCGACCTTGTAGCCCAGCTTGCGCAATTCCTCGGCCGCCGCCATGCCGCCAGGCCCTGCGCCGACGATGCCGACCGATTGATCCAGCTCGACCGTGGGCTTAGCAGGTTTCACCCAGCCGTTTTCCCACGCGGTTTCGGTGATGAATTTTTCCACCGCGCCGATGGTCACCGTGCCGTGCTTGGATTGCTCCAGCACGCAATTGCCTTCGCACAACCGATCCTGCGGACAAATGCGCCCGCAAATCTCCGGCATGTTGTTGGTGGCCGACGACACTGCATAGGCTTCTTCAAGCCGGCCTTCGGCCGTGAGCTTCAACCAATCGGGAATGTTGTTCTGCACGGGGCAATGCACTTGGCAGAACGGAATGCCGCATTGCTCGCAGCGGGAGGCCTGATCGCCGGCATTTTTCTCAGGCCAGGCTTCGTAGATTTCACCGAAGTCCGCACGGCGCGAAAGCGGCGAGCGTTTTTTTGGCGTGGCCTGAGGCAAACGGATGAACTGCAACATGTCACGGACCACGGGCAGGGACTCCTCATCTGTGCATGCCCCAAACATTTGGGGCTTCATGACCGCGCCACCTCCCAACGACGCGCCGCTCAAGCAAATTTCGGGAAAGCCTCTCCGGGCCAACCAGAATCGATTTTATCGGCGAGAAGGGCGTGAGGCGACTCAATTTCTTCAATTAAGTCAGGTATACTGACATAATGGGTGCGCCGCATATCTAACCGGGGTCAGACGGCATGTTTTGCGGAATTTTTTCTAAAAATTGGTACGCATGTGTTTACAATATGCGTTACGTAGAGGCATTAGCCACAATCGAATCAAGATGTTATAAGGATTATCTACAAGGGGTGGATTGGTTCGGGTGGCATTAACACAAATAGTTGTGCTGGCTATTTTGCAGGGAATCGCACTGGTTTTACCGGTGGGAACGGCCAGTCACGTCGCCCTCCTGAACGCTTTAACTGGCTGGGAACCGCCCACACCCCAATTCAACCTGGCCAATCATTTCGGCGTTCTCGCGGCGACCCTGATTTATTTCGGGGGCGACCTTTGGGAGATGGCCACCGGCGTCGCGCGCGCCGCCAAAGGCAAGCGCAATGCCGAGGCGCGTTTGGCGTTTCAACTCATAGCGGCCAGCATCCTCGCCATCGGCGTCGGGCTCGCGCTGACGATTTATGTTCTCGACGATCAATGGCGGTCGCTCAAGATCACCGCCTGGGCCACGCTCGGTTTCGGTTTTCTTTTGTTTGTAATCGATCAAACCAGCATGACGGTGAAGCGCGTCGAACATTCAAGCATCGGCGACGCCATATTCGTGGCACTCAGCCAGGTGTTGTCGCTCGTTCCCGGCGTCAGCCGTGTCGGTATCACAATGACCTTTGCGCGGTTTCTTGGTTACGAGCGCATCGAAGCGGCGCGGTTTTCCTATCTCCTGTCGATTCCAGCGTTGCTCGCGCTGATTTCAGGCAACGCATACCGATTGTTTAAAGCGCAGGAACTGACCTTTACGCGCCTCGACATCGTCGGCGCCGTCATTGCGTTTGTCGTCAGCCTCATGACGCTTGCAAGCTTGATGGGCTTTTTAAAGCGCCGCAGCTTTACGCCGATCCTCATCTACCGTCTCATCATCGGCGGCATCGTGGCCCTTTTGGCCTACGACGTGATCGCGTTCTAAGAACGCGGACGCTCACGCGCAATCGCCGACGGACCATAACGCGACAACCCCACGTACGCGGGTACATGGGGTTGTTTTATTTTTTTTCGTAAGTCGCTATCGGCTCAGCGGAGTAATTGAGCCTTTTTTAGCAACATCGTCCAACGCCGCGCGCAAACTTTGCTTCCACGCGATCCTGAAAGAAGGCCTCGTAGCTGAGGACCGATCGATCAGGATGATTGGTGCGCGTGTGCTGAACATACGTCTCGTAGTCCGGCACGCCGCACATCAACCGCGCCGAGGCTTGCGCGCGGTCGAACCACGTCGTTAGCAGGTTGGCAGGCTTTTTGGCCGCCTTGCTCATGCACGCGCTTCCTGCAGAGCCGGCGTGCTGCGTCCGCGCATCACGGCGCGCAGACCGAAGCCCAGCATGGCGATCACGACCAAGCCGAAGATGACGCACAGCGTTGCGTCCATATAGTCGTTGAACACGATCTGCTCCATTTGCGCGATGGATTTTGCGGGCGCCAATACCGTATCAGCGTCGATACCGGCTTGGACCATGCGGGCGTGCGCGAGGAAGCCGATCGCCGGATCCGAGTGCCAAATCTTCTGAACGCCGGCGGTCATCGAGCACACCAGTAGCCAGGTCAGCGGAACAAGGCCCACCCAGTACGCTTTCGCCTGCGGGCTGCGGGCGATGAGCACGGTGACTGTCGTCAGCGCAATCGCTGCCAGCATTTGATTCGAGATGCCGAACAGGGCCCACAGCGAGTTAATACCGCCGAAGGGATCGACCACGCCCTGGTAAAGGATGTAACCCCAACACGCGACGGCGATGCCGGTGCCGAGCGCGTTGCCGGTCCATGAGTTCGTACGGCCGAGCGAAGGCGAGAAGTAGCTGAAGATGTCCTGCAGCATGAAGCGCGCGACGCGCGTGCCGGCGCTGATGGTGGTCAGGATGAACAGCGCTTCGAACAGAATGGCGAAGTGATACCAGAACGCCATCATCTCCTTGCCGCCCATCATCTGCGACAGGATGTGCGCCATGCCGACCGCGAGTGTCGGCGCGCCGCCCGAACGCGACAGGATCGAAGTTTCACCGACGTTCTTGGCGGTTTCCGCCAAAGATTCGGGTGTGATCACGAAGCCCCAGTTGGAGATCGCTGCCGATGCGCTTTCCACCGTCGTGCCGATGAGCGCGGCCGGTGCGTTCAGCGCGAAGTATGTGCCCGGATCGAGGCACGTGGCGGCGACCAGCGCCATCACGCCCACGAAGGATTCCGCGACCATGGCGCCGTAGCCCAGGATGCGCGTGTCGCTTTCACGCTCGACCATTTTGGGCGTCGTGCCCGAGGAGATGATGGCGTGAAAGCCCGAGATCGCACTGCAAGCGATGGTGATGAACAGGAACGGGAACAGCGAACCGGCGAAGGAAGGCCCCGTGCCGTCGATGAAGCGGGTCATCGCCGGGAACTGAATCTCCGGAAGCACAAACAAAATGCCGCCGGCGAGCAGAACGATCACGCCGATTTTCATGAAGGTGCTGAGATAGTCGCGTGGCGCCAGCATCAGCCACACC
This sequence comes from Fidelibacterota bacterium, assembly GCA_947475895.1. GTDB lineage: Bacteria > Pseudomonadota > Alphaproteobacteria > Rhodospirillales > Rhodospirillaceae > SHVO01. Next base: position 18,094 of record CANJMF010000018.1, read on the forward strand.
GGCAAGATTGCGGCGACAAAGCCAAACACGATCAAGCCGATGGCGATTTGCGGACCGCTGAAGGTGAACATCGGGCCCCAGACTGGGTCCGCCGCCACGTTCGCGCCGCCGATCAGCGATGCCAGCAAAAGCACAATACCGATAACTGACACCTCAAGAATGCGGCCGGGGCGCAGGTAGCGCATGTACACGCCCATGAAGAGCGAGATCGGAATGGTCATGATGACCGCGAACGCGCCCCAGGGGCTGCCGATCAAGGCTTTCGTGACCACAAGGCCCAGCACGGCGATCAGGATGGTGCTGATCATGAAGATGCCGATCTGAGCGATGACGCCGGCGTCTTTGCCGAGTTCGTCTTTAATCATCTGCGACAGGCTCGAGCCGTTACGGCGCATGGAGAACGCCATCACCAAGAAGTCCTGAACGCAACCGGCGAACACCGCGCCGGCAAGGATCCACAAGATGCCTGGCAGGTAGCCCATCTGCGCGGCGAGCACGGGGCCGACGAGGGGGCCCGCGCCGGCGATGGCTGCGAATTGGTGACCGAAGAGAACGACCGTGTTGGTCGGCACGTAGTCGAGGCCGTCATTGTTGCGAATGGCGGGCGTCGGACGAGAGTCGTCGAGGCATAAAACCTTGTTGGCGATGTAACCGCTATAGAAGCGATACCCGAGCGTGTAAGTGCAGATGGCCGCGATGACCATCCAGGCCGCGTTGACGGTTTCGCCGCGGTTCAAGGCAAGAATTCCCAGCGAGGCTGCCAAGCCAATGGCCGCCAAAACCCAAGCGCCTTTGATCAATAAAGATTTCATGTCGATTCCCCTCCGCACTGGCGCGCGCGCGCACGCCTCCACTCCAAAGCGCCAAGGCGGCGCCCGCTCTCCGGGGCGCACTGTGCCATAAAAAGGCTGAAAGTCGAACCCGCGAAAGCCGCGGTTTCTAGGTCCTGGCTTCGAGCCGGAGCTTCTTATTTTGCTGCACCGGACGGAACCGCTTGAGGTATGTCGGAACCACCACTTCTACGGTCGTGGGTGCAATGCCGAAGGCGGCTAAGCCGGGCAAACGTCCCGTCGCCACATTTCCCAATCTCAGCATTTTGAGCTGATCGGGCGTGAACGGCGGCTTAGGCAGGAATTGCAGGAAAAGCGCACTGATGCTGGCCACAAAGAACGGGAATCCGGCCACCCAGCGGCGGCGCAATGTGGCTTCATTCACGATATTCAGGATTTCGCGCATGTCATAGATGCGCGGGCCGGCCAGTTCATAGACTTGGCCCGCGTGGGCCTGGCCTTCGAGGCTTTGGGCAATCGCGTCAACCACGTCGCCCACATACACAGGCTGGAAACGCGATCCACCGCCGCCGGTCGCGTGGGGCACGGTGTTGGTGAAGAACGGCAGGATCGGCGAGATTTGGGCAATTTTGCCAAACATATTGAAAAAGCCGTCTTCGGATCCGAAGACCACAGACGGGCGGATAATCGTGACTTTCGGAAAAACTTCGCGCGCGGCTTTTTCACCTTCGGCCTTGCTGCGCGCATACTTCGACGTGGCATGGGCATCGGCACCTAGCGCTGACAGATGCACGAAATGACTAGCACCCGCAGCAGCAGCGGCCTTCGCGACATTGGCAGCGCCTTCAACGTGAAGCGCCGAGAACGAGCGGCGTCCGCATGAATACAACACACCCACCAAGTTCACGACCGCATCGGAGCCGTGCACCGCTTTGGCGACGCTTGCCGGATCCATGACGGACGCTGGCACCAGTGAAATTTGACCCAGATCACCGGCCGGCTTCAGATACCAAGCCTTTTGAATGTCGCGCACGGCGACGCGAACGCGCCACCCTTGCGCGGCGAGATGGCGAACCAAGTGCCGGCCGATGAAGCCGGAACCGCCGAAAACCGTGACGAGTTTCTGCGTCATAACGTGTGTTTACTGCCCTTTTCCCGAGGCTTCATCAGTGACATAGAACCCCCTCGGCTGGCAACAGGCGGGTGCCTCAAAAACCCGCCAAACCCTTGCGTTTCCTTGCATTGACAACCCCGAAGCCGCCCTTTATCCCTCGGCCCTGTCGCCCGGATGGTGGAATTGGTAGACGCGCTGGCTTCAGGTGCCAGTGTCCGCAAGGACGTGGAGGTTCGAGTCCTCTTCCGGGCACCACCCTTAGAAAATTTTGTTATTTTTTCAAAGGCTTGACGTTGGGTGCGCCAATGTCGCCCCGTGAAGGTGCGCCAATATCGTTCGCGTTTTGATCGGCTACGATCAAATGAAGCGCCCGTGCAGCGATTTTATTGCGGTTTGCTCTGCGCGTATATCGAGCCGCTTCGCTAGGGCTGGCGTGTGCCGTCTTTCTTTTTCTTACGCCGCCACTTACGGAGATCGTGACCTTTCGGAATGCAGACGCCAGCCGTCCACGGGTCTTTCTTGTTTGCGAAGGGCGCGCTCACGACCGCACCTCTGCTTCTGCCTGGGGACAGACGCTGCGCCAATAAGCTAGGTACGGCTCGATCGATCCGGCGCCGTAAGATGTAGAAAGAGTGCCGTCGCCGTCAGGTCCGCCATTCTGACGGATTTGGACCGTCAAAATGTCGTGGCCTCCAGCACGCGCGGTAATTCTCATTTCCACGAAGTCGTCGGTCGCGTTCGGAGCCATAGTCAACGCCTTCTCGTCGCTTGTGGGTACAGTTGACCACGTTGAAGGCACACGTGACAAAAAAGGACTCCAGCGACGATCATCACCACTATATCGACGGCGGCCCAATAGCCGATGTTGAGAACGGTACCGTGCGTCTATCGGCCAATGCCGACGTCGCAATTACTCTGGAAGATGATAAATAGCCGGCCTCAGACGTCTGACCCGCTCGTAGCCGAAGCGCAGCAACCGAAGCTCTTTTGTACGAGCCCAGTCTTAGAAAGGGAACGTCGCGAAGACTGAATGTGAAATGTGCTCGCACCACGTGCGTTCAGACACCACGTGAGCGTTTTTCACAGTATTAAGTTTGATGCCGCAGTCCTAATTGCGCGTTGGTGCGTTGATACTCAACGAACCATCAGATGCATACCGGAGGGATTTATGGCCATAAGAAATCGAGAGCAAAGGCCCGCAGGCGGAGAATTTGAGGCGGGCGAAACTCTGATCTCAAGGGACGGATGCTTCGTCGTGAACGGCGAAGATGTTCTGAACGACCAGGATATCCGCGCAACACTTGCATTTATACAAAGCCAATGGCGTGAGGCCCACATAGTCCCGCCTCAGTAGCTCGTCTGTAGCCTCATGGGCCCGTAAGCTAGGCGACCCGCATCAGACGAACGCGCCCGGTTTCGGGGCGGATATCAAAAGTCGTTGAATTAAGGCAAACACGCGCCAAGGCGTGGCTTACTTTTGCTGGGTTTAATACCTCGTAATTTCCGAGCCTATACCCAGCCATGTTTTCCTGCGACGCTACGCCATACACCTCAATTGGCCGTAGTTACCGCTGCGTGTGGCAAGTGCATTCCACGCGCAGCTGTTGGTTTTCGGCAGAGCGATCGGATCAACGTGCCCCACAAAGAGTCGCAAACCCAAAGCGCACCGCTACGGGAAGTACATATACCTCAGTGGCATGAAAAGCATCTGAGAGCTGCGACCCATGCTGCCGGTGTCGCGCTTTGGTCGTGGAATGTAAACACGGACGCCATCGTGATGGATGGCCAGATAGGCGTCGAGAGCGTGCCGGGCAAAGGAAGCGTGTTTTGGTTCACCGTAGCGCTGCCGCTGGCAGCAGCGCCGGTCGCATTAGAAAAAGACGCGGCTGCGGTCAAATGTCGCTCCGCACGCATCCTCGTGGCCGAAGACATAGAAATGAATCGGGTTATTGCGGCGGCTTTGCTTAAGACGGGCGGCCATGAGGTGACGATGGTCGAGAACGGTAAGGACGCAATTGAGGCCGTGAAGCAGAGTCCTTTTGACCTCATCTTTATGGATATGGAAATGCCGATCATGGATGGCCTAGACGCAACTCGGAAAATTCGCGGCTTGGACGGAGACGCCGCGGCCACTCCGATTGTTGCGCTGACTGCCAACGCATTGACGGAGGACGCCGCTCGGTGTCGCGCGGCAGGAATGAACGACCATCTTGCAAAGCCGATTACCAAGCTCTCCCTTACAAACATGATTGAAAAATGGGCGTCAAATCGTGAGCTAGAAAATTGAGTTAAGTATCGCCTTTTGGAATTGTTGGGGGACTCTGATCAACCCAATTTGGTGCGACAAATGATCCGAATACCTTGGGAAGATACGGGAAACTAATTTGTCGCACTCGCCCGTAACCCTATGATATGCATAGGTTGTTGTGCGCCTCTTCCGGGCACCATCTTTTCTAATTATTTGAAATCTCACAAAGTGGCTCGCGCGTGCGACAAAATGAATTTGTCGCACCTCTGAAATCGTCCGCGATTTCTTGAGTGATGCTCTGGGGTATACTTCGCGCTAGGCAAATAGACGTGGCCTGTCTTTCGGTGCGAGCGCACCGGTACGCGTACCCTCCACAACAGCGACCACGGCCCCGTGTACGGGACAGAGTCGCCGGGTGTGGGGATCAATCGTAGCTAGGTCCTACCCACCGTCGGGTCCGGACACGCGGCCGACAATTATCTTGCCCGAAGCTTCAACCCCTCGGCGGCATGTCCTGGGATGAAACAGCGCGCAGCGCCACCACGAGAAGAGCCGCTTGTCGCTTGATCGTCATGGATGCCCCCTATGACGACAGGTTACGCGGCTTTTTCCGACCCAGAATGGCCACCCGGTCGTTGGGACAGCAAAAAAATAAGTCCGACAATTACGATAAGGAGGACCACGGACGCGAGCGGACGGCTCAATTCGAGCCCACCGCTTTCACGAGGCTTATCTAGAAAATCGCCGACGGTAGCGCCAAGCGGTCGCGTAAGAATAAATGCAGACCAAAATAGTAATACGCGGGAAATTTTTGTTGCCGCATAGAGCGCGGCAACGACAATGAGAGCCGCACCGAAGATCAACGCGCTGCCCGAGTAGCTAAGGCTGCTATCGGCAATCCAGTCACCTAAAGCGGTGCCAAGCGTCTGCGAAAAGGTAATTGTAATCCAGTAATAGGTTTCCTCACGACGACCGGAAACCGTGTTCACATCGACGGTCCCCAATGCTTTGTACCAGGCAAACAGTGACACCAGTACGCACGCCAGAAGCAGAAGCGAGCCACCGGGATATCCAATCCCAAGCGATCGCGTCGCCATGTCGGCTAAGGTGGTTCCCGCAGTCGTTGAGGCGACAATCGTGGCCCAGTAGAGCCACGCATTGAATTTGCGAGCGCGAATTTGCAGCAAGACAAGAACTACCAACAGCACGCCGAAGATCGCTGTGCCGATAAGATAACCATAGCCGGTCGCTTCCTCGGTCGTCTCACCGAGCCAGGTCATCGTGACGCTGTCGCCGCCGGTCTCGCCAAGCGTCGTAGCTAAAATTTTTATAGCCCAAAATCCGAGCGTAACGGCGGGCACTTTTGACAATGTGTGGGCTAAGTCATTTGGTGGCGTGCTGGTCATTGTGATCCTCTAGAACGTAAAAAGGAGTGCTGCGTACCAGGAGAGTTGGTCCATTTGATTGGCGTTTTGAATGCCCGGCCCCATTGAGCCGACGAGATGGAATGTGTCTGTCACGTCGTAGCGGATACCAGCGCTTACACCCGTCAAATGACGTGATCCGCTCGCGTCCGGTGTTTGATGATATATTTCCGCGCCGAACTCTAAATTTTCGAGCGCCTTGTAAGTTACGGCCCAGCCGACAAGGCAGTAATCCTTTGAGCCATTACGGCGGTTGATGGCGCAACCTCCGCCACCAAAGGTGCCCCAACGGCCCGTTTGGCGACCTATCCAGAGTGGGAGGAAAAACGTCACATGTTGATCGCCCACATGTGACGAACCACTCGGAAGGAAAACACGCGGAAAGATAGCGACATCGACGCCGGCCGTTTCTTGATGAATGAAACGATACTTGGCCGCGAGTTCAACGTTTCCGAGACCGCCGATAAAGGGGCTGCCCGTAGGATGATTGTATTCAATGGGCACCGTCACGGACAATTGTAAGTCGGGCGCTCCGCCGTAGCTGATGTCTAATCCAGCCGCTCCGCCGCTTCCGTCAATTGTTCGTGTACCCGCACCAAAAGCATAGATCTCAAAATGACCTATCTCGGTAGGCTCTGGATCGTCAGTCACGTACGGAGGGCCCGCCGCAGCAGGAAGCGGCAGCAGAAATGGAAAAACCCATGCGAGACGTCGCGGATGGTTCACAGTCAACCTTGGGTGACGACAGGATTCTTCCGCGAGAGCGCCGACATCACGCACAGAAAAATCGCATTCGGCGAACGCGGCTCAACCTTAAGCCAGTCGGCGGATACACGATCAAAGTTGGCGACGGCGTCGTTGGCGAACGCGAAGGGAAATTGTGCAAAATCTAAAACATGGTTTTGCGGAAGCCCCCGCTTGCCGCGCTCGGCACGTTCCGCATTCTCGACTTCGGCGATGAGTTCTTGGGGTGTCACACTTGCACGCGAGCGATGCTCGCCTCGACCGGAGGGGTTGGCGGTATTTTAGTCCGGAGCCCCGAAAGGTTAGTTCACCGAAGATTCGATGTCGAGCGACCGAGAAGCGTGGCTTTTTCGCTGTAAGGCGCGGTTACCTAAATCAAGCCATTGATTTTGTTTAGGTGATATGGCCCTCTTCGGCCTTCAAACATTCAACGAGATTTAAGCTGTGACCAATCATCTCCATCGCGGCGATCTTCCGGCCAATGTTGCCTTTAAAGGCGCAATCGCCGTCGATACTGAGACCATGGGCCTTAGTCTCACGCGCGACCGTCTGTGTCTCGTGCAGCTTTCGGGCGGCGACGGCCACGCGCACCTCGTCCAGATTCTCCCGGGCACGCCATCGCCACGTCTTGCGGCCCTGTTGGCCGACGAAGCGGTTCTCAAGATTTTCCATTTCGCGCGCTTCGATCTCGGCATGATTCAGAAATACCTGAATGTCCGTTGCGCGCCGGTTTACTGCACACGCACGGCATCGAAGCTTGTGCGCACGAACACCGACAGACACGGTCTTAAAGACCTGTGCAAGGAATTGCTCGGCGTCGAGATCTCGAAGCAGCAGCAGAGCTCGGATTGGGCCGCACCCACACTGACGAACGATCAAATCGACTACGCCGCGGCCGACGTCCTATATCTCCACAGCCTTAAAGGCGAAATGGATCGTTTGTTGGTGCGGGAAGGCCGGGCGGCGCTGGCCGAGGCCTGTTTCCGGTTTCTTCCCGACCGCGCGGCCCTCGATTTGGCCGGTTGGCCCGAAGAAGACATCTTCGCTCATTAATAATTGCTCACGGTTGCAGGACCGACCCAGCTATCCACCCCTCGGGCGGTTGACCCTGCGTAAACCTTTAGGCGATACTTTGGCCCAGTTCTTGCACAATCCACACCCAAGCAGGTAATGACCAAAGCTTCCACCACTCTCCGGAAAGCCGCGCCCAAGGCTGCCAGCGCCGACGCCGACGTTGTCGCAGGACGTCAGGTTCTCGCGCATGCCAAAACCGGCCTCGAAGCGCTGTCGGAAAGCCTGGGAACCGCCTTTTCCGCCGCTGTCGAAATTTTTGCGCAGGCGTCCGGCCGTGTCGTCGTGTCGGGCATGGGCAAAAGCGGTCTCGTGGGTCACAAGATCGCGGCAACGCTCGCTTCGACCGGCACGCCAGCCTTCTTTGTTCATGCCGCCGAAGCCAGCCACGGCGACCTTGGCATGATTGCCTCGGGCGATGCGGTGCTTGCGATTTCCAATTCCGGCGAAACACCCGAGCTTTCCGATCTCGTTTCCTATACGCGCCGGTTCGCCATTCCCTTAGTGGCGATAACGACGCGCCCCATATCCAGTTTGGCGCAAGCCGCCGACGTCGCGCTGCTATTGCCGGATGTGGGCGAGGCGTGTCCCCTCGGTCTTGCGCCGACCACGTCGACGACGTTGACGATGGCGTTGGGCGATGCGATTGCCGTTGCCTTGCTGGAACGCCGCGGGTTCACCGCCGACGATTTCAAAACCTTCCATCCGGGCGGCAAGCTCGGACGTAAATTGTTTAAGGTCATCGACCTCATGCACACCGGCGACGAATTGCCGCTGGTGAAGCCGTCGATGCCGATGGCAGAAGTCGTTCCGTATATGACCAGCAAGACTTTCGGCGTTGCGGGCGTTGTCGATGAAGCCGGCCGGTTGATCGGCGTCGTGACCGACGGCGATCTTCGTCGCCATATTTCCAATTTGCTTTCGCTGACGGCAGCGGAAGTCATGACAAAAACACCTAAATCGCTAGGCCCCGCCATTCTCGCGGCCGAAGCCATGCGGCGCATGAACGAATGGAAAGTCACCAGCGTGTTCGTGGTCGATGATGCAAAGCCCGTCGGCGTCCTGCGTATGCACGATATCGTGCGGGCCGGCGCCGTATGACCGCACCCAATCAGCCCAAAGACGATGTTCTGTGGCGGCCACGCGAGGCATCCGTCGCGCAGTCGGTGGCGCAATACAGTCGCTTTGTCGGCATCATGAAGCTGTCCTTGCCGATTGCGGCCGGACTACTTCTTCTGTTGATCATCGTGTTGCCGCTTCTGCGCCGCGACGCCGATCGCTTTCAAGTAGGCACCGCGACCATCAACGCCAAGGACGGCACGCTGAGCATGACTAACGCACGCTATTACGGGACTGACGATAAAGGTCAGCCGTACAACGTGACGGCGGCCGGCGTGCTGCAGAAATCAGCCGACGATCGCGCCATCGATCTCAACGCGCCGAAAGCCGAAATCAATATGAACAACGGTACATGGATGTCAGCAACCGCGTCAGCCGGCACCTATAACCGCGAGAAGCAAGTGCTCGATCTGTCGGGCGATGTGTCGCTGTATCATTATACGGGCAACGACATTCACACCGACCAAGCGCAAGTTCGGTTGAAAGACGGGACCGTCACCGGCAACGGCGACGTTCACGGCAAAGGCCCCGTCGGCACCATCGACGCCAAGGGTTTCATCTATTCTAAAGAAGATAAAAAAATGCGCTTCACGGGTCCGGCACGGCTGACGTTCAGCCCCAAGAGCAAGACAGATGAAGCGGCTGCACCGGAGACGAAGAAATGAGGATACTGGTCTTGGCTGCGGTCTGCGCAGCGATGGTGTCGCCGGCGTATGCGCAGTCACTTAAGTTTCAGCCGAAGAACACCGCGCAGCCGATTGAGGTGAGCGCCGATAACGGCCTCGAACTGCAGCAGGAAGCCAAACGCGCTATTGCGCGCGGCAATGCGAAGCTGGTGCAGGGCGACGTCAGCGTTGTTGCCGACGAGCTCATTGCCGACTACCGCGACGACAACGACATTTATCGTGTATTCGCAACCGGTCACGTCACAATGAAGTCGGCCACGGAAACGGCCACGGGCGAAGCCGCCGTCTATGACGTCGACAAAGCTGTGTTGGTGTTGACGGGCGACCCGGTGACATTGGTCAGCGCAGACGGAACGGTCACTGCTCACAAGACGCTGCAGTATTGGGCCAACGAACGCGTCGCCGTTGCGGAAGGCAATGCGTCCGCGGGCGATACGCAACAACGCCAGATCCAAGGCGACAAGCTCATCGCGTTTTTCCGCGAAGACGGAACGAGTCCGCAAAAAGGTAAAAAGTCCGCCTCGATAAACGAGCCGCGTAATCGCGGCGACATAAATTACGTTCAGGCGTTTGGAAACGTACGCATGAAAACGGCGACCGAAGATATTCACAGTGACCGGGGCGCTTACAACATCGATACGAGTGTTGCGACTTTGGACGGCAACGTGCGGATTACGCGCGACAAGAATCAGCTGAACGGCGGTTTCGCCGTCGTGAACGTGAAGGGCGGAGTGAGCAAGCTCTTTGCGAGCGCCGCGCAGGCCGGACAACCAGGCATGAGAGACAGCACGCGCGTTAAGGCGTTGATTGCCCCCGATACGAAGCCCGGGGCCGCGCCGCCGGTAGATGCCAACACGACAAAGGCAAAACAATAATGGAACCCGTGCGCGCGACATCTGAAGGTGCCAGCGGTTCCGGCTCTAGTGGGCCGAATGGCGTTCCGGAAACGGGTCTCCACGTCAAAAATTTAGGCAAAACGTTCAAGGGCCGTCCGGTTCTGCGCGATGTGAGCCTTTCGGTTCAGCGCGGCGAGGCCGTTGGTCTTCTCGGCCCCAATGGTGCGGGCAAGACCACGTCGTTCTATTGCGTCACCGGCCTCATTAGTCCCGATCAGGGCGGCATCTATCTCGACGGCCAGGACATCACGCCGCTTCCCATGTATCGGCGCGCGCGCTTAGGCATCGGTTATTTACCGCAGGAAGCCTCGATCTTTCGCGGCATGACAGTGGAAATGAACATCCGCGCCGTCGCCGAGGTCGTGGAGAAGGACAAGGCGTCGCAAACTGCCTTAGTGGATGCGCTGCTGCATGAGTTTTCCATCGAACACTTGCGCCGCTCGCCAGCGCTAGCGCTTTCGGGCGGCGAACGCCGCCGCTGTGAAATCGCCCGCGCGCTCGCATCGCGCCCAAGCTTTATTCTTCTCGACGAACCTCTGGCCGGGATTGATCCCATCGCGGTGGGCGAGATCCGCGAAATGGTCTCGCACTTAAAAGACCGCGGCCTCGGTGTGCTGATTACCGACCACAACGTGCGCGAGACCCTCGACATCATCGATCGTGCTTACATCTTGCACGAAGGTACAGTGCTGATGGAGGGCCGGCCCTCCGAGATCGTTGCCCACGAAGGCGTGCGGCGCGTTTATCTCGGAGAACGTTTCAGCTTGTAGCGGCAGCAGGAACGATGGGGCTCGCACCGCGCTTAGATCTCAGGCAAAGCCAAAGTCTCGTCATTACGCCGCAGCTGCAGCAGGCGATTAAGCTGCTGCAATTATCGGCCGTTGAACTGGTCGAATATGTCGACCAAGAGCTTGAATCCAACCCTCTGCTTGAAACCGAAGACACCGGCGAACTCGGTGCGCTGACCGAAAGCGCGGGCAATGCCGACGACCGCAGCGAAGAGGGCATGTCGGTGGTCGACGCTGTCGAGGGGCAAACCGAAGCGCCGCTCGACATCGAGGTGGGTGTCGAGGATAACGAAGCAGCCCTTAGCCTTGAAGGCGAAGGAAACTTCGATACCGCCAACGCACAGGATTGGGGTTCGGGCGGCGCGGGCGGTGAAGCACCGGATCTGGAACGCACCGTCGCCGAAGCGCCGGATCTGCGCAGTCATCTCGTTCAGCAACTCAACCTTTCGTTTGTCGACGCGACGGACCACTTCATCGGCATGTGGCTCATCGATCAGTTGGATGAAAGCGGGTATCTGCGCGCCGATCTTACCGAAACTGCCGAACAGCTCGGTGCGCCCGAGGCGCACATTTTACGCGTGCTAGACACCCTGCAGCGGTTCGACCCGCCCGGCATTTTCGCGCGCGATCTAAAAGAATGCCTGCGTTTACAGCTACAAGACCGCAACCGCTTTGACCCGGCGATGGAAGCGTTTATCGCCCACATCGAATTGCTGGCGGCGCGCGAGATCAAGAAGTTGCGCGAGATCTGCGGCGTGTCCATGGAAGACATCCAGGACATGATCGCCGAAGTGCGTGCCTTGGATCCGAAGCCGGCGCTGAAATTCGAACACGCCGTCAGTAACGCCGTTATTCCGGATGTTATCATGACGCCGCTGCCCGACGGAGGCTGGCGCGTGGAATTGAATATCGACGCGCTTCCACGCGTGCTCGTTAATCGTACCTACGCGGCGACAATCAATCGCGCCGCTATGTCGAAAACCGATAAAGCGTTCATGACGGAAAAACTGCAAACCGCGAATTGGCTCGTGAAAGCTTTGCATCAGCGCGCCGAAACAATCCTCAAGGTGGCGACCGAACTCGTGAAGCAGCAAGAAGCTTTCTTCCGTCTAGGTATTACGCATTTGCGACCGCTGATTTTGCGCGACGTGGCTGAAGCCATCGAAATGCACGAAAGCACCGTAAGCCGCGTCACAACAAATAAGTACATGTCGACCCCGCGCGGCATCTTCGAGTTGAAGTATTTCTTCACGCAGGCATTGCCGTCGGCCAATGGGGCCGCAAGCCATTCGGCGGAGGCTGTGCGCCACCGCATTAAAACTTTGATCGATGCCGAGGCGGCCACCGACGTCCTATCGGACGATCGGATCGTCGATATCCTGCGCGGAGACGGGGTCGAGGTGGCGCGCAGAACCGTCGCCAAGTATCGGGATTCGCTCAATATTCCGTCTTCGGTACAGCGACGGCGCGACAAATCCATGGAACTTGGCGTGGGTTAAAAACGTTGTATGGCGCAACGATGACAAAGGGTCCGTCAATCTTGACTTCTCCAATTGGCGGCGCGTATGTTCCGCCACTTTTTTGAACGGTCTTTCGCGAATGGCGCTTGGTAAAGCGCAAGCAGCTTGATCGCACGAGTTCAAAATTTGGCGCCGTTCTCGGATTTGGGCATTCCCCGTGGTGATGGGGATCACGAGACAAGATAGAGCGCCGTCATAGAAAGCAAAAAAACGGCGAACTTCATCTCATAACGATAGGCATCTTCTCATCTGCACTTCGCGCAATTTTTATGTGCGAAGGGGGTGGGCCGGTTGGGATGCAGTGTAAAGGCGTATGATGGAAATCAGTGATTTGCTAAAACCGGAAGCGGTCGTTGCTCACTTGAAGGCCGGCAATAAAAAGCAGGCCCTGCAAGAGCTGTCGAAGTATGCCGCAGAAATCACCGGTGTGAACGAGCGCCGCATTTTCGAAACCCTGCTGGAACGCGAGCGCCTAGGTACGACGGGTGTTGGCAACGGTATCGCCATTCCGCACGGCAAGCTGCCGGATTTCAAACGCATGTACGGCGTTTTCGCGCGCGTCGATAAGCCGCTCGATTTCGAAGCCATCGACGAACAACCCGTGGATCTCATCTTTTTGCTTTTGGCGCCGGAAGGTGCGGGGGCTGATCATTTGAAAGCGTTGGCGCGCGTTTCACGCCTCTTACGCGATCCGGTCATGTGCGAAAAGCTGCGCGGGGCGGAAAGTGCCGACGGCCTTTACATGCTGCTCGTGCAGAACGAAGCCCAGGCGGCGTAATTTATCCTTCGTCTTCCCCAAAGGCTGCGCGTGCCTGAAAGACGCGCTGTGCAATCGTTACCGCGCAGGCGATCGTGAACAGCCAGCCGATCACGGGAAATGCGTTCGGCCAGATTAAGGCGATAAAAAAGAAGATCACGATTTCGCCGCGCTCAACCATAGCGCTGACGTAAAAGAAGGGTGCTCCGTCGATCTCGGGGCTGGGTATCTCGATGCCAACCCCATGACGAGCCGCGAACATTTGCAGCGCCACAGCTGCAACGCCGATTCCTGCCAGCGTGATCATCAGCGCAATTCCTGCAAACCTATTGGCCGGGTCGGCTAAAGCGAAGCCCGCGGCGAGCGCGCTGAAGACAATCAAATCCAATACAATGTTCAAATACGACCCGAAGTCCGTTGCCTTGGACGCGCGCGCGACTGCGCCATCCAGGCCGGCGGCAAGGCGGCTCAGGGCCAATACGACAAAACCCAGGCTGGTCCAGCTAACGCCAATAAATACAGCGGCAATCAAGCCGGCCACAAATCCAGCCCACGTTAAAAGGTTGGCTTTGATATTGCGCTCCAATAACGCAGCGCCGGCGGCATCCAGGGGCGATCTCAGGGCTTTTGCGAAGAATGGATCGAGCATGGTTTCTCACAGCAAAGTTTCGTAAAGTCGCAGGACCATTATGGGGGAGAATGCGTCCATGGTCAGAGGCATTTTCGTTGCGCTGGGAATTATAGCTGCGGTGCCCTGCTATGCGCAGCAGTCGTTGCCAAAAGGTTCTAATGATCCCTTGATGGAAATCTGCTCAAGTTTCCTTGAGCAAAGCGGACAGGGCGTTTCGGGCAATCGCAATAATTTGTGCACGTGCCTCGTGCGCGAAACGAAAAACCGACTGACCCCCCAGGAAATGAAGATCTATAACGACGCGGGTCAAACCGGCCGGCAAGTGCCCGACCCCATCATGCAAAAAATCATCGGCATTGCGACGGCATGCCTGGAGCAATCCGCGCGTTAGCGCTGACCGCCCAACCGGAACGCCATCGTAAATTGCAGGTTTGAAGCCGATACCGGCTGCCCTCTTGCGTCGAGCATGGGCGTAAAGCGCCATTTACGGAAGCTTTCCAGCGCCGGTTGTTCGAACGCTTGTGTGGGCGTCGATTTGAGAACATGGGCCTCGGTTACGCGCCCGGAGGCATCGATGCTGAAGCCGATGTCGACATCGCCTTCGGTCTTTTGTTGAAAGGCTGCAATCGGGTATTCGGTCTGAACCTGATAGACGGGCTGAGGGTCTTTGCCGGGCCCCATTTCGATCCCGCGTGACACGGCGATTGCTTGCTCGGCAGCCGTCATGGGGTCGCCGTTTTCTTCCGACAACTGAATCAGAAGCGTACGGCGTGGCTGCAACTTCTTTTCTTTTTGCCCCGCAGCGGCACGCATGGAAATTTCCCTACGCAGGGCCGGGATGGCGGCGCGCGCATTGCGCATGCTGCGATAGGCCTCCGAGATGCCTTGCGCAAAATAGAGCGCGTCGGGCGATTTCTCGCCCGCCGTCTTTTCGGTTAAGGCCAGCCCTTTTTTGGAAAGTTCCAAAACGTGCGGGAAATCGTGCTGACCCGTCGCGCGTTGGACCTGATCTTTGATTTCCTTGATCTCGCGCTGCTCGGAATCGCCGCAGGCCGCCAGCATGACGGCCAGCGCAGCGCAGGCGCCAATACGACGCAAAAGGCTACCGAACGCGGTTGTCCGCGCTGGAAGTGAGAGGGCAGCCATGGTCCAAGCTCCTTCAAGCGACCACACAGAGGCGAGTATCCATCATCTCTGCAACTTCATACTTTTCAGTTAATGGGTGATGCGCCGACACATCCGTGGGGGAAAATCGCTCTCTGCCGCCCATCAAGGTCTCGTAACAAAAACCATTTTTGCTGAAACTTAAGGAATTTGTTACACCCGTAACGGGTGCCCGGTTCCATGGGGGGAGCGGGCGTGACGGGGGATACCAGAATGGCCGCCCCTGGCCGCGCGACATTTGAAGTTCAAGTCTATCGAGACGGACGCTGGGCCATCAGCCAAGTGCTGACCAGCGAGGACGCAGCGCGTGCAAAAGCCAAAGAGCTTTTGACGCTCAAGACCACGCATGGCGTAAAGATCATCAAGGAAACGAAATTCTCGGCCGATAGTGTTCGCGAGTCCGAGATCTTCTGCCAAATGAAAGAAGTCGAAGAGACCGACGACTTCACCGTGACGCCGGTTGAAGAATCGCCGCTCTGCGATGAAGTCACCGACTATTATCAAACAGCCGCGCGCACGACGATGGCGCGCCTGTTTTCAAAGTATCTCGAAAAACATGAGATGACTCCGCTCGAGCTCTTGCACAGCCACAAGAGTCTCAAGCGCATGCTTAATCTCGACAACCTTGTGCCTTCGGCCGTGGACAAGATCGCGAGCTTGCATGCGCGCGCGAATGCCTCCGATAGCCGAAAAGCCAAGGAAGCAATTTTCCAGGCCGTCGATCGGATCGCCGCGCGCGCGCGTGAAGTCGACAGCAAACCGCTACCAGAACTGAAGGGCAGCACCCTCGACGAACTGCTGCGTCGGATCGACGCCAAATTCACCGATGCCGAAGAGCGCCAATACATGGCGAACGTTGCGCTCGTGCGGACGTCGGTGTTGTGGACCGGTTGGCTCGGCAAAATGAGCGAACTCTTGCCGATGGCAAAGTCGCAACAAGACGAACGCGCGCGCGCGATGGTCGACGAAATGATGTCGGACATTTTGGTGGCGCGCACCGTCATTAAAGACGTGATCGGCATCTCCAAGCACTTGGGTGATGCGATGATGCGCATCCTCGACCTTCTGCAGGGCAAGTGCCAGCCGACGAAGTTGGCGGTTCCCGAGCTTGTGGAGTTGCTCAACTATCTCTTTGCGAACGATATGTTGCCGCGCTCGAAGAAAGTGCTGTTCGATCGTCTCGAACGCGACCTCGCAAGCCCCGTGCGCCTGACCAACAGCGAAGACCCCAATGGTGACAAATTATTCTTCGACCAGCTGCTCGAGCGCATTGTGGACGATCACGGTGTGTTCGGCGGCCGAGCCAGCGCCGTCGGACTGGCGGATCGCTGGGCGCGCCTGAGCAACTTCGGCGGACCGACAGGTCGCAAGCGAGCGGTCGAAGGCGTGCGCGACAAGCTGACCTCGGGTAAGCGCAAATTTGTATTCTTGTTGGCGATGTACGGCTCCGACGCAGAGCGGGAGCTAAGAACAACAATTGAAGTGCAAGTGCGCGATTTGGCCGCACAGCTCAACACGATTTCCAAGATCGCGCCGGCAGCGCGCACCGAAAAGGCGCGATTGCAGGAAACGGCGGGCATTCAGCGGATGGTGTTGGATTCCCAATTGCCGCAAGGCATCCGCGATCCCATCGCCAATAAGTTCGACGAACTGGTTTCCGATTACATCATTTCCCAAGGCGTGATTGAGCGTCTCGATGACAAGCGGTTGTCATTTCACGAGCGTGCAACGCGTTTGGTGACCTTCTGCGCATCGGGCGTTTTGACGGTGGGTCGAGCGACCACAATTGCCCGAGACATTGTCGTCAATTATCTGCGCCGCAAAGACTTCATCGCCGAGTTCACAGCCGATATGACCGAGCCCGCGGCCAAAGAACAAGCCATCAAAGACTTCTACATTCTTCTGTCGCGCACGGGCTTTGACGTTAAAGGTTAGGTCGCGCGGCGCATATCTCTGAACGTGCCTTTGACAAAGTGCTGCGCCAGCGCGTTTTGAAGATCGTGTGCAGCGTTGTACGTAAGCGCCGCTTCTGCCGCTTCGCCCAGCCTTTTTCCCGCGTAGACCGCTTCGACGAAGACCGCGTCCGCCGATGTGATTAAGCGCGTGATCACATGGTCCCGTGGCCGCGACACAAGAACATCTTCGCCAACTTTCATGTCAACGCGTGGAATGTCGATGATGTCGGGCTGATTGACTTCCCAAATGCGATAAATGGGAAATTGCGATCGTATCAGGCGCACAGCAGGATGCGGATCCAAGCGAAGTGTTTCTATGTCATCCGACGCCGCAACGAGAAACGCCGCGTCAAACGGCGGCGCATCGGCGGCGAAGTAAGCTTCTCCGCGGACCCATTCGAGCCGCGCGACATCCGCGAGATAAGGCAATTGCTGGTGGACGTCGGATATCGCAATGAAGGCCGGAAAATCGCTACCGTACGTGGACAGCTGAGGCCGGCGCGGAGGGGCATTTGCAATAAAACGGCGCGCAAGGCTCGCGAAGAAAGCATCACCAACGATCCGCTGTGTTGCCGGAAAAGCGGCGGCGAGCGCTTCTACCAAGCTGCCCTGAACCGTGTTGCGATAAACCGCGATGCGGTCGGCGATGGACCCGGATGAGCGTACATGCGCGCGCAAGGAGCCGTCTCCGGGGCCGAGGACAGCGTTGCGAAACAGCAGTTGTAGATCGCGTAAGGGTATCATGGGTTCAGGTCCAACAGGTTTTGCGCCTTAGCCGCTTCACCTAGAAGGATGTGCAACTCGGGGATTTCCAAATCCCATTCGATCAACGTCGGACGCGGGCCGATCCGGGCGATGGTTTGTGCGTAGAGTCCCCAGACGTCGTCACAGACTTTGGCGCTATGGGTGTCGATCAAAAAGGGATCGTTGCCGTGCGCAGCGACGCTGTGTCCGGCAAGATGGATTTCGCCCACCGCGTCGCCTGGAATTGTATTCAAATAATCCTGCGCGTCGATGCCGTTGTTATGTGCGCTAACGTAGACATTGTTCACATCGAGCAACAGGCCGCAGCCCGTACGCGCGACAAGGTGCGCCAGGAATTCCGGCTCGCTCATGGTTGAAGCGGGGAATGAGATGTAAGCCGACGGATTTTCGATCAGAATTTTCTGCCCGAAGGTGCTTTGCGCGGTTTCAACATTGCGCGCCACCGTGTTCAACGTCTCGTCGTTATAGGGCAGCGGCAGAAGATCATTGAGATAGGTTCCATCCGTCACGCTCCACGCCAGGTGTTCGGAAATCAGCTTGGGCTGCGTGCGATCGAAAAGGGTTTTCAAGCGCCTGAGGTGTTCAGGGTCCAAACCCTCTGCCGAACCGAGCGAGAGTCCTACGCCGTGACAACTGATGAGATAACGCGCCGCGATGGCGTCGAGCATCGCAAGGCGCGGGCCGCCATCACAGAGAAAATTCTCGCTATGGATTTCCAGCCACGGCGCGCGCAACGGCGCGTCCGAGGCTTCGGCGGCGAAAAGCGCGAGGTGAGGATGGCGCAGGCCGATACCTGCCGCCGGGCGAATCATCAGCTGTGCGAGGCGTCTTTTTGGACGGGCGGCTGGCTCACGCCGTCGAAGGGCTGAAGCTTGCCGCCCATTTGCAGGCAGGTGCCTGCGGCCACCAATGTCCACTCCTGACCGCTATAGTCGAGCGTCGCGAGGCCGCCACAAGTATGGTCCGCTCCTTGCGAGGCACAGGCGTTTTCGCCTGCCGTCACAACGCCGAAGCATTTTTCCTTACCTGATTCCACGCGATCCATACCGCCAGGAGAAGCTGTCTCTTTCTCAACTATGGCGAGTGCGCCGGCGACTACGGCAGCCCCGACAACAGCCCCTGCAAGCATGCGAATTTTCAATTTATCCATTGCGACGTCCCTCGGCGATCAGGCCCGAAGAGTGAAGTATACGCATCATAGAACCAAAATCCTTAACACCGAGAATCACACCTTTGCGAGGGACTATAGGTTCGTTTGCAATACTTGTAACATACCGTGAATTGACGGCTACGACTCGCGTGTAGAAAACGCATCCCATGCAACAGAGTGTGGCCGCCTCAGTCGTTCCACCGTCGCTGGTCCCAACCCCGACGGATACGCCGAATTTTACGAAGCGGCTTGCCAATTTCGATACGTTGCCCGCCGCGTTAGATTATGCGGCCAAAAGCGAAACGGGATTCACGTTCTATTCCGGTCGCGGTGTGATCGAGGCCGTGCTGCCCTTCCGCGATTTGCGGGATCGTGCGGTCGATGCCGCGCTGCGGCTGGCAGGGGCTGGTCTCAAGCCGGGAGACCGCGTCGCTTTGTTGGCAGCGACCACACCGGAATTTCTCGTGCTCTTCTTCGCTTGCCAATATGTCGGCGTGATTCCCGTGCCGATGCCGCTGCCGACAGCTTTCGGACGGCGCGAGGCTTACATCGAGCAAATCAAAGGCCAGATGGTGTCGTCGGGCGCACGCATGGTGTTCGGCCCAGCAGAGTTTCTGCCGCTCGTCCGCGAAGCCGCGGCGGCGACAACGTTGCAGTTCATTGGCGCCTTGGACGACGTGGCAGCCTGGACGCAAAGCGGCGCGGACTTGCATGCCGCAGGAACAAACGATTTATCCTATATCCAATACAGCTCCGGCTCGACGCGCTTTCCCACCGGCGTGATGGTGACGCATGCGGCCCTCATGGCGAACAGCCATGCCATGAATCGATACGGCGTAAGCAATGGCCCGGGCCAACGTGCGACCTCGTGGCTGCCGTTCTTTCACGACATGGGCCTGGTTGGCTTCATGTTGGGCGCCCTGACGAGTCAGACCTCGGTCGATTATTTGGCGACGGAAGATTTCGCGCGCCGTCCGCTGACGTGGCTGAAGATTGTCAGCGACAATGGCAGCACCGTCTCCTACGCGCCGTCTTTCGGTTATGAATTGTGCGCCCGCCGTGTCGCGACGATGAGCGAGGGTTCGCTGGGTCTCGACCTTTCGAAATGGCGCATCGCCGGCATCGGCGGCGAAATGATCAAGCCCAATGTGATGCAGGCCTTTGCGGCCGCCTTCAAGCCTTATGGGTTTTCGGAAAAAGCGTTCTGCGCAAGTTACGGCCTGGCGGAATGTGTGCTGGCGGTCAGCTTCGCGGGGACAAATAAAGGAATGGTGCTCGACCATGTTGATAAAGCGGGCCTTGAAGATCATCGCGCCGTCGCCGTGAGTGAGGCCGCGCCTGATGCGCGCACTTTCGTTTCCTGCGGTAAAATCATTCCGGGCCACCGCGTCGAAATTCGCGGCGAGGGTGGCGAGATCCTCGGCGAACGCCAAGTGGGCCGCGTGTTTGTTGATGGCCCAAGCGTCATGAGCGGCTATTTCAACGATGCTGCCGCCACGGAAGGCGCCTTAAAGGATGGTTGGCTTGATACGGGTGATCTTGGGTATTGGATTGGCGACGAGCTCGTGATCGTCGGGCGTGCCAAAGACATGATGATCGTCAACGGCCGCAATGTATGGCCGCAAGACATCGAATGGACCGTGGAACATATCGACGGGTTGCGGTCGGGCGATAGCGCGGCCATCGTTCTTGTTGGCAACGACGGCGCCGAAAAACCGACGGTCCTTGTTCAGTGCCGTCTGTCGGATGTGTCCGAACGCAATAAACTGGCAGCCGAAGTGCGCACAAAGATTCAAGAAGCCTCCGGAATTCAATGCGACATCATCTTGGTGCCGGCGCGTAGCTTGCCAAAGACGACCTCGGGAAAACTTGCACGCGGTCGCGCCAAAACCATGTTCATGGCCGGCGAAATTCCGCGGCTCGATATAGCCTCCTAGAAAATGAACCGCCCACTGATCGCCATCACCGGCGCGACAGGTTTCATCGGTGGGCGATTGGCGCGCGCACTCGTCGACGCAGGTTACGATGTGCGGGCGTTGACGCGCCGTGCGCCGTCGCGGGACGTGCCGTCGGAAGTGGCGTGGGTTCAAGGCACGCTTAACAATGACGAAGCGCTCAACGCGCTCGTTAAAGACGCGGCGTTTGTCGTGCATTGCGCGGGCGCCATCAAAGCCCGCAACCGCGATGAATTTCTCGAAGTGAATGCCGGAGGTACGCGCCGCCTTGCGGCGGTGGCCGCCGCGCAATCCAAACCGCCGCGCTTTATTCATCTGTCGTCGATTGCCGCACGTGCGCCAACGCTTTCCAGTTATGCCGCGAGCAAACGCGCGAGCGAGCAGGCGTTGCGGGGGTTCGATATTTTGCGTCCGGTGATTTTGCGCCCGCCCGCCGTCTACGGCCCGGGCGATATGGAAACCCTGCGGATTTTTCAAATGGCCGTGAAGGGGTTCGTGGTGGCGCCCGCTCAGCGCACCGCTCGCCTGTCGCTGGTGCATGTGGAAGACGTGACACGCGCCGTCCTGGCGGCCCTGAAACTGGCCGAACCTCCCGCCCGTCCCGTTGAGTTCGATGACGGGCGCATCGGGGGCTATACCTGGCCAGAAATTGTAACAGCCGCCGGGGAAGCTCTGCGGACGACCCCGCGGTTAATCCGGCTTCCTGCCCCCCTGGTTTACGGGGTCGGGCTGGCCGGGTCGGTCCACGCGGCCATGACTGGGCGGCCAAATGTGCTGTGCTGGGACAAAGTTGCTGAACTGCTTTTTCCGGACTGGGTGGCGGCCGGCGAGCCCCTTTTTGGATATAACCCCTTGTGGAATATAGAAAAAGGCTTCAAAGATACGGTGACTTGGTACGCCTCACGGGGTCTGTTGAAAAGTAACGGGTAAGTTGATTTGGTATTTTCCTTAGATTCCCGCACTCTAACACTTAGCACCTGCAGCAAAATCCGACCGATCAGCGGAGCCGCGGGTGCACGAGGAATGGTTTTCGCGGCATGACGACGATAGGCACTGAACCCTCGGCACAGACCGTGGCGGCCTTGGTCGAAATCCTCGGACCGTTCAACAAGACAGGCGCTGAGCTAAAACCAGGAACGCGGTTCACAGAGGATTTGAACTTTGATTCACTGGTTGTGATGGAGTTCGTTGCCGTTGTTGAAGACACGTTCGATATCTCCGTGCCTCTCAACATTCTGCCGGATGTGGCAACGATAAGGGACTTGGCGGCGGCGGTAGATGAAATCGTCGCGGAATCAAAGTCCTGAGGGCTCCCGCTCAACGGGAACGTAAACGTGGGGATTTAAATGGCTGAGTTGTTAGATCGTTTTGCGCCGCTGATGGGTCAGCGCGATGCATTGTTCGGCGACGGCGGTGCCAACCCCTTCCAAGTGAAAATGGACCAGGTTCTGTCGCAGACCGAAGCGATGATCGGCAATCGCCGCACAATCCTCGTCGGAACCAACAATTATCTCGGACTGACTTTCGCGCCCGAAGCGCTGCAAGCCGCGCACGACGCGCTCGATGCCTGCGGTACCGGCACAACCGGCAGCCGCGTTGCCAACGGCACTTATAGCGGCCACGCCGATCTCGAAAAGACGCTCGCGACATTTTTCGGCAAAGAACACGCGATGGTGTTCTCCACGGGCTTCCTCGCGAACCTCGGCATTCTGTCGACGCTGATGGGTCCGGAAGATTTCATTTTGATGGACGCCGATTGCCACGCGTCGATCTATGACGGCGTGCGCGGTTCGTCCGCGCAGATCATTCGTTTCAAGCACAACGATGCGGCCGATCTCGATAAGCGTTTGGCGCGTCTTGCCGACAAGCCGGGCAACAAGCTGATTGTCATTGAAGGCATTTATTCAATGCTCGGCGACAAAGCGCAGCTGGCGGATATCGTCGCGGTGAAAAAGAAACACGCGAACACCTATCTGTTGTCCGACGAAGCACACTCGCTCGGCGTTCTCGGCCGCTACGGTCGTGGTCTGCCGGAAGAAGTGGGCTGCGAAGACGATGTCGATTTCATCGTCGGCACGTTTTCGAAATCGGTCGGCACGGTCGGCGGCTTCTGCGTCTCGAACCATCCGCAATTCGATACCTTGCGCCTCGTATGCCGCGCGTATGTGTTCACCGCGTCTCTGCCGCCTTCGGTGGTAGCGTCCGCGATTGCAAACCTGAAAGCGGTTCAAAAAGGTGGCGCGCTGCGCGCACGTTTGATGCGCAACGCGAAACATCTGCACACGGGGTTGAGCGCGCTCGGCTTGAAGATCGCCAGCGATGTCAGCCCGGTTGTGGCTGTTGTGGCGCCCGACGTGCAAACCGCCGTTACCTTCTGGCGCGGGCTCATCGAAGCGGGCGTGTATGTGAACCTGGCGCTGCCGCCGGCAACGCCGTTTGGTTACTCATTGCTGCGCGCAAGCTTGTGCGCGGCGCATACGGAAGAGCAGCTCGAGGAAGTGATCGCGATTTTCGCGAAAGTCGCGTCCGACATCGGCCTCATTACACCCGCGAAGACGAAACGTACCGCCGTCGGTTAACGGTCGTTACAACGATAGGTAATGACGCGCCACGCTCTGATCGCGTGATAGCCGTCGAAATCGGGGATTTCCCTTGGAAATCCAAACCTAGCCCTCGCATTAGCGTTCGCTTAAAATGCGGGCCGTTGGGCATGGCGCGCCCTGTTACATCCAACCGAACTCGGCAAAGGCGCGGAATATGAAGGCCCTTGATCGTTACGTTCTCGGCCTAATTCTGCCGACCTTGGCCGTCACCCTTTTCATTGCGGCGATCGTGCTCGCCATGGATCGGCTGATGCGCCTCCTGGATATCGCCGTGGGCAACGGTGTTTCAACACTGGTCGTGTTCCAGATGGTGTTCAACCTGCTGCCGCATTACATCAGCCTCGCATTGCCGGTGGGATTGTTTCTCGGGGTGCTCCTGGCGTTTCGGCGCATGTCCATGCAGTCCGAGCTCGATGCCATTCATTCGTGCGGCATTGGCATCGGTCGGCTTATTCGCCCCGCCCTGGCGCTCGCCGCGATTTGCATGGCGCTGAATTTTATTCTCTCCGGTTATGTGCAGCCGTACACGCGCTACATCTACAACCGTATTTATTTCAACATCACGTCGGGACTGATCGAGCAGGGCATTGGCGAGGGCGTTTTCAGAACGCTTCCCAACGGCTACACGCTGCGCGTCGAAGAGTCCCGCAACGGCGGCCGCGAGCTGTCGGGCGTATTCGCCCACAAACAAGAAGAAAACGGGCACATCACCACGCTGACCGCCAAACAAGGCGAGTTGATGACGCGCGGATTAAACGGTTCCATTGCGTTGCGCCTCTTCGACGGCAATTGGTCGCAGTGGGATCCTTCAACCAAGGCGACATCCACGGTTCATTTCGATCAAAACATATGGGCGCTTAATCTCGACGAACTGCTGCGTTTTCGCGGACGCGGCGGTGATTCCCGCGAATTGACGACCTTCGAGCTGCTGCGAGGTTATTTCGACAACGTGGCCGCCGGTCGTAAGGGGCTAAAGGTCGACGAGACCGCGCCTGAAGATCCGCCGGAGCGCAGTGTCGCGCCCGCATCTTTGTCGTCTGAGCTGCATGGGCGTTTGGTGTTCTCCCTTTCCATGTTCCTTCTGCCGTTGATGGCGGCGCCCTTCGGCATCATGACGCATCGCTCAAGCAAGTCCTTTGGCATGGTGGCAGGGCTTTCGCTGCTCGTCAGTTATCATAAGGTTCTCGAATTCAGCGGCGCTTATAGCAGTCACACCGGTGCGCCGGCTGGCGTCATGCTGTGGACGATTTTTGTCCTCTTTGCCATTGCGGTGACCTGGCTCTTCACGCGCACGCAAATGCAGGCCGGCGCGCCGCCAATTCAGCGTTTCGAGGCCCATTGGGTTGCGTTCTGGTCGGCGGTATCCGCGATCTTTCGCCCGAAGCGGGTCGTTACACCGGCGCGGGCATAGGCCAAAGAAATGATTCTCACGCGCTATGTGATGCGTTCTTACCTCACGCGGTTCGCAGCATTGCTGCTGGGATTGGTCGTGTTCCTGCAAACGCTTGATCTGCTCGCCGAGGCCAACACGGTGCTGGCGGGCGGTGGACCGCCGGTGCTCACGCTGCTGCGCTATGTGGCGCTGCGCTCGCCGTCTCTTGCGCAAACCATCGCGCCGTTGGCCGGCTTGCTCGCAGCACTTATGGCGCTGGTTGTGATGGCGCGTAACAGTGAAATTCTTGCGATGCGTGCGGCCGGGCGTTCGGTCTTCAGCCTTGTCAGCGGTTTGGTCGCATGCGGCTTTGGTCTTTCGTTGGCGCTGTTTGTGTTTACCGAATACGTGGAAGTGCCGGCCAACTCAGCGCTGCAGGATTGGAAAGACTCCGGTTACAAAACCGAAGGCCGCGTCGATAACGGCGAAAGCAGTTGGTTGGTGGAAGGCGATACCTACATTCGTGTGGCACAGGTCATGCGCGAAGGCACCGTGCTCAACGACGTCCGGGTCTTTAAGCAGGGCACCGACGCCAGCATTACCGACATCATCGCGGTACGTTTAGCCATTTGGGAAGACGATCATTGGACGACGTTCGACGTGCGCCGTCTCGGTGCGGTGAACGCGGATGCCACGCCGGCGGTTTGGGAAACAAAGCTTAAGCCCGATCAGTTCTTGCGCTTTGCCAACCATCCCGACGAATTGTCGATGAATGCGCTGAAGGAATACGTCGGCACCGTCGCGGTGGGTTCGCGTCCGCCGTATTTCTACGACACATGGTTGCAACAGAAAATTGCCGGACCGATGGTTCTCGCCCTCATGCCGCTGTTGGCGGCACTGGCCGCGTTCGCCCACCACCGCCAAGGCACGCCCGTCATGACGATTGTGTGGGGGGTCACGTTTGGTTTCATGTTTGTCGTAATCGATAACATTTTGCTCGCCATGGGCCAGTTCGGCTCGCTGCCGCCGCTTCTAGCGGCGTGGCTACCACTCGCACTTTTCACGACCGCGGGCTTATGGGTTCTGTTTACATTCGAGCACACTGGCGCGCGTACGTAAGCGGGTTTATAAAACGCCGCAGATTGCAGCCATTTATGGAATGAATGTGAAGCTCAAGCTCGGCTTCTGGAGCGATAAGGAATACCACCTGGACCGCATGGATTTGCGAGCCCTGACGGCGGCCTATTTGCAGTACTACGCGATCGCTGCATATTTCGTTGTGGCGTTGGTCGCCGGTGGCAGCGTGATCGCATCACTCATCACTGATCCATCTTTGTTGTTGCCGGTGTTGGTCGCGTGCTTGTTGGCCTTCTTCATCTACCCGGTTGTTTGGTACGTGCTGCATCGCTTCATTTTGCACAGCCGCTGGATGTGGAAATCGCCGCTCACCGCGAGCACATGGAAGCGCATTCACTACGATCACCATAGCGACCCTAATAATTTGAAAGTGCTGTTCGGCGCGCTCTACACCACGCTGCCCACGGTTGCCATTGCGACAATGCCGGTGGGCTACGCGCTCGGTGGTTGGACGGGCGCCCTTGCCGCTTTGACGACGGGCGTAATTCAAACATGTGTCTATGAATACTTTCATTGCATTCAACACTTGGGCTATGTGCCTAAGTGGGCGTGGGTGCGCGAGATGAAGCGCTTTCATATGGCGCACCATTTCCATAACGAGACGGGCAACTTCGGCATCACGAATTTGTGGTGGGATAAGGTCGTGGGCACGTTCTACGACGGTCTGAAAGAACGTCCGCGCTCGGCGACGGTGTTCAATCTCGGTTACGACGAAGAGGTCGCCAAGACCTACCCTTACGTGGCGCGCCTGACGCCCACGTGGCCTTACAATACCAACCCGATGCAGCGTAAGCGCGCCGCCGCCAATCAGGCGAGCACGACCTAAGTCCCATGCACCAGACGCTCGCGTCCGCGATCACGATCAAACGCGTCGGCGCGGGGGCGACGCGCTCCGACTTCATTCAGGTTTCGCACGCCACGCAAGGACACGATCCTTATTGGGTGGCGCCGATTGCCTTGGTTGAGGGGCCGCGCCTCAATCCGAAAAGCAATCCCTGGTTCCAGCACGGCGAAGCGGCACTGTTCATTGCCGAGCGCGACGGAAAGCCCGTGGGCCGCATTTCGGCGCAGGTCGATCAGGCGCATTTGAAAATTCACAAGGACGCCACGGGATTTTTCGGCTTCTTTGAATCCGTCGATGACCAGGCCGTCGCCGACGCGTTGTTCAAAACCGCGTGCGATTGGCTGCGTGAAAAAGGAATGAAGCGTTGCGTTGGGCCGTTCAGCTTTAACATCAACGATGAATCGGGCTTGTTGATCGACGGCTTCAATTGCCCGCCGCGCATGGCGATGGGACATACGCAGCCTTACTATCAAACTTTGGTAGAAGCGGCGGGCTTTACTAAAGTTGTCGATATGCGCGCCTACCTCACGCCCATGGACACGGGCTTGCCGTTCAAACAACTCAAGTGGTTGAAGCGTGCGCTGGACCGCAACCCGAGTCTCGCCGTGCGCGCGATTGATATGTCGCGTTACGACGAAGAGTTCGCGGCGATGATGGAGATCATTCGCGTGGCGTGGGTCGACAACTGGGGTTCCATTCCGCCGAGCGAAGCGGAGGCCAAACATTTGGCCGCCGAACTGAAGCTCATCTTGTTGCCGGAACTGGTGTCCATCGCCACCATCGACGGCCGGCCGGTTGCGTTTTGCCTGGCGCTGCCCGACTTCAATGAAATGATCCGCGACCTGAAGGGAAAGCTGTTTCCCTTCGGTTGGGCGAAGCTGGTGTGGCGTTTGCTGACGCGCCGCACATTCGTTTCCGGAACGCGCGTGATCTTCATGGGCGTGATGCCGGAGTTCAAAAACAAACCCATGGGTTCGGTGTTGGCGCTGCTGACGGTTGGCGCGGTGCGCGAGGCATCGCTCAAACTGCGGATGCCGGTGTGCGAGATGAGCTGGGTTTTGGAAACCAATACCCAGACGTGCCATTCGATCGAGGACATTGGCGGGCGCGTCTATAAGACCTACCGCATGTACGAGCGCGCGCTTATATAAGCCGAGGAGGCGATCGGGTGCTCGGCTTCATTTTCCGTCTTTTCTTTACGCTTTTGGCCATCGCGGTGCTGGGACTGCTGTTTGTCTATGCGCTGGTCGCCGCCGCGATCATCACGCCGTTTTTGGCGATCTTTCTTTATTTCCTGAACCGGAAGGCCAAGGCACGCTGGCAGGAGCTGCAGCGTGAGCAGGCGCGTTACCGCAGTCCCGACGGACAGCCGGGGCCCGTGATCGATCACGATCCCAACGATCTGCCGCGCACGTGAAAACGAGCCCATGAACTTATGGGCGCCGACCCCTTAGGGCGCTGATTCTAGTCGGAAATTCGCGCTGGCAAACGAGCCCATGAACTTATGCGGCGTGGGGCTTGTCGCCGCAGCACACTTCCACTTCAACGGTGACGTGGCTCAAGCTCGGAATTTTCGTGAGAAGGGCTTTGTAATACGCCGGCGGGCGCGGGGTATGGGTCACCACGGTTAAGACCGCTGCCAAATGGCCTGGCCCGACGCGCCAGACGTGAAGATCGGCGAGGCGGTTGTCGGCATCCGCTTCAATCGCCGTGCGCACCGCGCGCGTCGTTTTAGCGGAGGGATCGGCATCCAACAAAATGCGCCCCGTCGTTCCCAGAAGGCTCCAGGCCCAACGCGCGATAATGACAGAGCCCAGCACGCCGATAGCGGGGTCGAGCCAATTCAGCCCCCAGAAACGCCCAGCGAGCAAAGCACCGATGGCCAACACCGACGTCAATGCGTCGGCGAGAACGTGCACGTAGGCAGCCCGTAAATTGTGATCTTGATGGTGATGCTCATGACTGTGTTCATGAGCGTGGTCATGGTGGTCCTCATGAGCGTGATGGTCATGCTTCGCCTCGGGTTCGTCGTGGCCGTGCTGATGATCGTCCTTCAGCATCCAGGCCGTAACCAGATTGACGACGAGACCCAGCACAGCGACTGCGATAGCATCATCGAAGGCGATGGGTACGGGCGTCAGCAGGCGCACGGTCGACTCGTAAGCCATCATCACGGCGATGACGCCCAAGACGAGCGCGCTGGCAAATCCACCGAGGTCGCCGACTTTACCGGTGCCGAAGGTGTAGGTGGTGTTCGCCGCATGGCGATGTGCGTACTGATAGGCGAACGCGGCAATGCCCAATGCGGCGGCGTGGCTGCCCATGTGCCAACCGTCGGCCAGCAGCGCCATGGAGCCGAAGACCGTACCGGCGATAATTTCGGCGACCATCATCGCGATTGTGAGGCCCAGCGCCCACTGCGTGCGCTTCGCGTTCGTCGCGTGGCCTTGGGCCAAGAAGAAATGATTGCGCTGCCAGGGTTCTAAGGAGTGCTCGGTCATGAGGGTATTTTAATCCTTTGCAGGCCGGCCTCAACGTTTATGCTGTTACAGCCGTCGGAGAGATCTTCATGAAAATTCTGGCTCGTGCCCTCGCTTTTCTGGCGTTTTTCGCCGTTCCTGTAACAGCCGCCGATCTCAATGGTTATGGCGGAACGCCGATGACGTTTGAAAACATCGGAAAATCCTACATGGGACGCGACATTGCCTTTGTGATGGGTCACGAGGCGAAGGATTGGCTCGATCGTCCTGATCGCGAGCAAGAAGAGGGCACATCCAAACTACTGCCGCTTCTGAATTTGAAACCGACCGACGTCGTGGCCGACGTGGGTGCCGGCACGGGGTATTTCAGCTTTCGACTGGCGAAGGCCGTGCCGAAAGGCAAGGTCTACGCCGAAGACGTTCAACGCGAAATGCTCGACGTGATCAAAGCGCGCATCGCAAAAGGCGAGGGCAATAACGTCGAGACCGTGTTGGGCGGAATCAAAGACCCGCGTCTGCCGAAAAACAAACTCGATCTCATTCTTCTCGTGGACGCCTACCACGAATTTTCATTTCCCCGCGAAATGGGAATGGCGATGGTCGCCGCGCTCAAACCCGGAGGACGCATCGCGCTGGTAGAGTATCGCGGAGAAGATCCCAGCGTTCCCATTCGGGATCATCACAAAATGACGGTCGACCAGGCGACGCGGGAAATGAGCGTCGTCGGCCTTACGCTGGTCAGCACGGACAGCAAAACGCTGCCGTGGCAACACGTGATGATTTTTCAAAAACCCGGAACGCCCTAGCGGCTGACCCACTATGCCGTCGGTTGCGGCATGTCCGGGGTGGGTTGCGGCGGCATCTGATAGGGCTCGATTTCAGGCATCGGCGATTCTGCCGGCGGCGCTTCCATCGGAATCGGTTTTCCCGGCTGGGATTCGGGCGTCGGGTGCTGACGCTTTTTCTCGTCCTCATCGGCCGCTGCGATCAGTTGGTCGCGAAACCAGCACTTCATGCCTTAATCCTGCCCTTAAAATTGAATTGCCGCGTCAGGTGTCTACATAAAACGAAGTACACGGTGCGAAGTTCCGTATCGCGGTTACGAGGCACATGGATACGAGGCACATGGAGGTTGCAATGGCGCTTAAACACGCCCGGGCGCTATGCGCGGCAATTGTTGTCGGAGTTCCGCTTGCGGCCTCCGCCCAAACACGTGAATGCACGGATACTGTGGCAGCCTGCGCACGGCGCGACAGCAACGTGGCAAAAGGCGTCATCCCGGGCGACCCTGGCATTGTCCCCAGCAATCCCGCCGGATCTGCGCCGCAGGTGCCCGGCCCGCCCCCGCCGCTTCCGACTGCCCCCATCCCACCGCTCGTGGCGCCGCAACCGCCTGTATCCCTGCCGCCGCCGATTTCGCCGGTTCCCGCGCCAGCACCGCCACGCCCGACGACAGGTGGCGTGATTGCCCCACCGCCGACCGGCGATAAGGAATTCGCGATCAAGCCGCCGCCCACCGGCGACGATATTCCGATCGTTCAACCCCCACCCAATATCGAAGCGAAGTCCTAAAAGTTGACATCCGACGCCCGGGGGCATTACCACCTCGGATAGTGACGGTGCTGAGACCTTCTCGCGAGGGTCAAAGCCAAGAGGGAATTCGGTGTAATACCGGAGCTGCCCCCGCAACTGTAAGCGGAGAGCGCCCTGTCCACGATGCCACTGGGTTCCAGCAACGGACCTGGGAAGGCGGACAGGGAGCATCGACCCGTGAGCCAGGAGACCTGCCGTCACGAGCGTCATCTTACCAATGGACGGGGTAACTCTGTTGGTGCGGCCGATCTGATCGCGGTGACGCGTGCTTCAAAAACCGCGATGGGTTGGGCCGGGCAATTTTTCCGCACGTCCTTTCTCCGTCTTTAATTTAACCGGCGCCGCTCCGATGGTTTTGGGGCGTGCGCCTTTACGGGGGTATTGGACATGCGTTCCATCCGTTCTGCACTTTTATGTTCCACATGTTTTGCTGCCATGACGTCCGCCGCATTGGCGGACGACGCGCCTTCCATGGTCGACGAGATCGTTGTCACCGCCACGCGCACGCCCGTGCCGCTGAAGACTGTCGGCAGCGCCATCCACATCATTACGGCCGAAGATATTGCCGAGCGTCCGCGCACGGAGCTTTCCGATCTGTTGCGTGAAGTGCCCGGCATTGCCGTGAACCGCTCGGGCCAGCTCGGAACACTGACCCAAGTGCGCACGCGCGGCACTGAAGCCAATCAAACGCTGGTGTACATCAACGGCATCAATGTCGGCGATCCGTTCTCGAACGGCGCTTACGACTTCGGAAACCTGCTGACCGAAGATGTCGCGCGCGTTGAAGTGTTGCGCGGTCCGCAAAGCGCGCTTTACGGCGCGCAAGCCATCGGCGGCGTCATCAATATCTTCACGACCGAAGGCGCGGGCCCTCTGAAGTTCAAAGTTCAGGGTGAGGGCGGTTCCCACGGCACGTACCAGGTTGCGACGGCGGCCAATGGCGGCGGAGAGAACTACAGCTACGCGGGTTCAGCTGCCTATTTGAATACGCGCGGTATTTCGCAATCGCCCACCGGCACGGAAGCGGACGGGCATCACAACCTGACTTTGAATGCGCGCGGCCGTCTTGATGTCACAGACCAAATCGAGGTCACTGCCGCGGCGCGCTATATCAAGGCGCGCGTCAAAGCGGACATACAAAACTTTACGTTCGGTTCGCCGTTCTACGGCTTGTTGCAGGATGCGGACGAATATACACGCTCGGAGAATCTCTACCTTACAGGCGGTGCGCGCCTGAAGTTATTCGACGGCGCTTGGCAGCATGCCGTGTCGGTGGCGTTGACCGATGTGAAGGGAAACACCTTCGACTACGGCGCGTTCTCGTTTGGATCGATCGGTCGTGCGATCAACGTCTCTTATCAAACAGACGCGACGATCAACGATACGGCACACAATCTTTCGCATGCCCTCACAGGCCTCGTGGAAGTAAAGGCCGACACTTATGAGAACAAGCAAGGTTTCCCTGGCCCAGCCAATCAGCGCAAGACCGCGACCGACGTGGGATACGTGGGCGAATATCGCCTCGGCATTTACGATCAGGTGTTTTTGTCGGGTGCTTTGCGTTTCGACAACAACGATCTGTTTCAAAATGCCACCACCTATCATCTGGCGGCGGCCTGGCAGATTCCCAACAGCGGCGTGAAACTGCGCGCCAGCTACGGCACGGGTTTTGCCAAGCCGGGATTTTATGAGCTGTTTGGATTCGATCCCACCAGCTTCGTCGGCAATCCCAACTTGAAGCCCGAGACATCGCGCGGGTGGGATGTGGGCACCGATATCAGCTTGATCGAAGGCCGGGCCTATTTCTCGTTCTCGTATTTCTCCAGCAATCTGAGAAACGAGATCTTCACGAACTTCGCTGTGTTTCCATTCACCGCCGGCAATCGTGCCGGCATCAGCACCCGTCGCGGCGCGGAGTTCTCACTCCGGTATGTGCCGATGCCGGGCCTGACTTTGGCAGCAGCCTACACCTACACCAATTCGAAGGATGCGACCGGAACCCAGGAACTGCGCCGTCCCATAACCATCGCCAGCCTTACGGCCACTTATCGGTTTCTCGAAGACAAAGCGCAAGTCGGCATGAGCGCCGACCACAACGGCAAGATGACGGACTCCGCCTTCGTTCCGTCTATCCCCAGCGGCGTGGCGACATTGAAAAGCTTCACGTTGGTGACCGGCACCGCGTCGTATCGGGTGACAGAGATGGTCGAGGTGTTTGGTCGCGTCGAAAATCTCTTGGACCAGCGCTACCAGGAAGTTTTCGGCTTTAACACGCTCGGCCGCACGGGTTACGGTGGGGTGCGCGTTCGCGTCGGGGGATAAAAGCACGTGAAAGCTTCATGGGCATGGTGGCTGGTATGTGTGGGCTTGCTGGCGGCGGCGACGCCGGCGAGCGCCGGCGCAAACCGTATCGTGTCCATGAATCTTTGTACCGACCAGATCGCGTTGCTTTTGGTCGGGCCTGAGCGGATCGCCTCCGTGAGCTGGCTTGGGGCTGACCCGGCGGAATCGGCCTTGGCCGATATGGCAAAAGGCATTCCGATCAATCACGGTCTTGCGGAGGAAGTGATTGCCGCGAAACCGGATTTGATTTTGACGGGTCTTTATACGACCGGTTTCGCTAAAGCGATGTTGCGGCGCTTGAATTACCGCGTCGTCGAGGTCGATAGCCCCAACACCATCGCGGGAATCGACGGGATTTTGCGCACACTGGGTGAAGCGGTAGGGGAGCCGGAGCGCGCTGAAGCCTTGCTCGCGGATATGAAGGCCCGCTTGAACGCGGCCGGAACGGCGGCGGCAGCGGAAAACTTTCATGGCTCGGCGATTGTTTATGACGCCAATGGTTACACGGTGGGCCGTCCGGGCTTAGCTGATGATGTGATGACGCTTCTCGGACTCACCAACAAAGCGCCCGATCTTGGGATCGCCGCTTATGGCCAGGTACCTATCGAAAGCATGTTGGCGGCGCGACCCGATTATATCGTGCATTTACTCTACCGCCCCGGCGAGGCGTCTCTGGCCAACGCGGCCATGAATCATCCCGCGATCCGCCATGCCATGCGCGCCCGTCCGCCGCTGACGATTCAAGGACGCTTGCTCACGTGCGGTACGCCCCTGGTGGCCGATGCCGCCGAACAGTTGCTCGGCGCCCTTCGCGCCGCGAGGCCGTGATGTCCGAGATCGCCGCCGCCATCACCTTGCCTCACGCGCGCGGCGAGATGCGCGCGGCGACGTTGATCGGCCTGTTGAGCCTGCTCGTTGTGATTCTGTTTTGCCTCTCGCTCGTCATCGGGCGCGGAACCGTCACCGGCGGACTGGGCGATCTGATTTCGCTTTGGCACCGCGACCCGGAGACGGCGCGGATTATCCTCACGCAAGTCCGCTTGCCGCGGACGCTGTTGGCGTTGCTTGTCGGTGCGTCGCTCGGACTGTCCGGCGCGGTGCTGCAGGGCCTTTTGCGTAATCCCTTGGCGGAGCCGGCTTTGCTCGGCGCGTCGAGTTCGGCGGCGTTGGGCGCCGTGGCTGTGTTCTATTTTGGCGCGGCTGGAACTTCTTATTGGCTGCCCTTCGGCGGCATGATGGGTACGCTCGTGGCGACGGGCCTTTTGCTGTACCTGGGCGGCCGTACGCAAGAAACCATGACGCTTGTTCTGGCGGGCGTCGCGATCAACGCCCTGACATCGGCGGCGACGTCGCTGGCGCTGAATTTCGCGCCGAGCCCTTACGCAGCCTTGGAAATCGTGTTTTGGATTCTCGGCTCCTTCGCGGACCGGTCACTCGATCATGTGGTGATTGCCGCGCCTTTAATGGTGATCGGCTGGATCATGCTTTTGCCCACGGGCCGCGCGCTGGAGGCGATTACGCTGGGCGAGGATACGGCAGAGACGCTGGGTTTTAGCTTAAAGCGCGTGCGCTTGCAGGCCATTGTCGGCACGGCGTTTTGTGTGGGGGCCGCGGTGGCCGTGACGGGCGTTGTCAGCTTCGTCGGACTTATCGTCCCGCATCTTCTGCGTCCGCTTGTGGGTTATCGGCCGGGGCGCTTGCTGGTGCCGTGCATGCTCGGCGGCGCGGCGCTGATGCTGGGGGCCGATATTGGCGTGCGCGTGATTTCCACATCACTCGAGTTGAAAGTCGGCGTGCTGACGGCGCTCATCGGCGCGCCGTTCTTTCTGCATCTGTTGTCCGTCATGCGGCGGTCGCGGCCATGATTCTTGAAGCACGCCATGTGACCATTCGCTACGACGGCGTTCCCGCTGTCGTCGATGTGTCGTGCGCGCTCCAACCCGGAACGTTTGTGGGCCTGATCGGGCCTAATGGCGCTGGAAAAACGACCCTCATGCGCGCGTGCGCGAGCCTCGTGGTTCCGGATGCCGGAGACATTGTGCTCGATGGAAAGTCAGTATCGGCGTGGGAGCGTCGCGCCCGCGCCCGCGCGATCGGGTATTTGGCGCAAGAGCGCGCCGTGCAATGGCCGCTGACGGTGGCGCGCGTGGTGGCGCTGGGCCGTATTCCGCATTTGGGGCCTTGGGACGATATCGCGGCGGCTGATGCGGCGATTGTCGTACAAGCGCTGGCGCAAGCCGACGTGACGCACCTGGCCGCGCGCGCGGTGACGACGCTGTCGGGCGGTGAGATGACACGCGTGCTGATCGCGCGGGTGCTCGCCGGCATGCCGGCGGTGTTGTTGGCCGATGAACCGATCTCCGATCTCGATCCGGCGCACCGCTTGCAGGTGCTGCAGATTTTCCGCAGCCTGGCGCGGGCAGGGCGAACCGTTGTTGTGGTGTTGCACGATTTGACGCTCGCGGCGCGTTTTTGCGACCGGCTCGTTCTTATGAATGAGGGCGCAATCGTTGCGGACGGAACGCCGTCTGATGTTCTGACGCAGGACAATATGGCGCGGTACTACGGCGTCAATGCCACCATTTCCACGCATGCAGGCGAGCTGATGGTGGTTCCTTGGGATTTAAGCGGGGATTTAAGCGCCGCGAAAAATTAGCTGGCGGCCTGTTCGCCGGGCTTGGCGGAGAATTTCCCAATGGCGAGTTTGAGCGCCTTGAACAGCATCTGGCCCAGCTCGCCGCCGTCGCCTTCGATTTTGTCGCGCAACACGGCGCGCATGGTGTCGATGTGCGCCTTGACGATTTCGAGATTGGCATCGTCTTGCCGGCATGGCGTCTTCGTGACTTCGTAAAGCGACTTTCCGAAGACGGTGATCAAAGGATATCCAAACGTACCGCCTTGGCCGCGCAGTTCGTGAGCGATGAGGTTGATCTCTTCGAATTGCGCATTGCGGTCGCCGCTGACTTGCTTGGCTTCCAGCACTTGCCGCGCAAGCTTGTCCAAATAGCCTTTGGCCCAATCGAGGAAGCCTTCGGCTTCGCGCTTCAGTGCCTGTTCGGCGCCGGCCAGAATGTCGTCCGGCAGCACGAACGGCTGGCGCTGAGCATTGGAGCCCATCTTTTGCTTCAAATAGTTGGGCAGCTTGAACAGCCACACGTCGCTGGGCGCCGAGGGTTTCTCGACCTTGTCTTTGGAATAGACAATCGTTGCGTGGGATTCATCGGGCTTGCGGCGCTCTTGGCCCTTTGGGGGCCCGGCTTTGTTTGAGCGGCGCCGATCGGGGCCGAAATAATTCTGCGTCGTCACGAACTGACGCGGATTGTCGATGATGCGCTGGAGAACTTTGTAAATGTTCTCCACCGAGAACGGCTTCGCCATGAAATCGTTGACGCCGTGGTCGCGCGATTCTTCCACGTTCACGCGATCGGCTGCGCCTGACAGCATGATGAACGGCATGAAGCGGCTGGGCGATTGCTTGTCGTCGCGCAGCCACTGCAGCAGATGCAGGCCGCTCACGGGCGACATGATGAAATCGGAAATGACGACGTCGATGGGTTCGACGGCGGCGGAAAACCCTCGGGTGGTGAGCTTCAGGTACTCGACCGCTTCCTTGCCGTTCTTCATTTTCAGGATGCGGGTGAAGCCCATGCGCTTGAGGCTGTTCACCATGATATCGAGCATGTACTCGTTATCCTCCACCACCATGATGGAGATGCGATCCTGGCCAAGGTTCTCCTTGTTCTTATTTG
Organism: Fidelibacterota bacterium; assembly: GCA_947475895.1. Lineage (GTDB taxonomy): Bacteria > Pseudomonadota > Alphaproteobacteria > Rhodospirillales > Rhodospirillaceae > SHVO01. Next base: position 54,993 of record CANJMF010000018.1, read on the forward strand.
TCTGCACTAACGACACGTATCTATCCTGCCCCTGTCCTCAGGGAATAACCCAAGTTCCGGCAAGGCTGACCACGATCGGCGCGCGGATGGCGCGCGCAGACAGCCTCACGAAACACAACTCAGGGTTTCGACCCGCTCCTACATGAGGGTACATTGCCTGATTTTTCAATGCATTTCATCCGTTTCAGTCGATGCGACACCCTGAGGAAGGCAAGGCCCTGCTTTAAACCAGGAAAAAGCCCTCATTCCGGGTGCACCGTATCAAACTGAGTTATAGAGCCTTCGAGAGGGGCGCCCCGGCGGCGGCTTTGAAGCCTGGAAGGCAAGGCTCCGGGCGTTTTTAAAGTCGCCCTGTAGTTGAGAGCGCCTACGGCACCAAATGGACGTAACGCCACGATGACGAACACGACGGCCCGCTTTGAAACATCCCGACGTCTGGCGTGGCTGCTGTGCTGCGTTGTCCCGTTCGTGTTCGGCGGTTTCGCGCTGGCGCTAGGTCAGGACGCCAATTGGGATCTGAAAAATTACCATTGGTACAATCCCTATGCCTTGCTGACCGGTCGTTGGCAGTTCGATCTATCGCCGGCGTCCTACTACAACCCCGCCATCGACGTGCCCATGTATCTGGCGGCGCAAGCGCTCAGCGCAAAAACGCTCACGTTTGGACTGGGCGTTGTCCACGGCCTCAATTTTATTTTGCTGTTTGTGTTGGCGCGCACGGTGCTGCGCTCGCCGGATGAGGTGCGACGGACCCTTGCCGCCGCGGTCATCGCGTTCGTTGGTTTAATTGGCGGCGGGCACCTCGGCATTGTCGGCACGACGTTCGGCGACAACGTCATCAGTTTATTCGTGCTGACGTCGGTCGTCATTGTCGCGCAAAAACCGAAGACGCTTTTTTCTCCCGACTCACGCATTGCTTTAGCCGGCTTGGTCATGGGCGTTGCCGTAGGGCTGAAGCTGCCCATGGGTATTTTTGCCGTGGGTTTTTGCCTGGCCTTTCTTTTCATCGGCGGGGCTGTGCGGCTGCGCTTTCTTCTGGCGTTTATGTATGGCGTCGGCGTGGTCGGTGGCCTGACGCTTTCAGCCGGTTATTGGTTCTGGATGATGGCGCGCGATTTTGGGAATCCTTTATTTCCCTATTTCAATGGCCTTTTCGGCTCGCCCATGGGCCTAGCTGACAGCTATCGCGATGTACGCTTTGTGCCGAAAGACTTTTTCACCGCTGTCCTTTTCCCATTCCTCTTCAGCCTCGATGGGAAACGCGTGGGCGAGATCGTGTTTCGCGATTTCCGAATTGCGACGGCCTACGCGCTTTGGATCGTCACGGCCATCATGCTGTTCGCGCGAAGGTCCGCGAGCACCTCCGTCGTCGAGCCGACGCTGAGTCGGTATCTGGCGCTTGCATCCTTGGTGACCCTCGTCGTTTGGACGCCACTGTTTGCGGTCTATCGCTACATCATTCCGCTAGAGATGCTTGCGCCGGTCTTGATCGTTGCAGCAGTCGGTCAATGGCCGACCACAGTACGCACGCGCGCTATCATCACGAGCGTTGCGTTACTGCTTGTGACCGCGAGCGCGCTTCCGGGGACTTGGACGCGGCAAACGACGTGGACCCGCCAACTTGTCGAAGTCACGGTGCCGCCGTTTGCCGATCCGACCCATAGCATGGTGTTGATGGTGGGGTATGAGCCCGCGTCCTATGTGATTCCGGCGTTTCCGCCGCAAATCCCGTTTTTGCGCATACAGGGCTATTTTAATGATCCCGACGACGACACGGGCTTTAATCGCGTCGTACACGAGCGCGTCGCGGCCCACGGCGGCGATCTTTATTTGCTGTTTGCGACGTGGGAGCAGGGCAAGGCCGCGCGCGCCTTGTCGCGCTATAATCTCAGCACGGACTTTGATCAGTGTGTGAATCTCGTCACCAATCTGAGCGAGGGCCTTAAGTTGTGCGCCCTATCCCGGAACCCTTGAACATATGATATCACCGTCGTCCATGCTCAGCCCTCGCATCGCCGTCCTTATCCCTTGCTACAACGAAGAAGCTGCCATCGGCAGCGTCGTGAAGGATTTTCACGCGGCGCTGCATGGCGCGACGATTTACGTTTACGACAATAATTCGCGCGACCGCACCACCGAGGTCGCGGCTGCCGCCGGTGCCGTGGTGTGTCTCGAACCCTTGCAAGGCAAAGGCAATGTCGTGCGGCGCATGTTCGCAGACATTGAGGCCGATGTGTACGTGCTCGTCGACGGCGACGACACCTATCATGCGCCCAGCGCGCCAGGACTCGTCCATAAGCTGCTCACGGAAAATCTGGATATGGTGAACGGCGCGCGCGTGACGGATATCGAGGCTGCCTATCGCCGCGGCCATCGCTTCGGTAATCGCTTGCTGACCACGCTGGTGTCCTCGGTGTTCGGCAAGCGCACCGCCGACATGTTGTCGGGCTATCGCGTCTTTTCGCGGCGGTTTGTGAAGTCGTTCCCGGCGTTGGCCGGCGGTTTTGAAATCGAAACCGAATTGACCGTTCACGCGCTCGAAATGCGCATGCCCTTCGCCGAAGTGGCGACACCATACAAAGACCGCCCAGTCGGTTCGCACAGCAAGCTGTCGACCTATCGCGACGGTCTGCGGATTCTTCTCATGATCGGCCGATTGGTGAAAGAAGAACGCCCGCTGCAGGCCTTCTCGTTCATGGCCGTCATTTTCGGCCTCGCTGCAGTAATCGTTGCAGCACCGGTATTTGCAACTTACTTCGAAACTGGATTGGTGCCGCGACTGCCGACGGCTGTTTTTGCTGTGGCACTTATGTTGCTCGCGTTCTTGTCGTTAACGTGCGGCCTCATTCTCGAAAGCGTGACGCGGGGCCGGCGCGAGATCAAACGTCTCGCCTATTTGGCGCAACCGCTTTTCAGCGCGCTGACGCCGCCGTCCATCGAGACCGCGCGCAGATCTTCATGAGCGAAGGCGCGCGCCAATTTCTCCGTTTTTCGATCATTGGCGTTGTGGGCTTTGTCGTCGATGCCGCCACGTTGACGTTGGTGACAAAAGGACTAGGCCTCGGTCTTTATGTGGGGCGCGTCATTTCGTTTCTGGTCGCGGCGACGGCCACCTGGGCTTTAAACCGCCGCTTTACCTTCATCACGGTCGATACCCGGCCTCTGGTCGTGCAATGGCTGCGGTTCGTATCGGCGAATGCGATTGGCGGGGCAGCCAATTATGCGACCTATGCGGTGCTGGTCTCGCTGGTGCCCTTTGTAACAGCCCAGCCCGTGTGGGGCGTAGCGGCAGGCTCCTTCGCAGGCCTGATTTTCAACTTCACGATCAACAAATTCTGGGTTTTTCGGCACCGGAACGAGGCAGGCCCTCAGGGCCCGGAGCCGTCGAATCCTGTCGCTTAAACTAAGTTTATGTTGCCGAAGCCACAATTCGCGCCGTAAAAAAGTACCGATTTCTCGGGGAAGATAGCCACAAGCAATCGCAACCGTTCCCATCACATCCATCAACATGTGAGTTCAATTCATGCGCACCGTTCTTCTGCTCGCGGCTGTCTTTGTGTCCGCTACCTCTGCTAACGCCTTCGCTGCCGATGCTGTCATGGGCAAGCGTCAATTCGCACCGTGCTCGGCCTGTCACACCGTGGACGCCGGTGGACCCAATAAGATCGGCCCTAATCTTCATGGCCTGTTTACGCGGATCTCCGGGACCAAATCGGATTTCGCCTTTTCCGAAGCCATGAAAAAAGCCGCCATCAAATGGGATCCGGTCATTCTTGAGAAGTACATCACCAAGCCGCAAGCGATGGTGCCCGGCACCAAGATGCCCTTTCTGGGAATCGCCGATCCTGCCGCCCGTGCCAATATCGTCGCCTACCTAGAAGAGTCGACGAAGTAGGCGCGCGGCAACCGTCGGAAAGTAAAAGGCGCTTCGGAAGAAGCGCCTTTTTATTTGTGTGTATTTCCGCGCGTCCGGGCGGAGGCGGCCAAAAACGCAGCTATTTCAGTGCTCACGCTGCGTTTGTGGCGGTGAGGGCAGCTAAGCTCTTCGGCCAGCTAAACCGCAAAAACATCAATTCCCTAGCAACCACACCACTGTTGCGTGTGTTAATGTTCCGACAGGGACACCCGGGGGACTATCGCGGCCAATGGCGGACACGAAATCCAGCTTCGAGCGGATTGCGCTCAATCGTGTGACATTCGGTGCGCGTGATGTCGAAATCACGCATTTGCAGAATAATGGCTGGACCGCATGGGTCGAGCGTCAGCTGATTCCGCCGGCAGGCGACGACCCGGCCCTGGCCGCGCACATCAAGTCGCAGGTCATGCATATCCAGTATGACGCGTTCGACGACAATCAGATCAATTACCACTGGAAAGCGGTCAACGAAGATCGCCCGCTGACCTATCTCTACGCTTCGCCCGAGCAAATCTGGACGACGGGCATTAGTATCCCGTGGACGGTATCGTTTGCCGAAGACACCCGCATGTGGACCGAGTTCGTCTCGGGCATTTTCATGCGCAACGCGCACAGTGCATTTCAACTGCGCGAGTTCATGGCCGATTTCTGGCTGAATCACTTCAGCGTTGCCAAGGGCAAGGGGCGCGGCGTTTATGGCCCCGCCATCGCCTATGACCGGGACGTGATCCGCCCCAATGTGTTTGGGAATTTCCGTACGTTGTTGGAAAACGTCGCCTGTTCGACGTCGATGCTGATGTATCTCGATAACGCCGGCAGCACGGCCGCCATCCCCAACGAGAATTATGCGCGCGAACTCATGGAGCTTCACACCATGGGGCGCGATGCATACTTCGGTAAGAATCCCAGCGGCGCCGACGTCAGTGCGAAAGGCTTTACCGACGAGGATATTCTGCAAGCCTCGCGCGCGCTGTCGGGTTGGACAATCCAGCGCGGCCAAACCAATCAGTTACCGGGTGTTGCCAGCAACTCGGGCGTGATCGTTTATCCCAACAGCGGCCAATTCGTTTTCAATCCCGGTCAGCACAGCGATCAGGCCGGCCGTTTTCTCGGTGTCGATCTCTCCGCCCTTAACGGGCAGGCCCAGGGCCGCAAAGTGCTCGATATTATCGCCAATCATCCGGCAACCGCGCCGTTCATCTGCGGCAAATTGTGTCGGCGCATTTTTGGCGACACGCCGCCGCAAGCGGTGCTCGACCGCGCCGTTGAGGCGTGGATCATCCACCGTAATGCGCACGATCAGATCGCACGCGTGCTGCGCGCTATTTTGTTGGACGGGCCCGAGATTGGTATTGGGCCCGTACAGAAAGTGCGCCGTCCGTACGAACGCTTTATTGCCATGGTGCGCGCGACCGATACGCTGCTCAATGCCAGCAGCAATTGGACCTTCATGTTCCAAACGCTCAACGATAGCCCGTTGATTTGGCCGACGCCCGACGGACGCCCCGATACAAATGCGTTCTGGCTGACGACTTATACGAACGTGACGGTCCCCGAGGAACTGAAACGCATCACCTATGAGGTCGGAACAACGCCCGTCAACCAAGTGATCTCGGTGTATGCGCAGACTCCGGCGGCGGCCCGAACATCGATAACGGCGGTTGTGGAGTATTGGGTGGAGCGCATGATCGGCGGCTTGCTCGACGACGACGCGATGAATGCGCTCGTCGCCTATGCCGCCGAACGCGGGCTGCCTTCGGAGAACCAGTGGTGGGCCTATTGGGAAGCCGATTTCGTGCGAAACATCATCACCACCATCGCGTCTTCTCCTGAATTCGTGATGAGGTAGGCGCGCATGACTCAAATCACGACTCTTTCACGCCGCAATCTCCTCAGGGCAACCGCTGGCGGCGGCCTGGTATCGCTGATGCCAGGCCTCAATGTTGCCTTGGGCGCTGATGCGGCTGCGCCGCAGCCTAACCAACAAACCGTCGTGTTCCTGTTCTTGCGGTTTGGCATGGACGGCCTTTCGTTGATCGCGCCTGCCGATGACGGCGCCTACCGCGACCGCCGCCCAACCATCGCTCTGCGGGCGGGCGGCTTGGGCAGCGCGAATTACCTGGGGCTGCATCAAGGAACGCCGTTCTTCATGCACCCGCGCAGGGTATCTTTACGACATGTTTAAAAAGGGATCGCTGGCGGCGATCCATGCTTCCGGTGTGCCCACCGAAAACCGCAGCCATTTCGAAACGCAAGAAATGGTGACACGCGGGCTTGCTGACAATGAAACGCTCGACCGCCGTGGCTGGTTGGCGCGGCATCTTATCGCCCAGTCAGACACCCACAGCGATTTCGAAGGCGTGTCCGACGGCCAAGGTGTTACGCAAGCGCTCGAAGGCATGGGCGCCGCGCTCACCTTCAGCGGTCTGGCGGGACTCGCGACCGCGTTCTACGGGCGTTACGGAACGGCCATGGCGGCGATGCACAAGGGCGACAGTGACCTTGCGCAATCGATGCAAAAGACCATGCGGGTCGCCGATGCCGTGCGTGAACGGGCGGCCCTGGTTCCCTACGAGACTGAAAAGGGAAATTACACGTACGGTCCGCTTTCCAGCACGCTGCGCCCGCTGGCCCAGGTGCTGAAACTCAATTTGGGTGTGCGGGTTGCCACCGTCGATTTCGGCGGCTGGGACCATCATGAATATTTGTCGAACAGCTTTTTCAATCAAGCCGGCGAGCTGAGCGATTCTGTCGCGGCCTTCGTCGACGATCTCGGCCCGCTCGCCGAGCGCGTGACCATTGTGATGATGACCGAGTTCGGACGCCGTGTGCGCGAGAACACCAACAACGGCACCGATCACGGCGCGGGATCAGTGATGCTCGTGCAAGGCGCCGGCGTGAACGGCGGCAAATTTTATGGCGATTGGCCGGGACTCACGGAGCGTGTGCTCGATCAAGGCGATCTGCCGGTGGTGACAGACTATCGCCGCGTTCTCGGCGAGCTTCTCGTGAAACGCCAAGGCCAAACCAGTTTGGAAAAAGTGTTTCCGACCGCGCCTTACAGCCCGCTCGGTATTTTCAAAAACGCTTAACGCGTAGCGATACACAGCTAGCAACAAAAATCGCTCCGATAAGGGAGCGCTTTTTTGTTGGCGAGTTGATGGTGGAGCTGAGCGGAATCGAACCGCTGACCTCTACAATGCCATCAGGCCCGAGTAAGATTCCTTAGCGTTCCTCCAGAGCGATTAAGGCATATGGATCAAGGGTTTCTGTTGACCTACGATTCCGCGAGTGTCATCAAGATTCCGTCGAATTCCCCCCGCATGCTTACTTCACGCTTACGCGGAACTCGATTGTAGAGGTCAGGATGGCACACCTTACGAAGCGCACAATCGATGCACTTGAACCGCGAGGGCTCTACTTCATCGTTTGGGATGATGCGATGCCCGGCTTTGGCGTGCGCGTTTTTGAATCCGGTAAAAAAAGCTACGTGGTGCAATACCGGAAAGACGGACGCAGTCGCCGCCTCACAATCGGACTTCACGGAAAGCTCACGCCCGACGAAGCGCGCAAGGAAGCCAAGAAATATTTGGGCGACGTGGCCAAGGGTCACGACCCGGCCGAAGAGCGGGCGATCATTCACCGTGACCCTACCGTCGGCCAGCTCTGCGACTTGTACCTGAAGGAAGGACGGGCCGCGAAGCCCACCAAGAAGGAATCGAGCTGGAAGACCGACAAGAGCAATATGAACCGGCATATCCGGCCATTGCTCGGTTGCCGTAAGCTTCGATCGCTGAACAAGGCCGACATTCAGCGATTTCAAGCCGACGTGACGATGGGCAAGACCGCGACGGACGAAAAGACCGGATTCCGAGGCCGGGCCATCGTGAAGGGCGGACGAGGGACGGCGGCGCGTGCCACGTCGATTCTCAGCGCTATGCTCAGCTTCGCTGCGGATCGCTCGATCATCCCCTTCAATCCGGCCAGAGGCGTGAAGCTGCACCCAAACAACCGACGGGAGCGCTTCCTCTCGGCGGACGAGTTGGGCCGCTTGGGCGAGGCTCTGGACGCGAATGAGACTCCTACGGTGGCGGCTCCCTCGCCAGAGGCTGCCCGTGCGGCAGAGGCCGCGCCCTCTGTCGCTGCTATTCGCCTCTTGATTCTGACTGACCGGCCCCCACTGAGTGGTCCGATTGGAATGTTAGTTTAGAGCATGCGTTTGATCCATCAGTTTTGCCGTTGGCCAGACGATGGCCTCGGGTGCGGGAGGCCGATAACCCAGCGATGAATGTGACCTGACGGCTTTTTTTGTACCGGTCGATTTGAGAGAATTGACCCTGACAGAAGGAGCTGAAGATGGGGAAACGTGGATTTGGTGCCGAGCAGATTGTTTCCAAGTTAAGGCAGATCGAGGTGCTGATGGCGCAGGGCAAGACTGC
>CANJMF010000019.1 GCA_947475895.1 Fidelibacterota bacterium
GACAAGGCAAGGGCCTTGCCCACATCTCCACAGGCCCAGCAGCAACAGCAAGTAGGCTTCATCATGGATAGGGTTTTGGCAGCGTGATCAACAACCGGAATACACCTTAACTTCGCTGCCAACCTGTCCGAAGAAGCGGGACCAGCTCAGTGGTCAGGGTTTGGTCTCGCTCAAAAACCTTCGGCGGACTTTCTTGATCGAACCCGGCAGCCATGACGACAAGCTGATCGAGCGCGCCGTCGCCGGCTTGCACTATGTTCCCGATATTCGCCCCGGCGATGAAATCCCCAATGAAATTCTCGACGGCACGGCGTCATGGACCGTCGCGCGCCGCCACAAACAGATCGCACGCGATCGATTGCAATTGCAGTTGCTGTCGTGGATGAGCGGCTCGGCCATGAGCTACGCCAATTCCGACGAACTTAAGAAGCTGATGGACGACCCCGAGAATAAGAAATTACTGAAGGACGCATTCGGTAAGGCCGCGCTTGCCATGGGTTTGGCGAAGAACGAGTCCGAAAAAGTGCTCGACCGCATCGAGACCTTGGCGCGCGAGATTTGCTATATCGAAGCCTTGCGCGAACGCACGCGTGAAGTCGGAAAGATCCGCGCCAATCTTGATATTTTGACCAAGGTCTATAGCGCCGATCAGCGCATGTCGGCTGACATCAGCCGCATGAAAATCCTTATCGTGAAGGGTGTGCAGGAAGCACAAAACATTCTCGACAATATCGACGCGGAGACCGCCGACGTGCTGGGCGCTTTAATGTCGATTGAGGAGATCATCCGCTCGGTGCGCAAAGCACGCGACGATCTTCACTTCCTGATGATGGAATGGGATGCGCCGCTCGCGAAGTGGAAAGGGCTCAATATGGTCAAGAGCCCCGAGATCGATAAGGCGCTTTCGGCCACCTACCAGTTCCTGGCCATGCGTTTCTCGACCGGCAAAAGTCTCATGAAAAAGAAAGGTGCCGCGGCGTCTTCGGCCGCTGGCTAGTCAGCGGCTAACCGCAGCCGGCCACGACCCGCGCCATGGCGTCACGCAAGGCTTCCGCGTCGAAGGGTTTAGGCAGGAACAATGAAACCCCATGTTCCATGGCGTAGTTGGCGCGGTAAGGCCCTGCTTCGGCGCTGACAAGAATAAACGGGATGGTTTTGAATTGCGGATTTTTCCGCATGCCTTCGAGAAGGCCCAAGCCATCCACCGGCTCCATGTTCCAATCCGAAATCACCAGGCCCACGTCAGGCGTGGCCTCAAGGCACGCAAGGGCTTCGCCGCCGTCGGTGGCGGCAATGACGTTGCTATAACCTAAGCGATGCAAAGAACGCGTTACGGCCTGGCGCATATCCTCCAGGTCGTCGACGATCAGGATCTTTGTGTCTGCCGGAAACGTCATCGCGTCACTCTGAAGTGTCGCCGGTTGTACGTCACGTTACCGGCTCATCATCTTTAGTAGATCATGCAGAAAACGCGTCCCCGCGGCAACTTGCGCGACGGAGATGAACTCATTTGGCTGGTGCGCCTGGGTAATGGACCCGGGTCCGCAAATGACGGTGGATAAGCCGCCTTGCTGGAATAAGCCGGCCTCGGCCGCAAAGGCCACCGCGCGGGTCACATTGTCCCCCGTCAAAGCGCGGCAAAGCTGCTCGGCTTCCGACTCGCGGTCGAGCCTCAAGGCCGGCGTGCTAGTGCGCGGCACGGTTTCGATATCACAGTTAGAAGAGATTTTGCGCATGCGCGGGATCACGATATCGCGGCAATAGGTATTGAAGCGCTCCAGGTAAGCCGCCGAGTTGTCCTCGGGCAGCGCGCGGATATCCCACTGGAACGTACAATGACGCGCCATGATGTTCAGCGCCGTGCCGCCAGTGATGTGGTTAACGGTGATGGTGGTGTGCGTGGGTTCGAACAAAACGTTGTGCGGGCCCTTTGCGGCCGCTTCCGCCGACATGTTTTGCAGGAACTGTATTAGCTCGGCCGCCACCATCACGGCACTGACGCCGCGATGAATTTGCGACGAGTGTGCTTCGTGGCCGGTCACGGTTGTGCGCACGGCGGTGATGCCTTTGTGCGCGCTGACGACTTTCATGTCCGTGGGTTCACCAACAATGACCGCGCGCGGCGTCGGCACTTCGCGCTCCAAAAGGCGGATCAGCGACGGCACGCCGGCACAGCCCACTTCTTCGTCGTATGAAAAGGCGAGGTGGATCGGCGTTTTGAGGTCCGCCTTCACGATGTCATCCAATGCGCCCAGAATAATGGCGAGGAATGCCTTCATGTCGGCGGTGCCGCGGCCGTACAGCAGCCCGTCTTTTTCCACCACGGCAAAGGGATTGGTGTGCCAGTCCTGATCGTCCACCGGCACCACGTCGGTGTGCCCGGACAATACAACGCCACCTTTGATGCGCGGACCGATGGTAGCCAGAAGATTGGCTTTGGTTTCTTCGGTGTTGTGAACCAGACGGCTTTCGATGCCGTGTGAGCGCAACAAGTCGCCCACGAAGGTGATGAAAGCGAGGTTGGAATTGCGCGACACCGTGTCAAACGCCACCAACTTTTCAAGCATGGCGATGGACTTCTGAGTGGCGGCGTCGGTCATGATTAATCCTTCGCGCGCCAACGGGTGCCGTCGGGGCGGTCTTCGATAGTAACCCCTAGCGCGTCGATGGCGGCACGCAAACGGTCCGATTCAGCGAAATTTTTGCCCTTGCGTGCGGCATTGCGGGCTTCGATGAGACGTTCCACTTCAGCCGCGTCGATGGCGCTGGCTTTGGGCGAACCCGCGAGCCAGGCCTCCGGCGATTGTTGCAACAGACCCAAAAGTGCACCCGCCGCCAGCAACTCACCCTTAAGACGGGCCTGTTCCTGAGCGTCGGTTGCCTGATTGAGCGTCGTGGCCAGCGCCGCAATTTCGGCAAAGGCTTTCGGCGTGTTGAGGTCGTCTTCGAGGGCTTCCATGACGCCTACAGGTGCCGCGGCTTCAATCGCCGCGATCGCCGAGACTTTTTCGAGCGCGCCGTAGAGGCGATTGAGCGTGCGCTTAGCTTGCGCAAGCGACTCATCCGACCAATCCAGCGGCTGGCGATAGTGTGCGCTCAAAAGTGCAAAGCGCATGGCTTCACCGGCGTGTTCGGTCAATAACTCGTGCACAGTCACGAAGTTGCCTAGCGACTTCGACATTTTTTCTTTGTCGATGGTCAGGAATCCGTTGTGCATCCAAAAGCGCGCGAGCGGATGGCCGCCGTGCGCGCATGCGCTTTGCGCCAGTTCGTTTTCATGGTGCGGGAAAATCAGATCGTGACCGCCGCCGTGAATGTCGATGGTTTCGCCCAGATGCGTCTCGATCATACTCGAGCATTCGATATGCCAGCCCGGCCGGCCACGACCCCAGGGGCTTTCCCAGCCCGGAAGGTCCGGCGTCGACGGCTTCCACAGCACGAAATCTGCCGGGTCTTTTTTGTAAGGCGCGACTTCAACGCGGGCGCCCGCCACCATGTCGTCGCGTTCGCGCTTCGATAGCGCGCCGTAACTCGGGAACGAAGGCACGTTGAACACCACGTGGCCTTCCACCGCGTACGCATGGCCGTTGGCGATGAGCTGTTCGATCATCGCGATCATTTGCGTGATGTGTTCGGTCGCGCGCGGCTCGATCGAGGGTGGCAGCGCGTTCAAGGCGGCCATGTCGGCGGCATAGATCGCCATGAACTTCTCGGTGATCACATTGATCTCAACGCCCTGCTCCTTGGCGGCGGCGTTGATCTTGTCGTCGACGTCGGTGTAGTTGCGGGCATACACCACAGTGGCGTACCGCTGGCGCAAAAGGCGGAACAGCACGTCGAACACCACGACGGGGCGTGCGTTACCAATGTGTGCAAAGTTGTAGACGGTCGGTCCGCACACATACATGGTCACGCGCGCAGGATCGCGCGGCTGAAAGACCTCTTTTTTTCGGGTCAAAGTATTGTATAAAAACAACGACATAGCCTGCCCGATCCGCCTTACTTACGAAACATCTCGGGCGTGATAGCGCATCGGGCAAGGGATTGCAAAATGTTGCCTCCACATCTGCAAGAGACGTTTAACCGGGCTTTTAAACACCATAGCGAAGGGCGTTTGGACGAAGCCGTGGCGATTTATCGCCAGCTCCTCGACTTCAACCCCCAGGAAGCCGACGTCCTGCAGCTATTGGGCACGGTCTATTTGCAAAAGGGTGACCACCGCGGGGCCATCGAGTATTTACAGCTCTCACTCGATCTTGTGCCCGGCCAGCCGCGTGTCCGCGAGAATTTGGCGCAGGCTTGGCTTATGCGCGGTGTTGCCCGGCAAGCCGATGGGGACATCCCCGAAGCCGTCGAGGGTTACAACCGGGCGCTCGCCCTCGATCCCAAGCGCATTGAAGCCGTCAGCAATTTGGGCGTCATCTCCCTCAATTCAGGTAAGTGGGAGGAAGCGCTCACCTACTTTCGCCGCGCGATCGCCATCAATCCTGCCTTCGCCGACGCACACGTCAATATCGCTGCGACGCTAAGCGCCATGCATCGCTATCGCGAAGCGCTGCCCGCGTATCGCCTGGCACTCGCGCTGAAACCCGATAGCCCCTTCTTCAAGGGGACGTATGTCCACACTAAGCAGCATGTGTGCGACTGGCAGAATCTCCCGCGCGATTTTGCCGATTTGTTGTCCGATGTGGATGCGGGCAAACCGGTTGCGACACCGTTTTCGCTGCTCGCGACGCCGGCAACGCCGGCCCAGCTTCAGCGCGGCGCGACCGTCTTTGCCGCGATGCGTCATCCCTCAACAGGGGCTTCGGTTTGGAGCGGCGCGCGCCACGAACACGAGAAAATCCGTATCGGGTATTTCTCTCCCGACTTTTACGATCACGCGACCGCGCGCCTCCTCGCGGGCGTGATCGAAGCCCACGACCGCGATCGCTTCGCTATCGTCGGCTTCACCTGGGGTCCATTCGAACTCGATGACACGCGCAAGCGCCTCGAGAAAGCCTTCGGTGGCCTCATCGACCTTAACCCGGTGAATGATCATGGTGCGGCGTCCACGGCGCGTCGTATGCAAATCGGTATCGCGGTCGATTTGAGCGGTTACGTGCAAATGAGCCGCGCCGGCATTTTTGCCCGCAGGGCGGCGCCGGTCCAGGTCAACTACTTAGGTTTTCCGGGCACCATGGGGGCCGATTATTTCGATTACCTCATCGCTGATCGCATGATCGTGCCGCCGCAGCATCATGCGTTTTATACTGAAAAGATCGTCACGCTTCCCGACAGCTATCAGGCCAACGACTCACGGCGCGCCGCGTCCGCGCGCGTATTCACGCGTAGTGATTTGGGATTACCAGACAAGGGTTTCGTCTTCGCGTCCTTCAACAATAGCTACAAGATCACACCGGACATTTTCGATATCTGGATGCGTCTGCTGATTAACGTTCCCGGCAGTGTTCTTTGGCTTTTGCAAAGCGACGATCTGGCCGTTGAAAATCTCAAGCGCGAAGCGGGTGCGCGCGGTGTCGCGCCCGAGCGCCTCGTGTTCGCGCCGCCCATGCCCGCGCCAGACCACCTCGCGCGCCACGTTCACGCCGACTTGTTCCTCGACACTTTCTTTTGCAACGGCCACACCACCACCAGTGATGCCTTATGGATGGGCGGCGCCGTCGTCGCTTGCAAAGGCATCACCTTCGCGGGCCGCGTGTCGTCCAGCCTGCTCATGGCGCTTGGCGTGCCGGAGTTGATCACCACCTCCGTCGCCGACTATGAGCGCCTGGCGCTTGAACTGGCGCGCGATTCGACACGCCTCGCGGCCATTAAAGCGAAAATCGCCGCCAATCGCACAACGTTCCCGCTGTTCGATACCGTCCGCTTTACCCGGCATTTGGAGGCGGCTTATACCGAGATGTGGGCCCGCCATCAGCGCGGCGAGGCTCCGTCCGCGCTCACAATTCAGCCGCTAAGCTCTTGAAAAAGCTGACAGCCGACACCAAACATTGCAAAACCCCGCGAAACCGGGCATTTGCACGCAAATGAAGTGCTGACTTTAGGATTTTCGATGATGAACGAACCCATTTTCGCCGCCCGTGAATCGATCGAACAGGTCGAGGAAGGCCACGCGCTGGCGCCCAAGTTCGAGCGCGACGGCCTGATTCCGGTTGTCACGACCGATGCCGAAAGCGGCGAGCTGCTGATGCACGGCTACATGAACGCCGAAGCTTTGCGTCTGACCGTCGAGACCGCCGAAGCCCACTACTACAGCCGCAGCCGTAAGGCGTTGTGGCGTAAAGGCGCCACCAGTGGCCTCGTGCAGCGCGTGGTCGAAATGCGCATCGACGACGATCAAGACGCTGTCTGGCTGCGTGTGAAGGTGTCGGGTTCTGGCGCTAGCTGCCACGTCGGCTTCCGTTCATGCTTCTACCGCGCGATTCCGCTCGGCGGCGCGTTGCAGAACGCTGTCGATAAACTCGAATTCACCGAGAGCGAGAAGACGTTCGATCCTAAAGCCGTCTACGGCGACGCACCGAATCCGACGCAGCTCTAAGCCACCCGCTTATTAGCTCGAACGGTCTCCACGGCGTCCACGGCGCGCGTGCGGGCCGTTGGCGTCCTGAGCTTCACCGGCTGTGGGTGTTGCCGGTGGCATCCACACTTTGCGTTGCCACTGTGCGGCGCGGCTCACACCGCTATCCAACTCAGTGGCCGAAAGGCTTTTTCTCACCGCTGCTATCGCCGTCGCATCGAGTGCGACGAAACCGATCCGCGATTTTCCGGGATTCACATCGTAAAGCGCCAACCAGTAAGCGGCTTCGGCTGTGTTGCGTACCGATGTGGGCCCGAGCGCATAAGTTTGCGCGAGGCGTCCTTGCGCTTCAGGCCAGCCCGCGTCGGCGGCGCGCCGCAGCCACACCACGCCTTCAAGATAGTCCGATGACGCTTCCTGTCCGTCGGTGGTTTGGGTCAGGCATTCACCCAATGCCGTCTGCGCGTTCTCGTAGCCGGGCCCCATCGAAACGACGCGGCGGAATTGCACGGCTGCGCGAACGCAGTCGCCTTTGGACTTCAGGTCCATGGCATCGCTAAAGACTTTATTCGGGTCGGTGCCGGCACGGATCATCATGCCGCGCCCATCGACGCCGGGCTCGTAAACGCCGCCCATGTCGCGTCCGCGCGTTTCGCGATCGCCGCCGCCGCAACTAGCAAGGCCTAATAGCGCAATCGCAGCGAAAGCGATCCGAACCTGCATGCGAACTCCTTTAGAATCTAAAGCGCACGGTCACCGAAGCCTGATGCGACAGATACCCGCTGGCAATCCGCGCGTCGTAATCGAGGCTGACGGACGAATAGCTGTCTTTGTGAGAGACGCCTAAGCCCACACCAAAGGTATTCTTGTTCGGCGTGTTGCTGAAGTTCGTAAACGTCGGGCCACCGGCCACGAAGCTCGCGATGACGGGGAAGGGGGCGGTCTTGAATTCGCGCGTAAAATCGCCGCGCACTTCCCCTTCCACGTAAGAATCGTAGAAGATCGGGAATGCGCGATCGAGCGTGAAGCCCAACGATCCGCGCAGGGACTCCGGGTCTTTGTCGCCGATGTTCAGGTTGATCCCATCGCCGCCACCGGTTTCGCTGTAATCGTTTTCATGCAGCTTCACGTAACCCGCGCGCGCATAGGGCGACAGTTTGTATTTGCCCAGGAACATGCCGTATCCCAATTCCAAGGCGCCGTTGAATTGATAACCCTTCCACGACGATTCCGCCGTGCGCGTGGTCGCGTCGAGCACGACTTTGCGCGCTTGGTCGTAGGAATTCAGCGCAGCACCCGCGATCGCCTGCACATAGAACGGGCCGAGCTGCGAATGCGTATAGAGGTTGGCTTGGCTCGTATAAAACTGCACCGGCGAAGTCTTGTTGATCTGCAAATCCGCCGAGTGCCATGATTCCATCAGCGATAAGCCGATGATGGTGTGATCTTGAACGGGGAAGTCGACGCCGACTCCGATGCCAAGGCCCCACAGCGAGAAGCCGGCTTGCTCGCCGCGTGCGTTTTGCGTTTCGAAGTCACCGAGCGCCTGCGCCCAAAAACCCGAGACGTCGCCCAGTGTGTGTTCGGGAACGCCGTTCTTCGCCACGGCCGTCAAACGACGGCGAATCATGCCGCTCGCCATTTCGTTGTTGTCGAGGGCGCCTTGAAGCGTAGCACCGCTCGTATCCGGCAGAAGCTTCTGGAAGGCCTGCTTAGTCGCAGCTTCCGACGCCTGGTTGGACACGGACGTTGCCACTGCAGTGTCTTTGTTCAGGGCCGTCGCGAACGCGCCGTAAAGCGCGGTCATGTTCCTGCCAAGGTTCAACTCGGTCGCCGTCTTCGGGTGAACCGTGAGTCGCAACGCGTTGGAGTTAGTCGGGTCCAAGCCGAATGTCGCGACGTTGAGGAACGATGTTGGCGCGACCAAGGTTTGGCTTAAAGGCGAACCGAACGTCAGCGACGCCGCTCTGATCAGCGTGATCGTGCGGTCGCTCGTCAAAATGCCGTCATAGGCCGCGGTGATCGTGGTGCCGGCCGCGAACGAGATGGTTCCCGTGGGCGCAGACATGACGGTCGTGGGGCCAGTGCCTGAAATTAGGAACGTAAGTTTGGACCCGGTGCCGAACGTCGCGTTCGTGATGTTCAACGTCTGCTTGTCGGTGACCGAGAGTTGCGACTGATTCACGCTCAACGTCAGTGTCCCGGTGCCTTGCGACAAGCCGCCGCCGAGCACGGAGTTATTGGCGAGCGAGAGGGAGTGTGTCCCATTGCCCAGACCCAAGCGGCCGGTGATGGTTGCCGCATTGAGCGAGATCGTATTGTCGCCGGTCTTCGTCGCACCCGCCTGGAAGGTAACGTTGCCGACGATCTTGCCGTTCGTCGCCATGGTGAAGGTGCTGTTGCCGCCGCCGAGCAAAAGGTCGCCCGTGATCGTACCGGTATTGTTGAAGGTCAATCCGGCGCTGCTCGCGCTGAGATCAAGGGCGCGCCCGATACCGAAGCTGCCGTCGGGCCGCTTCATGGTGATGTTGCCCGAGTTGGTGAAGCTCGTCAGCGTGCCTGACTTATCGATAATGCCGTACGCGCCCGAGTTGCCGCCTTGAACGTTGACCAGGATGTTGCCCGAGTTGGTAAACGACGGCAGCGCGCCCAACGCGTCGACGACGATCGCGTAACCGCTGCCGCCTTTGGTGCCGAGTGTGTTGGTGGTTTCGTTCAAGGTCGAGTCAATGGTGGTGACAATGAAGTCGCCGGTGTTCACGAACTTGGTCAGCGTTCCGTAATTGCCGATGTGAAGGCCTGTCCCGGTCGCGTCCTGGGCTTGCACCTGGACGTCGCCGCCGGCGTTCAAGAAACCTTCGACCCGCGCCGTATAATTCGTTGTGCCGACCGTCAGGCCTTCGATGTTGATGCCGAGCGCGCTGACTTCGTTAGCCGCGCCCTGCGCCGTAATCACGCCTTTGTTGACGATGCCGTACCCGTCGGGCTGAAACGGACCGACGACGAAGTTTTGCGGCGCGGCCAATCCACCGGGCGCCACGTTGATGGCCGCCGACGGTCCGATGATGACGACAAACCCGTCAGCCGGCAGCGCTGCGGCCGCGTCCGCGCTCGCGGTCTGCTGCGATATGGTGAAGCCGTTACCTTCGTTCTTGAAACCACCGCTGATATTGGACGCGAGCCAAACGCTCGCGCGGCCGTTAACCGGGGCCGACGTAATGAGACGCGTGCCTGTCTTGTCGGGAACGAGCTGCGGGCCTGTACCGGCGCCGATGGTGCCGAGGTTCGTGATGGCGCCGTCCATGCCGCCGCCGACGTATAAGCCGACGTTATTGGTACCGACCGCGTTGATGCTGCCAAGGTTGGTGATGGCGCCCGTCAGTAGGCCTGTGGTGGCAATGCCGTAGGAGTTGATGCCCACCGTTGTGATGGCGCTGGTATTGTTGATATTGCCGATGATGTGCGACTGCGACAGCAAGCCGTACGAGCTGGCGCCGCCGACGGTGAGGCCCTGTGTCGTGCCGGCAAACAGTGAGATATCGCCCGTATACGTACCGGGGCCCGTCAAACGGATGCCGGCATTGTTGGCGACGGTGGTGCTTGCTGTGTCTGTCGGTCCAACAACGAAGATCGCGCCGGCCGAAGTAATGGTTGATGTGCGGTTTTGCGACAGATCTACCAGTATGCCGGTGGCGCCGGTTGCTTGCGTGCTCGCAATCGTGCCGTTGTTGGTCACGGTGTTGTTGCTGTTGATGGTCACGGCCGTGGCCGTCGTCACGTTCACTGCGCCGGCGGTGTCGACGGTGAGATTGCCGGGGGCGGAGCCGTCGACTGTGGCGGTGCTCACCGGTGTGGTGCGGGTATCGGTCACCGTGACGTCGGCCGCCAACGCGGCGAGGCCGCTCAGGCTGGTTGCCGCGGACGCCAACAACATGAACGAGCCCGCGGTTCGAAACGTAATACGCCCAGCCATCCGATCCCCCAAAAACACCAAAGCAAACCCCCGGGCGGCTTGGTTTGCGCCTCGGGGCCCGTCTTATAGCAATAAGTCCGGTTAATGCGGCAGTCCTGTCTTTAGGGAAAAGGGGCAAAGCCCCGGCCATTTTAACGCGTTTGGGGTAACAGGCTGTTACGGCAACCAAACATTAACCGCGGAAAGGTTAGTTTCGGGGGGCTATTGCTGGCCTTCGTGATGGCCTAATCTTTAGCGCGGGCGCCCTACGAGGCTGTCCCGGGGGACATTAAAAAATAGAGAAATCCCATGGCTGCGGGGCAACTGCGGAATATTTTCGTCGCGTTTGAGCTTCTTCGTCCCGAAAAGGGCGATGATCGCATACGCGAGACCATCGAGAAGTTTGGCTGCGTTTGGGCACGCATCAACAAAAACGTGTTCTATTTGCATGGCGACTTGGATGCCAACTATGTCGGCACCAAGGTCTGGGCGGCCATGTCCATGGACGACAAGTTGGTGGTGATCGACGCCACCAAAAACGACGCCCGCTGGTACAATGTGAAGCCCGAAGTCTCCGACTTCCTGGTCAATAACTGGCACGCCTAATTTTTTCGCCTGATCCGGAAAAGTGGGCTTCCGGTTTTCCGAATAAGATCAGGCGCAAATAAATATCCGAGCGTGCTATCCAGGCTTTAATGAAAATCGCGGATATTGCCGAGTTCTATAGCGAGCAGGGCGGCGGCGTGCGCACGTACATCCGCGGCAAGCTCGCGGCCGCTGCGCGCGCGGGTCACGAAATGCTCATCATCGCGCCGGGCCCGGCCGACAAAGAAGAGCATCTCCCCGGCGGGCGGATTATCTGGGTGAAAGCGCCCGTTATTCCCTTCGATACCCGCTATCACATTTTTACGCGCGCCGATGGCGTGCTGGCGGTTCTCGATCGTGAGCGGCCTGATGTTGTCGAGGGGTCTTCACCTTGGCGCGGCGGCTGGTTCGCCGCCAACTGGCAAGGGACGGCCGTAAAAAGTCTGGTGATGCATGCCGATCCCGTCGCTGTTTATCCGCACACAGCGTTCGACCGATGGATGTCGCGCGCGACCATTGATCGGCTCTTTGGCTGGTTTTGGGCGTATCTGCGCCGTTTGAACAGCCGCTTCGACGTTACCGTTGTCGCGGGCGAAGGCATGCGCGCGCGCTTCGAATCCTTCGGCCTTACGAATGTGCACACCGTTCCGTTCGGCGTCGACCACGCTATTTTTCATCCCGACCTGCGCGACCTCGATGCACGCCGCATGATGCTTGAAGCCTGCGACCTTCCCGAAACGGCACGCCTCGTCATCGCCTCCAGCCGGCACCATCCGGAAAAACGTCTGCCTGTGGTGATGGACGCTGTCGCGCGTGCCAATCGGACGCGGCCCGTAGGTCTTTACATGATCGGCGACGGCCTCAGCCGCGAAAGCATCGACGCGAAAGCCGCGGCCATGCCGCATGTTCACGTGGCCGGTCAGATCGCCGACCGCACGCGTGTCGCAACTCTGCTCGCCAGCGCCGACGTATTGCTGCACGGCTCGGCTTCGGAAACCTATGGCCTCGCCATCGCGGAAACCTTGTGCTGTGGCACGCCAATCGTGGTTCCCGATCAAGGAGGTGCTGCCGACTTTGCCGGCGCGGATTACAGCGAAGTTTACGCGACCGGCGATTCATCATCTGCGACCGCAGCACTATTGCGGCTGCTGGCGCGTCCCGAAGCGGATTTGCGCGCGGCCGCGCGTGCGGTCAAAGTCGCCCACGCCGAAGCGCACTTCGACCGGCTATTCGCCCTATATGAATCATTGATTGCGCAAAAGCGCGCACGCGCGCCTTAACTGGCTTTCGCAAGGACTTCCGTCTCGTTTGCGGGGGCTTTGCGTGCAGCAGAGCATTGCAGCACCTCGCAGTAGTTCGCCAGCACCTCGCCCAGGATGTTGTCCCAGTTGTAGTTTAACGCACGAAGACGGCTCGCCTGCGCGAACGAACGGCGCAGCCCGCGATCACCCACCAGGCGCGCGAGGTAATGGGCATACTCACCCACGTTACCGTTCGCGGCGAGAAAGCCCGTTGTGCCGTGCTGGACCAGCGACATGCTGCCGGCAGCTTGGGCGCACACGGGCGGCACGCCCGACGCCATGGCTTCCAGCGTCACGTTGCCGAAGGTCTCGGTGCGGCTCGGGTTGAAAAAGAGATCAGACGAAGCATAAGCCCGCGCCAGCGCCGAATCGTCCATGTGGCCGGCGAAGATCGCATCAGGCAGGCGGCGCTGCATCCAAGCGCGCTCGGGGCCATCGCCGACGATCAAAACCTTGTGCGCCACGTTGCGGTTTTTAAGGACGTCCATCACGTCGGCGAAAGTCTCAAGGCCCTTCTCGAGCACGAGGCGGCCCACGAAAGCGATAACAGTGTCGGTTTCGCTGATGCCGTAAGCCGCGCGCCAAGTTGGATCGCGGCGCTCGGGCGAGAAATGATCGCTATCGACGCCGCGGCCCCAGATGCGCACGTCATCCGACATACCTTCAACGCGCAGTATTTGGCCCATGCTGTCGCTCGGCGCATAGATCTGCTCGCACTGCTGATAGAACGCGCGCAAATAACGCGTGGCGAATTTCTCGAAATAGCTCAAACCGTAGTACTGCAAATACGTGTCGAAGCGTGTATGCACCGACGCCACAGCCGGAATATTCCACGCGCGCGCGAGCTTCAGCGCCTTGTAGCCCAGCACGTCGGGCGCCGAGAGATGAAAGATGTTCGGGCGGAATGCGCGCAGGTCTTCCTTCACGCGCTCCGTCAGGCCGATGGCGAGCCGGTATTCTTTGCGCCGCGGAATGGCGATCGACGGCACCGACACCACTTCGCCGGCATGGGCGAAGGCGGGTCTATCGCCTGTCGGCGAATACACACGCACCGCGACGCCGCGCCGCTCGAGAAAATCCACGAGGCGGTTGAGCGCACGATTGGCGCCGTCGCGCGTGTAGTTGTAGTTGCCCGAAAAAAGAGCAACGCGCGGAGCGACGGTGGTGAAAGACGTAATGGCATTCATGCGGACGTCCTGGATGGGAACAACGATCGGATTGTTCATATCTGCAAATGGAGTCTCGATGATGAAACTATAGCGTTAGACTTATTACACTTTGCTGCAGTGCAATAAAAGCCCCTATGATTCTTCTTCTTCTTGTTTCATGCGCATGAGTTCGATGGCCTCACGCTGGGCGGGGTCGGTCGGACCCGAGGGTTTCATGGCTAACTTGAAGGCGCTGGTGATTTTGCGGATCAGGTCGATTTCGATGCTGGTCGGGGTGTCGTAATGGTCGGCGAGGCCGTCAATATTGTCGGCCAGCGAGAGGCACAACCCCGACAGCTGAGAATCGCTTAGCCGTCCGGCGAGGCTTGCGGCACCGCGCAACACTTCAGCCAGCGAGTGAAGATCGTTTTGAACGTCTTCGGTAATGTCGTTGGCCTCGTAGGCATGTACCAGTCGCTCGCACACTTCACCCAAACGGAAGCTTTGGGAATCGAGTTGTGCCTGGATCACCATCTGCAGCGATCCTTCGACCGCCGCCTTCAGCGAAATTTTATCCAGTTCGCGGCCGTTCACTTTCTCCAGCAGCGTGTTCAATACCGGGATGCGCTTGGCCGGGCTGCCGGAGGCGTCGTCCATCTTGCGTTCGGGGCCGACATAGCCTTCGACCGCAATGAAGGGGCGGCGATGAAACGTCACTAATTTAAGGCGTTCCTGCACGCGCTCTGCCGACACCGGTTTGATGATGATGTCATCGACACCGACCGAAATGGCCTGATCCAAAAGGGCGCGGTGGCTTGGATCCACCAGCACGCTGATCAGCATGAACGGGTTTTCGCCGACGGTCTGGAAGCGAATATCGCGGATGAGGTCGTAGATTTTGGGATCGAAGTCCGATCCGAACACCAGAAGATCAGGCGGCGTGTCCATGAGCTGCTTGCGCAGATCGCTTAAGGTCGAATGGCATACAACCTGCTTCAGGCCCTGCGCCATAAACATGTCGCGCAGGCGTTGGCGTTCGGCATAGCTCTTCTCACCGATATAGACGGTCGCCTTCTTGAGAGTGTCTGCGTCGAGGCGCGGCATACGAGTTTGAAAAACGCTGTTTAGTTGTGCGCCGGGACGGCTCTTCCCGGAAGCGTAGAAGGACATCATCTTCTATGTGTTATAGCGAGGCAATCCGACCCCGAATAGAGGTGTTATTCAAAAATTCAACTTAAAGGTGTGTGGCGGGTATTGGTGGGCGCGGCAGCAATTTAGAGTCGCTGTTTTTTTAAGTCGCAGTCGCCGCGGAGCCAGGCGTCGCCGGCTCTTCGCCCGGAGGGGGCCCCATCTTCGCTGTTTTGGCCAGATCGAAGGCTTTGGTGAGTTTACGGATCGTGCCCACCTGCTGATCCGTCGGATTGTCGTAGTTCTCGGCCATCTCTTCGACTTGGCGCGCCATCTGCGTACAAATTTGCGCCAGTTCCGGTTCGCCCAGCACGCGCGCTGTACGCGCCGCGTCTTCCAGCACGCTCAGGAGCACGAGCAGGCGCTCTTCGACTTCCTTGTCGATGCGTTTTTCTTCGTACGCTTTGAGGATGAGATTGCAGATCCAGCCCAGCTTCAGGCCGTGGCTGTCGAGGCGCGCGGCCATGACTTCATTCATGTTCTCTTCGACGGCGCGCGACAGTTCCGCCTGACTCATACGATTGCCTTCAACCTTGGCTTTAAACGTGTTCACCACGTTCAGCAGGCGAATCTTCGACGGGCGATCGGCGTTCGGTTTACGGCGTTCCGGGCCCACGTAATCGGTGGTCACAATGAACTGTGAGCGGTTCATCGTCATGTGCGCCACGCGCTCGAGCAGCTTGCCGGGTGCGACTGGCTTGATCATCACATCGTCCGCGCCGGCGAGAATGGCTTTTTTCACCACGTCGTCGTTCTCGGCCTTCACCATCAGTGTAATGAGGATGAACGGATTGCGGCCCACTTTGAAATGGCGGACATCGCGAATGACATCGAACATGCGCGGATCGAGATCGTCGGCGGCAATCAGAATATCGGGTGGGGCTTCTTTGATCGCATTGAGAAGGTCGTCGATGCGCGAGAACGTCCGCGTGCGGCGATAACCTTCGCCGCGCATCATGGCGCGCATACTTTCGCGCACTTGTTCGTTAGGCTCACCGAGGTAAAGGTCGATGTCGCCCAGCTTATCTTTATCGAATTTTTTGACCATAACGCGCGGACGTCTCAACCCTGACGGCGGATTGGTAGCTATGTCTAAGCAACCTTTCCGCGAATGAACGAAGGTACCATCTCCCACCGAAGAGGATAGCGTCAACCTTTATTCAGCCGTTCCAGGCACATAGACGAAAAACCCGCCTCCGAATACCCGTGACCCGGCGCGATTCCCGGCTAGGGCGCGCGTGAGGACGCATAGGCCGCGATGGCGACCATATCGGCTGCATCCAGGTTCTCCACGACGTTTTTCATTAAGGGACTCCATGGGCCTTTCCGATGGCCCTGCTGCAGGTCGTAGAGCTGCCGCACGAGATAGCTGGGCGAGCGCCCAGCAAGGGCCGGCACGGGACCCAGCCCACGCAGGTCTGCGCCATGACAGGCCACGCATGGCGTCACCTTGCCTTTGCCGGACGAGAGCACGCCCAGCGTTGCGATCACTTCGCCGCGTTTGATGCTGCGCGGCGGCACATAGGCGACGAAGCCCGAGCCTGAATCGCGTAGCTCTTGCTGGCGCGTGTTTTCCGGCACTTCCAAAATACGCATGCCAAGCAGTTCCTTGGGTTCACCCTCGATCGCTACATACATCGCACCCAGCACGCGCGACTTCGGCACCGTCACCGTCTCCACCACGCGGATCCACGGCGTCGGCTTCAATGCGGAAAAATACTTGGCGGCTTCGCGCACTTGTTCTTCCGTGGCGAGCTTCGCGATGCTGTGCATCAACCCCGGTGGCGCCATTTTCGGCTCCGAGCTTTTGCGCAGATCGTTCTTCATGTCGGCGACTTGTTGCACGATGTAATCCGCTGGCAGTCCGGCGAGGTTCGCATTCTCCGGCCGGCCCAATCCATTCGGCAGGTGACAATAGCCGCACGCGAGCACGCCCGGCCCGCCGCCTTTCAGCACGATTTCCGGTGCTGCCGGATGATTGTTGGGATGCCAATCGGGCACGTTATAGGGATCGCGAGTCTGGGCGAAGGTGAAGGTCACATCGCTGCCAGATACGCGTAAAGGGGTTGGGTCCGGGGCAGCCGGTGCGGCCGGCGCAGCCAGATTGATTGGGTAGGCCCAGACGGGCAGTCCGCCGCTTTGATTTGCCGCGCACGCCGGCAGCGGCATGCACAGTGCCGCAAGCAGGTAGACGAATGGCTTCATGACGTTTTCCCCCAGAAAACTACCGCGCCAGCGGTAATGACGACGATATCCGGTGCAGCGCCTAGCGTCACTCAGGCGTTAAGAGCACGGCGTCCACGAACGAAGGCGTAGGAAGTGCAAGCTCTCTCAACCTGCGCGCGTGCTGCGGCCTCTATTTTACCCGTGACGCTAGGGCATTTAGCGGGTAATCGTCACATGACGACGGAGAGCCAGGACGTAGGGCCTGACAGCTCATGAATTTCGACGCTGCCATCAATCTGGGTTTTAAGAAGCGCGCTCCGTTCCAGGGCCGTGCAGCGCATCGCGCGTTTTGGTGCCTCGTGGCGTTTTGCTTTCACACGCACCTCGCGGCGGCCGTCTGATGCCCGTTTCTATTTCTCGCAAAAAAGTTTCAAAGACGTTGGATGTGCCCGCGCCCGACGCAGGCTTGCCCGACGCCAAAAAGAAACTCATTAAACCCCGCGCCGCCATCGCGTGGTTCCTCAGCGATATGGCCGAGGCATCGGGTTATGCCGTCGCCACCTGGACCGATGGCAAGATGCTGTCGATGTATGCCGAATACCGTCCAATGCTAACCGCGCCGGATCCTTGGTACTATTCGGGCGTCGTGGCGCTCGAAGCCTGCAAGATCATGGATCTGTTCGAAAAGCCCGAAGCCAACGAACTGATGCGCGAAGTGCTGCGCCAGATGGACGGCGTCGTCGGGCGTTTCAACACCGACTGTTCCGATCTCGCCGTGCTGCTCATGGGCCGCCTCGGCATGGGTTCGCTCATCATGCACCGCAAGGTGCCCGACAATCTTCTCGCCAAGATCATGCTCATCCTGCTCGGTTCGCCGTCGGCGGCGGCGCCCAACATGCCCGACGAGAACGCGCACAAACAATTGAAAGCCGCGCTGAAAACCGGCGCGCCGGTGTGGTGGAAGATGTTCCGCCGCTACTACAAGCTCAACATGCCGGGCATGCAGACCGATCAAAAGCCGGTGCTTACGCAATCCATCCTAAAGAACGCGCCGCCGAAACTCGGCAACGAAAAGACCAAGAAAGAAGCCACGTCGCTGAAAGATATTCTGGCTGCGGCCATCAGTGACGACGCGCCTGCGGATACGGGCCCGTTGTTGCTTGAAAATCCCATCGGCGATGCTTCTGCCGACAGCGGCCCGCTGGTTCTGGAAGAATCACTCAAAATCACAGCGCCCGTTTCCAAAACGTTGCAATAGTGCGGCCGCTTTAAGTGAGCGACGTCAGCTTGCGCAGTTCTGCTACGTCGGCGGCGCTCAGCTTCCATGCGACCGATGCAGCGTTTTCGAGGATTTGTTCCGGCTTGGTAGCCCCCGCGATCACCGATCCGATTTGCGCATGGGCGGCAAGGCCGGCCACCGCCAAGTCCAGCAAAGTATGGCCGCGCTGCTTGGCGAACGCCTCCAACTTTTCGACGCGATCATAAGTGTCGTCGCCGATGGCGCGATTGGCGAGGCGTGCGTCGGAAGGAGCCGGCTGGCTGCGCCGGTACTTTCCCGTCAGCAAGCCGCTCGCCAGTGGAGAGTAGGGGATGAACCCAATCTTCAAACGCGCGCAGACGGGCAGCACGTCGTCCTCGGCTGCTGTCTCGAGCAAGCTGTATTGATTTTGCACCGAGATGAATCGCCCCACGCCGTTCTTTCGCGCGACCTTATCGGCGTCCTCAAGTTGCGCGGCACTGAAGTTCGATGCGCCGATGTGGCGAAGCTTGCCTTCACGCTTCAGTTCATCGAGTGCCGATAATGTTTCCGCAATCGGTGTGCTGTTGTCGGGGAAGTGGTATTGATACAGATCGATGTAGTCGGTTTGCAGGCGGCGCAGACTTTCCTCAATCGCCTTGCGGATATGCGCCCGCGTACCGCCGCCGCTACCTTGCGCGCGAAAGCCCCACTTCGTGGCGATGACGACTTGCTTGCGCCGGTCCTTTAGAATTTCGCCCAGGAAACTTTCCGAGCCGCCGTTGACGCCGTAACTGTTGGCGGTATCGAAGAACGTTATGCCGGCATCGAACGCGGCGTTCACCACCGCGCGCGTGCGCTCCATATCCAAGGGACGTCCCGTATGATTGCCCGGTGCTGCGCCAAAGCTATTGCAGCCCAGTCCTAAAACCGAAACGCGCAGGTCTGAATCACCTAGGGTGCGATAGGGCATCGATCCTGCGCTGGGCGGCGTTTGCGCAAGCGCCCGTGCGGCGGCCAACACCAAAAGCGCCGACGGCGCGGCGGCAAGAACATCGCGGCGTTTCATTGTGGCGGACACCCATTTTATGTGTGCGGAACGCCACGATACTATCAAGCCGCGCGCAATCGTCGCTACACAGGGCCGTGATTAGGTCGTTGCTTTCAGGGCTTCCAGCACGGCGGCCGCTACCGGCTCGGGTTTTTCGTGCGGCACAAAGTGCCCCGAGCCTTCCACAATCCGCCGCGCGATCAGTTTGGTGAACTGCGTGCGCTCCACCGGCGTTACGTCGGCGGGCGGTTTCGCGGCGCCGTCGTCACCACCGTGTAACAGGATTGTCGGCACATCCACCTTCGGCCGCTGTGCCAGGATTTTCTCCACCTCAACAAGGCGCGGTTCGCCCGGTGCATTGAGGTTACGATGACGATAGGAATGAATCACGCAATCCACGAAGTCGGGATTGTCGAATGAGGCGGCGGTCAGATCATATAGTGCGTCGGAGAAATTCCACGTCGGCGACCATTCGTGCCACATGAATTTGCACAAGGCCTTGCGGTCTTCGGTCAGTCCGCGCACGCCAGCGGGGGCGTTGAAGTACCATTGGTACCACAAGTTCTTCACGCCGCCCGGCTGCGCCACGGGTCCTGGCGTCACCGTGTTCTGGATCGAATATCCGCCCATCAACACGGCTGCGCGCACGCGTGTTGGGTTGAGTGCCGCCGTCACACACGCCGCGCGCCCGCCCCAATCGAAACCGCATAGCGCGAAGCGTCCGATCTTCAGTGCGTCTGCAAGGTCGATGACGTCTTGCGCGATGGCCGCTTGCTCCGCTGTGCGCGGCGCCGCTGTATCGAGAAAGCGCGTCGGGCCATAACCGCGCAGGTAAACCGCGATGGCGCGAAACCCTGCTTTCGCCAGCACGGGGGCCACGCCGTCGTATGCGTGCGCGTCGTCGGGAAATCCATGCAGGAGAAAAACCGGGAACCCGTTCGCCGGGCCGCTTTCGTGATAGCCGATGGCCAGATATTTGGTACGCGTGATTTTTACCGGCGGCGCGGCGGCGATTTGTGCAAACGCGCGCGTCCCCGTGGCGAGCGTCAGCGCCATGCCGGCGCCTCCCGTCAGAACCTGTCTGCGTACAAGTGTCATAGGCACCTCCCCGTGTGGCCGTAATCCCGAGCATGGCATAGCGAATAGCCTCGTCAATCGGGTTGCGGGCATCCGCACTCACGCGGTAGGAAGTCTCATGGCCGCGTTAACCACCACCGACCACACGATTTCTTGCGAGGGCCATCGCCTCTTCGCGCGGGAATGGAGTCCATCGCTTCCAACAGCGCACGCGCCCATCATTTTGCTGCACGATTCGCTTGGCTGCGTCGATCTGTGGCGCGATTTTCCCGAACGGCTGTGTCTTGCAACCTCACGGCGCGTCGTCGCTTACGACCGCCTGGGATTTGGCCGGTCCGATCCGCGCTCAGGCAGCCTGCCGCTCGATTTCATCACCGCCGAATGCGCGCGCTCTCTGCCGCCCATTCTGGGCGCACTTGGTATTCAAAATTTCGCGCTCTTCGGCCATAGCGTGGGCGGCGGCATGGGCATCGCCGGTGCCGCGCATTTCGCTGCGCGTTGCGAGGCCCTTGTTACCGTGTCCGCACAAGTTTTCGCCGAAGCGCAAATTTATGAGGGTATCCGCGCCGCTAAAATCGCTTTCGCGAAATCAGGCCCGCACTATGAACGCCTCAAAAAATATCATGGCGACAAAACCGACTGGGTTTTGAGTGCATGGATCGACACCTGGCTCAGCCCCGCCTTCAGCGATTTCTCACTGGCCTCGTTCATCCGGGAAGTTCGCTGTCCAGTGGTCGCAATCCACGGCGCGCGCGATGAATACGGCAGCCCCGCGCAAGCCCGCATGATCTGCGAGCTTGCGGCCGGCACTGCCGATCTTCAGATTTTCCCCGACTGCGGCCACATTCCCCACCGCGAACAACCGGATGCGGTGTTGGATGCGGTCAACGCACTTTTGCGAACGTAATCGCCGCCGTCTTATTTCGCCTTAAACACCGGCTCGAGACCCGAGCGCTTGTAGGCGGCCGAGGCGTCGGCCGACGTCAAAAGCTTCACAATCGCTTCGGCATCCTTCGCGCGTTTTGTGTCGGTCATAACGGCGGCGGTGAAAATCAGCCTCGCTTGAAGTGCGTCGGGCAGGGGGACGATGTTCTTGGCACCCGATGCTCTAAGTTCGCTGACCTGTTGAAAGGCGACGGCTACTTTACCGTTGAGCAGTAATGTTCCCGTAAATCCTTCCGGCACCACCGTGGTCTTCGGCCCCGCGATCTCCGAAAGGCCCAAGTCTTTGATGAGCTTCGCGATGTGTATACCGCTGCCACCTTGCGCCGAATGGGCGAGAGAGGGTGTCGACTTAATCAGCGCGATGAAGTCTTCCTTGGTTTTCATGGGCGGGATCGGCGCGCCGTCCGCGACCGCGAGCGCCACCTGAGATACGACGAGGTCCACCTGCGAACCCGGTACCACGCGGCCCTTTGCCGCCAGGTCTTCTATGGCCGCCTTGGTCAGGATCACGAGGTCCGCTGGTTCGCCTTTCAGAAGTTTTTCAACGAGAGGGACCGTCGCCAAAAACTGGCTGTTCACCGGAATGCCGCTGCGGGCCACCAGCATCGGTTCGATATCTTTGAATGCGCCCTGCACGCCGAGCGTGGCGGCGATTTTCAGAGGCGGCGCGTCCGCGGCCGACGCGACCGTCGCTGCAACGGTGAAACACAACGCGGCAACAAAACCGATGGAACGACGCATGAACTTCTCCCCTGTTCGCCATGCGCTCGGTTGAGCGCTAGGCCTCGAATGTAATCCTCACCGACGCGGCCGACCGCTGCGCTGGCCCGTGGTACACAGCTTCCACATTATTTCCCTCAGGGTCGAGGACAAAGGCGGCGTAATAGCCCGGGTGGTAAGGCCGATCGCCCGGCTTACCGTTATCACGCCCGCTCGCAGCAATAGCCGCCTTATGAAAAGCCTCGACTTGATCACGGCTCCTGGCCTGAAAAGCAAAGTGCGCGCGCCCTGTCAGATGCCCTTGTGCCGCGACGCTATCCTTGCCTGAAACGAACAGTTCGTCGGCCCAAAAATAGTCATCACCTTCACCGCCCATGGGAATTTCGAGCGCCTCCAACACCGCCTGGTAGAAGCGCTTTGCGGCGGGGAGATTAGCCACCACCAACTGAAGATGATCGATCAACCGGCCGCGGTGCAGCTCTTTAGGTTTCATGGCGTTGCTCCTGAAATAATACCGGCAAACATCAACATAACTCATGAACCCGCGTGCGGGTTCGGCCGGGCGCTGAATCAGAAAACGCTACCGACGCAACCCCGAGCCCTCTAGCCTTGTGCCAACCAAACGCCGATGGAGGTCATGCCCTGAGCGCGCCCGAACCCAAAGACCCGAACTTCGAAGCTCGCATCAAAACAAGTTTTGCCAAGCAAGGCTTGATGACCACGCTCGGAATCACGATCGCAAAAATTTCGCCGGGTGCTGTAGAACTTTCATTAAAACCCAGCGCCGCCGTCTCGCAACAACATGGCTTCGTTCACGCGGGCGCAGTGGCCGCGCTTGCGGACACAGCCGCCGGCTATGCCGCGCTGAGTTTGATGCCGCTGGGCGCTGGCGTTCTGACAACCGAATTTAAGATCAACCTGGTCGCCCCGGCCATGGGCGAGATCATCATCGCGCGTGGGCGCGTGATCAAAGCGGGCCGCACGCTCACGCTCGCGCAAACCGACGTCGTGGCCATTACGGACGGGAAGGAAAAACTCGTCGCCTTCTTGACGGCGACGCTCATGGCCATGGAAGGACGCGACGGCGTCGCGGATTAGGTCCGCCGCCGCCGTCGCGCTAGGAGGCAAAAGGCTTAGATTATTTTTCGATGAACTTCGTTCCTGACGGGCCTACACCCACCTCCAGATAGTCGACGTCGCCGTCCTTAGCCCACGAGCAATGCGTTGTGTTCGGCGGGATTGTGAAAAAGTCGCCGGCTTTGTGCGCGACCGTGGTGGCCGCGGATACGACGGCGGTGTCGCATACATAAAGCGTGCCGGAAATAATCTGAATGTGCCGCACATCCGGATGTTGATGAGACCGCATCAATCCATTGGCGGGGATGTGAGCCTGAATAATATAAACCCCGGGTTTATCGAGCGCGCCAACAGCGATAGTCGCCTTCGGCGCAGGCGGGTTCGCGACGGGCACGTCGCCCGCGATTGTTGAATTCAAAGCGAGGAAGGGCATCAAAACGCCCAACGCTCCGGCGACAATATAGCGAGTCATGATTTCTCTCCCACTCATGTTCCAAATTTGCAAAAGCCTCGGTAGTCAGTGAGCGTAGGACGCGCTTAGGAGCCTGTAAACCCACAGATCACAAGGTTTATGAACAGCCCTCTACAAGCGCAATAGCCTCGGGCGTTCCGGCGCGAAACGTACTTACCTTTCCGTCCCAAGTTTCGAACAAAATCCCATTCCGCTGACCGGTCCCTGCAAACGTCGGCCCAAAAACCGTCAGGGTATGATCGTCTTGGCCGCCATAGCGGTGAGGGGCGATAACCAGTCTCGACCCGTACTGCTTTTTGACGTCGTCTTCCGACGATCCAATCCGGATACCTTCCTCGGTCGCGACCACGGGCACCGAGACTTCTGTCTGTCCGGGCGCATGGTTTTGGATGTCGATACGAACGATGGCCGTATTCCACACCATGTATGCAATCTGTTGATCGATGCCGTCGGTGCGGCGCGTGTACCAGCAAGCTTGCGCGGCGGTGCGGTCACTGGGATCGAACGCCCGCATTTTGGCATCCAGCGCTTTTTCCGCTTGGACCACCGTCATGCCGATCTTGACCGGCCCCAAGCCCGCGAAAGTCAGAATCTGATCGCCGGGCTTGGTGCAGGCGGCACACACGACGAAGACAACGAGGGACGCAAGGCGCTTCACGTACTTCTCCCGGAAGGCGATGGCGGCACAATGCGCGCCATTCTGACTTATGGCTATAATCATGGCCTTGGAAGGGCGGGAGAGCGTGACGAAAGAGGCAAAGTGCATCATCACGCCTATTCAACTGCCGCTTCCATAGTTTGCGTTGTCCCAAGCGTGTTACAATCGCCCCAACGACACGATGACGTGGGGCGTGTGTCGGGGCTTCTCCTTAATATTAACGCATGCATTTTCCGCGTAGCGGCGCGTCTTAACCGACGATTGATACGCCAGCTATTCAGGCGCGTTAGGTTCCTCCTTCGCGGCGGTTGATATGGCTTCTGATATCGATCTGCAGATCGCACCGGCATTTTTCGTCGATCCAGGCGAGACGGCATGGCGGCAGTACGCTCCGGTCATGGGTGCCATCGCCATTGCACTGACGGGACTTGCGCTCGTTCTCATTAATCCGCGCGGATACATCGGCGGCGGGTGGGACGACGCTCAGTACATGAATGCGGTCATCGCCTGGAGCCAGAGCGGCCCCAATGTAGGCACCAATCACTGGGCCCTGCGCTGGCCGCTCGTTCTCGGCAATGTTCTCGCCGTTCAGATCTTTGGTTTCAGCCGGACGGCGATCATGGTGCCGGCAATTCTCACGTATCTCGCCTGCGGCCTCGTGCTTTACGGGTTCATAGGAAAGTTGGCCGGTTGGCGCGCTGGTTTCGTGGCGGCGCTGGCGCTCCTGACAATTCCGGAATTGGGTCGCTGGTCGACCGTCATTTACCCAGATGCCCCCGAGGGCTTGCTGTGGTGCGTATCGCTCGGCTGCTTTCGGCTAGGTTCGGATCGGCAAACCCAACGCGGTCGCGAATGGCTGCTGGCGTCCGGCCTGGCTGCAGGCCTCGCGTGGAGTTTGCGCGAAACGGCGCTGGGCCTCTGGGCGGTCTACGGTCTCGCCTTCCTGCTGTCCTACCGAATCCGGCGCGCGCGTTATGGCTGGGTCGCACTCGCGGCCTTGCCCGCGCCATTGATCGAGTATGCGTGCTACTGGCATCTGACCGGCGATCCGCTTTATCGGCTTCATGCCGATCTTGGCCATATCGGCGTGCCGTCCAATCATCTCGCGGGCAACATTCCCCTCGGCGCTAGTCCGCTTCTTAACCCGCTGCTTATGAGCCACTGGACCGGCGCCGGTCCTGTTCGGTTGCACTGGATGCTTGATCCCTATCTCAATCTTTTCGCCGACAACTTGGCTGGATTGATCTTCGTCATTCTGGCGGTCACCGGCTGGGCGTTATGGCGCGCGCGACGTGATGGCGAACAAAGCCGCATGACAAACACGCTGCGCGATCTGTGCCAAGCCTTGCTCGTGGTCATGGCCGCGAACATTCTCATCAATCTCTATGTCCTTGCCGTCAGGCCCGGTCCGCGCATGTTCCTGCCCGCACTCATGGCAGGCAGCGCGCTCATCGGCATCGCCTTCGCACACATCAACATCCCCTGGCTACGTCGATCGATTGCGGCTTTACTCGTGATCAAGTTTCTGATCACCGCGATCATCATCGATGTCGCTCCGAATTACGCCCGCGTCGCAAGCATCAGCGACCAGATCGTTCGCTCCGTTTCGGGCCCCATCTACGTCAACCAGGAGACAAACCTGCATTTGCAATTTGCGCCGGCGGATTTTCGCGCGCGGTTAGCGCAAGGCGATGCCTCGGTCGGCAGCTATTACCTCGCGGTCGGCGCGCCGAACGAATTAATGAGTGCCGCGCCCAATCCAGATCGCTGGACTCTGGTATCGGCAGCCGACACCGGGCAAACGCCATGGACGGTGCGGCTTCTGTCGCCGCCGGTGCACGCGTTCGGCCTTATGAAAAACTTCGAATACCCGGCCGTCCAAGCCCGCCTTTACCAGTGCACAGACTGATCAATTAGAACGTGTCCCTGGCCGATTGCAGAACGGTACGCGTCCCACAAGCGGGACGTCGACCCCGCGAACGTTTCAGTATGCTATCATGGCGTGGAGAGCAGCTATCGGGTTGTTCTCCACGCTTTGCACATGGGCCGCCTCGTACGCTAACGATCGCCACGCCCGTGTTTAGAAACACCGGAGCCTGACGCTTTCTATGCGCCTTCTTTTTTTCAATCCCAGCAATATGGCGTTCAACGTCAAGACGCCGCTAAAGCAACCGCTCGGCGGCATGGCGTCCAGCACGTGTTATCTGGCGACGGCGCTCGCTGCGCGCGGCCATGATGTAAGCCTCGTCTCCGATCTGCCCGCCGGCACGCAGCCGGAGATCATGGGCGTCAAGCATCTGTCCATCAAACCCGTATGGACAGACGCGGTGGGCTTCTTTCAAAAAGGCGACTACGACGTAGTAATCGCGGTCAATTATCCCGACATCGCGCCGTACGTCAAAAAGGCCCATGCCAAAACCGTCAATATCGCGTGGCTGCACATCTTTCCCGACCAACCGGCCTTAAAGCCGCTTCAAGATATGCAGCGCTGGTTGGATGCGACCGTGTGTGTCAGCGCTACGCTGCGCGACACTTTCCGCTTGTCCATTCAAAACGTCACGATCGAAAATGCCATCGCGCCGTGTTTCGAAAATATGTTCTCGTCGGCAGAGGAACTTCTCGCCGCCAAAAAAAATCGCGCGGTCTACGCCAGCATGCCTTTTCGCGGGCTCGATGTTCTAGTAGACGTGATGGGAGCGGTAAAAGGCAAGGTCGAACTCGACGTCTATTCGTCCATGCGCACCTACCAGGTTCAGGACAAAGACTACCCCGGCATTACGGCCATTTACGATTCCGCCCGGCGCAACCCGCGCATTCGCTATCGTGGGGCGGTGGGGCAGAAAACATTAGCCGAGGCTTTTCGTAGTGCCGCCTTCCTGACGTATCCCTGCACCTTTATCGAGACCTATTGCATCGTCGCTCAAGAGGCGATGGCCTCGGGTCTCAAGGTGATCAGCAACGATCTGGGCGCGTTGCCGGAAACCACCATGGGTTTCGCCGATCTGTTGCCGGTCCAAGGCGGTGCGCTCGCGCATGCCGATCATGTCGCGGGCTTCACGGCGCTGGTGGAGAAAGCCGAGGCCGAGTTTCACCGTGATCCGCGCGCCTGGGCCGAAGCGCGTTTCGCACAACTGCAAGAAATCAATCGGCAGAGCACCTGGGTGCGCCGCGCGGCGCAATGGGAAAGCTTCCTCGCACCGGGCGTCGCTGCCATCAAAAACGCGCTTCAAGGCACGTTGCAGGTAAGGTAGATGCGCATTCTTTTTTTCGTCGCCGCGATCTTATTCGCGCCCACCTGCGCAAGCGCGCAATCGCCGCCGCCAAAAGACTTTAGGGCGTTGTTCGACGTGGTTCAAAAATCGGGAAACGAAACCGAGCTACGCGGCGATATCGCCGACCGGCTCGGCTTTGGCGATCACCCGCTTGCCATCAAGGACCTCGTGGTTACGGACCATGGCATCCAGCACGCGCTCAACGCTTTTGTTGTCGCCAACGCCTCTTACGTGTTGTTTCACACCCGTCGTTACGCTCCGGAAATTTATATCTTCGTGAAAAAGACGGATGGAACCTTGGCCACCGGCATTCACGGCCGGCAGTATCAGCCCATTACCGAAACCACGAATCTAACGCAGGTTGAAGCCGACACAGTGGTCGGCGCGGAAGAGGCCTTCTGGTTTCAATGGCTCGCGGACGGTGCGAAGGTGCCGGTCAACTAAGGCGTCTTTCGGCGCATTGCGTTTTCCGCGTTTGCCACTATTTTCCCCAGCCCGCTAGATTCGCCTCCTTTTGACCAGAGAGCTTTATGACTCCCGACTTTCAACGCATCGCCGCCATCATTGCCTCCGAAATCAATTCGAAGACAGAACAGGCGGTGGCGGCCATTGCGCTTTTGGATGAGGGTGCGACCGTGCCCTTCATCGCGCGTTACCGCAAGGAAGCGACGGGCGGATTGGACGACACGCAACTGCGCCTCCTGGCGGAACGCCTTTCCTACTTGCGCGAACTCCAAGCGCGTCGCGAGGCGGTTCTCGGTTCGATTAAAGAGCAGGGAAAACTCACCGACGAGTTGGAGGCAAAAATCGCCGCCGTCACCACCAAGGCGGAACTGGAAGACATTTATCTGCCCTACAAGCCAAAGCGCCGTACCAAAGCCGAGATCGCACGTGAAAACGGCCTCGGACCCTTGGCCGAAGCAATCTTGGCCGACCGGGCTGCTGTCCCCGCTGATCTCGCGGCCGGTTATATCAACGACAAAGTGCCGGACGCTAAAGCCGCGCTCGAGGGCGCGCGCGACATTATTTCGGAGCAATTCGCCGAAGACGCCGATCTCGTCGGTCGCGTGCGCACCTATATGAAAGAGCGGGCTTTCTTGCGTTCTCGCGTAGCCGACGGTAAGGCGGAAAGCGGCGCGAAATTCTCCGATTATTTCGATCACGCCGAACGCTGGGCAACCGTTCCCGGCCACCGCGCGCTCGCGATGCAGCGCGGCCGCAACGAGGACATCCTGCATGTCGACATCGAGGTCGACGCCGACAACACCTCCGCCGTCAAACCCATCGAGCAGATGGTGGCTGATGCCAATGCCATTGGCCGCAAACTCCCCGGCGATGTCTGGCTCATGACGGTCGTCGGTTGGACCTGGCGGGTGAAGTTGTCTTTGCGTCTTTCCATCGACCTCATGCTCGATCTGCGCCAGCGCGCCGAAGAAGAGGCGATCCAGGTTTTCGCGCGCAATCTCAAAGACCTGCTTCTGGCCGCGCCCGCCGGTTCGCGCCCGACCATGGGGCTCGATCCTGGAATCCGCACCGGTGTGAAAGTGGCGATCATCGACGGCACCGGCAAAGTGCTCACGACCACGACGGTTTATCCGTTCCCGCCGAAAAACGATGTGCGCGGCACGCAGGTGCAATTGGCTACTCTGGTCCGCAAGTATGGCGTCGAGTTAATCGCCATCGGCAACGGCACGGGCAGCCGCGAAACCGAAAAGCTGGTGGTTGAAATGCTGGCCGATGTGCCTGCGCCAAAGCCGCTGAAAGTCATTGTCAGCGAGGCGGGCGCTTCGGTCTATTCCGCATCGGAATTGGCGTCGCGCGAATTTCCCGATCTCGATGTGTCGCTGCGCGGCGCGGTGTCCATCGCGCGCCGTCTGCAAGATCCGCTGGCGGAACTCGTCAAGATCGAACCGAAATCCATCGGCGTCGGCCAATATCAGCACGACCTCGACCAGCATCGCCTCGACCGCTCGCTGGGCGCTGTGGTCGAAGATGCCGTGAATGCTGTCGGTGTCGATCTCAACACTGCATCCGCGCCGTTGCTCGCGCGCGTGTCGGGTCTGAACACCTCGCTGGCCGACGCCATCGTCGCTCATCGCGATGCGACGGGTCCGTTTTCCAACCGCAAGGAACTGCTCAAGGTTACGCGCCTCGGGCAGCGCACCTTTGAACAGTGCGCGGGATTCTTGCGTATTCCCAACGGAACCGAACCACTCGATGCGTCCTCCGTGCATCCGGAAGCTTACGAGGTCGCCAAAAAGATCGTCGCCGCGTGTGGCCGCGATGTGCGCGCACTCATGGGCGATGGCGCGGCCTTGAAGGCGCTCGATCCACGCGTTTTTGTGGACGAGCGTTTCGGCCTTCCGACCATTCGCGACATCGTCGCCGAGTTGGAAAAACCCGGACGCGATCCGCGCCCCCACTTCAAGACGGCGACGTTCGCCGAAGGCATCGACGATCTTAAGGACCTAAAGCCCGGCATGATGCTCGAAGGCACCGTCACCAACGTCGCCGCGTTCGGGGCCTTCGTCGATATCGGCGTGCACCAGGACGGACTTGTGCACGTGTCGCAACTGGCCGATCGCTTCGTGAAGGATGCGCACGACGTTGTGAAAGCGGGCGATGTGGTGAAGGTCCGCGTTGTCGACGTCGACATCCCGCGTAAACGCATCGGCCTTTCGATGCGCAAAGAGATCGCGCCCGGCGAGGCCAGAAGTGCCCCGGCAGCAACGCCGCGCGACGGAAAATCACCGCCGCGCGGACCGTCACCTAAATCGCATCAAGCGAAGCCTGTCGAACGCCCGGCCGAACAAGGCGCGCTCGGTGCCGCCTTGGCGGCGGCACTCAAGCGAAAGTAGCGCTGTCTTAAACTTTAACCGCCATGTCGATCCATTGATGGATTTTTCCATCCTTCAATGTGAACACGCCAGCCAACGTAAACGTGCGTTTGGACGCATCGGCCTTATAAGTCACTTCGTCGATGCGGCGAATGACCACCAGCGATCCTTGCGCGTGCACGCCTTGAATCGTCGAAGCAACGCGCGCGCCCGTGGCGAAGAACCGCTCGAACGCCGCGATGCCGGCAGCCTTGCCGGTCACGGGCGGTTGGTTCTCCTCAAGCTGCAGAACACAATCGTCGGCCAGGTAGTCCGCTAACGTCTTGCTGTCGCAGCTTGTACCGGCCACGCAGCCAATCGCGGCTTCGCAGATCTTGATGTTCGCCGCTTCGGCATTACTCGCTTCCGCGCGTGCCGCAAGACCGGTCGCCGCTAACGCGCCGACGCCCACCGCTGTAAAGGCAGACCGGCGCGATACAGTTCTGTCTGACATCTTGGTCATGGACATTCCCCCTATGCCACCGGACCAAGGCAGCCGTCGACGTTGAGGCCTGTCCCGGTCAGGTACGACGCTTGCTCCGAGGCGAGGAAGCACGCGATGTTGGCGAACTCTTCCGCTTCGCCCATGCGGCCCATGGGAATGCGCTTGCCGCCTTCGATGATGGCCTTCTTGCGCTCTTCCTCGTCGGGAACGCGGCGCTCGATTTGGCCGCTCACAATGCTGCCGACCAGAAGTCCGTTCACCAGAATGTTGTGCGGTGCGCCGTCGAAAGCCAATGCCTTCGTGAAGGCGAGGCCGGCGGCGCGCGTGACCGACGTCGGCATGGTGTTGGCCGCCTGGGCCTTAGCGAAGTAGTTGAGCGTATTAATGATGCGGCCCCAACGCTTGGCCTTCATGTCGGGCCAGCACAGTTGGGAAAAGTGAATCGCCGCCATCAATTTCTGATCGAGATCTGTCTTCCACAACGCAAGATCGACATTTTCAAATGAGAATGGCCGCCCTTCGCCGGCGTTATTCACCAGGATGTCGATGGGGCCCAAGTCTTTCTTTATTTTGTCATAGGTCGCTTGGCGTTGCTCGGGGATCGATACGTCACAGCTGTAATTGAAAACGCGGGCGGACGAGCGGTTGGTCTTGGCCTGCTTCGTCAACTCCGCCTGTGCGGTATCGAGATCTGCTTGGCCGCGCGCCAAAATCGCAACGCTTCCGCCCGAACGCACAAAGCGGCTCGCGGTCGCAAGGCCTAGCCCGCGACTTCCGCCGGTGATGATTGCGTTTTTTCCTGCCAATGAAATAAGCATGATTATTTTCTCCCCTGTTTTTAAGAAAAGTCGTGTGTCTAAGCTTGTGTCTAAGCTTGTGTCTAAGCTTGTGTCTAAGAGCGTGTCTAAACGAGCGCGTTTTCCAACACGCCTAATCCGGTGATGCTCACGGCCATTTTGTCGCCGGCCTTGAGCCAAACTTGTTTGTCCTTCGGCATACCCAAGATTACGCCTTCGCAGGTGCCGGTGAAAATCACATCCCCGGGTTCCAGGGTGAAATACTTCGAGCAGTAAGCGACGATCTGCGCGCAGCTAAAAATCATCTTGCTGGTGTTGGTCGATTGGCGGATTTCGCCGTTCACCGTCAGCTTCATGTCGAGGTTGTTGGGGTCCACCTGATCGGCGGTCACCAGCCACGGACCAAAAGGCCCGGAGCCATCGGTCGTCTTACCCAGCATCCATTGCGCCGACCGGTTCTGAAGATTTCGGTTCGAGAAATCGTTGCCGTTGGCATAGCCGAACACGGTGCTCAGCGCCTGGGCTTCCGAGATGTTGCGTCCACCCTGACCCATCACCGCCACCAGTTCGGCCTCATAGTCCCATTCTTTTTCCGGTTCGCCCGTCACCTTGATCGTGTTGCGGTGATGATTGATGGCCGTGCTGAATTTGTTGAACAGGATGGGCTCTGTCGGTGGCTTCGCTCCACCTTCGGCCGCATGTGCTTTGTAATTCAAGCCTACGCAAATGATCTTCGGCGGATGCGTCAGCATGTTCGCGAATTTCACGTCGCCTTCCGGGATCAACCAGCGCTCCGGCACTTTAGATGGGTCGGCCAACAGCGCCTGAAGGTCGGTGATGTTGCCTTGCTGATTGATGACCTCGCTCACGGTGGTCGGTAACCCGCGGTGTGTCGCGCGCTCGAACCCGGCCACATCGAACACGCCGCGCGGTGTACGCACGGCCAAGCCAGGTCCATTCGGGGTCGCGATCATGGTGACGGCCGCGCCGCGCAGTCGCGGCTGCGTGCCCGTTGGCGCGCTGGCCTTGGTCTGAGTCTGTGCGGCTGCTTGGGCGGAGGCGAGGGCTAAGCCTGCGCCGATGCCAAGGCCAATCATCGTTCTGCGGTTTTGCATCGCTAAATCCTATTGTGCATTTGGGTATGTGCCCTGCGTAATAAGAGCGGACGCCCGAGCTTAGCCGTAAAGAAATAGGGGTGGAACGACATTCCTCGCGTGGGACAAGCGACCGAGGCCGCGCGTCACGCCAGGAGTGCAGTGCACACCGCAAGAACCCCATCCAAAAATCAATCGGATTGGCGCAGAATGGTGGTCAACCGACGCGGACTGGGGGCTCAATGCGCGGAATCATCTCGGCATCGTTGACGATTGCTGTTTTGTTTTTGGCCACATCTGCCGAATGCGCTTCGCCCGGTAAGGCGTTTCGCGATTGCGCCGATTGTCCGAAAATGATCGTCGTTCCGGCCGGCGCTTTCATGATGGGTTCGCCCCCCACGGAAGAAGGCCGCTTTGACGTCGAGGGCCAGCAACGTCGCGTGGACATCGCACGGCCTTTCGGCGTTGGCATTTACAACGTCACCCGCGGCGAATACGCGACGTTTGTCAAAGAGACCGGGTATGCGCGCAGCGCTATCTGCAACATTATTTATAACGGCACAAAGTTTGTGGAGAGCAAAGACCCCGCCAAAAATTGGCGCGATCCAGGGTTCACGCAGACTGATCGCGATCCCGTCG
The DNA here is from genome assembly GCA_947475895.1 of Fidelibacterota bacterium. Taxonomy (GTDB): domain Bacteria; phylum Pseudomonadota; class Alphaproteobacteria; order Rhodospirillales; family Rhodospirillaceae; genus SHVO01. Next base: position 33,221 of record CANJMF010000019.1, read on the forward strand.
TTTGTGTCAGTTGGAATGATGCCCAAGCTTATTTGCGCTGGTTGAACGCGAAGCTGCCGGGTGCAAAGGAGGAAGGGCCGTACCGCCTTATGTCGGAAGCCGAATACGAATACGCGGAGCGCGCCGGGACGACGACGCCATTCTATTGGGGCGAGCAAGCCGATCACAGCAAAGCCAACTACGGCGGCGACAAGTGCTGTGTTCCGCTTTCAGTTGGCGACGATCACTGGGATTTCACGTCGCCGGTCGGTTCGTTTCCGCCCAACCCCTTCGGCCTTTCCGATATGGCAGGTAACGCAGGCTCCATTCTGGCCGACTGCCTGACCTGGTGGGACGCATCGCGCGAAAAAGCGCCGCGCGATGGCGCGCCTTACGTCCAGCCGGATTGCAAAGTTCATCCGTTCAAGGGCAACTCATGGGATGTGAGCCCACAGTTCCTGCGCGCCGCGAATGTGGGTGGCGCTGCGCGTCCCGAGAGCGGCGGCGATCACGGCGGATTCCGCGTGGCGAAAACCTTGAAATGATTTCCTAGAACAAAAGCAATGGGCATCACTCGCCCAACTATTTCGCCATCTGCGCGCTTCGCTTCTTCAGCCGCTGCCCAACGTTGACGATGGCGGCGATGGCGGGCGTTAGCTCCTGACCGAGGTCCGAGAGACTGTACTCGACGGACGGTGGCGAGGTTGACATCACCTCACGGTGAATCACGCCCAACTCCTCCAGCTCGCGCAGCCGCGTGCTGAGGACCTTCGCCGAAATTGCCGTGATGTCTTTGCGCAATTCGCTGAACCGTCGCGGACCGCCACTCAACAGCCAAATCACATTGGGAGTCCACGCGCCGCGCAGGAATGCCATGCATTCCCCCACCGGACATTGTGCGAAGGGAAACTTATTCTTTCGATGCTTGAGCGCCATGCCAGACCTGACCAGAGGTTACCGCGCGGAAACCCGATAACTGCGGAGAAACTCAATAATAAGACTAACCATCGGTAACCAGGTTTACAATGGTAACCTACCAGAATACATCCATGGCCCAGCACTCAGAACATAGCTTTTGAGCGAGACGGCGCTGCGCTCCATCGCTCGCGCGACTTTATTTTTACAAAGGACATTTCCTCCATGGCTAAAACGATTGTTGTCTGCGGATACGGCCCGGGCGTTTCTGATGCTGTCGCGCGTAAGTTCGGCAGCGAAGGTTTTTCCGTCGCAATCGTTGGTCGCAACAAGGAGCGTCTCGCGGCAGGTGTTGCTGCTCTCGAAAAGAGCGGCGTCAAGGCAGCAGCGTTTCCGGCCGACTTGGCCGATCCTGCTGCCGTGGGCACGATGATCGCAGCCGTTAAAAAGCAACTCGGAGCTATCACGGTCATCCATTGGAATCCCATGGCCGCAAGCGCCGGCGATATCACAACCGCCGATGTGGCCGATCTGCGCGCCGTTCTCGACACCAATGTCACCGGGCTAGTGGCGGCGGTGCAGGGCGCGTTGCCGGATCTCAAGGGTCAAGCGGGCGCGGCTATTTTAGTTTCCAACGGCGGCGCGGCCTACGATACCCCCGAAATGAATGCCATGGCCGCAGACTACGGTTTCATGGGCCTTTCCATCGGTAAAGCAGCCCAGAATAAAACCGTCGCGGTCCTCGCCGAGAAGCTGCGCGCCGACGGCATTTACGTTGGCCAGGTCGTCATCAACGGCTCCGTGAAGGGCACGATATTTGACTCCGGCAATGCTACACTCGCCGGAAGCGACGTCGCGGACAAATTCTGGAGCCTCTATCAGGAACGCAAACAAGTTTCGGCGAATTACCCGTAACACTTTTGAAGGAGATGGTTCAGCGGTGATATCCGCGAACCATGTAGTGCGATGAATATACAAGCCCCGATCAATAACGGATCTGCGTCCGCGCCCACGCTGCCCAAGGCGATACAGATCGAAATGATTTCCGACATCATTTGTCCGTGGTGCGTGATCGGGTTGCGCGAACTCGAATTGGCCCTCGGTCGGCTGAGCAACGTGATGACCGCGACGATTCACTTCCGGTCCTATCAGCTCATGCCCGACATGCCGCGCGAAGGCCGATCCTTGGTCGACATCTACAGAACAAAGTTCGGCAAAACGTTCGATGAAATGGCCGAACACCGAGAAGCGTCGTTCTCGCGCGCAAAGAACGTCGGGTTCGCCGTCAATTTCACCCGTGAAACGCGGATCAACAGCACCTTCGATGGGCATCGCCTGTTGCATTGGGCGGATCTGTCGCAAAAGCAGGTTCCGCTCCAGCACGCGCTCTTTAAGGCCCACTTCACCGATGGGAAAAATATCTCCGACGAGAATGTGTTGGTGGACTTGGCATCAAGCGTCGGCCTCGATGGGGACGAAGCCAGAAAAGTTCTCTCCGAAGGCCGCTACGCCGATGAAGTGCGCGCCAGCAGCCTCCATTGGCGCCAAGCGGGAATTAAATCGGTCCCGGCATTCCTGATCGACGGGAAGCATCTCATCCCCGGCGGCCAAACCGCCGACGTCTTTGAAGGCATGCTTCAAAAACTCGTTTAAGGGCTAAACGCGCCGGTAATTGCCGGATGGCTGGCGCGGTATAAATGCGGCTATGATTTCCTGCTGTCGTCTTGTGTCGAAGCTCGGAAACCCGCGCCGTGAATGAAGCCATACTCCATCTCAAGGACGGTCAAAGCCGCGCGGTGTGCAGGCCGGTCGGCCGCGCATTCCAGGAGATACTTCATTATATGCGCGCGCCCGCCGATGCGGCGGGACGCACGTTGCGCCTGCAAGGTCCCGCGGGCGATGCCATCGACGTGTCCGCGCCCGACATCGCGGGCCTCGAGATTCCTCCGCCGTATGCACTGATCCCCGATTTTCTGACGGACGCCGAGCTTGCGCAGATATTGGCCTTCACCCTGGCCCACGCCGAAGGTTTCCAAAGCGCGGGCGCTTACGAGCCCAGTCAAACGCGTCTTCGCAGCGCGCGTCTGCTGGACGGGCCTTTCAACGGACCGCTCGCGGCACTCGTCATGCCAAAGCTGCAAGCGTTGATGCCGCAGCTCTGGCCGCAACTGCGCATCGATCCGATACCGCTCAATTCATTGGAATGTCAGATCACCGCCCACGGCGACGGCGATTTCTTCGCCACTCACACCGACAATGGCGCGCCGGATATTTCCTACCGCCGCATCAGTTATGTCTATTATTTTCACCGCGATCCCAAACAGTTCAGCGGCGGCCATCTGTGCCTCTACAACACGCTGATCCAGGACGGTCGCGGCAAGTGCGGTCAACTGGCCGCCAACATCGACCCGCCCCGCAACGGCCTCATGATCTTTCCCACCTTCATTCACCACAGCGTCACGCCGATCCAGTGCGCCTCCGCCGCGCTCACCGATCAGCGCTTAACCTTAAATGGCTGGATGTTCTGAACTCGTCGCCGTGGCCGCCACCGACGCGGGTCTGCGGGTCATCACCAGCACGGCAATCAGGCTCAACACCGCCGCCAGCGACAGCCAGGCGCCGGGCATGGCCTTATTGCCTGTCTCGTGAATCAAATAGGTCGCGATGGCCGGCGTAAAGCCGCCGAACAGCGCGGTCGCGAGACTATAAGCCATAGAGAACCCGGCGGTGCGCACGGCCGGCGGCATGATCTCGGTCAGGTACACCACCAAGGCGCCGTTATAACTGCTGTAGACCAGCGACAGCCACAACTCCACCGCCAGCAAGCGCGAAAACGACGGTGCATCCACCAACCAGGTCAAAGCAGGATAGGCGGTCAGCAACATCATCACCGTGGCGCCGATCAACAACCGCTTTCGCCCGATGCGGTCCGAGACTGCGCCCATGGTCGGCAACAAAACGAAATTCGAGAAGGCCGCCGACAGAGTCACGATCAGGCTTTCAAGCCGTGTCAGATGCAACTCGTTGGTGCCGAACGTCGGCGTATACGAGGTGATCATGTAAAACGACACCGTGGTCATGATGGTCATCATCATGCCGAGGAGAACCAATCCCTTGGCCTGATGCAGCGAGCGATAAATCTCGCTGAATGTGGGATGACGCGGACGTGTGAGATAGTGCGGCGTCTCCACCAGGTGGCGGCGGATGGCGTAGACAAACGGAATCAACAAACAGCCGATCACAAACGGCACACGCCAGCCCCACGATTTCATCTCATCGGGCGACAAGGTAGACGCCAGCACGATCCCGATGATCGCGGCGAACACGATGGCCATCTGCTGACTGGCCGATTGCCACGACACAAAGAAGCCCTTGCGTCCCGGTGGCGCGATTTCGGAAAGATAAACCGACACGCCGCCCAGCTCGACGCCGGCAGAGAGTCCCTGCACAAGCCGTCCGGTGAGAATCGCAAGCGGTGCGGCAAGGCCAATGGTCGCGTAGCTCGGCGTGGCGGCGATGGCGAACGTGCCCACCGCCATGAGGCCCAGGGTCAACAGCAATCCGGTGCGGCGGCCGTGGCGGTCAATATAAGCGCCCAGCACCAGCGCGCCCACGGGCCGCATCAAAAATCCCGCGCCGAAGGTCATCAACGCCAGCATGAGGCTCGCGTATTCGTTATTACCTGGGAAATGGACCTGGCCGATGATGGCGGCATAAAAGCCGAACACCATGAAATCGTACATCTCCAGAAAATTGCCCGAGGCAACGATGCCGATGGACTTCCACGCAGCCTGGGGTTTGGCTTGTGTGCTCATAATCATTTTCCCTGATTATTTTTCACGGGCAGGCACGAGGCCGTAAACGCGCATTGTTTTCCACGCGGACGGCGAGGCGAGGAAGGCCACGAACTCCGCGGCATCGTCGGTGTCCGCGTTGGTCTTGATAAGGCCCGCCGAGAAAACGGTGATCTTTTGAACGTCTGCCGGAAGCGGGCCCACCACGATAATTCCCTTCACCGGCAGCAGTTCGCTCATCTGTTGGAAACCAACGTCCGCTTCACCTTTAGCGACGATCTCGCCCACCGGCGTGGCCGCGATCATCTTGGCTTTGGCGCGCGCCACCTCCGCAATGCCAAGACGCTCGAACAATTCGGTACCCACATAAACGCCGCTCGCACTGTCGGAATAGGCGATGCTCTTGGCGTTGATCAGCGTGGCTTTGAGTGCTGCAACCGTCGAGATGTCGGGCACGGGCGCACCAGCTTTGACGGCAAGGGCGATGGGCGAGCGCACCAGGTCGGTCTCGCTGCCGGGTGCGATGTGCCCGGCCTTCACCAGGTTATCGAGCGCGCTGCGCGCCAGGATCACAGCGTCCGCCGCTTCGCCCCGTGCCAAACGCGCAGGGATCGCGCCGGGTGTGGCACCCATCGACGGGCCGTTGATGATGACGATGTGCACGCCGTAGTCGTGCTCATACTGTTTTGCAAGATCGCCCAGGGGCGCCAGAAAAGCGCCCGACGTCATGACGCGCAAATCCGCCGCGGTCGCCGGCAACGCCAGCAGCACAGCAAAGCTCGCCGCAAGCCAGAAGCGTATGAATGCGCGCATGGCCTCTCTCCCCGAAGTCCGTGACAATGGAGCAGGGGCCTAAAGCCCGTCAACCATGGTCTTATGTTTCAGACCTGGACGCGTGCGCTTTATGAAGGTTCGTCCTCGGTGAATTTGTCTTCGGCTTTTTTGAGATGGTCGATCAAGATGTGCGAGACCACATTCACGCCGATGCCTGCGAAAATGGCGGGCAATAAATAGAGCGCGATGGAAACCTCCGAGGCGAAGACGCGGTCGTCCACTTGCGACCCTGAAACGCGCGCGATCTCTCTCAAGCGTTGCAGCAGGTATAAATCCACCCCCGACATGGCGATCATCATGAAGCCGAACCACGTCACGCGGTGGCGGGAGATTTTATTCCGCGTGAGCAAATAGAAATAAATGCCAATCGGCAAAATTAGGGAAAAGATCACCAGAGCAAAAAACTCAAGTTCAAGAAACGCACTGCCCATCATTTAAAAACCTTCTGGAATTATTCGCCTGGCTAGCAACAACGACTTTGAGAACGCCTAGTCTGCACCGGAATCGTGACCCGGCCGGCCTGTGGGAAGGCGCCAGCGATAACGCATCGCCATAAGTCTCAGTCCCAGGCAGAGGGCGCCCCCCGCCAGGGCGGATGCTTCCGGCGAAAACCCCAGCGCATCTCCCATCACGATGACACAGGCGCCGGCGAGAGCCGCCAGCGCGTAAAAATCGGTGCGCAACACAGCCGGCACCTGGGCAACCAGAAGATCGCGCATGACGCCGCCGCCGATACCCGTCAGCATTCCTAAAATTGCCGCCATGACCGGATTGATTCCGAAAGCCAAAGCCTTTTGCGTTCCGGTCACAACAAAGAAAGACAAGCCTATGGCATCGAAGATAAGCACGGGGCTTTGCAGTTTCTTTATCGCGGGGTACCAAATGAATGCAGCCGTGCCGGCGGCAAGCGAAACAACCAGGTAGTGAACGCGGGCAATGGCCGCCGGCGGGACTGCTCCAATCAACAGATCGCGCACGATCCCGCCGAAGGTGGCGGCGACAGTCGCTAGTACCAAAACGCCAAAAATATCGAGCCGCTTTTCGATGCCGGCACTCGCGCCGCTGACGGCGAACGCGAACGCCCCGAGGAGGTCGAGCGTAACGAGGAACGCCTTTATCGCGCTGTCGGTTTCCATGTCGGCACCGATCAAGAGTTTGGCCCTTTGAGCCGCGCGATTTGCGCTTTGGCACATTCGGCCAACACGGTCAGATAGCGTGCCACACTGTCGCTGCCGGCCTCGAAAGGATTTGGTTCGCCCGGTTTGCGCACCGCCACCAGCCGCGCCTTCGTCGCTGCGTTATCGAACTGCGAATGGTTCGTGATCAGCACGGTCGCGCCGGCTTCTTTCGCAAGGCGCTGAAATTTGCCCTGGGTCTCCGCATAGATGTTCAGCTTGCCGGCATCGTTGTAAATGAGTTGCAGCGCGGTGCCGCCGGAATACGCCACCGTTAACGGCTTACCGTTGTCCTTCACCGTAAACAAAAACGACGTCGTGCCCGGCGTATGTCCCGGCGTACTCACGAGTGTCACGGTGGTATCGCCCAGCGTGATTTTTTGGCCGTCGGTCGCGACAACATCCCGCTTGGGCTTTCCGCCCGGCATATCGGCAAGCTTTTCGATGCCGTCCCAATCGGGTGCGCCCATGACGATCTTAGAGCCGTATCGCTCCTGCATCAGCCGCGCCCCTTCGTCATGATCGCCGTGACCATGAGAGATCAGCACGTATTTCACCTTCGCCGGATTGAGGCCCAGTTTCTTCAGGCCCCCCACGATCTCGTCCTCATTGGCGTAGGCGAACAACGTGTCGATGAGAATGATGCCGTCGCTCGTCGTCAGCGCCCAAGCCGAGTGCACCTTCGTGCCGACAAAGTAGAGATTGTCGAAAACTTTCGCGGGTTCCGCATACCAGGTCGCACGGTCTGGAATGATCCGTGGTCCGCCGCTGCCGCCGCCAATATTGTCGGGCGCGACGCATGTGGTACTCAGCGCGCCCCCGAAATCCACCCCTGCGGCCGCTTTGGCAGCGCGCAAATGATCGTCGACGCTATCGGACGCAGCGAGAACCGGCGCGTTTGCTAGACACATTCCTGCAAAAGTCGCCAAAACACAGCCAAAGCGGATTGTCATGGTTTCCTCCCTCTTTGTGTTTCGAAAATTCGATTAGCCTCACCTAGGATAAAGCCAAAGGACATCTGGCATGTTTCAATCAAAGGATCGTAACATCCGGCCCTAAGGCACTCATCATTTTATGCGCATTCTTTTTCTGAATCCTTTCGGCATGGCGTTCAACGTCACGACGCCGCAAAAGCAGCCCCTCGGCGGCATGGCGTCCAGCACGTGTTACCTGGCTCAGGCCCTCGCTGCGCGCGGCCATGAGGTGAGCCTTCTCTCGGAATTACCAAGCGGTACGCTACCGGTCATGATGGGCGTTCATCATCTGTCGATCAAACCCTTCTGGGCCGACCCGGAAGGGTTTTTTCGCAAACGCGACGATGACGTGGTGATCACGGTCAACTATCTCAACGTCGCGCCGCATATCAAAAAGAACCTCCCCAAAGCCGTCAACATCGGGTGGCTGCATGTCTTTGCCGACCAGCCGGCCTTTGCCGCGCTTCAAACGTTAGAGCGTTTTCTTGACGGTGCCGTTTTCGTCAGCGGCACGTTGCGCGATGCCTTCCGTCTATCGATTCCAAACGTGGTGATCCCAAACGCCATCTCGCCGTTCTTCGAAAATATGTTTTCTTCGGCGGAAGAATTGCTTGCGGCCAAAAAGAACCAGGCCGTTTACGCCAGTATGCCCTTTCGCGGACTCGATATTCTGGTCGAGGTGATGAGCCGCATCAAAGGCAAGCTCGAACTGGAGGTTTACTCCTCCATGCGCACGTATCAGGAGCAGGATAAGAAGTTCCCCGCCGTCATGGCGATCTTTGATGCCGCCCGGCGCAACGCGCGCATTCATCAGCGCGGTGCTGTCGGGCAACGCACGTTGGCAGATGCATTCCGCCGCGCGGCCTACTTGGCGTATCCCTCCACCTTCATCGAGAGCTATTGCATCGTGGCGCAGGAAGCCATGGCCGCCGGCCTTAAGGTCATCAGCAACGATCTGGGTGCTTTGCCGGAAACCACCATGGGGTTTGCCGACCTGCTGCCGGTCGACGGCGGAAAAATTTCGCGCGAAGATCATGTCGCCGGCTTCACGGCGCTTTTGGAAAAGGCCGAAGCCGAATTCCAGCGCGATCCACGCGCCTGGGCGGAAACGCGTTTCGCCCAGCTCCAAGTGGTCAACCGCGAAAGCACTTGGTCCCGCCGCGCCGAGCAGTGGGAAGCCGTCCTCGCCCCCGCCGTGGCCGCGCGTAAAGGCGGTAGCTGATCCGCCCTTAGGAAAAGCCGCCCGTCGCGCGCTATCTCCAACTCAACAGACTCCCGCGCCAATACACAAACGCCTTGCCGTCTATCACCCAAGCGACTTCGCCTTGCGCGGGCAAAAACCTGCCGCCGATGTTGCGGTAATCCCAAAAGCGACCGTGCCACGGTAACGCAATCATTTTTCCCTGAGCGGAATAGAGGCGCGATGGAGCACTTATCCTGTCGATGAGGCCATGGCTGTTCAAGTTGAATGTGATCTCTCCATGATCCACGCCAACACCCGAGGCCACCTTGATCGTTCGCGAGTCGATCACCGTCCAATCCAGCAGTGTGTTTTTTAGAATTGCATCGGGGTTCCAAGGAACTTCGGCGAGGTAGCGAAGCATCTCGCCCTGATTCATGCCGGGCGTGCCCACCATGCGCGCAAGCGGGATTGCTCCCAGCAACTTCACTTCTAATCCGCCCGTGCCTTCCGAAAAATAGTCGGCGACCAAAACGGCACCAGCGGGACCCAAAGCCGCGCGCCAGCAAAATGTCGGCGTGCTGACCCCAACGATCTGGTGCGCGGTGAACTGCATGGCCCTGCCACCGGGCGATAGCCACATGGTGCCGGACTGAGTGAACGCGGCGCTGGAAGCGCCGTCCGACCGCGCGCCCATTTTTTGCGCGAGCGCCATAACCTCCGGCGGCAAGTCAGTGCGCGGCAGTGCGTTGGTGGCGGAAGCATGTATCTTCATCTCTATAAGGTCGAGATGTGTGTTGAACGTGTGCCGCAGGTAAAGAACGCATCCAATAAGAATGAGCGCGATCAAGGCGATGCCGAAAGTCAGTTTCACGGTCATTGATCGAGACATTCCCAAGAGCAGCGTCGGGGGTGCGGGCAAAAGCGGAGAGATACGCCCCTGCAACCGACGAGAGGACGCGCCAAAACGCGCGCCGAGCCGCAAGGTTGCCACCGCGCCAGCGGCCCTTGCATGCTTTAAATCCTCATGCCTATACTGAACCATATGGTTCAGTATTATCAAACCCGCATCGACGCTTCGTTCGCAGCACTTTCGGATGCCACCCGGCGCGGCGTTCTGGAGCAGCTCGGCCGTGCGGACGCGTCGATCACCGACCTCGCCGCGAAGTTTCACATGACTCTCACGGGCATGAAGAAGCACGTCGGCGTCTTGGAGCAGGCGGGGCTCGTCACCACGGAAAAAATTGGCCGCGTGCGCACCTGCAAGCTCGGCCTGCGCCGCCTTGAGGAAGAGGCGGCCTGGATTGAGCGCCACCGCCAGCTCTGGGCCGCGCGCTTCGACGCACTCGATGAGGTTGTCGAAGAACTGAAACGCAAGGAGAAGGCCCATGGACGCAAAAAAAGACGCTAAACCCACGCGTGTTGAACGAACGACTGAACGCGAGTTGGTCGTCACGCGCACCTTCAATGGCCCCGCGCGCCTCGTGTTCGAGGCCTGGACTACGCCTGAACTGCTCAAGCGGTGGTGGGCGCCCAAGTCATATGGAATATCCTTCCTGTCTTGCGAGGCTGACGTCCGTGCCGGCGGCGCCTACCGTTTCGTATTCGGTCACCCCGCCGCCGAGCAGCCCATGACATTTTTCGGTCGCTACATTGAAGTGACGCCGCCTACGCGTCTCGTTTGGACCAATGAAGAAAGCGGTGAGGGCGCCATCACCACGGTGACCTTCACAGAAAAAGACGGCGTGACAACCGTCGTCATGCACGACCTCTATCCCTCCAAGGACGCGCTCGACGCCGCCATCGCCTCCGGCAGTACCGGCGGGTCGGCCGAGCAATTCGCGCAACTGGACGCGCTTCTCGTAACCCTTGGCGTACAGTAGGATCGGTCTAGGTCCTACGTTCTCAAGGGGAGATGAAATGAACGCATCTATGCGCAGCGTCGCGGTCGCCATAATGGCCCTCGGCATCAACACCGCTGCGGCGGCAGCGCCCGTCGAAGCGCTCGATCCGGCCATGGCGCAATTGATCTCCCCCACAGCAAAGGTCGACACGCTGAAGAACGAGTTCTTTGGCCTCACCGAGGGACCGGTCTGGGTTTCAGAAGGGAAGAGCGGTTATCTGCTGTTCAGCGATATGCCGGCCAACTGCATATATAAGTGGCAGAACGGCGCGCTCTCCGTGTTTTTCGAAAAAAGCGGCTTCACCGGCAAAGATTCGTCCACCGCCGGCGTGGAGTTTTTCAACGGCCGCATGCAAGTCATCGCGCTCGGCTCCAACGGCCTCACCATCGATCCGCAAGGCCGCCTCGTCGTTGCGCAGCATGGCGATCGTCGCCTCGTGCGCCACGAGAAGGACGGCACCATCACGGTTCTGGCCGAGAGTTATGACGGCAAGCGCCTCAACTCACCCAACGACGTGGTGGTCAAATCCAACGGCGCGATCTTCTTCACCGATCCGTCTCCAGGCCTTCGCGGCGCCGATAAAAGTCCCGTCAAAGAATATCAAGGCCACGGCGTCTTCATGGTGAAGGACGGACAAATCAAGATGATCGACAACGATCCCCAAGGCAGCGCGCCCAACGGAATCGCCTTGTCTCCCGACGAACGAATCTTATACGTGGTCGCGGGTCGCAAACTCGTGGCCTACGACCTTAGCGCCGATGACGCCATCTCCAACCCGCGCCTGTTCTTCAACTACGACACCTTCACCAAAGACCCCGGCGGTTTCGACGGCATCAAGGTCGACACCAAAGGAAACATCTGGGGCGTCGGTCCCGGCGGCATTTGGGCCATTTCGCCCGCGGGCAAAGCACTGGGGCGCGTCCTCATTCCAGAATCGCCCACAAACCTCGCCTTCGGCGACGCGGACGCCAAAGCCATCTACGTCACCGCGCGGCGCGGGCTCTATCGCTTCCATGTGAACGTCCCTGGCATTCAGCCCGCGGCGCGCCACTAGAGACGTGACGTCGGCCGATCAGCCAAACCCCGTCCAATTGTAGTTTTGGGGACCACCTTGAGCGTCGGCCGTGCTGTCATTCTCTTGCGGCCGCTTCTCTGGATCGGCGCGGTCCTTCTGCCCGCCGCGTTGCCGGCGCGCGCGCAAGACTCCGCCCTCGAAAGTGCCAGCGAGAGTCCTGTCGAAGAAATCGTCGTCGAGGCGGGCACGCTGCAAGGCTTGCCGGAGCGGAGCCTGGACGAGAACGATATTGCCGGATACGGCGTCAGCAATATCGAAGCCCTTCTCACCGAGGTGAAAACCGAATCCGGCGACGAGGACGAGCCGCTCTACATCATCAACGGCCAGCGCGTGAGCGCCAACGATTTCTCCGGTCTCGCCGCCGAGGCTTTGCAGCGCATTGAAATCCTGCTGCCCGGCGCCGGCGCGGAATACGGCGCGGCTCCCAACCAACGCGTCTACGTCGTGGTTCTAAAAGGGCAATTCAACAGCGTCACCCTCAGGGCCGCACACCGGCTCGCGACCGATGGCGCCTGGAACGCCGACGTGGGCGAGGTCGCCTTTTCGCGCATCGACGGCGACAGCCGCACCAACATCAACCTCAATGTCCGCGACGAAGACTCACTTCTGGAAAGCGACCGCGGCATCGTTCAGCCAGAGCCCCGCCTACCGTTTGATCTACGCGGCAACGTCATCCCCGATCCGCGCGGTACCTCGACGGAAGTCGATCCCGCGCTCAGTGCCCGCGCCGGCACCCGTGTCACCGTTGCCGCCGTGCCGCCCGGCAATCATCCGACGCTGAACGACTTTGCGGCCTTGGCAAACACGGCGCCCATCACCGACCTCGGCGCGTTCCGCACCTTGCGCCCGGCCACGCGCAAATACGATTTGAACCTGTCCTACGCCACGCGCCTCGCACCGTGGCTCACATCGTCCGCGAGCGCGCGGCTTGTATATGCCGAAACGCCGTCTGTACGCGGCCTAGCGTCGCGCGCCCTCGTGCTCGCGCCTACGAATGCCTTCTCGCCGTTCTCGCAAAGCGTCGGCATCGCGCGTTACGGCAATGCGTTGGACCAAAACACCCGCGCCCTCAACGGCGAAGCCAACGTCGGTTTCAACGCCACGCTTGGCACATGGCAATTGAATCTCAACGTCAAAGATCAGGAAGCCGTCAACCATTCGGCCACCGAACGCCAAGACCCGCAACAAAGCGCAACGCCGCTCGTGCTCGCCGACACCCGCAACCCCTTCGACGGCGATCTCAACGATCTACTTCCCGTGTGGAAGGATCACGCACGCGCGCGCACCGGGGCGCTATCCGCGCAAACAACGCTGACCGGTTCACCCCTCGATCTTCCCGCGGGCCCTTTGGGCACCACAGTGGACGCGCAATTTCTCCGCACGCGCGCTGTCGCGCGAAACACGCTTCTGGGCGTTCCAGCCTCCAGCAACGTGTCGCGCACCCGCGTGTCCTTTGGCGGCAACGTCGACATCCCGCTCACCAGCCGCGCCAAGGATATCCTGGCGGTCCTCGGCGACGTTTCCGCCAACGTGGAATATGCGCGCGTCGATTTTTCCAACACCGCCGCCGCCAATCGTTACGGCTATGGCCTTAACTGGACGCCCCGCGATTGGATCACCCTCAACGCGTCCACCAACGTCAATCCGCAGCCGCCCGAGATCTTGGCGCTGGGCGCACCCACAACCGTCACCCCGTCCGTGTCGATCTTCGACGTTCTGCGCGGCGAGACCGTCGACGTCGCGCAAATCACCGGCGGCAACCCATCGCTCACCGGCGAGACGGTTCGTACAAACCGTCTTTGGGCGAACATCCATCCGATCCGCAAAGTGGATTTGACGCTCAACGCCGATTATTTCGCGGCCGAGCGCCGCAACATGATTTCCAATCTGCCCACCGAAAGCACGCCCATCTGGCTCGCGTTCCCCGAACGCTTCACGCGCGACGCAAGCGGGCGTCTCATCCTCGTCGATCTCCGGCCGGTGAACTTCGCGGCGCAACGGTTGGCGCGCGTGAGGTACGGCTTCAATCTCAATCTGTCCTTCGGCGGCGCGCGGGTTATCCCTCCGCCAACCGACGGCACAGCCGCCACGCTCCCCGCCACGCCCGCCGCCACCTCGTCCGAACGCCCGCCCGATCGCATACGCTTGCAGCTCTCGGCCAGCCACACGCTGTTCCTCTCCAACCGCATCGACATCCGCGCCAACGCACCCTTCGTCGATCTGCTGGCGGGCGGTGCGGGTGGTGGCGACAACGGCGGCGGTTTCGGCAGCGCCCGCCCGCGGCATCAGGTCGATGTGTCCATCGCCGTGAACACGCGTGGGTTAGGTGCGCGTTTCACGGCCGTTTATCGTGGCCAAAGCCTGCTTCAGATCGGCTCCGTCGCCGCGGCCACCGCCGACACTCTCGCGTTTTCGCCCCTGGCCACGGCCAATCTCACGGGCTTCGTCGATGCCGTGCGCGTGTTCCCCAACACGCCCCAGCTCAAGGCCACGCGCCTGGTGCTGTCGGTGACCAATCTCACCGGCGCGCGCCAACGCGTGGCCAATACGTCCGGCACCACGCCCTTGCGCTATCAGCCCGGCTACCGCGACGCCCTCGGACGCACGATCGAGCTGACGCTGCGCAAGCAGTTTTAGGGCGTTCCGCACATCACGACACGCCGTTCACATATCGGTGAGGCCCCTGCGGTGAACTTGCCCGCGCGGGCGATTGGCTATCAAATCGGAAATGAAATCTGGCGTGGCGCATCACGCCCAAATCCTGAAATGCTGAACCCTGCAAAAGGAGATCACCATGTCTAAGATGATGCTCGCCCTGACCGCCTCCGCACTGCTCTGCGCCATATCCATGCCCGCGCTCGCAGGCGAGGCGCCCCCGCCGCCACCCCCCATGTCCTTCTTCATCACCAGCGTCGGTCTCGGCAACGGCGCCAACTTGGGCGGCCTTGCCGGTGCCGATAAGCACTGCCAAACCCTCGCCGCCGCCGCCGGCAGCAAGTTCACGTGGCGCGCGTATCTCAGCACGCAAGGTGCCGGTGCCGTAAATGCCCGCGACCGCATCGGTCAAGGTCCTTGGTACGGCGCCAAGGGCGAAAAGATCGCCATGAACCTCGCCGAATTGCACGGCGACACGCTCGATCTCGCCCGCATCGGAAATGGCGTCATGAAAAACAGGGCGCTGTCGGAAAAAGGCGAACCCATCAACGGCGTGGGCTCCACCCCCAACCAGCACGACATCCTCACGGGTACGAAACCTGACGGCACGGCGTATACCGACGCCGCCGACCACACCTGCAAAAATTGGACAAGCACGGCCGCCGACGGCAGCGCGCAAGTGGGCCACTTCGACCGTGCCGGCGGCGGCATCTCGTGGAATGCCGTCCACGCCAGCCGTGGCTGCAGCCAAGAGAATCTTGTCGCCACCGGCGGCGCCGGATTGCTCTACTGCTTCGCCACCGACGCGAAGTAATCTGAAATCACCGCACAGAACCAGGGGCCGGCACGCTGTGTCGGCCCCTTACTTTTTGTAAGCGCTCGTCCGTTCCCGCCGCCAACCCGGAATAGGTTTTCCTTTTTACCGCGTGCGGTAGGGCGTTTGCCTCCGCCAAGGCGATAGCACTCAAAACCAGCGACTTTCCATCTGCGCCGCGTGGCTTCGGGCGTAGGATTTTTTCCACCTGAAAAATCCTTATTGATGGAGTTGCCTGTGAAATAGTTCGTTTGGATCGCTGCTGCTTTAGCAACAGTTCTGGCTGGCCCCATCGCCGTCGCGGTGCAAGATGTCGCTCCGGCGCGCTCGCTCAAAGTCTACACCGATCCCCCGGCGATCAAGCCGACGGACTCCGTCTTCATGGACGACATGACGTGGTCTGAAATCACCGCCGCCCTCAAGGCCGGAAAAACCACCGTCATTCTCCCCGCCGGCGGCCTCGAAGCCACCGGCCCCTTCATCACGTTGAACAAACACCAAAACATGCTGCGCGCCTCAACAGATATCATTGCGCGCAAACTCGGCAACGCGCTGGTGGCACCGGTCGTCCGCTACGTCCCGCCCGACGACGGCGAGCGCGGGCCCTACGTGGGCGATTTCAACATCAGCCTCGCTGCGTATAAATCGACCCTGGCCGATATTATCACCGCCCTCAAAGACGCCGGCTTCAAGGAGATCATCCTCATCGGCGATCATCAGGGCGCGCAAAAGGGTCTGAAAGAAGTCGCCGCCGAACTCACATCGCAATGGGCCGGCAGCTCCGCGCACGTGCGCTTCGTGCCGGAGTACTACGACCGCTCCGCCGTCCAGAATTATATCAAGAACACCCTGGGCATCACGGAAACGCGGCCGTCCGGCGGCGGCTTCGGCGACAATTACTACAACACCGCCATCCTCTTCGCCGTGAACCCCGAAGGCATTCGCTTAAAGCAGCGGGTCGAGGCAAACACGCTCACCGTGAACGGCGTCGACCTCAAACCCATCGAGAAAACCATCGCCAACGGAAAACACATTCTCGAAATGCAAACCGATCAAACGGTCAAAGCCATCCAAAAAGCCATCACCGGCCCCTGATCGCAATCGTCAAACCGAAGCCGCACCACCCCACCCTGTCTCCCCGGCGAAAGCCGGGTTCCATTTATCAATGGAACGCAATTCTCACCCGTAATTTGCGAACACTAAAAACCATAGTCTTATCAATGCGTAACGTTGATGCATCCTGACACTACCCATCTTTTTTCACTTTCGTGCTGGCCTATACCTTTACGGGAAATCTATCGTTATTCCTGCTATAGTCGAGTCGCATTCAGGGGAGCTGATGTGATGAGAATGCATAAAAATATGGCCAAATCGCTTGTGCTTGCCGCAGCGCTAGTTTGCTACGCTGCCGCAGTCCCCGCCGCAGACGTATCGGCGGACACAGCTCAACAAAGGTTTCTAAAATACAGCGAAGCTGCGCCAAGCGGAGGCGCAATCGTCTCGGTTCCTGAGCAATATATAATCTCGCAGGCTCCGCCTGGTATGCGGATAGCAAAGCCGCTAGGAAATTCTTCCGCTGAAAAATCTCAACAGGCTGTCGAGAAGCCCGAGTCAGTAAATGGCGAATTATACACCGTAATCGCTCCAATTTATTTGGGGGGCGGGCCAGACGGTGGGAACGTCAGCTATATTCGTTTCTATAATCGCGAGACCCATGCGACGACATTTACCGTTTCAATCGTCGGATACAAAACAGACAGTTTAGTCGACTCACGTTCGACCGTGCTCGGCACCGCCATTATAACAGTGCCAAAAAATGCAGCGCCGCAATATTCCGTTGGTCAGATAGTTGACGCGGCGGGAATTGGTGCGGTTGCGTGCCCTACGACTTGCCCCTCTAATGTCTATCAGGGCGTTGCACTATACATAAGAAGTCCAGACGAAGACGTAGGCTATCAACACATCATGTATAGCGTACTGAGCGGATTTTTTGAGAACATGACGATTTGCGCCGACGAGTCGCTCTCTGACGGTACGGGTAATCGATATATGAGTTCGGCGGTGGCTCTTCATACATCAGTCATCGGCGCTATGGGTTACCCCGCGTCGGTAGCAGTTCATAACTATTCTTCGAGTAATGGAACGTACACGTTTTTTATAAACGACGCCGACACTGGCAACACCGTGGGCAGAGTAGATACAACCTTGCTGGCTAACACGACGTATGTTTTGCCTATGGCTTGGATTGAACAGCAGGCGCATTGGACACCGCTTTCATCGCAGGTGCGCGCAAACATCCTGGGCTTCAAACTTATCAATAATGGTACAGATGTTATGCTGACCGACTTGGTAATGGGCGGTCTCATCTATAACCAGCGGCTGCTGGCGTACATCAATGTGTCTAGTGTGTGCCGCGTGTTACATTAGCCTTCTGCTCGTCCAGCCCACGGCGCGCTGTACCCAGCGCCGTCCTAATAGCGCGCGCTAAGACTATTCGCAGTACGAGCATGTTAGTTCCTGTAATTGTGCGATCTCTAGCGTTCGAACCATTTAATCGGTGCTCGGTTTAGTGCGGGAATGGGCGTGCCAGCAGAGACGTAAAAAAGAACTACTGGCGGGTAACGCTCAAACGAGCATAGCAATATCACTTCGGAAAGATGCGCTTCGGGTTCGCTGCTGGGCGAGGCTTCGTTCGATTCGGGTGCACGGTCGAAAGAACCCCGCGCGAAGCCACGGGGTTCTTGGGATTGCGACGGTTATTTCTTTCGTCCCATTTCCTGAGCGTAGGCCGTTTTTGTTTTGATCGCCCCCTCTTTGGGCTTCTTTTTAGGCTTCTCTTTTTTCTGCTGACCTTTGGCCATGGTTGCTCCATCTGGCTGATATGTGAGACCGCGCATAATTACGCGACGGCGGTGGAACCTCAAGAGGTCGTGGCGCTCACTTTTTCTAAGCTCGCTAAGCAAAAGTGGTGTCCCCAACGCGATTTGAACGCGCCGAACTCTGCATCATGGGTACTGCGCCTCAAACTCTAATCCCCCCGCGCCCCTCCCGCCATCGCCTTCAGCACTTCCTTCCCCGTTTTCATCATCCGCCGCACCCGCGCGCGTTCCTCCGTTGCCGCCTTCGTATACATCCCGTGCGTCATGGCGTTCCGGTTTCCGCGTGGCGGGCCTGAGCTGCGTCCGGTTTTCTGGTTCACGCCGCCGCCGTGCAAACGGCAGCGGGCGTGGTTTTTCGTCGCCAGGTTCCGTGCACAGTTTGCCTTTGCGCGTGCGCGCGTTGCAGCACGCCACACGCCGCGCACCCTGGGGCGCGGTATTCGCTTCCTCCCTCATGCGCGGCCGCCTAACGCTTGCGCGTTTTTTTGGCGGGTCTTGCCGCGATCTTGCCCGGCGCTTTCGGCGCACTGCTCAGCGACGGCGTGCGCAATCGCCGCAAGGTGCGTTGCTTGTTCAACGCATCCAATTGCCGCAGTGACAGCGTCTCCAGCTTCACGGCCACGTCCATGGCCTCGAAGTCGCCGCGCCGGTCCGCGCCTAAATAGCCGCGCATCATGGCGGCGATGCCGGCGCGGTTGGTCAGGGCCATTTGCCCCGCCAGCATGATCTCTTCTTCGGTTCGGGGCTGAAAGCCGTACGCCATCTCCTCGATGGCGCGCGCTTCCGCGCGATCGGCCTCGCTGATGGCGCACTCCGCCGCGCGCAGCGATAACGTCTCAGGAATGGTGGTTGAGGGCAGGGCGTCTTCGTCGTCGCTCATAGCGACCTCCTTTCGAACACACCCACATCTATGGTGGATGAGTTTTCAGGAATGGCAAGTGCAATTCATCGTTTTGCCGCGCACGCAAATCGCGAGACGAACATCTGAAAGCGCGCAAACATTTGATTCGGTTTTATTTATTGCGTGGATGTGCGGCGAGGGGGTTGTTTCACTTTTTTGCAAAGCCTTGTGCGCGTTCACAAAAATGCGAAATTTTTCCGAGCAGCGAACGCCCTTTTACAGCGCACTTAGGCCCAGTTTTATTGGGCTTTGAGCGTATCTGCCCTGCAACAGGGTTGTTTCTGTAACTGCGGCTGTTTTACGCGGGAGGCGCCGCCGGATCCACATAGGTCGTGTCATGTTTCGGGAACGACTCGTATCCCTTCAACATGTAATCCCAGTACAGCGCCGGCAGGCCATACTTCTTGATGGTCCAATTCACCAGGCGCTCCTTGCGCGGGTCTAACGGCAGCGTCGGCGTCGGCTTGCCGCCGTAAATGAACTCGGCCATCAGCACCCGTCCGTAACCTGTGGTCAGCGGGCAACTCGCGTAGCCGTCGTAGGCTTCCTCCACCGCGCCTTTGTGAATCAAGTGCAGCAAGTTTCGCACTACCACCGGCGCTTGCTTGCGAATGGCCGCTGCGGTTTTTGAATTGGCGGTCGACGCCGCGTCGCCCAAACCGAAAACGTTTTTGTACTTCACATGCTGCAACGAGTTCGCGTGCACATCCACCATGCCGCCCGCGTTCGCCAACGGACTCGCTTTCAAAAAATCCGGTGCACTTTGCGGCGGCGTCACATGAATCATGTCGTAGTCGAGTGTGATGCGCTGGCCTTGCTTGTCGCCCGCCACAATTTCAAACGTCGCCTTTTTTGCGACGCCGTCAATCTCCACCAGATTATGCGAATACCGCACGTCGATATGATGGGCCGCCGCGATTTTCACCAGTTCCTTCGCATAAAACGGCACGCCGAAAATGGCCGGCGTCTGCGTCAGGAATTTCACATCCACATGCTGGCGAATACCGCTCTTGGTCAAATAATCCGCCACCATGTACACCGCTTTTTGCGGCGCCCCAGGGCACTTGATCGGCATGGGCGGTTGCGTGAACAAGGCCTTCATGCCGGGCTTCAGTTTTTGAATGCATTCCCACGTGTACTCAACAAACTCCGGCGCATAGTTGCTGCAAACGCCGCCGCGCCCGATGAACGCGTCGAGCCCTTTCACCGCCGCCCAATTCAATTGAAGACCAGGGCACACGACCAAATAATCGTAAGTGACCGTATTGCCTGACGCGAGCGTCACGGAATTAGACTCCGGCGCGAACGTCGCCACCGCGCCTTGAATCCACGTCACACCTTCGGGGATCAGATCGGCTTCATCCTTGCGCAGGTTTTGCAGTTTGTATGAACCCGCACCGACGAGTGTAAATGCCGGTTGATACCAATGCGCCGAGGACGGCTCGATGATAGCGATGTCGAGGGCAAGATCATGCGCGTGGCGCTGCAACGATGCGGCAACGGTAATGCCCGCCGCGCCTCCGCCGACAATCACGATTTGATGATGCGCATGTGCCATGGTCGTCTCCTGTTTGGACCATCACAGCACTCGGCTGCGTTAGTCACAAGGCCGGTATGTGTGAATTTCTCCGGCGTTGTCTCGAACCAGATAACTTCCATCGCCTTCGGGCGAAATATAAGAATTTGTTGCTGGCACTTTGCCTGCACCGCCCGGAATATCGAAGATATACGTGGGCAGCGCGATGCCCGAAAGCTGCCCACGCAGGGCCGCAACCAGCGCCTGTCCGCGCTCAAGCGGCACGCGGAAATGGCTGGTGCCGGGCGCCAAATCCAGTTGATGCAAATAGTAAGGCCGCACGCGGCACGCCACCAAGGCACGGAACAGCGCCGTCAATATTTCGGTGTTATCGTTCACGTCTTTCAAAAGCACAGTCTGCGCCAACAGCGGAATGCCCGCGTTCGCCAAACGCGCAATCGCGGCTTTAGCGTTCGACGTCAGTTCCGCCGGATGATTGCAGTGAACACCCACGTAAACCGTTTTCGTGCTGTGTTTCAAAACATCGATCAACGCGTCGTCGATCATCTCGGGTGCGGCCACCGGCACGCGCGTATGAATGCGTAAGATTTTCAAATGTTCGATGTCGTTCAGCGCCGTCACGATCTCGCGCAAACGCCGCGCCGATAAAACCAGCGGATCGCCGCCGGTCAAAATCACTTCCCAAATCCCTGTATTCGCCCGGATGTACGAAACCGCCGCATCCAATTCTTCGCGCGACAATCCCTTGTCGCCCACCGTCTCGCGGCGAAAACAAAACCGGCAATACACCGCGCACGCCAACGTCGGCATCAGCAGCACGCGATCTGGGTATCTGTGTACGATGCCCTTCACCGGCGCGTGCGCATGATCGCCAATCGGATCCGATCGCTCCGCCGGTATCGTCCGCAATTCCTCTGGCGTCGGCATAAACTGCCGCGCCACCGCCGGCTCGGCCATGATCTCCTGGAACGCGGGCGAAATCCCAATGGCGTACTTCGCCGCCACCGCCACCAGCGCCTCGGCCTGGGCGGGTGAAATCAGCCCTGCCGTCATTAGGTCGGCCGGCGTCTTTAGGGTGCGGGGAAGGGGCGCATTCATGCCCGCTGTGGTCGGTCAAAGCGGCCCCGGTGTCAACGCCGGAGCGGCGATTGTTGGGATTGATCTTGCGCCCCCTTCCGCATTCCAATATTTCCTATTGTGAAATTTCGCGCCGATCCAGGAGAGCCGCCGCCGTGAACAAGCCCCTGCCGTCTGAACGCTTCAAGCTGGCCGACCAAGCCGCGGCGTTCCTGCGCGAAATGCAGGGCCTCCACCAAAGCCTGTTTCGCCAGCTGGTGCCGGTGCTCGAGCAGCACGGCATCGATCCCCGGCTGTATTTTTTGCTCAAGCATATCGAACAGGGCGCGATCCACCCCGGCGCCATCGCCAAAGCCGTGCATCTGCCCAACAGCGTCGTCACCCGCCACCTCGATCAGCTGGTCGATCGAGGCTTGCTCGAACGCAGTCTCGACGCCGAAGATTCCCGGCGCATCAAACTGACCCTGACGAAAGACGGCGTGCGTGTCGCCCGCGATGCTAGCCGCACCGTCTGCAATATCGTCGCCGCCCGGCTCGACCGTCTCCCCGCCGCCCGCCGCGATGCGTTCCTCGCCGCCTTTAGTGATCTGGCCCGCGACGGCGAGTAATTTCCATGACGGCGCACGTTGTAACCGACCAAGAGAAAAAGCTGACCGTTTGGGCGCTCGCCATCGTGTTCCTGTTGGGCGCGCTCGATCAGACCATCGTGTCCACTGCCATGCCGCGCATCATCGAACAGATGAAGGGCCTGGAATTGTACGCGTGGGTCACGACAACCTACATGCTCGCCTCCACCGTCATGGTGCCGATCTACGGCAAACTCGGCGACATCTACGGCCGTAAGAAGATTCTGCTCATCAGCATTTGCATCTTCCTTGTGGGCTCCATGCTGTGCGGACTCGCGGGCGAGTTCGGCGATCTGCCGCTGCTCGGCTCCGGCATGGTGCAGCTCGTGATTTTCCGCGCGCTGCAAGGCCTAGGCGGAGCAGGGCTATTCAGCACAGCGTTCTCAATCATCGTCGATCTGTTTACGCCGCGCGAGCGCGGCAAATTCATGGGCATGTTCGGCGGAATCTTCGGCATCGCCAGCGCCATCGGTCCTTTGGTCGGCGGCTTTCTCACCGACCACGGCACTGTCACGCTTGGCAATCTGACCGTCGCCGGCTGGCGTTGGGTGTTTTACGTCAACTTGCCGCTGGG
The DNA here is from genome assembly GCA_947475895.1 of Fidelibacterota bacterium. Lineage (GTDB taxonomy): Bacteria > Pseudomonadota > Alphaproteobacteria > Rhodospirillales > Rhodospirillaceae > SHVO01. Next base: position 56,114 of record CANJMF010000019.1, read on the forward strand.
TCTGCTGTCGCTGTTTGTGATCATCGCGAAGATGCCCAGCTTCCATCACAAAGGCACCAGCAAGATCGATTTCCTTGGCGGCATTCTCTTTATCGCATCGATCATTCCGCTGTTGTTGGCGTTGACCTGGGGCGGCAACGATTACGCCTGGGGCTCTTCAACAATTATCGGCATGCTCGCCGCCGCGGCCGTCTTTCTGGCGTTATTCATTCTCGTTGAAACGCGCGTGGCCGATCCGTTGCTGCCGCTTAGCTTGTTCAAAAATCGGGTGTTCTCGGTCTCCAACATCGCCGGTTTTCTCATCGGCATGTCGTTCCTCGGCGTGATCGTGTTTCTGCCGCTATTCACCCAAATCGTCCAAGGCCAGAACGCGACCAACAGCGGCCTCATCACCTTGCCCATGATGATCGGTATGATCATCTCATCCTCGGGCGGCGGACGCCTCGTCACGAAAACAGGTGTCTACAAACCCTACATTCTCGGCGGCCAGATCATTCTCGTCGCGGGCACGTTCTGGCTTTGGCAAATCGACACCACCACGACACCGATCGACTTGGGCATTCGTCTGTTCGTCGTGGGTTTCGGTCTCGGGCCCGCGCAAAGCTTCTTCAATTTAGCGGTTTCGAATGCCGTGCCGATTACGCAGATTGGCATTTCAACCGCGGCCGGGCAGTTCTTTCGCCAAATGGGTTCTGTCGTTGGCCTCGCGTTGTTCGGCACGCTGCTGACGCATAATTTGTCTACGGAACTGCCGAAGCACGTCCCGGCGGTGCCCGGCATGGCGCAAAGCCAGAAGATGGATCTTAGCCAAGCACAATCGCAGGCCATGAACCCGCATCGGCTTCAAGACGACATGAACAAGGTCGTGGATATACGCTTCGCGCAGATCGAAAAAGCCTACAACGGCGACGACCTGCTCCAGCAGGAAATCTTGAAAGACCCGAGGCTGCCCTCAGACGTAAAGACCATTGTGCGTGACCGCCCCGCCGCGGGTGAAACGCCGCTCGTAACGGTGCGCCGCTCTTTGCAAGCGCAAGCCGACGCGCTCGTCGCCACGGTCGACAAGGGCATTAAAACGACGTTCTCGATTTCCATCACGCGGCTTCTTGGGATCAGCTTTTGGGTTCTGCTGCTTGCGTTCGCCGTCGCCTGTTTCTTGCCGGTGCTTCCGTTGCGGAATATCTCACCGGCCCAAGAACGCGCGCAGAAAGCGGCCGAAGCCGCCGCCGGCCCTAGCGTTTAAAATACTTTCGTAATCGAGTCAGCGCTTCTTCCAGCGTGTGCGCTTCTTTGCAAAAGGCGAAGCGCACGAAATTTTCCGGCGCCTTGCCTTCATAGAAGGCACTCAGCGGAATGGCAGCAACGCCGGCCTCGGCGGTTATGTGTTTGCAAAATGCAACGTCGTCGCATTCAAGGCCCAGTGCGCGAATGTCGGTCGTGACGAAATACGTTCCGTCGCAACGTAAGACATCGAAACCGACGTCCTTTAGGCCTACCGCCAGGAAGTCGCGTTTCGCCTGCAAATCCGTGGCCAATGACTTGAAGTAGGTATCGTCCTTGCTCAAGCCGTAAGCCACCGCGCGCTGCAAGTTGGGCGGCGTCGTGAAGGTGATGAACTGATGGGCCTTGCCAGCATTAGCGACCAGCGCAGGCGCGCCCGTGACATATCCAATCTTCCACCCCGTAAGCGAAAACGTTTTGCCGGCCGAGCCCACGCGCAAGCATCGCTCGCGCATGCCGGGCAAAGTCATGAGCGGGATGTGTTGCGCGTTGTCAAAAATGATGTGCTCGTAAACTTCATCGCATAACGCATACGCGTCGTTGCGCACGACCAGCCCTGCGATAAATTCCAACTCTTCACGCGAGAAAACTTTACCGATGGGATTCATCGGCGAGTTGAGCGCAATGAGTTTTGTTTTGGTGCTGAACGCTGCCGCCAACTCCTCGCGGGGTAAATCCCAGTGCGGCGGCGTGAGGCGCACCAGTTTTGGAATTCCACCCGCAAGCCGCACGATCGGTAAATAACTGTCGTACAGCGGCTCGATGAGAATCACTTCATCGCCCGGCGCGATGAGACTGAGAAAACACGCGGTGAGTGATTCGGTCGCGCCCGACGTCACCATGACTTCGCGCAGCCAATCGACATCAAGGCCATAGAACCGTTTGTTGTGTGCCGCAACGGCTTGGCGTAATTCCGGCACGCCCATCATCGGCGGATACTGATTCGGCCGGTCGGACAGAAATTCTGCCGCCTTGGTCCGCACGTCCTCGGGACCATTCCCGTCTGGGAACCCCTGGCCCAGGTTCACGGCCTTATGCTCCAAAGCCAATGCCGACATGGTTGTAAAAACCGTCGTCCCAAGGGCTGAAATTGTAGGATTGCCTGGCTTCATAATTGGTGCGCTGCAACTAAACTCGTGAAATTGGGGTTATTTTAGCGATTTCAGACGCCCGCGCTATCTCCTGGTCCGGGACTGTGCGAAGGTTTGCACATTCGTGTCGGGGGGACATGAAATGCGTCACGCGTGACGCCTGCCCAGGGGGCACAAAATGCGCGTCACGATTATCGATCTGGTCATCGAAGGACCAGCCACCGACCTTTTTTCCCGCGCCATGAACGCAAATTTCGCGAGCATCATGCCGCAGATGGCGGCCGCTTGGTGCGAGGAGTTGGGGCACGACGTTCACTACGAATGCTACACCGGCTTTGAAGACCTTACCGGCATGCTTAACGAGGGCGCCGACGTGGTTTTCCTCTCCGGCTTCACGCGTTCTGCGCTCACGGCATATGCCATTAGCAATCTCTATCGCAAGCGCGGCGCTGTCACGGTATTAGGCGGACCACATGCGCGCTGCTATCCCGAAGACGCCGCAAAATATTTTGACTACGTGCTTGGCTTCACCGACCGAACGGTGATTGAAAATATTTTGAAGGAATGCGCACCGCATCGCCCTGAAGGGCTGATCATCAGCGCTGCGAAACAGCCGACGACACTTCCAAGTTTGCAAAGCCGGTGGAGATTCGTTGCCGCCAACTTGGCGAAGGCGCCGTTGATGAAAGTCGTGCCGATGATTGCGAGCACGGGCTGCCCTTATACGTGCGCTTTTTGCATTGATTCCACGGTCGACTACCAGCCGCTGGGCTTCGCGCAAATGGAAGATGACCTACGGTTCTTAGTCAAGAACGCGCCCGGCGTGAAGGTCGGCTGGCATGATCCCAATTTCGGGGTTCGCTTCGACGATTATCTTTCGGCCATCGAACGCGCGGTGCCGCAGGGCAAGCTGTATCACATCGCCGAAAGCAGTTTGGCGTTGCTAAGCGAACCCAACTTGAAACGGCTGAACAAAGCAGGTTTCGAGGCGATCTTGCCCGGCGTGGAATCTTGGTACGATTTCGGCAACAAGTCGAAAGCGAAAGCGGCCAACGGCGAAGCCAAAGTCAAACAAGTCGCCGAACACGTGAATATGATCCTGCGCTACATTCCGTTCGTCCAGACGAACTTTGTGCTGGGACTTGATTCGGACGAGGGCGCCGAGCCGTTCGAACTCACCAAGAAATTTATCGATCTTGTGCCTGGCGCTTATCCAGCGTTCTCGATGTTCACGAGTTATGGCCGCGCCGCGCCCATGAACTTGGGGCTGCAAAAAGCCGGACGCGTACTGCCGTTCCCCTTCTTGTTTCTCGACAGCACGCGCTCGATGAACGTGCGTCCGTTGAATTACACGTGGGACGATTTCTACGAAAAGAACACCGACCTCGTGCGTCATGCTTGGTCTGGGTCTCGTGTGTGGAAACGTTTCTTGGCAAACAAGCATCTCACCACGCGCTTCTTGAATGTCATACGGGCCGCTTCATCAACCCGCGTGAAGCAACAGAAAGAATTGCGCGAGCTGCTTAAGACTGACCTCAGCATGAAGCGCTATTATGCGGGCGAGAGCACTGTGTTGCCCGAGTTCTACCGCGCGAAAATCGAAAAGAGCCTGGGTCCGCTCTATGCAGCGCTGCCTGAAGGGGCCATCGAGCACGACCCCTATGCCTATCTCCGCAGCAGCCCTGAAGCCGTCGCGGCCGAATAGGGAACTAACCGCCACCGTCCACGTTTCTGCTGATCACAACCCGTTTTTCGAGGTCAGCATGAAAAAGAGTGGACTTTTACCCGGTGTGGTTGCGGCACTCGTTGTCGGCACCTGCTCGCTTTATCTCGATCGCTTTATGTCACATGCCCACGCTCAGGGCACGCCGCAGACCATCACCAAGCTGACCATCGACGTCGATAAGGTCACCACCGGCTATCGCGCGACGAAGCTCGTCGGCGCAGCGGTGCAAAATGACTCCGGCGAGAAGATTGGCACCATCGACGACCTGATCGTCGGCCGCGATGATCGCGTGCCTTACGCGATCGTGTCGGTTGGAGGGTTCTTGGGAATGGGCGACAAGCTGGTGGCCGTACCGTTCGCGGTGTTCAAGGTATATCCGGACAAGACAGTGCTGCCTGACGCGACGCGCGACACGCTGAAAAACCTAGTGACGTTTAAATACGCGCGTTAAAGCAAAGCGCTGTAAGTTCTGACGCTGATATGGCGGCCGCGCAAAGCGGCCGCCACGTATTCATTAAACCTATTTTCCCGCCTTCACGAGACGCACGGCGTTTGCCGACGTGCGAATGCCGTTGAATGTACCGCCGTTATCCATACCTACGAGCCATGCCAACTTGGTCTCGTCTGCGTCTGAACTCCAATACATTGGATAGAGGTCCGCCATATTCGGAAAGATCGTCTTGTCGGCTTTTGGCGCGCCGCAGGACCGTTCGGCGAGTGAGAGAAGTTCCGATTTTGTCGGAAGACGCCAGCCGCCGACGGCTTTCTTTTTTGCCTGCTCCCAGCTTAAGCCTTGCACAGTCCCTGAGCACGCGCCCTGGCTCCAGGTCTGACCGACGCTGCAACGCTGCCATGTGAGATTTGTTTTTGTATCGTAGACCTCCCCGCCATTCACCGTGTAACGCGGATCGACCGCGTTCGGATCACAATCCGCATAAGCAGAGAGTGGTAGAGCTAGTAGCGCGGTAACTGCGAGCACGTTAGTGCACACAACATGCTGCAACGACTTCTTAGACAGCGTACGCATCCTCGTTTCCCTTTCACCTTGCGTGATGCGCGGGCTTTTTTTCGTGTTGTCGCCCGCTCAAAGCGAAATAGGAACGCACGACTTCTGGTCAATGCGTACCGAATGAAACGCTTGTAAGGTTTGAGAACGAAGGCCGTTGATGTTCAGCGAGGAGAGCGGCTTACGCCGTCGTGTTTACGCGATTGCCGCGGAACGGATCGAACGAGCCCGCGGCCGTATTCAACTCAGCACCACTTTGGGCGTTCGCGGTCGTTTGATCGATGGCCTTACGTTGCGATGCCTGGCTCGAGGCCTGCGCGGCATTGCTGATCTGGCTCTGAAGATTGGCCTTCAGGGCGTTGACGGCGGACAACGGCGTCGGGTCGATGGTCATGGCATCCTCAAAACGGCAGGCTGCGTTCGGTAAGCTTATCAGATACGCGTGAGGCGGGAACCGGTTGCTGGATCAAATTTCGGGCTGAATAGACACAAACGAAATATTGATAAAGCGAATGGTGCTGCCGCGCAGGATTGAACTGCGGACCTCCCCCTTACCAATGATAAGGTCAATTGCTTACCCATGATTGCCACAATGTACTTGTGGCAGATAAATATAGCAATAATGGCTATATCTAAGTGATCTGGTAAAATCTGGAAACTACCGGTAAACTGCCTTCCCGTGCTTACCCGGTGCTTACCCGGCCAAAGTCCCAAGGGAGCAGTTGCCTTGCCTAACATCACAAAACGCTTTGTAGATGCCTTACGGCGACCCAAGGA
>CANJMF010000020.1 GCA_947475895.1 Fidelibacterota bacterium
AACTTGCCGGCCCTGTGCCAGCAGCACATCGACCTGCCGTAACTTCGCAACAATCTCTTCAGCTGTATGCCGCTTCCTTGCCATTGGTCCTATCCTCCTTGTCAAAATCATACTTCAGGGAGGACCACTTCAAAGGGGGCAGATCAGTGAAGCGTAGAAAACAGGATTTCCAATAGTAACGGATGCCTGTCGTCGGTAGCGGTCACCGCCGCGAACAATCACTCTGGTATGCGCACGCGAATGCCAAACACGCACAACAGCCGACCTCCATTGTCCGGATTGGTCGGGTTCGTTTGGCTGCTGATCTTTATCGTGCTTCTCGTTAAAGCCTGCGTCGGCTAGCGGGTACGCCGCCGCCGTTTGCACACGTCTGCAACCTTTATCCGAAGCGCTGGCGCACCAGCGCGGGCGTATTTTCATTTCATGTGGCTGCTGAATAGCGGCCCTGTAAGCGCCGCATACCGGATTGGATTGCTTGGGTGACGGGGAAAGATCAGGATTTGCCAATCAAAACGACCGTCTACGATTGGTAAACATGAAAAAAATCATCACTTACGCCCGCGTCAGCACCCGGCAGCAGGGTAGCTCGGGCCTGGGGCTCGCCGCCCAGACTGAGCGGATGGCCTCATTCGCGGCCCAAAATGGCTTCCACATCGAAGCTTCCTACGAGGAGGTCCAATCGGGCGGGGGCACGGACGCCCTTGAGCTACGGCCAGTCCTAAAGGCAGCGCTTGCTCATGCCCAAAAGTTAAAATGCTCCATCCTCGTATCGAAGTTGGACCGGCTCAGCCGAGACGTTTCGTTCATATCCAGCCTGATGGCGAAGAAGGTCCCGTTCGTCGTCGCGGAGTTGGGCATCGATACCGATCCGTTCCTATTGCACCTGTTTGCGGCATTGGCCGAAAAAGAGCGTCGTCTAATCAGCGAGCGCACCATAGCCGCGCTAGCTGCTAAACGAGCGAAGGGCGAGCCCCTCGGCAATCGGAAGAACCTCTCCGACGCGCAAGCCCTCGGAGTAGCGACTATCCGGGCGGAGGCAAAGCAGCGGGCGCAGGTGTTGGTGCCTATCTTCGAAGAACTGAGCGACGCTGGCGTGCGTACATTCCTGGGTATTGCCGATGCGCTCAACGCGCGCGGTGTGCCGACACCTCGCGGCGGTCGCTGGCACGCATCGACAGTCGCGCGCATCACGAAGCGGATTGCAAATCGGGCGGCGTAGCGCCGATTTCAAATATCCGCGCAGATGCGTTATCCTATGTAAGACGACAGGTCTTGTCATAGGAGACGAGGATGCGGCGCAAGCTTACCCTCCGCCATCCACTCATATTGCAATTGATATCGCAAACGCTGCCGCGCCTGCGCCGACGGGGCCAGCGGGTTGGGTGTCTCGAGTGGGCCGGATATTGCAAACCGGGCGGCTATCCCATCGTTCAATTTGCGCTCAAACGCTACCGCCTGCCGGACTTGGTATGGATTTTGCGGCACCCTGATCCGATGCCCTTCAACCATGTGGTCTCCCACACGTGCGGCAATCGCAAGTGCATTGAAAGAACTCATCTCGTTCTTCGGCCCGCCTGGGAAGTTGCTCGGGAAAGGATGCGCAGGCGCCCGGTCGGCCAAAAAGGGTTTGTCGGATTGCGGGGGGAAGCCAACCGACGGGCAGTCCTAACCAATGAACAAGTACTGTACATGCGGCGACGATGCGAAGAAGGCGCGTCGATCAGACAAATGTCGAAAGAACTTGGAATTGCTTACTCCCACGCCTGGTACATCGTAAAAAGGCAGCATTGGACGTGTATCTAGCTTCAGCAAAATGGCACGATCTCTCAGATAGATAGGGGCCGCGTACCAAATCTGATATAGCTGAACCTGTTTGCAAACGTTTGCAAACACCTCGCGAAAGCGTTTGGCGGCCGGTGGCCACGGACCCGATCGCGCCCTCTCGGTCATTGCCAGCCCGTTAACCGTTTGCGAAAAACGGAGGCTGACCATAGACCCCCACGTAGAACCCAAGTCGTGTAGATGGCTGGCAATTTTTCAAAATGGCTATGGCGTTGGCGCCCCGATGAGCAATCGCGATGATAAATCGAAAGGCTTCTTAGATCGGCTCCTTGCTGGCGCTGCGCCCGACGCTAAAGACAAGCTTATATTCCTGAGCACTTTCCCTGCGGGCCTCTCGCAGTTGGCGCGTCCCATCTATCGAAAAGTTCGACAAGACATTCCCAAGCAGTGCGTAGAGAAGGTTTGCTCCGCACCCGCGTTTTCAAATCTGCCCAAGAAGACGGTGGAAGCATGTTTGGTTGGCCTGTGGGCTTTAGATGAATTCCACAATACCGACGACAAAAACATAGCGCTCGCGGCATCAACAACAGCGCGACGTAAATCCATGGTCCCGAAGGGTGGCGACTTCAGTGGCCGCAACAGTCTGCGCAACGTCATGCCATTGGAACGAAGGCTCAAGAAGTTAATCCACATTCGCGACTACTGGATGACGGCCAAAGGGCGAGACCAAATGCAGGCCATGCTAATCCTGGGCATGCTGCGCCGCGCGGGCTGGGACAAGATTTCCGTCCACACGCTGAGGCAGCTCTATCCCATCATTTATCCGTTCCTGACAGTCGGCAAACATCACCTTGTTTCAAGCCGTGACTTCAAGTTTACGTTCGAGCAGAAAAACGGAAAGCCAATGCCGTCGGATCGCGATCAAATTTATCGCCAAATCCGGATGCGCGTTGCCGAAATCACGAAGACGATGGGCGGTCGCGAGCAAGCCTTTGCCCTGGGTGACCAGCTTCTCAAAAGTGTGCAGGCAACTATTCAAAGAATTCCGTAAAACCGGCGGCATATCTCGCTGCAATTTTTTGCCTAATTAGGGCGGTCCTCGGCATTCGCCGGGTCGCCGTGCAATCCATCCAATGGGGAGTGAGCGGCGAACCTTATTATTGGAGGGCCGCTGTAATGCCTGCGAGCAACGAGATTTCAGACGCCACGAAGATGCGGCAAAACATCTTGCGCCGCTGGATAGGAGAACTGTCCTTAGAGGAAACAACTCTCTGCTGCTTCTTCTACGAGCGCACCTATGCTTTCAACAAAACGAGAGAGCGGATTTCCGTTAACGCATTTCTCAATGGTATCCGTGGGCGAAACAACTTTTATCAGGCTGGGCTCCCGATAGGGCGCAGCAAGTTGATGCGCCTCCTCGGGAGACTAGAAGCGAAAGGAGCGATCTTTCGTCGTCGCACGAAAGGCAAGGTCACCGAGTACGAACTAAATCCCAATTGGCGTGAGGAATGCGGCGACGAAGCACCCGGCGGTTATCCACACGGCGCTGTGGATAACCGGTGTAGCGGGAACGGCACCGATCCAACAGGCGGGACAAGGGTAGTCCCAACGGCGGGACACAGAACAAGAGATATGAACTTACGAAATAAAGAAGCGATTGTAGTAGGCGAGCGGCCTGCGGCCGCTGCGCCACCACATCAGCATCAAAAGAATAATGTCGGAGTTTCAAGAAAGCGCTCGCGCAAGCGCAGGTCTTCTCGGGGAGCATCGTCATGAGCACCCCCACCAATCACCTGCGCACGACGCCATTTGTACATCCAATTTCGCAAGATGGGGTGGACCCTAGCTCCCCTGCCGGGCAACGCAAGTTGCGTGTCCTAGCTGTGGGAAACCCCCAAGCCGTGGCCTTTGGCGAAGAAACGGCTACTGAGATGCCGAGCGGTCGGGCCTCCGGACCCGAGCTATTGGGTACCGCCGCCATATTCCCGCCCGTCATGACGGTTTTTGACGTCGCCCGATTGCTCCGGATGAACGTCGATAGCGTTAGGCGTATCGACCGCAGCGAGCTTTCCCCGGCCAATCACGGGGTTGGGAAATGGGGTCTTTACCTACTCGAAGACGTATTGGATTACGTGCGCCGTCGCGCCCATGAGCAACAGGGCAAATTGGATACCAAGGCCCGGCGACAGGTGATAGATGACGTAATTGGAAGTGCGCGGGGACGTTCTCGAAAGGGAACGTCGTTATGACAAAAAGCGTCTTAATCGGCCCGTGTCGGGTCCGCCCAAACAGAGGCGCACGAAGCGCTTCCAGCAGTTGGCTTTTGGATGTTCCAAAGACAATTGCCGGAACGCGAATGCGCCTGTTCTTTGCAAATCGTGAAGAAGCAATTCAAAAGGCGAACGCGTTAATACGCGGCATCGCTCAAGAGCAACTAATGCCGCGTCACCGGAGGTCCGGCGCAACGATCATGCTCTACGAGGCAATTGATCGTTGGATAGTCGAGCAGGAGCGACGGGTGGCACTCAGAAAGAAGGCACCTAAATCGCTTGATCGGGACCGCTGGAACATCAAAGCCATCAAGAGCTTTTTCCGTGACGTTCAACTGGACGCCATCACGGAGCAACGGCTGGAAGACTTCCAGATATGGCGTTTGAAGAAGAAGGGCCGCAGTCCGGACACCGTAAACAGCGACACGGCGATCTTGGGCAGTGTTCTGCGGTGGGCTCACCGGAACCAATTCTTGGATCGTGTGCCGAGGATTGACCCCGTGCCAAGTGATGTTGGCAGAAACCTGCACGTTCCGACGCAGGCGGAGATGGTTCGGGTCATTCAAGCGTTGCCCCACTACAATCGAACCGTTGTGCAGTTCATCGCTGAAACGGGGTGTCGTAGCGGGGAAGCTTTCAACCTCACCTGGGACAACGTCGATCTCGAAAACGGGATCGTACAAATCCGGGCTAACAGCGATTGGTCCCCGAAGACACGGCACTCGACGCGCCGTCTCGCTCTCAGTCCAAGCGTGAAAGCTCAGCTATCGGCCTTATCGTCGCGGGGTCGGTATGTCTTTTCTAGCCCGAAAGACACGAACAAGCGTCGCGACAATATCCGTAAATCGCTCCTGACGGCGGTCAGAAAGGCCAACGCCATTCGGGATGGCAAGCCGCTCAGGATCACGTTGCACACGCTCCGGAAGGCTTACGCGACGTGGGCGGCGATGGACGTGGAGATGCCACACCGCCAGCTACAGGATCAACTCGGGCATGCGCCCGGCAGCAAGATGACCCTTAAGCACTACATCGGCAGGTCGCGCGACCTGCTCCAGCAGTGCGTCATGCAGCTTCCTATCGAGCCGAAGGGAGGGGAAGTGGCAACAAGTGGCAACACGCTCGCCACGAGCGGTTCCCGGCTTTCGCCGGGTTCCACATAAGTCTTTGCAATTACGTATTATGGTGGTGGTGGAGCTGAGCGGGATCGAACCGCTGACCTCTACAATGCCATCGTAGCGCTCTCCCAACTGAGCTACAGCCCCGGCACCATCAAACTTCGTATCAACGTCCGCATGTTTGGGACATGCGGTCTCTAACGCGGGCGGAAAATAGTTCTTCCGCGCGCGGGCATCAAGACACTTAAGTGGCTTCGTCCTTTTCGACGGGCACTTCCACGTCGTCGTCGTCTTCGCCGAGATCGGAGGTGTCCTCGATCACGGCCTCATCTTCATCATCGTCATCCGCCACGACGTCGTCTTCTTCATCCGGCACGGCTTTCGGCGGCGCCTTCACGGCGACCTGCTGTTTTGCCTTGGCGTCTTCCGACGGGCGGCGTGAGGCCTTAAAGATCACGGGCCGCGCATTCGCAGTGCCGCATTTGGGACAGATGCCCGGCTGCTTGTTCAAATCATAGAACCGCGCACTGCAGCTCTCGCAGGTCAGCTTCATCCCCAGTTCGGCTTTGGCCACGCTTGTTCTCCTGAGTCCGGTGCATTCTCGACTTTGAAAATGCACCCCTTCAAATTCCACACGCCCGCGCTGCTGCGCCAAAACGCGCCGATAACGGCTTTCGTTGCGGGCTAACCCCTTGGCTCCCCAGGAAGTCCAGCGGGGGTCCAAGCGGCGAGGGTGGCATTTGCCACTTTATATAGCGCGAGTCAAAAGTAAAAAGGCCGCCGGGCCCTGCCAGCGGGGCTATTGGCGTCGGTCGATAGCCAGCGGAAAAATCCCGTGCTATCAGCCCGTTGCCGTTAGGAAGAGACATGTCCAGCCATTCAGCCCCGCAAGTCGCCGTTTCAGGTAAGGCCAAGGCCCTCCAGGGCGCCGCGATTGTGCCCGGCGACAAGTCGATTTCGCACCGATCGCTGATTTTTGGGGCCCTGGCTGTGGGCGAAACCACGGTAACCGGCCTTCTGGAAGGCGAGGACGTGCTTCGGACGGCCACGGCCATGGAGGCCCTGGGCGCCAAGGTTGAGCGCGAAGCGGGGGTTCGAACCCGAATCTGGGGCCGGGGCATCGGCGGATTCCGGGAGCCATCCGACGTCATCGATATGGGTAACTCGGGCACCAGCGCCCGGCTCATTGCGGGCCTGCTGGCGGCATATCCCTTCACCAGTTTCATGACGGGCGACGCGTCACTGCGTCGTCGGCCGATGGCGCGCGTCATCACGCCTCTCAGCACGACCGGCGCTAAGTTTGTTTCCCGCGAAGGCGGACGCTTGCCGTTGGCGATCACTGGCACGCCCATTCCCGTGCCGCTCAATTACACGAGCCCCATTGCATCGGCTCAAGTGAAGTCGGCTGTGTTGCTCGCGGGTCTGCATGCGCCGGGCACGACAATCGTGACCGAGCCCTCGCTGAGCCGCGATCACACGGAACGTATGTTGCGCTATTTCGGCGCGAACGTTGAAACCGTCGGCACGACCGTCAAGCTGGTGGGCCAGCCGGAATTAACAGGCAAAAATCTTGTGGTGCCCGCCGATCCATCGTCGGCCGCGTTTCTCGTGGTGGCGGCCTTGTTGGTGCCGGGCTCGCACATCACCATTACCAATGTGGGCACAAACCCTTTGCGAACAGGCCTTTTCGACACGTTGAAAGAAATGGGCGCGGCGCTCACGTTCAAGAACGAGCGCATGGAATGCGGCGAACCCGTCGCCGATCTCGATGTAAAATACAGCGCGCTCAAAGGCGTTGTCGTTCCGGCCGCGCGCGCGCCATCGATGATCGACGAGTATCCTGTTCTTGCCGTTGCCGCTGCGTGCGCATCGGGTTCGACGCGCATGGAGGGCTTGAGCGAGCTGCGCGTGAAAGAGTCCGATCGCCTGACCGCCATCGCGGACGGTCTTGCTAAGGCCGGCATTGTTGCAAACGTGGACGGCGACACACTCACGGTCACCGGCGGTAAGGTGAAGGGAACGTCATCGCCCATCGCGGTGAATCTCGATCATCGCATCGCCATGTCATTTCTTGTTCTCGGTATGGTGTCGGACGGATCGATTGCCGTGGATGACGCATCGCCGATTGCTACGAGCTTTCCCGGTTTTGCCGCGCTGATGAATCGCCTCGGCGCCGATATTTCCGGGGCGCCATGATTGTCGCCATTGACGGTCCCGCAGCGTCCGGTAAAGGCACGCTCGCGCGCCGGTTAGCCCAGAATCTGGGCTTTCATTACCTCGATACGGGCTCTCTTTACCGGGCCGTGGGCATGTCGGTGCTCAAAGCCGGGGGGGACCCTTCAAATGAAATTCAGGCCGCCGCCGCCGCTAAATCCCTGGATTTGGCGGCTGTCAGCCCCTTCGATTTACGTTCCGATACGGCTGGAAACGCCGCTTCCAAGGTGGCGTTTATCCCGGAAGTCCGGGCCGTTCTCCTTGATTTTCAACGGAATTTTGCCAAAAAAACCCCCGGCGCGGTGCTCGACGGGCGCGATATCGGCACGGTGGTGTGCCCCGATGCCGCGGCCAAGATTTTCGTGACCGCCAGCCTTGAGGTTCGGGTCCAGCGTCGTATCAGGGAGTTGCTTGAAAAGGGCGAATCCATTAATGAACAGCGCGTCTGGGAGGATATGAAGGCCCGAGATGCGCGCGATTCCGATCGCAGCGTTTCGCCCCTCAAACCCGCAGACGACGCGTTCATCCTGGATACCTCCGAGATGAACGCGGATCAGGCCTTCGAAAATGCGAAGGCTTATATCGCCACGAAAAAATCACGCTAAGTGAAGTGGAGATGACGACGGAGCGTTTTCCGGTGAAGTGGACTTCGGTTCACCCCAGAAAACGCGACCAAAGCTACGGAGCGTTTTCCGGTGAAGTGCACTTCCGGTTCATCGTCGAAAACGCGACCAAAAAAAGTGCTGCCGCGCGGTAAAACCGGAATGGTCCGGCCCCGCGCATTCCAAAGACCATCGGAACCAACCGGTGGCCAGGAACAAAGAACTGAAAAGGACTACTGAATGTCGCAATCCAACCTTGCGGTAAAAGAAGATTTTGCCGCGCTGCTCGACGAATCCTTCACCAAAAATTCCAGCATCGAAGGCAGTGTCATTAAAGGCACGATCGTCCGTATCGACGGCGATTTCCTCCTCATCGATGTCGGCCTCAAATCTGAAGGCCGGATCCCTCTCAAAGAATTCTCCCGTGGCGGGCGTGAAAACACGCTGAAGTCCGGCGATCGCATCGACGTGTTCGTCGAGCGTTACGAAGACCGCGACGGCCTCATCATTCTCTCGCGCGACAAAGCGCGCCGCGAAGAAGCGTGGAACGTTCTCGAAGAGCAATACACGAAGAACACGCGCGTCGAAGGCATCATCTTCGGTCGCGTTAAAGGCGGCTTCACGGTCGACCTCAACGGCGCCGTGGCGTTCTTGCCCGGTTCTCAAGTCGACATTCGCCCGGTTCGCGACATCACACCGCTGATGGGATCCCCTCAGAACTTCCAGATCCTGAAAATGGATCGCGCACGCGGCAACATCGTTGTCTCGCGCCGCGCCGTGATGGAAGAAACCCGCGCGCATGAACGCTCGAAGCTGATGGAAGACCTGAAGGAAGGCCAAGTGCTCGACGGCGTGGTCAAGAACATCACCGACTACGGTGCGTTCGTGGATCTCGGCGGCGTCGACGGCCTTCTGCACGTCACCGACATCTCGTGGAAGCGCGTCAATCATCCGTCCGAAGCTCTGTCCGTCGGCCAGCAGCTGAAGGTGCAGGTGATCCGCTTCAATCCGGAAACGCAGCGCATCTCGCTCGGCATGAAGCAGTTGGAAGCCGATCCGTGGGAAGGCGTCTCGGCCAAGTACCCGGTCAATGCGAAGTTCGTGGGCCGCGTTACCAACATCACCGACTACGGCGCCTTCGTGGAGCTGGAGCCGGGTGTGGAAGGTCTCGTCCACGTTTCCGAAATGAGCTGGACCAAGAAGAACGTGCATCCTGGCAAGATCGTTTCCACCAGCCAGGAAGTCGAAGTGATGGTGCTGGACGTCGATCAAGAAAAGCGCCGCATTTCGCTTGGCCTCAAGCAATGCCTGCCCAACCCCTGGATCGCGTTCAAGGACAAGTTCCCGGTCGCGACCGAAGTGGAAGGCGAGATCAAGAACATCACCGAATTCGGTCTCTTCGTCGGTCTCTTCGTCGGTCTCGACGGCGAAATCGACGGCATGGTGCATCTGTCGGACTTGTCGTGGAGCGAAGACGGCGAAACCGCCCTCAAGAACTACACCAAGGGCCAAATCGTCAAAGCGAAGGTGCTGGATGTGGATGTTGAGAAAGAACGCATCTCGCTCGGCATCAAGCAGCTCACGGAAGACCCCTACGCGGGTGCCGCCGGCGATCTCAAGAAGGGCCAGGTTGTTACCTGCGTCGTGAAAGTGGTCACCGACAACGGCATCGAAGTGTCGGTCAACGATACGCTGCGAGGCTTCATCAAGCGCAACGAGCTGGCCAAGGAGCGTTCTGAACAGCGCCCCGACCGCTTCGCCGTCGGCGAAAAGGTGGATGCCCGCATCCTTCTGATCGATCAGAAGAGCCACAAATTGACGCTGTCGATCAAGCAGCGCGAAGTGGAAGAAGAAAAGCAGGCGATGGCCGAATTCGGTTCCACCGATTCCGGCGCGTCGCTCGGCGACATCCTGGGCGCCGCCCTCAAGGCGAAAGCCAAGAAAGGCGACTAAGCGTCCTTCGCTGATAATCTACAAAAACGCCCGCCCGGTTCGCCGCGGCGGGCGTTTTCTTTTAAGCCGCTTTTTTCCTAAACTGGTGCCATGAGCGAGTCACAAGCCCCCTATGTTCCAGGCCGGTCGTGCGCAAACTGCACGATGTGCTGCAAGCTTTTGGGCATCGTCGAACTTGCCAAGCCCCATCAGGCCGCGTGTCCGAACTGCGATGCGGGCAAGGGCTGCCGCATTTACGTGGACAGGCCCGCGTCGTGCCGCAATTTCGTGTGCGCGTACCTTCTCACGCCCTACGTGGCCGAGCATTGGAAGCCCGCGACATCCAAGATGGTTCTAGAAGTCGACGTCGAAACCCAGCGCATATCGGTTCATGTGGATGCGGCCCGGAAAGAGGCGTGGCGGCGCGAGCCCTACTATTCCGATATTAAACGCTGGGCGACGACCAACGACATTCAAGGCGGTTGGATCGTCGTCTACCAGGGGCTGGACGCGGTGGTGGTGTCGGCCAATCGCGACCAAAATATCGGCCCCGTGGGGCCGGGCCAGATGATCTCGGTCTATGAAACCTTCGACGCCGACGGCGCGAAATTTAACGCGGCCGTCGTGAACAAGGCCGACGTCACGCTTTAAATCTTGAGCCGCGCGGGCCGAAAAACCGCCAAATTCCGGTCGCCGCGAAGGGTTGGATGGGCCAAAAAGCATGAAATTTGAGTGACTTAACCTTGACCAATGCAGGGTTATGCTTCATCCTTTTCCAGTCGAATCGGCGCTCGGGAGTTGCCCACGATGACTAAGTCGGAACTGATCGCTCACATCGCTTCGCGTAACCCGCACCTGTATCAGCGTGACGTGGAACGCATCGTTACCTCGATCTTCGATGAAATCTCGAAGGCCTTGGGCCGTGGCGATCGTGTGGAACTGCGCGGCTTCGGCGCGTTCTCGGTCAAGCATCGTGATTCGCGCGTGGGCCGTAACCCACGCACCGGCGCATCGGTCTCGGTCGCGGAAAAGGCTGTGCCCTATTTCAAGACGGGCAAACAGCTCCGCGACATGCTGAACGTCTAACGCGCCTCTCGGCGCGGCCAACCCTCGTGAAATTCATCAATACTGCCATCGCCGTTAGCGTGGCGCTGCTGGTCGTTCTGTTCGCCGTCTCCAACCGCCAGATGGTGACGGTGGAAGTCTGGCCCTTTCCTTATCAACTGTCGCTGGGCCTCTATGCCGTCATTCTGCTGGCCGTGCTCGTGGGGTTTGTCGCGGGCGCGATTGGCGCCTGGCTCATGGGCGGTAAGCGCCGCCGCGAGCTTCGCGCCACCCGCCGCCATGTGCGGGAGTTAGAGCAGAGCCTCGCCAGACACACGGCTCCGACCCTCAAGGTCGATGGTCGTTAGCCCGGTTCGGTGCTAAAGAAACGCCGCCATGGCCAGCCTGAAACCCGCCAATCCTGTCTTCGTCGCCCTCGACACGCCGTCGCTGAATGACGCGACCAATTTGGCTGCCAAGCTCGCCGACCATGTGGGCGGGTTGAAGCTCGGCCTCGAATTCTTCAGCGCTCACGGCCCCAAGGGCGTGCAGCAGGTGCAGAGGGCTTCGGAGCTGCCGATCTTCCTTGATCTCAAATTTCACGACATTCCCAACACCGTTGCGTCTGCCGTGCGCGCGGTGTGTCAGCTGGGCGTTTATATGATCAATGTGCATGCCTCGGGCGGCCGCGCGATGATGGAAGCCGCCGTCAAAGCCGCCGACGATACGGTGCATGAACTCGCGGTCGCGCGTCCGCTGATCATCGCCGTCACCGTGCTGACAAGCATGGACGCCAATGATCTCGGCGAAACCGGCGTTGCTGCGTCGCCCGCCGATCACGTGCGCCGTCTCGCCGCACTGACGAAAGCGTCGGGCCTTGATGGTGTTGTCTGCAGTCCACAAGAAGCTGCCGCGCTGAAAAGCGAACTCGGTGCGGGGTTTAAGCTCATAACACCTGGCGTACGGCCCGCATGGTCTGCTGCCAACGACCAAAAACGTATCATGACGCCGGAAGATGCGCTGAGCGCGGGCGCCGATTATCTCGTGATCGGCCGGCCTATCACTGCCGCTGCCGATCCGGCCGCAGCTGCGGCGCGCATTGCTGCTGAAATCCGGCCGTATATTAAAACGTCCGGCTGAGATGAAAATCAGCGTCAAAATTTGCGGGCTGAAGGATGAGCGCGGACTGACGGCGGCTATCGATGCGGGCGCCAACTTCATTGGCCTCAACTTCTGCCGTCGCTCGCCCCGCTTCATCAGTCTCGACCAAGCCGCGGCGTTGGCAATGCAAGTCCCGCGCAAAATCACCACCGTCGGCCTGTTCGTCGATCCCACCGATGCCGAGTTGGAAAACGTGCTGGGACACGTGCGCCTCGGCATGATCCAACTTCACGGCAAAGAGACACCGGCACGCGTCGATGCCGTGCGCGCGGCGTACGGTCTGCCGGTCATGAAGGCCTTGGGCATTTCCAACGAACGCGACCTGATCGCCGCCGCCGTCTATGAAAACCACGCGGACTGGCTGCTATTCGACGCCAAGCCCCCCAAGGGCGCCACCCGGCCCGGCGGCAACGCCGTGGCCTTCGACTGGAAGCTTCTGGCCTCCTACACAGGCAAAATGCCGTGGATGCTGGCGGGTGGCCTGACCCGGTCTAACGTGGGCAAGGCGATTGCTGCGTCCGGGGCCCGGGCGGTGGATGTGTCCTCAGGGGTGGAATCCCAGCCCGGGGTCAAAAGTCCCGCCAAAATCAGGGCTTTTGTCAGGGCGGCCAGGATCCCAAAAGCCACTGCGAAATAGGCGTTTAGACTGGGCCCGGGGCTACGGTATAAAGCCCCAAATCCTGAGGTATTGGAATTATGGCTCTCGCGGAAAACCGCAACACCTATCGCGCCGGCGTCGACGAGAACGGCCACTTTGGCCTGTTCGGCGGTCGCTACGTGGCCGAGACCTTGATGCCGCTCATCCTCTCGCTCGAGAAGGCCTACAACGCGGCAAAGGACGACCCAAAGTTCAAAGCAGAACTTGCGTACCTGCATACCCATTATGCGGGCCGGCCGAGCCCGCTGTATTTCGCCGAACATCTGACCCAGCATTTCGGCGGGGCGAAGATTTATCTGAAACGCGAAGATCTCAATCACACCGGATCACACAAGATCAATAATTGCCTCGGCCAGATTCTCGTCGCGCGGCGCATGGGCAAAACGCGCATCATCGCCGAGACCGGTGCGGGCTCCCACGGTGTGGCCACCGCGACCGTATGTGCGCGCTTCGGCATGCAGTGCGTCGTTTATATGGGCGCAAAAGATATGGAGCGTCAGAAGCCAAACGTGTTTCGCATGAGACTCCTGGGTGCCGAAGTGCGCCCGGTCGAGAAGGGCAGCGGCACGCTTAAAGACGCCCTGAATGAGGCGCTGCGCGATTGGGTCGCCAACGTCGACAACACCTACTACCTCATTGGCACGGTGGCGGGTCCGCACCCATATCCGACTATGGTGCGGGACTTTCAGCTTATCATCGGCGAGGAAACTCGTAGGCAGTTGCACGAAGCGGAAGGGCGCTTGCCCGACAGCCTTATCGCGGCGGTGGGTGGCGGCTCGAACGCGATTGGACTGTTCCATCCGTTTCTTGATGACTTGAGTGTCAAAATTTACGGCGTCGAAGCGGCCGGCAAGGGCGTGAATAGCGGTGAACATGCCGCCTCCATTGGCGGCGGATCCCCAGGCGTGCTTCACGGTAACCGTACTTATCTGCTGCAAGACGATGGCGGACAGATCCAAGACGCACATTCGATTTCCGCAGGTCTCGATTATCCCGGCGTTGGACCGGAGCACGCATGGCTGCATTTCCAGGGCCGTGTCGCCTATGTTCCCGTCACCGACGATGAAGCGCTGAAGGCATTTGAACTCTGCTCGCGTCTAGAAGGCATTATCCCGGCGCTCGAATCGGCGCACGCCCTCGCGTACCTCGAAACGCTAGCGCCCAATCTGCCCAAGGACCATCTCACTGTGGTCAACCTGTCCGGTCGTGGCGATAAGGATGTGGTCACGGTTGCCGATGCTATGGGGGCCAAGTTATGAGCCTCCTCAGTGAACGCGCTCATGAGAGCAGCCGGATCGCGCAGCGGTTTGCGCATCTGAAGAAAAACAAACGCTCGGCACTGGTGACATTCATCACGGCCAACGATCCGACGCCGGATATGTTTCGTCAAATCCTGGAAGGCCTGCCGTCTGCGGGGTCCGACATCATTGAAATCGGCATCCCGTTCTCCGACCCTATGGCCGATGGTCCGGCGATTCAGGCCTCCATCCAGCGCGCGCTGAAGCACAATACCAAGATCAAAGACGTGCTGGCCGCGGTGAAGGACTTTCGCGAAACCGAACAGGATACGCCCGTGGTGCTGATGGGGTATTACAACCCGATCTATCATTACGGCCCACAGGAGTTTGCGCAGGAAGCTTCGTCTGCCGGCGTCGACGGTGTGATCGTTGTGGACCTTCCGCCGGAAGAGGCGGAAGAGCTCGACGTTCATTTGCGCGCCAATCATATTCAAATGATTTTTCTGACATCGCCGACGTCGACCGACGAGCGTCTTCCCGCCATTCTCGCGAATGCGCGCGGGTTCATTTATCACGTCGCCATCGCGGGAATCACCGGCACCAAATTGGCCGACGAACGCCTGGTGAAGGACGCCATGAAGCGTCTGCGGCAACATACGTTGCTTCCCATCGCCGTGGGCTTCGGCATCAAGACGCCCGAGCAGGCGCGCGCCATTGCGGCCCATAGCGATGCGGTCGTTGTTGGCTCGGCCATTGTCGATGTCATCGCGCAGGGCACGGATGTCGACGGGAAGCCCGATCCCACCCTTTCGGTCAAGGTGCTGGATTTCGTGAAGTCCATGGCCACGGGCGTTCACGGCGTGTGGCCGTAGGCTTTCTGCGGGATTTTCACCGGTTAGGAAAATAGGGTAATCTCGACCCATGAATTGGCTGACCAACTTCGTTCGTCCCAAGATCCAGAAATTCCGGAAACCTGCGAAAGAGGTGCCGGACAATCTTTGGATGCAATGCCCCAAATGCAGCGAGATGGTTTTCCATCGCGAGCTGGAAAAGAATCTGCGCGTCTGCACCCATTGCGGCCATCACATGCGCATGCCCGTGCGCGACCGTTTGCGCATGTTGTTCGACAACGCGCAGTGGACCGAGATTGAGCTGCAGCCCGTTGCCGTCGATCCGCTGAAGTTCAAAGACCGCAAGCGCTATGCCGAGCGCCTAAAAGATGCTCAGGCCAAAACCGGCCTGTTGGATGCGGTGGTCGTGGGCCATGGCGCCATGGGCGGCCTGGGCGCGGTTGTGGCGGCATTCGAATTCGATTTTATGGGCGGCTCCATGGGGGCTGCTGTCGGCGAAGCGCTGGTCGCCGCCGCTGAGCTGGCATTGCTGCAAGAAGCGCCGCTGATCGTGATTCCGTCGTCGGGCGGTGCCCGTATGCAGGAAGGCATTTTGTCGCTGATGCAAATGGCGCGTACCACCGTTGCGGTCACCAAAGTGCGCGAACGCGGACTTCCTTACATTGTCGTGCTCACCGATCCGACCACGGGCGGCGTCACGGCATCCTTCGCCATGTTGGGCGATGTGGCGATTGCCGAACCCGGCGCGGTGATCGGCTTTGCCGGTGCGCGCGTGATCGAACAAACCATTCGCGAGAAATTGCCGGAAGGCTTCCAGCGCTCGGAATATCTGATGCAACACGGCATGGTCGACATGGTCGTGCCGCGCCACGAACTGCGTGCGCGACTGGTGCAGCTCATCGGATTGCTGCTGCATAAGAACCCGTCCGCAGATGTAATCAATATGCCGCCGCAGCGCCGCAAGCGCACCGAACGCGACAAAGTGGGCGCGCAGCCGCCCGACCCGACGGTGCCGGACCTCGATCCGTACGAGTCCGACGGCGAAACCGAGAAATAGTCCGGACCGCATTCTCATGACGCAAGTCGCAAGCGTTCCCGAGCAAGTGGACGCGGCCCTTGCGCGCCTGACGCTGCTGTACCCCAAGCTGATCGATCTTTCGCTGGATCGCATGTATCGGCTGCTAAGCGATCTGGGCGATCCCCATTTGAGCGTACCGCCGGTCATTCATGTGGCCGGCACCAACGGCAAAGGCTCAACCGTCGCGATTATGCGCGCTGTTCTGGAAGCGGCCGGGTATCGCGTGCACGTTTACACGTCGCCGCACTTGGTGCGCTTTGCCGAGCGCATTCGATTGGTGGGTGATCTCATCGACGAAGGTTTGCTGTTGCCGCTGCTGGAGCATGTGGAGCAGCGCAATGCCGGTAAAAGCATCACCTTCTTCGAGGTAACGACCGCCGTCGCATTTCTAGCGTTCGCGCGCATTCCTGCGGATGTGGTTTTGCTCGAGACGGGATTGGGTGGGCGATATGACGCCACCAATATCATCGCAAAACCGTTGGTCACGGCGCTGAGTTCGATCTCGATGGATCACATGCAATATCTCGGCGATACGCTGGCTAAGATCGCAGGGGAAAAGGCTGCGATCATGAAGCCCGGCGTGCCGTGCGTAAGTGTGGCGCAGCAACCGGAAGCGTTGCAGGTCATCGAAGATGCGGCGGCGCAAATCGGCGCGCCGTTGAACCTTCAAAATCGCGAGTGGCGCGTAGAGTCCGTGGGGCAGGGATTGAGTTTCACCAGCGCCACCAACACATGGAAAACACCACTGCCGTCGCTGCCGGGCGTGCATCAGTACGACAACGCGGGACTGGCGTTAGCAGCGTTGGATCAATCGGGCTTTGCGATTCCGGCGTTCGCGTTCAAGGGCGGTTTGCGTCATGTGGAATGGCCGGCGCGGGCACAGCATTTACGTAAAGGGCCGCTGGTCGGTTTACTGCCGCCAAGTTGGGATCTGTGGCTCGACGGCGGGCACAATGCGGGCGCGGGCGGTGTCGTTGCGGCGCTTGCGGAATCGCTGTGGTCGGATGCGCCGCTGCATTTGATCTGCGGCATGTTGGAGACGAAAGCGGCGGCGGATTATCTGCGGCCGCTGGTGCCGCACGCGGCGAGCTTCACGGCCGTGCCGATTCCGGCGAACGATACATCGTACTCACCGGCAGCGTTGGCCGAGATTGCGCGTGGTGTTGGCATGAAAGACGTAAACGCGGCGACGTCGGTGACAGAGGCCGTGCAGAAAATTCCGCATCATGCGCGTGCGCGGGTTTTGATTTGCGGCTCGCTGTATTTGGCGGGCGATGTGTTGCGCGAGAACAGCTGAGTTACAGCCAGGTTTTGGCGAAAAACACGATTGTCACGATAACGCTGATGACAATGATCGCGCGGCGTATGAATAGCGGATTGATGTTGCGGGCGACCCGCGCGCCGTAATAGCCGCCGATGACGGCGGCGATCAGCATGACGATGGTTTGCGGCCACGCGATCTTTCCGGCGACAACAAACAAGACAACCGCGATGGCGTTGATAAGGCCCGCCAGCAGCGCCTTCATGGCGTTCATGGCATTGAGATCGCTCATGCCGAAGAGCGTGAAGAACGCGAGCATGACGATGCCCATGGCGCCGCCGAAATAGCCGCCGTAAATCGAGATAAAAAATTGAATGGTAAGAAGCGCGCCCGGCGTGATTTGCACATATTTGCGCAGCTTGGGTGCGAGCTTGGGACCGAAAGCGAAAATCGTTGTGGCGATCAACAGCAGCCACGGCACCATGGAGCTGAAGGTGCGCTCGGGCGTGTAGATGAGAAGCGCCGCGCCCACGAGGCCGCCCAAGGAGCTGACAACCGCCAAGGCCTTCATGGAGATGCCTTCGAAGCGCGCGAAGTCCTGACGGTACGCCCAGGCCGATGCGAGGCTGGCGGGGAAGAGCGCGACGGAGTTTGAAGCGTTCGCCACCACCGCGGGGATGCCGGTGAACATCATGGTGGGGAAGGTGATGAAGGTGCCGCCACCCGCGACGGCATTCATGCAGCCCGCGATAAACGCGACGGCGGCCAGGAGCAGATAAGAGACCAATTCGGTGTGCATGATATTGGAAAGTGCCGCAGTTACAGAAACAACCCTGTCGCGCGAAACGCGCGCGATAAATCAAGTAGGATCAGATACTTAGAAGCGCTCCGGCCGGTGTCGCTCTGGACATTTTAGGTCGACTTTGTGCCAATTATTCAGTGTCTTAGCAAAAAGAGAAACAACCCCATGCATGCGGCTGACCTGAGTAAAACGCAGGGCCTTGGATGTTGACAGTGCGCTGATTCGCGCGCCCTAGCCTTCGATCGTCACAACGCCGATTTCGGCAAATTTATCGAGCAAGGTGTTTTCCAAAACAGCGTAGCGGTCGGCGAGGAGCTTCTCGACTTCGCGCGGTTTCAGGGTTTTGCCGCCGATGACGATGTCGCCCGCTTCGGCGCCCATCATTTGCGCGGCGCCCTTCACGACGCCGTCGCGACCTTTGTCGCAGCGCGCTTGCAGCAGCATGGCATCGATGTTGCTGATCTCGACGCCGGTGCCGGCGCGGGGCGCGGCCAGGGCAATGCGCGGCAAGCTGGACGCGAGCTCTTTGATCATGCCGCGATTGATGGCGGGCATGGTCAGCTTGGCGGTCTTGGCGACTTTCAACGGCTGCGTTTCTTCAGCGAAGGCCTGCACCTGGCCGCCGGCCGACAATAAGCGTGCGGCTTCCATGCGGGTCCAGGGTGCGAGGCCCGCGAGAGCCGGCACCTGCTCCATGGTGGACAGACTCATGGCTTTCTCGGCAATGGTTTTCAGGAGCGTCGCGAAGGGTTCGCCTTCGTACGAAAGCTGGATGTCGCCAAAGGCCACGGCCTTGTCGATTTGCGACAGGGGCTCGAGCGTACCGAACACCAGCGGCTGATGGATCGCCAGCCACTCCTCTTCGGTGGTGATGGGGTCAGCCTTTACCCACACATCGCGGCGGAAAGTTTCGTTGCGGATGAAATCGCGTTTGGCTTCCAACTCGGCGCGGCTTTTGACGGCACGAAACTCGTCCTGCAACGGTTGCGGCACGGCGAGGTCGACGATGTTGAGGAACATGCGCGCGCAGCCCGCAAACTTCAGGCCGCGCGATTCCATCTCGGCCCGCAGCTCGGCGAAATAAAAGGCGCGCAGGTGTTCGTTGAAATACTCGTGCGCCATATAGCGCGGATCGAGGCGCGCCAGTTCATCCACGGCCTCTGCGAGGGCCGGGTTGTCGCGGAAATATTTGACCTGAGCGTCTTTGAGTTTCTTTAACCACTCAAGGCCCACCGCCGCGCGCTCGAGCGAATTCTGGCCGTCGCGCGTGAGCGAATAGACCATGTTGCGCATGGGCAGTTTGGCAGCCCAGCCCGGCATGGCGTTGGTGCCGGTCATGAGGATGCCGCCCGGCTTCAGGCGCTTGGCGGCATCGTTCAGCACGGCTTTGCGTGTGGGCTCGTCGATCCAACTTAGGATTCCGTGCATGATCGCGAAATCGAGCGGCGGCAGATCGTCGGCTTGAAGTTCCGTGAAGCTCTTTTGCAGAAAGCTCGTGTTCTGCAGGCCGCCGCGCAGGGCCAAGGTGTTGGCGGTGCGGATGTGAGCGGGCAGAAAATCGATGCCGTAGAATTGGCCTTGGGGATAGCAGCCGGCCAGCACGTTAGCGGTGACGCCGTTGCCGCAGCCGTAGTCGCACCAGGTGAAGGCGCCGTTGATGGGGCGCGGGTGATAGCCGCTGGCGGCGGCAATGAGGTTGAGATGGGTGGGCGCATGGTCGCCGTAGAATTCGGCCACATAGGCCGTGTCCGTCACGTAGCCGCCTGTCGTCGCACTCATGGAAAATCCCAGCCCCAATCTGATGAGGTTCTATATCAGATATTGCGGCTATCGTATGCCCAATGCAGCAGCGCTTGGCGTTGACGCGGGCGGCAGAAGAGGTCGCCGGGTTCGCAGTTCTTTTGCACTTGGCGCACGTGGCGGCGGAAGGCCTTCCAGCGTTTGATCTGACGTGCGTCTTCTTCGGGCATGCGCCGGCCCATGTAATAGCGGCAATACCACTGGAACCAGCCGCGCGGATCGTCCGGATGGAGCCAGCCGTTGTTGCGCCAGGTGGACAGGGGCACGCTGGCGTCGATGCCGAAGAGGTTGAGCGATGGGTCTTTGCCCTTGGGCGACAGCTTCGCGCGCGCAAACCAGCTTTTGGGAAATTCCTTTTTGCAGTCGGTCATGTATTTGCCGCCGAAGACGCCCAGCGCCAGCATTTCGGCCGGCGTCAGTTCCGGTGCGAATTCGGGGTCGAAGTTCCGGCCCACAGGCGCCGTCAATGCATAGCGGTACCGCTTCTGCATGCGGTCGTTAACGATCATGATCTTATGAGGTGATTTGCGTATCGCCATGGGACCCACATGCTAGCCTTTGGCGGTTATTCAGTCCAACGGGGAGGAAATCATGCGTCACTTTATGAGTGCGTTCGTGCTTGCGGCCGCTTTGACATCATCACCGGTTTTTGCGCAAGGCGCCCCTTCTGCGGGTGTGGTCATGAGCATCGCATCGTCGCGCGAAGTGGCCGACCTGATCGCCCAGGCCAAAGCCGAGATCAAGGAAGGCCAGAACGTGTTGACCAAGCGGGTCACAAGCCTCGCGCCGTTTTCGTCGAACCTCGAATACCGCGTCGGCCCCGGCCCGACCATGCAGCACGAGAAAGATGCCGAACTGTTTGTCGTCCTGGACGGGACCGCTACGCTGACCATGGGCGGAAAGCTCGTGAACGAGAAACGCTTGAACCCGGAGAATCTCTCTGGCTCCGGCGCCGAAGGCGGCACGACCAAGGCGTTCGGTAAGGGCGACATCTTGATTATTCCGCCGAATACGCCGCATTCCTTCACGATCACAAATGGCCCCTTGGTCATGGTGTCGGTGCATTTCGTTCTGAAATAAGTCACGCGCGGAAATATGACATCTAAAAAACGGCCCTGGTCATTCAGGGCCGTTTTTCTATGAGGGCCGCGGTGCTAGTGTTGCGCCGCCATTCAACTCAAGGGAGGATTTCATGCGCAAACTTGTGACGACATTCGCGTTTCTCGCGGCTTTAACGCCGGCTTCGATTTTCGCGCAGAGCGCGCCGTCGGCCGAAGCGTTCAAGGGATTCGCGACGTCGCGCGAAGTGATGGACCTCATCGCCAAAGCCAAAGCCGAACGCAAGGAAGGCGCGCCGACCACCATTCAAAAAATCCAGGGCTTGGCGCCGCTGGCGGCCAATGTGGAATACCGCACGGGCGTGGGCCCCGCCAACGTTCACGAGAAGGAAGGCGAGTTCTTCATCATCCTTGAAGGGTCCGGCACGCTGACGCTGGGCGGAAAGCTGAAGGACGAGAAGCGCGTCAACGACGCCAACATCTCGGGCGCTGCCATCGAAGGCGGTACGGCGACGAAACTCACCAAGGGCGATTTCGCGGTGGCGCCTCCCGGAACGCCGCATTGGTTTAATGTCATCGATGGAACGCTGATTCTGATTTCGGTGCACTATCCGAAATAAAAGACACAGGTGATGCACGACGCGAAACGGGTTCTTGTTTCATGGAGCGGCGGCAAGGACAGCTGCGTGGCGCTTTACGAAATTCAAAAAGACCCCCGGTTTCGCGTCGATGCGCTCATCACCACGCTGACGCGGGATTTTGACCGCATCAGCATGCACGGCGTCAGGCGCGTGCTTTTGGAAAGCCAAGCGGCGAGCCTTGGGTTTTCGTTAGAGCAGGTGTTCATCTCAAAGGGCGCCGACAACGACCAGTACGAGGCGCGCATGGGCGAGGCCTTCGACGCGGCCCGCGCGCGCGGCATTGATTCAGTGGTGTTTGGCGATTTGTTTCTGGAAGATATTCGCGCCTATCGCGGCCGATTGCTCGCCAAGCACGGCATGACAGCGCTTTACCCCATTTGGAAACGCGAGACGGGCCAATTCATCAGAGATTTTCTGGCGCTGGGTTTCAAAACGGCGGTGGTGTGCGTAGACCCTGCGAAACTCGATCCGTCTTTCGTGGGACGCGTCATCGACGCGGACTTCCTCGCGGACCTACCAACCAGCGTCGATCCGTGCGGCGAAAACGGCGAATTCCACACTTTTGTATTCGACGGCCCGACTTTCAAAACGCCAGTGCCATTCACCTTCGGCGAAAAAGTCTGCCGCGATTCCTTTTGGTTTTGCGACCTGGTTCCGGCTTAGTCCACACATAAAAACGGCCCCGTAACGGGGCCGTTTTCTTGATCATGCAGGACGAAATTAGATCGACTGACCGATCCATTCCTTCAGCTTGCTTTCGGGCAAGGCGCCGACTTTGGTGGCGGCCACTTGGCCGTCCTTGAAGATCATCAGCGTCGGAATGCCGCGCACGCCGTATTGCGTGGGGGTTTGCGGGTTTTCGTCGATGTTGATTTTGACGACCGTGAGCTTGCCGGTCATTTCGGCGTCGACGCGTTCCAGTGAAGGCGCGATCTGTTTGCACGGACCACACCATTCCGCCCAGAAATCCACGAGCACGGGGCCGGATGCTTTCAGCACATCCTCATCGAAGGTTTGGTCGGAAACCTGTTTCATTTTGGGTCCTTTATGGAAGGCGCATGGTGGAAAGGTGTGAAGGGAATGTAGGGAGGCGACCCGGGAGCGTCAAGGACGGGTGAAAAATCGTCTCGTTTCAACTGCGCCAGGATAACGTTACGCGCTGAAGCGGGTTGCGCGGAGAACGATTTTCCATTTGCGCGGCCAGAGCTTCGCGTTTCAACCGGTAGTACCAGCGGGTTTGGGTGTCGGCGTCTTGGACCAAGATTGTCGTGGGGTTGAAGGCGAGGCCTTCGACCATGGCCATGACGGCGCGGCGGTCCTGATCGAGGAAACGCCGCGCGAAGGCACGCACGATGGGGCGCAGAAGGCCGCCCAGCGGCACATTCCAATACATGACGTGGTGGACTTCGGTGTGGGTTGCATCCACCGGCGTGCAGGCGGTGAGGCCGCAATAGTCATATTTTGCGGTGTGCGCGTGTTCGATGCGCACGGACGGTATGCGGTAGCTGATCTCGGTTTCCGGCGCGCCGCCGAGGAAGATGCGGTAAGCGCGCGAGTTGCTGGAGGCGACGTGGCGGTCCATGCGCCAGCCGAGGCCTTCGCTTTCGGGCAGCGGCGAGAAGCTTTTGCGCTTTTCGTGAATGCTGTCTTCACTGCGCCAGAGTTTCGAGCGGTGCACGAAGGCGCCGTGAGCGGGGTCCATGAGGCCGATGGCGGCCAGGTCGATATTGCAATCGAACGTCATGGCGACGTGAAGCTGTTGGCGGTCGCCGATGGCGGGGACCTGCGGGATGGGCGGGAGGGTTTTTGCCGCGCCGATGTAAACCCAGATGTTGCCTTGGGATTCAGCGACGCGGTAGCGCTTGGCGTGGATGTCGGCGGCTTGCGGTTTTTGATCGGCGGTTTGCGACGGGATGGCGGTGCACTGGCCGTCGGTTGCGAAGCGCCAGCCGTGATAGGCGCATTGCACTTCGCGGCCGTTGAAGGTGCCGCGCGAGAGCAAAGTGCCGCGATGGGGGCAGGTGTCGCACAGGGCGAAGACCGCGCCCGCGCTGTCGCGGCCGATAAGGATCGGCTCGCCCAACATGGCTTTGTGAGTCATGGCGCCGCGCGCGAGGGCCTGCGACGGCAGCGCGTAATACCACGCCTCGCGCAGCATGACGCCGGAGGCGTCGAGCTGTTCGTTGGCGGGAAGATGAGCGACGGAATCCATGGGGCGACTGTATCAGATTAGGCCGGTGTGGCGCAGGGCTTGGTCGAGCTGACCGGGTGACAATTCCATGGTGAAGGGGCCGTCGGTCCAGAGCAGCACGCAATGAATGGTGTGGCGCGGGTAAATGGCCTGGAGCGCCGTACGGTAGGTGGCCATCTGGAAGACATAGGCAGCATCGACGTTCACGGCTTCGCGCGGCGGCGGGCGGTTGGTTTTGTAGTCGATGATCCACACGTCGGTGGCGGACACCGCGAGGCGGTCCACCTGGCCGGAAATGGCGTAGGTGCCGATGAGGCCCGTGAGCGGGACTTCGGCCTGGGAGCCGGCAGCAAACAACGGCGCGAAGGTGGCGTTGTCGAGGACGGCCAAGGTTTCGCTGACGATGGCGGCGCGGGTGGCTTCGTTGAGGCCCCAGGCGGGGCGCGCGACGTAAGCGAGGGCAGCAGCGCGGCGGCGCGCGGGCGGAATGTCGGGCAGGCATTGCAGCAGGCGGTGGATGATGAGCCCGCGCTGGAAGCGCACGCGGCCATCGGTGGACAGAGGCGATAAGACCGCGCCTTCCGTGGCGACAATGCGCGAGGGGGCCAGCGGACGCGGTGGTGTTTTCTCGGGCGGCGGATCGCGGCGCGCCCAATCGGGGAAGGGTTCCAGAGCTGTGGGCGTAGTGGGTGGCTTTTCCGGTTTTGGCTCGGTGTTTTGTTTGGACTCAAGCCGGATGATCTCGCCGTTGGGCAAGGTGCCGTCGGATTCGAGGAATGCGTCGGTGAGAGTCACCGCACGCGGTGAGGTGACGACGCCGTTTTTGATGAGCGTGTGCCAACAGGCGTCGAGCTTGCTGGGGCGTTTGGTTTTCCAGCCGCAGACATAGAGACGGTCTTCGGCGCGGGTCATGGCCACGTAGAGGAGGCGGCGGTATTCACGCTCTTGCGCGCGTTGCGCATCCTCGCGGGTGCGGCGCGTGACGGCGTCCATATCGCCGACGGTGGGCGCCCACAGCAGCAGATCGTCGTCGGTCCATAAAAGAGAGTCTTGCATGATGGGCGGGCGCAGGGTGTCGGGCAGGAAGACGATGGGCGCTTGCAGACCTTTCGCGCCGTGGACGGTGATGATGCGCACGGCGTCGGCCCCGGTTTGATCGAGGTCGCGTTTAATTTCGGTTTCGCCGGCCGCCAGCCAATGCAGGAAGCCTTGCAGCGACGGCGGATGCGCGCGTTGATAAACCAATGTGAGTTCCATGAACTCATCAATGGGGTCGTCGGCGTCGAAGCCCAGGCGGCTGAGAAGTTTGCGGCGGCCGTCGAGGCGCACAAGGATGTCGGCGTAAAGCTCGGCGGGGGTGACGAAGTCGACTTTCGCCAGAAGGCTCGCGAGTAAATCGTATGCCGCGCCGAAAACCGACTTGGTGCCGCTGTGTGTGGACAGCACATCCCACAGATGTTTGGTGTCGCGCTTGTAGGCGAGCGTGAACAACTCTTCTTCGGTGAAACCAACAAGCGGGCTTTTCAGGACGATGGCGAGCGTGAGGTCATCCTCGGGGAGCAGCAGGAATTGGCCGAGGGCGATGAGATCCATCACCGCCATTTGTTGCGTGAGCACCATGCGGTCGACACCAGCTACGGCGATGTCGGCGCGTTTGAGCTGGCGTACGAGTTCTTCGACAAAGCCGGTGCGGCGGCGTACCAGCACCATGATGTCGCCCGCGCGAATGGGGCGGTTCTTGGCGACGAGCATTTCTTTCTCGCGCACCATCTTGGCGATGCGCTTGGCGACGAGGGCTGCCAGCCGGTGCGGCGGCGAGTCGGCGGTGGTGCGCTCGACTGGCGGCTTCCAGGAGACGACGGTATCGGACGGCGCGGGCTCCACGGCGGGCCAGATCTCGACCAGACCGGCGTCGTCCTCGCGAGCTGCGATGTGTGCGATGTCTTCTTCCGCAAGCGCAATGCCGTCGCGGGCAGCGGGTTGTTTGAAGACGAGATCCACGGCTTCGAGCACGGCGGGGACGGAGCGGAAGGAAACGTTGAGGTCTACGTTTCGCCAGCGTTGGCCAGCGTCCTCCACCTTCGCACTGACATGCGCGCGCATGCGCTCGAATTCCTCGGGCGATGCGCCTTGGAAGCTGTAGATGGATTGCTTGCGGTCGCCGACGACGAACACGGTGCGCGGTGTGTCTGAGGTTTCTTCAAAGCGGCCTTTGCCGGTGAAGAACTCGCTCGCGATAGCGTCGACGATGGCCCACTGGTCGGGGTTCGTGTCCTGGCCTTCGTCGACCAGGATGTGATCGATGCCGCCGTCGAGTTTATAGAGCACCCAGCCCGCGACACCGGGGCTTTGCAGAAGTGTGCGCGTGGCTTGGATGAGATCGTCGTAATCGAGAAGCCCGCGTTGTGCTTTGTTGGAACGATAGCGGCCGAGTAGATCGCCGCCAAGGCGCAGAAGCGATTCCGTGGCGGTGGCGACACGGGCCGCGCGCACACGGTCCATGAGGTTGCGCAGGCGTTCGGCTTCGGCCTGCATGACCTCAAGGGCGTCGAGGGCTGAGGCGGCGACTTTCTTTGTGACGAGAGTCGCGAAGATTTCGCCGTCTTGTTTGAGAAAGGCACCGAGGTAGATTTCGAGGCCGATCGCGCGCTGCGTGGCGGTGGCGAGCCACGTTGCGATGGTGCCGGCGCGCTCCTGATCGGTTTTGGAACCGCTGTTCATGGCCGCGACGACGCGCTTCAAGGCATCGCAGGCGAAGCTGTCGTCGTGACAAGCACCCGCGACAATGGTGTGCTCGGTTTCGTCCGCTGCAAGGCCGAGCTTGCGGCGCAAGGCGACCATGACAGAGTCGACGGTGCCATGGCGGTCAAGCAAGCGCGCGAGTTTGCCGCGTCCCGCGACGAGCGTTTCCATAAGCGGCGCGAAGTTGGTCTCGTGCACGCGCGCGGTGATGAGCGCTAAAGCTTTTTCCAGTGCGGCGTCGGTGCCGGCGCGGGCGTGCTCGATGGTGGCTTCTTGCGCCGACATGAGCGCTTCGGCGGCGTCGCGCTCATCCATGACGGTAAAGTGCGGCGCGATGCGGGCTTCCAGCGGGAAGCGTCGCAACAGCGATTGGCAGAAGGCGTGGATGGTGGAGATTTGCAAACCGCCGGGGGTGTCGAGCACGCGGGCGAACAAACGGCGTGCGCGTTCGCGAATGAAGGCGTCGACTTCGACGGGAAATAATGTCTTCAACTCCTCGCCGAGATCGTGGTCGTCCATGGTCACCCAGGCGGCGAGGCGTTGGGTGATGCGGTTGTTCATTTCGGCAGCCGCGGCTTTGGTGAAGGTCAGGCACAAAATGCGCTGCGGCGCGGTGCCTGCCAGCAGCAACGCTAGAACGCGGTCGGTGAGGACTTTGGTTTTGCCCGAGCCGGCGGACGCGCTGACCCACACGCTGGCAGCGGGATCGGCCGCTTTACCTTGGTCGCGGGTGGCAATGTCGACGGGCGAGACATGATTCATGTTTCGTCCCCCGCCGACCATTCCTTGACGCGCGCGAGATGCTCGTAGTCGCTATATGTGCGCGGTGCTTCGGGGTTCGGGCGCGGAGCATAAGGCGTGGTTTGGTTGTCGAAAGCGGCGATGAGTTGCGCCAAGCCCTCGCGGGCTTCGGCGGCGAGCTGTGCAATGTCGGCTTTGATCAACACCTCGTTGCCGCCATCCTTGCGGCCGTGCAGGTGCCAAAAGCTGAGCGTGCCGACGTTGCCGGTGGGCACGTCGGGAAAGCTGTCCTTCAGCGCCATGGCGGCTTCGAGAGGCAGTTGAGGCGCGTAACCGGCTTCAATCTCGGTTTTGGTGGGCGGCGTGCCGGTTTTGTAATCGATGATGGCGAGGCTGCCGTCGCGCAGACGATCAATGCGGTCGGCTTTGGCGACGAGGGTGAATGTGCCGAGCGCCATTTCGCCGCGCCGTTCCACGAAGGAGCCCGAGAGCGACGCGCGGCGCGATTGTTCGAAGGTCACGAACCAGGCAGCGATGCGCTCGAAGCGCGGCCACCAGAACGCCATGACGGCGGGACGCAAAGCAAGCGTGTCGAACGTCACGCGTCCCAGCGCGCAAAGTTTTTCCTTGGCGTCGAAGGGCAGGTCGCCTGCCGGATAGGCATTGATAAAATCCTGCAGCGCACGGTGTACCAGCGAGCCGTAATCGGCGGCGCTGACGTCTTGCTCGAGCGGATCGAGCGGGAGGAGTTTCAGGATGTGTTTGGCGTAGATGCTGTAAGGATCGCGCATCCACTTTTCGACTTCGGTGACGGACAAGCGGCGCGGGCGGGCTGATACCGGCGGTGTGGGCGCGGGCGCCGCGATAGCTGCGACTTTCGTGGGGCGTGAAAGTTCTTTGGTCCAGGGCAGCCAGGCGTCTTTCTCGACAGGCAGCGCGATGCCGGCGCTGGCGACCACGCGGTCGAGACGCTGCAGCCAGCGCGACGGCACCGTGGGCGTGCCGCCGACTTTCAGCGCGCGCGTGAGCACGACGCGCGGCGCGCAGAGAGCCTGCGCGATGTCGTGGGCGGCGAGGCCGACGCGTTCCTCGGGCGACGGCAAACCGAAGCGCGTGCGCATGGGGCGGCTCATCCAGGGATCGGCGACCGTACCGGCGGGCCAAGTGCCCTCGTTGAGGCTGCCGAGAATCAAAACATCGAAGCGCTGCAAGCGGGCTTCCAGCGGCCCGAGAATGGACAGGCGCGGGTGGCGGCCATAGCGCGGGCGCACCACGCGCTCCAACATGAGCGTGCTGAAGAAGGCGGGATAGGACGCAGGTGCTAATGGGGCCAGCACATCGACGCCTTGGGCGAGCTCGGCGACAAACGTGGCGGCGGCCTCACCGGCTTCGTCGGCCCAGAGACGCAAGGGACCGAGTGTGTCGTGGGTGCCGGCTAGTGCTTCAGCCGCGTCCATGTGAGCGCTGAGCAGTTCGGCGGCGGTGGCTTGCGGCGATTCCATCAGGGCAGCGAAAGCGCCACAGCAGGATTCAAGGCGGGCGATCCACTGTTCGACGGCGGCGCGCGGTTCTTCGAGCATCGAAGCCAATTGCCGTAGCCCTGCGAAGCCGGACGGCGGGCGCGGGCCGCGCAGAAGATGACGCTCGGCCAAACGCGTGACGTGGCGGAATGCGATGGGATCGAGGCCGGCTGCGGCGAAAGGATGTTTGCACAAGGCCAGTGTGGCGACGGGGGCAAAAGAATCCGCCGCCGCGATGGCCAGCAACTGTAGGAACGATCCGGGCGGCGTTTGCTCGAGGCGTTGACCGGCAGAATCGTCGATCTCGATGTGCCAGCGTTTCAGCTCGCTCGCGACACGGTGCGCCAATGCGCGATCAGGCGTGACGAGCGCGCAGGTGCGGTGCTCTTTTTCCAAGCTTTCGCGCATGACCAGCGCGATGGCTTCGGCCTCTTCACGTGGGGACGCGCAGTCGAGACGCGTGAGGCCCGCGACGGCGTCAGCCTTAAACGCAACTTTGCGCCACGCGTCGGTGGTGACGGCGGGGCGCATGACTTCCGTGACAAAGGGCGCGCGGCCTGCCGTCTTTTCGGCGGCGGGCCAAAGCTTGACCTGATCGCGCGTGATTTCGAAACGCGCCAAAAGCTGCTTTAATCCCCGTTGGGGGTGGGCGTCGTCCAATTGCTCCCAACCGTCGTCATCGAGCCATGTATCGAGGCCGGGCAACACCACGCAGCCATCGGGCATGCGTGCGATGGTCGCCAGTAGATCGGCGGTCGCGGGAATGCTGCCCGTGGACCCTGCTGCGATCACGGGGCCGTTGGCGCCGGTTTTTTCCCAGGCAGCAATTTGCGCGGCAAACACGGCGTTGCGCTGGGCGGCGGGATCGAGGGCATTTTCCTCGGCGAGAATCTTCGGCCAAGCGTCGGTGACGAGACCTAGGAACTCCAGCGTGGTTTTCCAGTGCTCGG
This sequence comes from Fidelibacterota bacterium, assembly GCA_947475895.1. Classification (GTDB taxonomy): domain Bacteria; phylum Pseudomonadota; class Alphaproteobacteria; order Rhodospirillales; family Rhodospirillaceae; genus SHVO01. Next base: position 29,652 of record CANJMF010000020.1, read on the forward strand.
CGTAATCGCCTTCGACGAGATCTTTCAATCGGTCGAAACTCAGACGTTCGGTTTGGACTTCATCGAGCAAGTGGGCGAGTTCAGAGGCAAGCTGCACCGCTTGTTCGGGCTGATAGGCCTGTGCCTTTTGAATCAGGCTGGCCAACATCAACTGGCGGCGTAAGGGCGCGATGGCGGGTGGAATCTCGACTTGGGTTGCGGCAGCGAAGCCCGAGAAGAGTGCGTCCTCTTCATCGAGATCGCTCAAGGGAATGAGGCGCGGCAGCAACAATGGCTTGCCCGCGCTCAGCCGTAGGAATGCTTCGCGGAGCGAGCGGCAGGCACGGCGCGTGGGCAGCAAGATGGTGATGGCGGCGAGCGCGAGCGGATCGTCGCCCGCATCGGTCAACACGCCGCGTGCCAAGCAATCAACAAACGCTTCGTGCGGCGGAATGGTGAAAACCGCCGGCTTTTGAGAGGCGAGCTTGCGCCATGCGCTCATGGAGCGAGCAAGCGTTCGGTCGCGCTTACAGCCTCGGGTGTGCCCACGTGATACCAGGCGCCATCGTGGACCAGCGCCCTCATGCGGCCGGCGGCGATGGCTTTGTCCCAGATTTTATTCATCGAGAAAGGAACGGCGGACTCTCCAGCGAGAACGCGCGGATGCATGATGTAAACGCCGGCATAAACAAACGGCGCACGCGGCATGTTGCCGCGCCGTTTCATGGCGCTGTCGGCCTCCACAAAGAAATCGCCCGCGCCGTCAAAGCCGTGAGCGGTTTCGATCGGATGCACCAGCATGAGAACATCGAGCGCGGCTGAGTCCCACGCGGCCAGCATGCGGCCGAGCATGGGCGAAGCGCCGTCGGCAATGATGGCGTCGCAATTGAAAACAAAGAAGGCGTCGTTCCCAAGGAGGGGTAGCGCTTTCACCACGCCGCCGCCCGTATCAAGCAGCGCGTTCGTTTCATCGGAGATGGTGATGGCCGGTTTTTTGCGCGCGGCCAAATGCGTCACGAGGAGGGGCGCTAGGTAGTGAACATTGACGATGGCGCGGTCGACGTTCGTCGCCGCCAATTGATCCAATGACCAATCGATGAGCGCGCGGCCGCCGACTTTCACCAACGGCTTGGGCACGTGATCGGTGAGCGGGCGCATGCGTGTGCCCAACCCGGCGGCCAGCATCATGGCGGGCATCATGAGGGCACCACACGATATTTTTGCGGCACGTATTCATCCATCCATGTTTTCAGATCGGACAACGCGGGATGCGCGAGGCATTGATCCATATAGCGCCACAGGCGCGGCATGTGGACGAGGTAGTGGGGTTTGTTGTCGCGTACGTTCAGGCGCGCGAAGGTGCCGATGACGCGTACATGACGTTGCGCGGCCATGACGGCCCACGACAAATTAAACGCATCGGGTGCGATGGCCGGAAGGGCGGCGAGGTAGCGCGATTTCATCTCGGCGACGAGCGCGGGGTTAATGTCGCGCCGGGCGTCTTCCAACAGCGACATGAAGTCGTAGGTGACAGGGCCGGATACGGCGTCCTGAAAATCCAAGAGGCCGCAGGCTTTGATGCCTGTGCGCCCCGGGATCAGCAGAAGATTGTCGACGTGGTAGTCGAACAGAATCAGCGACGTCGGCACTTGCTCGGCGTGCGGCAAGATCGCTTCCCAGATCTGCTCGAATTCCGAGATGGCGTCGGGCGACAAGGTGACGCCGAGCATTTTCAGGTACCACACATGCAGGCGACCGACTTCTTCCAGTTGGCGTGGCAGCGCGTAAGGAACGACACCCGGCGCAACGGCGTCCGGTGTTTTGTGAAGCGCAATGAGAGCGTCGGTCGCCAAGGCATACAACGCGCGCTCGTCTTTGCCGCGCGCGAGCAAGCGGGTGTAGGTGTCGTCACCGAGGTCTTCCAGAAGCAACAATCCGGCGTCAGTGTCTTCAGCGAGAATGTCGGGCACCGAAAAGCCGCGCTCATATAAGTGCCGCGCGATGTGCACGAAGGGGCGCACGTCTTCTTGCGGCGGCGGCGCGTCCATGAGGATGGCGGTGTTGCCGTTGTCGGTGAGGCGGTCGTATTTGCGAAACGACGCATCGCCCGCGATGCGCACGCGTGTCGCTGGGTCCCAGCCGTTGCGTATCAGAAAGGCAGCGATAAGAGCGTTACGTTCGGTCGACGGCGGCATCATTTCCTGATCTCGAATACAACACTAATGGACTCAACGCCGTCGAAGGTTCTTGGATATAAACCCTGCCGACGAACGCCCCCGATTTTCTCCATGGCACGTTGCGAACGCCTATTGTGCTCGCCAACCCAGAAAACCACTGTATCAACAAAAGTGAGCGCATGATCCAACATGAGGCGCTTCACTTCAGCGTTTGTCTTCCCGCCCCAATATGTCCTGCTAAGAAAGGTCCACCCGATCTCGATCTCGCGCGCCACTACGTCGTGACCGTAGTAACGACTTGATCCGATGATGGCACCCGTCGCCTTGTTGACGATCGCAAAACCCATGCGAGCGGCCAATGCTCCGTCGAAAAACTTTCGGAAAACCGGCTCCTTATAGCGATCGCTCGCGGGATGAAGTTCCCAAATGAGGGGATCGGACGCGACTTCGAACATTTCCGTCCAATCGTGCTTCTGAAGCGGTCGAATGACGACGGAGTCTCCAATCAAGGTCGGCTGAAAGTTCGGCTCGGTCATAGCTTGCTCTGTGTGCACAAACGGACTTCGCGATCAGCCAACATGCTTCCGTAGTTCCGGAAAACGGTCCACCCACGACGCGCCCGACAATAGCGCCTTGCGGCCCGTGCCGTCATGCAACAGGGAAATGTCGAGACGCGTGTTGGGCAAGAGACCGCCTAAACGTTCGGGCCATTCGATCAGGCTGATGCCCTCAATGAAGGCTTCTTCAATTCCGATCTCAAGGGCTTCGTCGGAGGATTTGAGGCGATAGAGATCGAAATGCCAGATGACGGCGCTCGCGGTTTCGTATGTTTGCGCCAGGGTGAAGGTGGGGCTCACGACTTCTTCCGCGTCGCCCGCCAGTGCTTGAATGAAGCCGCGCGCGAGTGTTGTCTTGCCGGCACCTAAAGGACCATCGAGGGCGATCACGTCGCCCCGCCGTGCCGCGTGCGCCAGCACTGACCCAAGGCGCAAGGTATCGGCTTCAGTCGCCAAGGTGACGGCGATGTTGGCCATGCTAGTGACGCGCTGCCACGCGTTCGCCGCCGCCCGTGGGCATGCGGCATAAGATAACGGAGTCCCCGCCGTCGGTGCTGATTTCAAGCGCGCCGCCATGAAGTTCGGCAATGCGTTGCGCGAGATAGACACCAAGGCCCGTTGTTTGCGCGCCGTCTTTTGTTTTGTGACGCACGGAGAAAACCACATCGCCCGGTTCCTTGCGCTCGACCGCGAGAATGAGTTTGTCGCCGTCCATGACTTTCAAGGCGCCGCTGACCACATGATACAGCGTCTGCTTGATGCGCACGGCGTCGCCCACCATCCAGCCCACCGTATCGGGGCATTCGACGACAATGTTCATACCCAACCGCTTGGTGGCTTCGCGGGTCATGATCACCACGCGGTTGACCACGTCGCGAATATCGAAAGAGTCGAGGCGCAAGGTTTGCTGCCCGGCTTCCATGCCCGACAGATCGCGCACATCCTCGATCAAGGTCTTGAGCACGTTCGCTGCCGCCATGATCTCGCGCACGGACGTTTGCGCCTGCATACCTTGCACGCGTGTCGCCAAAGATGTGATGGCTTCCACAGGGCCGGCCAGTTCAGCGGCGACATTGGTGATAAATTCAGTACGTAGTTTGTCGGTGGCAGTGAGGGCTTCGGCGCGACCGCGCAAAGCTTGTGCAACGCGCTCGGGCGCCGAGACGTCGTTGTAACAGAACAACACGCCGCCGTCGGGCAAGGGCACGGAGATAAATTCCAGCACCGATCCGTCGCGGCGCACGACACGGCCTTGTTGGGCGGCGCGTTGGCGATCGGCATCGAGGGCCGCCAACATGGCGGCGCGGTGACGGCTCCACAATGTCGGATCGTCGAAGAAATCGCGGAAGGCGTCGATGACTTCGCCCAAAGCCGGGCCTTCACGCAAGGCGTCGAGATCCAACTCCCAGAGATCAGCGAAGGCGGGATTGGCGAGGCGTAGCTGGCCTTCGGCGCCGAACACGGCAACGGCTTCTTGCAGATTATCGATGGTCTCGCGCTGCACGGCGATGAGGGTGTTGTAGGAACGTTCAAGCGCCAGCGTGTCGGTGATGTCTTCGTACGTGGTCAGCAAGCCGCCCATGGGATGCGGCGCGATCACGCGGCGCAGCGTCCCGCCGTCGGGCAAATGCAGCACGTCTTCCATGGGGTCTATGAGCGAATTGAACCGCGACAGTTCTTTTTCTTTGTGCGCCGGAAAGTCCGCGACTTCAGGCAGCTTGCGTTCGGTGCGCAGCGTGTCGAGGACGGTGGCATAAGTGGGGCTATCAAGCAGCCAACCGGAGTTGAGTTGCCACAGTTCGGCATAAGCTGTGTTGAAAAAGATCAGGCGCGTGTCCGGGCCGAAAATCGCAATGGCTGTCGTGAGGCGCTCCAACACTTCGGCGTGGGCGGCGGCTTCGCGTTTGACGCGCGTTTCCAATTCTTCCTGGCGGGTGATGTCGTAAGCGAGGCCCGCCGTCATGCGTCCGGTGCCGTCGGAAAACAGCGGCGCGTCGCTGGGCCTTCCCGAGCTTTTGTCCACGGGCGATTCCGTTACTTCCACCAAGCGGCGGCTGCCGTCGATGACCATGTGAAACGGCGCGCGGCGGGTTTCGTTGGCGGCGCGGGCGGCGGCGGCTAGCGCGCGGGCTTCGCGCACAGCCATGCGGGGCGATAGTTCGCGACCGCGTGCTACCACATCGCCGGCATCTTTTGCGTCGACCGCTTTCACGTAAGCAGCGTTGCAGTAAATCAGCGAAAGATCGTCGTCGCGCAGCCAAACGGGTTCGGAGACGCCGTCGAGTGCGGCCTTGAGCAAATCGCGCTCGCGCTTTAGCGCCGTGGATTCATGAGTAAGCGTATCGACGGCGGCGACACCTTCGGTGACGTCGCTCATCCACACCAGGTCGGCCATTGTGCGGCCGTTGGCGTCAGTGGCGCGTATGCCGCGCGTTTGAACGCGCCGGCCCGTTGCTGTGTGTGCGAGGTCGATCTGAAATCCATCGCCACTGGTGCGCAAAATCTGAATGGCGGCTTGGAGCCGTTGTTGAGAAGTCGACTCAAAGCCGTCGACGACGTCGTCGAAGCTGGCGTCCATACCGCGGAAAATGTCGAGGAGCACGGCGAGGCGGCGCGAGCAGTAACCGGTCTCGCGGAATTTGGGCAGGCTCTCGGCGCCGTATTCGGTATCGCCGTCGGTTTCAGCGATAGGCTGATGGAACCAGGCGAAGTAACCCTCGGGCGCGGTCTCCAGCGCGGATTGAAAGGCGGTGCGGGTGTAGACAGCCTCGCCGGCCACGCGCTCGGCGGCGCGCCAGTTGCGATGCTGGCGCCATATGGTGATAGCCGCCGGCGGCACTAAGACCGCTACGGCGACCAGGCCGGTGATCACCGGCGGCGTCAAAAAATCGGTAAAATCGGCGGGCACCGTACCCCTCTCGTCCCCACCTCCCGCGCATTCGCGAGAGGTGGTTCAAACATACAGGGACGGCGTGCGTCTGTCTCTCTTGGCCGCTTAGTAGCGATAGGTTTCCGGCTTGTACGGGCCCTGCTGGGACACGCCAATGTAAGAGGCCTGCTTGGCCGAGAGTTTGGTGAGCTTGGCGCCCACTTTCGCCAGGTGCAGTTCGGCGACCTTCTCGTCCAGGTGCTTGGGCAGTACGTAGACCTGCTTTTGGTAGTTTTTGCCGTTGGTCCAAAGCTCGATCTGAGCCAGCACCTGGTTGCTGAACGAGGCGCTCATGACGAAGCTGGGGTGGCCGGTGGCGCAGCCCAGGTTCACGAGGCGGCCTTCGGCCAGCAGCAACACGCGCTTGCCGTCCGGGAATTCGATTTCGTCCACCTGAGGTTTCACGTTGTGCCACTTGAAGTTCTTCAAGGCTTCAACCTGAATTTCCGTATCGAAGTGACCGATGTTGCAAACGATGGCGCGATCTTTCATCGCACGCATGTGGTCGACGGTGATGACGTCGAGGTTGCCGGTCGCGGTGCAAAAGATGTCGGCCTTGGGCGCTGCTTCTTCCATGGTGACGACTTCATAGCCCTCCATGGCGGCCTGAAGCGCATTGATGGGGTCGATCTCGGACACCATCACGCGGCAACCGGCTTGGCGCAGTGATGCCGCCGAGCCTTTGCCCACGTCGCCGAAGCCGGCGACCATGGCGACCTTGCCGGCCATCATGACGTCGGTAGCGCGGCGGATGCCGTCGACCAAGCTTTCGCGGCAGCCGTAGATGTTGTCGAACTTCGACTTGGTGACGCTGTCGTTCACGTTGATGGCGGGGAAGTGCAGACGGCCGTCTTTGGCCATCTGATACAAACGGTGCACGCCGGTGGTGGTTTCTTCCGAAACCCCTTTGATGTTGGCGAGCACTTTCGCGTACCAGCCGGGTTGTTCTTTGTTGCGCTTCGTGATGGCGGCGAACAGCACGGTCTCTTCTTCATTGGTGGGTTTGGAGACGAGCGCGGGATTTTTTTCCGCTTCGGTGCCGAGCACGATCAGCAACGTGGCGTCGCCGCCGTCGTCGAGGATCATGTTAGGCGTGCCGCCGTCGGCCCATTCGAAAATCTTGTGGGTGTAATCCCAGTAGGCTTCGAGGCTCTCGCCCTTTTCGGCGAACACCGGGATGCTGCGCTCGGCGATGGCGGCGGCCGCGTGATCTTGGGTCGAGAAGATGTTGCACGACGCCCAGCGGATGTCGGCGCCGAGGTGCTTGAGGGTTTCGATCAGCACGGCGGTCTGAATGGTCATGTGCAGCGACCCGGCGATGCGCGCGCCTTTGAGGACCTGCTTCGCACCGTATTCGGCGCGCAGGGCCATCAGGCCGGGCATTTCGGTTTCGGCGATGGCGATTTCCTTACGCCCCCACGTCGCGAGCCCAATATCTTTCACGCGGAAATCGCTGAAGTTCATACGTCGTCTCCAAAAGGATTGTTGTAGGCGGGCGTATACCAGTCAGGCCGGTTCGGGGCAACCGTTCGAGGTCTTTAGGCCGCTCCGGACAGCTCTTCCAGAAGCCCGCGCAGGCGAATGGGGTCGGCCTCGCTGGTGACGCGCCGGACCCGGCCGGTAATGGCCGAAAGGTTCAAATCCAGAATGCGTTTTTTGACGCGGGGCAGGCTGGCAGGCGCCATGGACAGCTCGGTGATGCCAAAACCCAGAAGGATGGGGGTCATACGCTCGTCGCCCGCCATTTCGCCGCAGACCGATACGGGGATTCCCGCCGCCGAGGCGGCTTCCGCCGAGAACTGGATGAGCCGCAGGACGGCCGGATGGAGCGGGTTATAGAGGTAGGCCACCTGGTCGTCGGTGCGGTCGATGGCCAGGGTGTATTGCGTGAGGTCGTTGGTGCCGATGGCAAAGAAGTCGGCCTCGGCCGCCAGGGCGTCGGCGGAGAGGGCCGCGCCGGGGATCTCGATCATGATGCCCAAGGGAAGCGGATCGGCGACCTTCACGCCTTTGCGCTTCAGGCGGCTGACGAGGCGCGCAACGATCTGGCGCACTTGGCGGACTTCATCGACGGTGCAGACCATGGGCAAAAGGATGCGCACGGGTCCGTGAGCGCTGACGCGCAAGATGGCGGATAGTTGGGTGAGCAACAGTTTGCGCCGCGTGAGCGAGAAGCGGATGGCGCGTAGGCCTAGCGCCGGGTTTGGGCCGGGCTTTAAGCCGACGAGATCGCCGAGCTTGTCGGCGCCAACGTCGAGCGTGCGCACGGTGACGGGGCGGCCGTTCATTTTCTTCACGACACCGAGCAGTTCTTCGAATTGCTCTTCCTCCGTCGGCAAGGAGGCGCGGTTCATGAACATGAACTCGCTGCGGAATAAGCCGATGCCTTCGGCGCCCGACGACAACACGGTGTCGATCTCGGCCGGGAGCTCGATGTTGGCATGCAGGCGGATGCGAAAGCCGTCGCGGGTGACGGCGGCGACGGTTTTGAGTTTCTTCAACGACTGCTGGGTGCGCAGAAATGCCATGCGCCGGCGTTTGTATTTTGTGAGCGTGGCGGCCGTCGGGGCGATGATCACCTTGCCCGTGCTGCCGTCGACGATAATGTCGTCGCCGTTTTTTACGTCGCTGAGAAAATCCGCCGACGCGACGACGGCAGGTAATCCGAGCGAACGCGCAACGATGGCGGTGTGGCTTTCGACGCCGCCGAACATGGTGGCGAGGCCCGCAACCTGGGCCGGATCGAGCAGTGCTGTGTCAGCGGGCGAGAGCTGGTCGGCGACGATCACCGCATTGGCGGGCAAATCTTCGAGCCCGGTTTCCTGGGCTTTGCCGAGGCTTTCGACGAGGCGGCGGCCCACTTCGCGAATGTCGTCGATGCGTGCGGCCAGATAAGGATCGTCCATGGAGGCGAAGGCTTCGGCCATGAGACCGATCTCGCGCATAACGGCGGCCTCGGCGTTGATGCGATCGGTGGCGATGCGCTTTTGTACGCCGCGCACGAGGCGCGAGCCGCCGAGCATTTGTTGATAGGCATCGAGCATATAGCCAAGTTCTTCGCCGGCAGCGCCCCGCATGCGTTTGGCTTGAGTCTGAAGGCTGTTCATGCGGTCGGCGGCGTCGGCGGCGGCTTCGAGCACGCGGTGCTGCTCGGCGCGGACTTTGGCGGTGGGGATCTTACGTTCGCGCACCTGAACGATGGCGCGGGAGTCATGACGGTGCGCAACGCCGATGGCGATGCCGGCGCCTACGGCCAGACCGTCGAACACACGTTCGCCGCGCCCGGGACTCACGGCGTTTAATCCTCGCCGAATTTGTTGGCCACTAACTCGCACAAGGCGTCGAGCGCAGCGACGGCATCGGGACCTGAGGTGCGGATGTGAATGACCGACCCGGTGGCGGCGGCCAGCATCATGAGGCCCATGATCGAGCCGCCGGACACTTCGTTCGCGCCGCGCGAGACCAAAATCTCGGCATCGTAAAGGCCGGCGGTCTTGCAGAATTTGGCAGCCGCACGCGCGTGTAAGCCCTTGGCGTTACGAATCTCGGCATCGCGTTGCAATGGTTCATTCATTGGCGGTCCGTCCGTTCCGGGGCAGCGGTGGGTCAATGAAACACCGGCAAGCCGCCGGCGGAAGCATTAAATTATTGTGCTTTTTTCTGCTTCTCGTTGGCGAGAAGCGCAGAAGCGACGTTGATGTATTTTCGCCCGGCGTCTTGCGCTTGAGCGACCGCAGCTTGAAGCGTTTCCGTTCCCCGCACCGATGCAAGTTTGATAAGCATGGGCAGGTTCACGCCCGCGATCACTTCGACCGGGGCGGTCTCCATGATCGAGATTGCGAGGTTCGACGGCGTGCCGCCGAACATATCCGTCAGTACGACAACGCCGGTACCGGCATTGACGTTCTCCACCGCCTTCAAAATATCGGCGCGGCGCTGTTCCATGTTGTCTTCTGGGCCAATGCACACGCTGACGACTTGCGGCTGCGGACCGACCACATGTTCAAGTGCTGCGACGAGTTCTTGCGCCAGCCGGCCGTGGGTGACGAGCACCAGGCCGATCAGCGGTTTGGATGGGTTCATTGGCCGGACAGTGGAATCTTGATTACGCAGCATCGAAAAATAGTCACACACCCAAGAGCGGGCGGGCGCAGCTTAGCCAATCAGTCCCTGCGATGCGAGCCCGCTAGTATGACCTCAAACCTACTGGATTTTTGTATATTTAACAACCACTTGTGATCTGACACGCGTCATGTGATCAACCGCAGGTCTATACCGGTTTGCGCTTTAGCGTGCTTTATTTGCTTCCAGCCATTCATCGAGCAGTGCGGTGTTGGGAGCGGGCGTGGCTTTGCCGATGTGGTGATATTCGACGTTGCGCAGTTCCGTTTCCGGCAGCGGTGTCCAGTTGATGGCAAATAACGGCGGTAACGCGGCGTTAGTTTCCATGAAAGGAACAGGCGCCACGTCGGAGAGATTCAAAATGTGCGCAATTTCTTCGGTGCAGTAGATTTTTCCCGGCGGCGTCATTTCGATGATCTGCGCCGCGCGCGAAAGGGCCACCGACGCAAACTGATTGCTCGACGCGACGCCGAGGTCGATATCCAGCGCCACGTGAAGCGTTGGATGCGGATCGGACGGTGAGCGCGTGAGCGCGGTCGCTTGTTGCTGAATCTCGATGGCGGCGCGCACAGCTTGTTCGGAATCGCCGTAAGCGATCGCCATGCCGTGCGGCAGCGCGTGGATGACTGTGCCGCCGCAGGTCTCCAGCACATGCTCGATCACGAGACGGTAAGCACGCTGACTGCGGGCGATATCGATCGGAGATGCGGTGAGCGCGTCGAATTGCATCGTGTAAATGACAACCGTATAGCGGTCGGGCGGCAACGTGATGTGATTGTCGGTCTGCCACGCGAGCAACAGTTCCCAGAAATTGCCGGCGGGGTCGGCGTTCATATCGAGCTGGCTGACCATGGCGTCGCGGCCGCCGTCGATCAAAGGACGGAACGCATCGATCCGTGCAAATTCATTGGCGTTGCGGGCGAACGCACGCGCGCTGTCTTCAGTCGCGCCGATTTGCTCCAGCGCCCACGCAAGCGTCATATGACTCTGCTCCAGGGGCCACGCGTTACGCCGCGCCACTTCGCCGCAAGCTGCACCCACATATAGGCGCACGCCGAAATTCAGAACCTCGGTGACGTCGAGAATGGCGGACTCAAGCGCGACCATGGTGGCCAGAGCGAAGCGTTCGATCCCAGCGTTTCTGGGATCGAACGGCGGCATTGCGTTTGTCAGCATCACATCTGGCGCGATGGTCTCAAGCTCGGTCTTAACCGGCGCCTCGGGCAGGAGTATCGATTGAAAAGGCATTGCCTCCGGTGCAGGCGGTTCTTCCAGCGGAGGAGCGCGTTCCTCCACCTTTGCTTCGTCAAAAATTGGCGCGAAGGCCGTCAGGCGCGCTTCGAGGATATCGCCCCAGGTCTTTATCTTTGGCGCGGCTTTCGCTTGGCGCGCGGCATCGGCGGTGAGTTTGGCGGTGATCAGCGCGCGTTTGCTCGCCAGCGCGCGGTGCTTGGCGCTTAGCGTGACGTAAGTCGTCAGTGATACGATGAAAAAAAGGACGACGAGCAAAGGCCGCGCTTCAGCAGAGGACAACGTATTGTTTGAGCCCGTGATGAGCGACGCGGCGACAAGCAAGGTCAGCACGCCGGCTCCAATACTGATGGTGAAGGTCGTGAGAATTTCTAAGGCCCGCGATACGCCAGGTTCGACGGTAACCGCGTGCAGCGTGGGGCGTGTTTCGTTCATTGCTGTGCAGATCCGCTCATGACTCGAAACGTATTTCACGTCGCGCGGTGCAACAAACAGAAATCGATGAAATGTTAGTGAATTCAATAACTTATACCCCAATTGAGGTATAAGTTATGCCGCCGGCAGGCTTTTAAGCAGCAGCGCGATCAACTCGCCCTGACGCGAGGTGCCGGTTTTGCGCATGAGTGCTTTCAGCTGCGTGCGCGCGGTGTGATAGGTGACACCGTTGTGGGCGGCGATGTCGTGAATGGACGTGCCGCGCGCAAGCCCCTCGGCGATCGCAGCTTCGGCGGGGCTGAGAGCAAAAATCGTCTGAACGGTGCGCGCAAAGGTATTCGAGGTTCGCAGCGGATCGCGAACGATCAGGATCGCCGCCGGTGTCGCATCGCCTTCGATATTGCGCACTGCCGAGAAGGGCGCCACCTGCACCGCCAACGGAAAAAGATTAGATCGTGGTACCGAGACGAACCCGCCGGGTGTTCCGCAGCGCGCAGCCGTCGTGGCTGCTGCCTCGAAAACCAGTTTTGCGAGCGTGGCGGTGGCGCGGGCATTCTGGCAAACCAGTTGTCCTTCGGAGATGAGCAGACCGTTTTGATGGCGCAAGAGATCGTCGGCGACCGCACTGCTCCGCAGCAATCGCATATCGCGATCCACCACGAGCACGCAGGAATCTTGATCGCGCGTCTCGGGCAATTCCGCCGTAGCCGGCACTAACCGCGCGCGCAGTTGCAGGCTGCGCTGCAGGTGCGGCAACAAAAGATCGAGTGCGCGGGGCGCGCCGTTTCTAAAGACGCCGTCGCCGCGCGCGCGATGAATGCCGATGATGCCGAGTTGATCGCGACTCACGGGAATGGCTGCGCCGATCACATGAAAGATGCCGAGAGATTTGAAGAAGTCCTGATAGATCTCGGTCTCGGCAAATGCTTCGGGTGCGATAACTTGAGCACCTTCCATCGTGACCATGGGCGCCAGCAACGCGCCGCGTTCCGTCCAGATGTCGAGGCGATGGTAATAGTCTCGGTATGCGAGATCGGCTTTGGCGCTGGCGTTCGGGGTGCGGCCAAGAATGCGGATGCCGCCGCGCGGTAAATCCCGGAGCTGAACCACAGTGCTGCCCGTATTGAATGCGGCGGCGATGGTGTTTGTGAGCGCGGGCCACGCGCCGTCATCAAATGCGGCGCGGTAAATTTGATCGACCAGTGTGGTGAAACGCGCGTTTTCCATGGGGATGGCCCAACAATCCGTCGCCGCACTCTGGCGCGACGTTGCCACTCTCCCCACCAAATTGATGACCGGTTCGGGGGAGATTCACAAGGCCATTATGGAGATTACCAAAGTTCCTTGAGCTTCGTGGCGTTACGATTGAAATGGATGTCGCGGTGGCGGACGTCGGGTTCAAAGCCGACGTCGCTCAGCCACGTTTTTAACCGCTCGGTGACATACACCGAACGGTGCTGGCCGCCGGTGCATCCCACTGCAATGGTGAGATAACTTTTACCTTCCGCTTCGTAAAGCGGCAGGAGCGGCGCCAGAAAGTCTTCAAGCCGCTCGATAAATGGCCCTAGCGCCGGGTCCTCGGCGATATAAGCGGCAACGTCGGCGTCGAGACCGGTGTGGTCGCGCATGGCGTCTACATAGTGCGGGTTCTTGAGGAAGCGCACATCGAACACCAGATCGGCGTCGCGCGGCACGCCATGACGATAACCAAAAGATGTGAGAAAGACGCTCAACGGCCGGCGTGAGGACTCGCCATATTGGCCGATCAGAATGCGTTTCAATTCAGCCGGCAACAGGCGCGATGTGTCGATGGAGAGATCGGCGTGTTCGCGCAAAGGCGCCAGCAACTGACGCTCGGTTTCGATGGCGACGACCAAGGGCGTGTCGTCGGCCAGCGGATGAGGGCGACGGGTTTCGGTAAAGCGGCGGCTGAGGATGTCGCTGTCGCAATCGAGAAAGACGATAGCGCCTTTGATGCCGCGCGATTTTGAAATCGCTTCGAGGATTTTTAAAAGTTGCGGGGCGTCGAAGCCGCGCGTTCGCACATCGATACCGACGGCCAACGGCTTGTCGCCTGCCGCCACAACCACCGCGTCCAGCAGCGCCACGGGGAGGTTGTCGATGATGTCGAAGCCGAAATCCTCAAGCGCATGGAGCGCCGAGCTTTTGCCGGCACCCGACAACCCCGAGACGATCAATAGTTTTTGCAGTGTCGTCATGGCGTGAGCCGCATATTCCGCAAGGCCAGGCGCACCTTCGCGGGCGCCGAAGCCGAAAACGCGTCCACAGTGAGCAACGCCAGCGCGACGCCGTCAATATCGCATGTGGCGATTTCAGGCAGACGTTCGATGTCGGCTTCGGGTTTCAGGTCGACGACCAGGCCCGCCACAGCTTCCTCGAGAGCCGGAAGTTTCACGATCCCGTAACCGCGCACTTCCATTTTTCCGGCGATGGTCGCGGGCGCCGTTACGAAGACGTGGTTTGCGCGAACGGACGTCTCACACGAATCGTCGGCCACCAGCTCGGCTCCGTCGTCGATCAGGCGTAACGCCAAATCCGATTTTCCGGCGCCAGGCTTGCCGCGAATGATCACGCCGACCCCTGCAATGGCAACGCATGTGGCGTGGATCAAAGCCATGGCGTTCAGGCGCTGAGGAATTTGGCGATAAAGCGCGCGCCACGGACGCTGCCGTCTTCGGCGATAATATTTTCCGCGTAGATGACGCCGCGGTGTGCTTCAACGATCTGTTTTGAAATCGACAGACCAAGACCCGAGTGCGTTCCGAATTTTTCGCCTTCGGGCCGTTCGGAATAAAAGCGATTAAAAATAGCGTCTTCTTTGCCGGACGGTATTCCGGGCCCCTGGTCTTCGACGGCGATGACGACAAAGCGCCCCTCGTGGGCTGCGCGGATGGTGATTTCGCCACGTGGCGGGCTGAAGGACACCGCGTTGCCGATGAGGTTGCGGAACACCTGACCTAAGCGGCTTTCAAGGCCGAACACCGTGAGCGGCACTTTGTCGCCTAGGTCTTCGACGATCCTGACTCTCGGCGCTTCCGGGTTGTCGTTGGCGTTCTGCACCTCCGCCAGCGCGTGGATCAACGGTTGCACCTGAACCACCGACATTTCGGCGCGCGAGAGCTCGGCATCGAGACGCGAGGCATCCGAAATTTCCGAGATGAGACGATCAAGGCGCATGACGTCGTCCATAATGATCGACATCAGCTTCTTTTGCTGTTCGCGGTCTTTTACGCGCGCGACCGTTTCCACGGCGCTGCGCAGAGACGTGAGCGGGTTCTTGATTTCATGCGCAACGTCGGCGGCGAAATGTTCAATGGCGTCAAGACGCCGCCAGAGGGATTCGGTCATGTCGCGCAGCGCCGCCGAGAGTTCGCCGATTTCATCCGATCGCTTCGTCATATCGGGAATGGTGTAACGCCGACTTTTAGCTTGGCGCACTTGCATGGCGGCAAACGCCAAGCGCCGGATGGGGCGCGCGACCGTGCCCGCGAGATAGAGCGACGTCAGCACCGTGAGTGCCAGGACCCAAGCAAACATGCCGAGGATCGATCCGCGCACGGCGAACAAACGGCGGTCAATATTGCGGCCGTCGCGCGTGACGAGCAAAGCCCCGGCGACTTGCTTGTAATATTGAACCGGAATGGAGACCGACAGCACGCGTTGACGGTCGGCCCGCAGCCGCACTGTGCTTTGGCTATCGCCCGTTTCCAGCGATCTCATAACTTCCTTGTAGTCGCCGGCCACGGCTGCGTTGTGATCGACATACGGTTCAAGAGAACGGTCGTAGGCGTAACGGCCGAACGTGCGATCGTAAAGGCGCCGGAAAAGACCGGTGTCAGTTTTGTCGTTGAGCGAAGGCAGGTCGATGACTTGCACCGCACCGCCGGGACCGAAGCTGCGTGTGTCGGCCAGCATCTCGCCGTTGCGGTCGAACAATTGGGCGCGGATTTCGGCAAGGCCTGAGAGGCGGCGCAACATCTGGCGCGCTTGTTCCGGCTGCAGGACGCGCAGCGCGGCACTATTGGTGAAAAGGGAAATCTCACCGTTTTCGTTTTCGAGCGAGACCGCGCCTTCGCCGATGGCCGCCGCCATGAGCGCGCCATGCGTGCGCAGACTTTCAAGCTCGGCGGCGATCAGCGTGTCTTCGTATTGATCGAGGAAGAGAAGCCCAAGCACGAGGAGCACGGGCGCGGTGAGGTTGACGGCGAGAAAGCGCAACGTCAGCGGCGAGAAAACCTGCCGCAAGCGGCTGGGTTCCTCGGGATCGGCATGGCCGCCGCCTGGCGCTGTCGATGAGCGCAGGCGGAGGTCATCTAATCGAAAGTCGCTCTCGTTGCGCACCGGCTTACCTTTTGGATACAGCGCCGGCGAAAGCTTCCTTAGGCGGTAGCGGTGGCGGAAGCACCGACGACAGCGGTCTCGTTGTATTTGTACCCGACGCCGTACAATGTTTCGATATGCGAGAATTCCTTATCGACCTCGCGGAATTTCTTACGCAGGCGCTTGATGTGGCTGTCGATGGTGCGGTCTTCGACATAAATGTGCTCGCCGTAGGCCGCGTCGATCAGTTGATCACGGCTTTTGACGTGGCCGGGGCGCTGGGCGAGGGCCTGAATGATCAAAAACTCTGTAACAGTCAGGTTCACGGCCAAGGTCTTCCACAGGCACAGGTGCTGCGCCGGATCGAGCAGCAACTCGCCGCGCTTTACCGACGTGGCCGACGGGCCGCCGCCCGGGCCTTGGGCCTTCTGGGTCTCCAAGCGACGAAACACGGCGCGCACACGCTCGATCAGCAAGCGCTGCGAGAACGGTTTTTTGATGTAATCGTCGGCGCCCATGCGCAGGCCCAACAGCTCGTCGACCTCGTCGTCCTTTGAAGTCAGGAAGATGACCGGCAAGTTGCCCTTCTCGCGCAGCTTCTGCAGAAGCTCGATGCCGTCCATGCGCGGCATTTTGATATCGAGGATGGCGAGATCGGGCGGCTCGGCCAAAAGCCCGCGCAACGCCTCGGCACCATCTCGGTACGTGGTCACCTTGAACCCTTCGGCTTCCAGAACCATGGAAACCGAGGTCAGAATGTTGCGGTCGTCGTCGACCAGAGCAATGCGGTTGGACACGGTAAAACCCCTTCTCGTGAAACTGGCGCCAGGTACAACGTTGCTCAACGGCGCTAGGTTCATACCATCGGTGCATTATGGCGAAAATATCGCATAGGTATGTCCCCGCGAAGGCGAGCAACAAATTATATAACTATCAACGGCTTAGTGAGATTTTAGGTGCGCGAGCTCGGCTTTGGCGGCGGCATATTCGGTGAATTTCGCCTTACCGGTAGCTATGGCGGCCGCGAAAAGCCTCGCGGCTTCCTTTGTCTCGTCTTGCAAAAGGGCCGCTTGGCCCAGGTAAAAATACACTTCGCACAGACGCGCACCGGGGTCCGGGCTGTGTAGAGCGATGGCCAAGACCGCGTCGCCGGACAGAGTGCCGAGAAAATACCGCATGATTGGCGCGGGCCACTGGTCGGGGGTTTTCTCCGAGGCCGGCCCGAAGTCGGCGTCCTTTGCACCGAGACGGCGCGTCGCGATGAAATGCCATAAGGCGAGATCGGCGGGCGCATTGGGGAGCGCCATGGCCTTTGCATAATCAACGGCGGCCTCGGCGAATTTCGCTGCCATAAAGCGCACATGGCCGCGCGTCGCCAGCGCGCGTGCGGCGTCGGGTTTGGATTTGAGAATCGTCGACAGATCGGTTTCCGCGCCGTCGAAATTTCCGGTGAACTCACGGGCGAGGGCGCGGCCTAAAAGCGATTCCGTGTCGCTGCCGCGCACCGCGAGCACGCTTGTGTAGTCCTCATCCGCGCCTGTCCAATTGGCTGCTTGAAGGCGCGCAGTGGCACGCAGGAACGATGCCGATATATCGCCGGGCTTTTGCGCGAGAAGCGCCGAAAAGTCGGTGATGGCGGCGTCGGCATTTCCGTTTTGAAGGTGCGCTACGCCGCGACCCTCCAGCGCCGTCAAATGCGTGGGCGCGATTTTTAAAGCCGTGGTGAAGTCCGCAATGGCGACGGTAAAATTGTTCTGCCGGGCATAAGCGGTGGCCCGTTGAATGAGCGTGTCTGCGTCGTCACTCTTCAAGGCTAGCGCTGCGGTAAATTCGGCAATGGCCTGGAAGAGATCGCCGGTTCTCAGAAAATACGCACCGCGTATTTTCAACGGATCGGGATTGTGCGGGTCGAGTCGTCGCGCTTCGCCCAGATCATCGATACCGCCC
This sequence comes from Fidelibacterota bacterium, assembly GCA_947475895.1. Classification (GTDB taxonomy): domain Bacteria; phylum Pseudomonadota; class Alphaproteobacteria; order Rhodospirillales; family Rhodospirillaceae; genus SHVO01. Next base: position 47,390 of record CANJMF010000020.1, read on the forward strand.
GCCACGTCGCCGCGCGCGATGCGCAAGGTTCCGCGCCGTGTCATGGCGACGGCGGTTGCGGGAGTCTTGGCGGCCGGGTCGATCGCAATCACGCTGGTGTAATCGCGCTCGGCCAACAGTGGGTCGGTGGCTTCACGCAAGCGCGCGCGCGACATGAGGTCGTTGATGTCGTTGGGAACGAGTGCAAGGGCCGTGTCAAAATCCGCGAGCGCTTTTGCGGTGTCGTTCAAAGCGACATAGGCATTAGCGCGCGCACTAAGGGCCAACGGTAATGTGCCGGCAGCAAGCTTCGGATCGGCTATGGCTTGGGTGCACGCGGCGACGGTGGCATGTGGGTCGGCTTGCGGCGCAAAACAGTCGAGGTTCTGCGCACGCGCTTGCGACGTTACGATGAGAAGAGGAGCGATCATCCAGCGCAGCTTCATCGCCACCTCCGGATGACTAGTGAGCTTCCGCCCAGCTTGGACCGACGCCGACGTCGACGATGAGGGGCACGTCGAGACGCGCCGCACCTTCCATCACTTTTCGCACGATGATTTCGGTTTCTTGCACTTGCTTCTCGGGTACTTCGAACACCAGTTCGTCGTGGACCTGTAAGAGCATGTCGGCCTGCAGATGCGCTTCCTTTAACGCGGCCGGCAGACGGATCATGGCGCGCTTGATGATGTCGGCAGCGCCGCCTTGGATCGGCGCGTTGATGGCGGCGCGCTCGGAGAAGCCGCGCATGTTAGGGTTTTTGTCGACGATGCCGGGAATCCAGCAGCGACGACCGAACAACGTGCTCACGTAACCCTGGCGGCGCGCCTCGGCTTTGGTGCGTTCCATGTAGTCGCGAATCTCGGGGAATTTCTCGAAGTAAGCGTTGATGTAGTCTTGCGCTTCGCCGCGCGGGATTCCGAGTTGAGCCGCGAGGCCATAGCCCGAGATGCCGTAGATGATGCCGAAGTTGATGGCCTTCGCACGCCGGCGGATCATCGGGTCCATGCCCTTGATCGGCACGCCGAACATCTCGGACGCCGTGGCCGCGTGAATGTCCTCGCCGTTGCGGAAAGCGGCTTTAAGCCGTTTCACGTCGGCGACATGGGCGACGAGGCGCAATTCGATCTGGCTATAGTCGGCCGAGATGAGCGTCTTGCCGGCGGGGGCCACGAACGCGCCGCGAATCTTGCGGCCGTCTTCAGTGCGGATCGGAATGTTTTGCAGATTGGGATCGGTTGACGACAAACGTCCTGTCGCCGCAATGGTCATCGCGAAGCTTGTGTGCACGCGCCCGGTATCGGGATTGATCTCCGCCTGCAGCGAATCTGTGTACGTGCTTTTCAGTTTCGCAAGTTGGCGCCAATCAAGCACGCGTTTCGGAAGATCGTGCCCTTGCGCGGCCAGTTCTTCCAAGACATCGGCGCCCGTCGCATACGCGCCGCTTTTGGCGCTCTTTTTGCCACCGGGGAGACTCATGCGCTCGAAGAGAATTTCGCCAAGCTGTTTGGGCGAGGCGACATTGAAGGGCTCGCCCGCGAGTTTGTGAATGTCGATTTCCAGCTCGCCCATCCGCGCTGCGAAATCTTGACTCAGGCGCTTCAAGACCGTTGCGTCCACGAGGATGCCTTTGGATTCCATGTCCTTCAGAACGTGAATCAACGGGCGGTCGAGGGTTTCGTAAACCGTCGTCATGTGCTCAGACACGAGCTGTGGCTTGAGCAGCGTGTGCAGGCGGCGGGTGACGTCGGCATCTTCGGCGGCGTACTCGGTCGCCTTGTCGAGCGGCACTTTGTCGAAGGTGATCTGGTTGCGGCCCGAGCCACACACGTCGGAGAATTTGATCGTGGTGTGATTGAGATGAAGCTCGGCCACTTCGTCCATGCCGTGACCGTGTTTACCGGCGCCCAGCACGTAACACAGCACCATCGTGTCATCGACGGGAGCTACGCTAAGCCCCTCGCGCGCGAAGATGTGCATATCGAACTTGATGTTGTGGCCGATCTTGAGCACGCCCGGATTTTCCAGAAGCGGCTTCAAGGCCTTCATAGCGGTGGCGATGGCGATTTGCTTCGGCGCATCCTGGGTCGTGACGTCGCCGCCCAAATCAAGCGCGCCTTGCGCCGCGCTGCCCACATGGCGCACGGGAACATAACAACCGCTGCCTTGCGTGACCGACAACGAGAATCCGACCATGTTGGCGCGGAGAGGGTCGAGGCCATCGGTTTCAGTATCGACCGCGACCCAGCCGTTAGCGGTGGCGGTGTCGATCCAGTGCTGAAGGCGCTCGAGCGTTTGCACTGTCTCGTATGCGCCGCGGCCCGTGATGCTTGGTGCGGGCGGTGTTGCTTTCACGGTGGCGGCATCGCGCGCGGCGCCATCGTATTTCACTTTGTTTCCGGCGAGGTGCGATGCCGCGCGTAGCGCGAGACTCTTGAAGCTTTGCTCGGCGATGAACGCCATGACCTTCTCGGAATCGGGCTCGCGCCATTGCAGGTCTTGTAGCGGCTTTTCCACCGGAACCTGGTCGTTCAAGGTTACGAGGCGCTTACTGATGCGCGCCATTTCGGCATGCTGCTGCAAGTTCTCGCGGCGTTTGGGCTGTTTAATTTCGCCGGCATGGGCCAAAAGATTTTCGACATCGCCGAATTGCAAAATGAGTTCGGCGGCGGTTTTCACGCCGATGCCGGGAACGCCCGGAACGTTGTCGGTGGAATCACCCGCGAGCGCTTGAACCTCGATGACTTTGTCCGGCGGCACGCCAAAACGTTCCTGCACTTGTTCGGGGCCGATTTCACGATTCTTGATGGGATCGCGCATGGTTACGCCGGGGCGGATCAGCTGCATCATGTCTTTGTCAGCCGAGATCACGATCACATCCAAATTCTGCGCACGCGCGAGTCGGGTGTATGTGGCGATCAAGTCGTCGGCTTCGAAGCCTTCCATCTCGACGCACGGAATATCGAACGCGCGCGTCGCTTCACGGATGAGCGCGAATTGGGGAACGAGTTCCTCCGGCGCGGGCGGCCGGTGGGCTTTATATTCGGGATAGATTTCGTTGCGGAAGGTGGCGCGCTTGGTATCGAAACACACCGCGATCAATTCTTCTGAAGCGTGGTCGCGCAAGTCGTCCAACAGCTTCATCAGCATGGTGGTGTAGCCGTACACCGCGTTGACTGGCGTGCCGTCGGCGCGCATCATCGGCGGTAGCGCATGGAACGCGCGGAAGATATATCCCGAGCCGTCGATCAGATAGAGACGTTTTGCTGTCATCGGTCGGCGCAAAGCCTCAAAGCTCTGCGCGCTTTCTCAGTGGCCGTGCGCGTGAGCCGGAGCATCCTTGTTGAGGACGTAGGTCCGGCTGCAATAGGGACACTCAATCTCGCCCACTTCCGGTTTGATCTGCAAAAATACGCGCGGATGTCCCAAAGATCCGCCGCCGCCGTCGCAATTGACGTGGGCGGAATCGACTTTGATGGTCTCAATGGGTTCAGCCATAACGCGCATCCTGTTGGAAATGCGATTGATGTCACGATTTTCACTGCAAGTTATGCGGCGCGGCGCTCATAAATTCAAGGCAAGAGGCAAGCTTTGAGCCGGGTAGCGGCAGGGCGCGCGCCTCCTTATATTGCTGCTCCCCGGAACACATCATGTCGGCAATGACCCAACAAACCTCACCAGCGCTTCCCGATTTGGCCGTCGAAATCCGGAATCTCAATAAAGTTTACGCCGGCAGCCGTAAGCGCGCCGCCAAAACGGCGCTGGTCGATTTCTCGTTGGAAATCCCGCGCGGGTCGTTCTTCGGGCTGCTGGGCCCGAATGGCGCCGGTAAGTCGACCATGATCAACATCATTGCCGGGCTGGTGCGCAAAACCGCCGGTACGGTCAAAATCTGGAACGAGGACATCGACATCCACGAGCGCCAAGCGCGCTGCGCGATCGGCGTGGTGCCGCAGGAGTTAAATCTCGATCCGTTTTTCACCCCCCGTGAATTGCTCGATGTGCAGGCCAGCCTTTACGGTGTGCCGAAGCGCGAGCGGCGCACGATGGAAATTCTTGATGTCGTGGGCCTGGCCGACAAAGCCGATGCCTATCCGCGTGCGCTTTCAGGCGGTATGCGCCGGCGCTTACTCGTCGCCAAAGCGATGGTCCATTCGCCGCCGGTGCTCGTTCTCGACGAGCCCACTGCAGGCGTGGACGTGGAATTGCGCCAGCAATTATGGCGCTATGTGAAGGCGTTGAACGAACGCGGCACGACGATCCTTCTGACCACACACTACCTTGAAGAGGCTGAAGAGCTCTGTGACCGCATCGCCATCATCAATCATGGACATTTGGTTGCGTGCGATACGACGGCAGCTTTGCTGCGCCGGATCGATAATAAATCGGTTACGCTGATCCTTTCGCAGCCGCTGGTCGCGATGCCTGAGGCGCTTAAGCGTTTCAATCCGACGCAGCCGAGTGCCAGCGAAATTCATATCAATTACCGGCCGAGTTCCAGCGTGATGGGCGAAATTCTCGATGCGGCCCGCGCGAGCCACCTTTCCATCGCCGATATCCGTACGACGGAAGTCGATCTCGAGGATATTTTCCTCCAGATCACGACGACCAAGACGAAAAGCGCGCCCGCGCGGCCATGAAGCGCACGCCCGCGTTTGCTGTTATTGTCGTCGCGGCGCTCATGGCGGCATGCGTCCCGAAAGTCGCGCCGCTTGGCGAAATGCCGTCCACGCCAAAGATCAGCGACGCAGGCTTTCTTACCGACGACGGATTAACGCTGCCATATCGGCGTTGGCTGCCAAAAGGCGGCGTTGCGAACGTGAAAGCCGTGGTGCTCGCACTGCATGGTTTCAACGATTACAGCAAAGCCTTCGATAAAGTGCCCGATGCACCGGGTGTGGGCCCCACGCTGGCAGCGGAAGGAATTGCTGTTTACGCGTATGATCAGCGCGGATTCGGGCGCGCGCCCAATCCCGGCATTTGGGCGGGCGACGAGGTTCTGATCGGCGATTTCAAGACGTTCGCGCGCGCGCTCAAGCAAACGTATCCGGATGTGCCGCTTTACGGATTGGGCGAAAGCATGGGCGGGGCGGTGGTTCTGACGGCGTTGGCATCGCAGAGTCCGCCGCCGGTCGCCGGCGTCGTTCTTGCGGCACCGGCTGTGTGGGCACGGCCCACGATGCCGCTGACGTACCGGATCGCGCTGTGGTTCGGCGCGCACTTTTTGCCCAGTTTTAAGCCGACCGGCGAAAGCCTGGGCCGCATGGCCAGCGACAACATCGCGATGCTACGCGACAATGGCCGCGATCCCCTGTTCATTAAAAAGACGCGCATCGACGCGGTCTATGGGCTCACCAATCTCATGGACGAAGCGCTCACGGCCACGGGGCAGATCAAACGCGTGCCAATCCTGTATCTCTATGGCAAAAACGATCAGATCATCCCAAAGAACGCCACTACGCGCGCCATGAAGACGCTGGAGAAAAACGATCCTGACGCCAAAGCGGCGTTTTACAGCGAGGGCTGGCACATGATCCTGCGTGACAAGAACGCGCCTGTGGTGCTGGCGGACATCGCGGCATTTGTCCGCGATCCCAAAACTCCGCTGCCGTCGGGCGCGGACCATCAAGCGCTCACGCGTCTTGCGCAGGGCAATTCTCCCCGACGCGACTAGTTTGCGGTCCGGACGTCGACGGATAGAGCATAAATCCATTGAAAACAGCACGGTTGCTGCGATTGCGGGTCTGCGCGGCTTCCACTATCTTGCGCCCGCGTTTGCGCGCCCGTAGCTCAGCTGGATAGAGCATTGGTTTCCGAAACCAAGGGTCGGGGGTTCGAGTCCCTCCGGGCGCGCCACGCTTCCCTGTTTAATCTGGCCTTTTTATCTCGGCGCTATTTCGGGACTGCGAATGGGCGAGGTTTCTCGCCGCTCTTCCAAACATCCATCATTGTCTTGAAGGCGGTTTCAATCTGACGCGCGAGCGCGTCGGTGTCGAAGAGAGCACTGTGCTTGCGTTTGTCGATGAGTTTTTCGCGGACCGCGCGAAGCTTCGCCGGGTTCCGGCTGAGATCGAGCGCGAGGCGCTCGTAGTCGTCGATGCTGTATGTGATGAGCTCGGGCATTTCCAAAGCCGTAAGAACACTGCCGGCCCCCCGTGCGACGAAGGCGCGTCCAGCGAGCGCGACGACAGGCAGACCCGCCCACACGGCGTCGTTGACTGTCGTGAATCCGGAATAAGGAAACGTATCAAGGAAAACATCGGCTGCACGATACTGTGCAAGGTAGTCGGCGCTGCTCGGCATGCGCGGAGAAAAGATGACGCGATCTGGCGCGATACCATGCATGGCGATGGCGCGGTTTAAGTTATCCATCGCCCACGTGTTTGCGGTCCTGAGCCATAAAACACTGCCGGGGACGCTTTTCAAAAGTCGCATCCACACGGCAAAGACGTCAGGGCGAATTTTCTGTGCGCTGTTGAAGGCGCAAAAGACAAAACCCGTCTCGGGTAACCCGTATGCGCTGCGCGGGGGCGTCGGTTCTGTGATCGCCCGTTTCCGGTCGGACGGCAAGTGGATCGTCGGCAGATGCACGAGGTTTTCAGAATAGTGCGGCTGCTGCTCCGGTGAAGCGACGAAGGGGTCCACAAGGATATAGTCGTAGCAATCCGCGCCCAATGTCCCGGGATAGCCTAGGTAATTGACCTGAATGGGCGCGGGGCGGCGGCTAAAGATGCCGGTGCGTTTTCCGTGTGTGTAACCGTCAAGGTCGACCGCGATGTCGATACCGGCGGCGCGCAGTTGCCGCGCGATTTCATCGTCAGGCAATCGGCTGGCATCTATGAAGTGTGTAAATGCGCCGGCTAGTCGCTTGCGCAACGCCCCGCCGTCGTCTGCGGTGAGCGATATGCCGAAGGTTTCAAAAGCCGTGCGGTCGTGACATTCAAAAAGTTCAACAGCGGCCTGACCAATGGGGTGGTTCTGAAAGCCTCCCGATACATAGGCAACGCGAATTTTCGTCCGGAATTCGTAAGCTCGGGTTGGAAAAATCGCGGCGGCAGGAAGGGCCTGCGTCGCGGCATGGCCGCGTGCAGCATTGAGTTGCACGGCAGGGTCGTCTGTCAGTTGCAGGAGTTGGAAGGGCTGCCCCGTAAAATCCGGTGCGCGCGCAAGGCTCAAAAGCGCAGCTTCACTGTTCCACTCGCACATATAGGTGGCGGTCGATACGCGCATGCATAGCGCGCCGTGGTGATCGGGCTGCAGCTGCAGTGTCTTGTCATAGGCCGAAAGCGCTTCTTGAAGGCGGCCAACGAAGAACAAGGAATTCGCTAAATTGAAATGCGAAGCAGCGCGGTCCGGCCAGAGCGCCACGACTTTTTCGAATTGCGCGGCTGCGTCGGCGTAGCGCGTCAGTTCAAAGTAAGCGCACCCAAGATTGTTGAGTGTTGCGGGCTTGCCGGGCTTGAGTGCGTTTGAACGCTCAAGATATGCGACGCCTTTGTCGCGGTCGCTTCCATCAATCAGCAGCGCGCCGAAAAGTTGAAGCGCATTGTGATCGTCGGGATTCTCATGCAGTACGCGCTCCAGGATTTCGCGCGCTTCGTTTTTCTTGTTGTCGTTTAGGAGGGCGAGCACCGCTTGGAGCTCGTTGAGATGGCGCGTGTCGATTTCAGGGGGCATTTTTCACCGCGGTCAAAAGCGGATTGCGCCGCTGCAAGTCGACAATCGTTACCCGGCGTAAGCGCGCAATTTCGTAGCGAGAAGATTAGCAGCCTCGGTGCGGCCGGTTTGCTGTGCAAGTTGGCGAAGCACGATGAGAACGTCGGGATGGTTCACGCGCTTAATGACCCAGGTCGAAAGCAGGAGTCCGCCGAAAACACGTAGAAGCACGCCCGGAGAACTTGTTGCTACCGGTGCGGGCTTTGCGATGCCTGGAGACGTCGCGACCGGAGGTCCTTCGGCTTTATCTGTCCGCGCATTGGCGCGCCGTTTGTGTCGATTCATATTCGCCTGCCGGTCTTCACTTTCCGTAATATTGATGATCGTTATCCGGGATGCAATGGCGTCAAAGGGTCCCAGAAAAACCGTGTAAAGTCTTTGGGCTGTAAATAAACCCGTCGCCCGAGTAATTGTATTTACTGCGATTTGCGCGTGTTTCTGGCCCGCACGTTGCGGCCCAGCGCCTTGCTCCTGCGCGCAATTGCGTATACGTTCCGGCCGTGGGGCCAAGGGATTTGATGAGTGGCCATTTTGGGGGCGTCCGTTGCGTGTGGCGGTATGCCGGCAGTCGGGACGTGAAGCCTAGCCATGAGCGTGCTGTATAAGGCGCTGCAGAAAGCCGAAAAAGAAAACGAACAGCGACAAGCGCCGCGTGCGGGGCTTGATCCGGATCGTTTGGCTGAGTCGGGCGCAATTCGCGGATTCAAAACGCGCCGTTTGAATTGGCGCGTCATTGGTATGTCCATGACGGGCGTGTTCGTCGTGGTTATGGGGGTCGCCTACTATCTCGTAACGACTGGCAATATGCCGACCTCGCAATTGGCAGCTGTGACCCCGTCGCCTCAAAGTCCTCCCGCACAAAATCCCGCCGCGCAGGTTCCCGTCATTACGCAGGCAGCGCCAGGCGCGCCGCAAGCGGCTGCCACATCTGTTGTGGTTGCCGACGGCGCTGCTCCGGCCGCACCAGCCGTGGCTGCGCCAGCTCCTGTCGCCGCCACCGAAACACCCGTCGCGCCGGCGCCGCCTGCTGCGGTGGTTGCGGAAGCACAAAAACCCGCGCCGTCTGCCGAAACAACGCCAAGTACACAGGCAAGCGTGTCGAAGCCTGCCGTTGTCGTTGCCGCGGCGGCACCGACGGCGTCCGCGCGCCGGCCAATGCCGGAAATCGCGCCCGATTCACCGGCGCGTATGCTCAGCCCACCGATTGCCGTGAAGCGTGAAGACTACGCTTTGGCTGGTGTCGGGAATGCAATTCGTGTGCGCGAAGTAGCCGCGTCGGCGCAATCGGATGTTCGGTCCGGCTATACGGCGCTGATCAACGGTCAGTACGACACCGCGCTTGGTTTTTATGAAAGCGCCAGCAAAGCCGAACCGTCGAGCGTGCTCGCGCTTCTCGGGCGCGGGGCTGCTTATCAGAAACTCGGCCGAGAGGACGAAGCGCGCGCGGCCTATGATGCGGCATTGAAAATCGATCCGCAGAACCGCGAGGCGTTGACCAACGTGACGGGGATCATCGCGCAGCGTCAGCCGGACGAAGCTTTGAAGCGCCTGCTCGATATGGAAGCGCAATATCGCAATTTCAGTCCGATCGTTGCGCAGATTGGAATGACTTACGCGAAAATGGGCAATTCGGAAGGCGCTGTCGAATATCTGCGACGGGCCGTCGAGTTGACCCCGGATGCGCCCATGTATCGTTTCAATCTCGCGATCATCTTCGATCGCGCTGGGCAGCGTGAACAAGCAATCGCCAGCTACAAGCAGGTGCTCGAGCTCATGGACGGACGGAATGTGCCGGGGCTCTCGCGTGTGGATATCCAGCGTCGGGTAGAGTTTCTGACCGTCCAACACTAAAGGCTCGCTATGCCTTATCTCGCGCACTTCGGGCTTAAAGAACACCCGTTTACGCTGACGCCCAATACCAATCAGTACTATCCCATCGACAAACACGTCGAAATCATCCAGTCGATTCAGTTCGGCATCGCGCGCAATGCCGGCATTTTGAAAGTCGTCGGCGATGTCGGCACCGGCAAAACAATGTTGTGCCGTTTGTTGTTGCGCAAACTTATCGGTGCGAACGAAGCGGTGGCTTATCTCAATGCACCGCAGGTCGATCCCGAAGGTCTCATCGATCTTGTGACCGCCGAGTTCGGTCTTGAGACAGGAAGCAGCAAAGCGCAGATGCTGCAGACGTTGAATATCTTTCTGCTCGAGCAGCATGCGCTTGGGCGTAATACCGTTTTGATTGTCGACGAGGCACAAGCGTTGGGTGCCGCGGGACTGGAAGCCGTGCGGCTGTTGTCGAACCTGGAAACCGAGCGTAACAAGCTGCTGCAAATTGTTCTGTTCGGCCAATCCGAGCTCGACGATTTGTTATCGCAGCCGGGGTTGCGCCAGATCAGCCAGCGGATCGGATTTGCGTTTACGACCGGACCGCTGACGGTCGACGAAGCTGTCGATTACGTCGCGCATCGCATCAAAGTGAGCCGGACAGACGGCGCCGATTTTCCGGTCTTTTCGACGCGGGCCATGGAGCGCCTGGCCGAGGCCGCGAGCTTTGTACCGCGCGTGATCAACATCCTCGCCGACAAAGCGCTGCTTGTGGGTTACGGCGAAGGTGCGACGCAAGTCGGTCCGCGCCATGTCGATGCCGCGGTTGCCGACACACCGCACCTTTCGCGCTACGGCAGCAGGCGCAAACGATGGATGCGTCGTGCATTGATTGGCCTAGGAGCTGTCGCGGCGCCGATCGCTGCCGTTGTTTTATTCTTGATGTTCAACCCCGCGCTTCAGACGTGGACAAAAATGCAGGTCGATCGCTTTAGCGCGCCGCGCGCGAAGATCGCTCCGGCGGGTACCCAAGCCGCGCCGCCCGTTGCGCCGCCGTCAGGCGTTGCGCAAACGGCTTCCGAGCGCTGAGCCAGTGGTCGCGACGGTTCTGGTCTTCGCAGCGCTGTTTGGCTTGGTCTTTGGCAGCTTTGTCACCGCACTCAGCTATCGTCTTCCACGCAATCTGAGCATTGCTCATGGCCGTTCCGGCTGTCCGTCTTGCGGACACGTGCTGGAATGGCGCGATCTCTTTCCCGTGTTGTCATGGGTTCGTTCGCGGGGACGCTGCCGCCACTGCGGCACAAGCATCTCGGTGCGTTATCCCGTGATCGAATTAATTTCGGCCGCGCTTTTTGTGGGCGTGGCGGCGGCCGGGCTTGGTACCGAACACAGCCTCATTCTGCTCGCAATGACACCCGTCCTCTTGGCGGTCGCGGTTATCGACTTTGAGCGGGGTCTGGTCCCCAACATCTTGATGGCACTGCTTGCGGTTCTTGCGGCGATCTGGCGCTGGCGCACCGGCGTGCCGTTCCTTCAGGGGCTAGGCGTAGCAGCGGGTGTGGCCATATTGGCCGTTGTGCTCGAGATTTCCGCGCGATGGGTGAGCCGAACAGCGACACCCGTGCTGGGCGGCGGCGACACGAAACTACTGGCGGTTGCGGCGTTGGCGCTTTCCTTGCCGCATTTCTTTCTTTTTCTCACGATTGCCGGACTTCTTGGCTGTGTTTTCGGGGTCATTTGGCAGAAGACCAAAAAAACAAGCCGGTTTCCATTCGCGCCTGGGATTTGCTTGGCACTGTGGGCGGTCATGGAGGCTAGTCAACGGCTACCCTTCTAGCGTGCGGCACCGCACAAATTTTCAAATCAAAGGATAGCCCCCCCCGTAGCCTATCTGGTAAGTTGACCCCGGGGCTGGACGGCAATTCTTACGAATAAAGTGCCGTCTTCTTGCGCGCGCCGCGCGAGGTTCAGCTGGCTTCGGCGCATGGAACTTTGGGGCTTGTAGAGATGGTGGGTCGTGACTTCCTCGCTTGCGCACAACGTGCGTGGGTCGGCAGCCAACAAACGCGCGCGCGCGGGCCGCGTGCTTATGGTGACGGTGGCGAGTGCCAGCCTGCTGGTCGGTTGCTCTAAGGGAATGCTCAACGACTACGACCCCGCCGGCGGCGCGGTGAAGAAAGACTACGAAAGCCTCATGAATCGTCGCGCGCCAGAGTCGGCAGCGGCTATGGAAGAGCCGCCGATCCCGGCACTGCAGTCCGTGCTTGCGGCGCCTGCGGCACCCGAGCTGGCCGATACGCGCCGAGTTTCGATTTCGGTCACGGAAACAACGCCGCTGCGCGATATTTTCATCGAACTGGCGCGCAAAGCGCAGGTCGATCTCGAACTGGATCAACGCATTTCCGGCGGCATCATCATGACCGCCACCGATCGTCCGCTGATCGACGTCATCGACCGTATCTGCGAACTGGCCGAGTTGCGCTATCGCTTTGAGAAGAACGTGCTGCGCGTCGAAATCGACGATCCATATCTCGAGCAATACCATATGGACGTTCTCAATCTCGCGCGCACGTCGACGTCCGACATGTCGTCGTCAACCGACGCTGCATCCACGGCTCAGTCGATCGGTTCAGGCGGCGGCGGCGGCGGCGGAAGCAATAAATCCTCGACCGCAGTTACGAGCACCTCGAAGGCCGATTTCTGGGGTTCGCTTTCGTCGAACGTCCGCAGCATTTTGACCGGCATCAAATCACGTCGCCCGCTTCAAAGCGCAGCCATTAATGCGACTTTCATTCCTATGGCAGAGGAAAAAAACGAATCGGCAGACACGCAACCCTCGCAGAAGAGCGGATCTGCGGCGGCCGGCGGCAAAGTCGGTGGAATGTTGGCCCAAGCTCAAGCGCTCGGACAACGTCAGGGCAAACTCGATTCCATTATGAAACAGGACCTCTCGAGCGCAGAGCAAACGGATAGGGGCACGGGCACAGCCTCCGATTCAGCCGCTGCCGGCGTCATTGCCGCCGGGCCGAGGCAAGCAGCCGCTTCTGAGCTTAGCAGCGGGGACCTCAGTATTAATCCGGAGGCCGGCATCGTCACGGTGTTTGCCAACCAACGCCAACACAAAGCCGTTGCGCGTTACCTGCGCGAGATATTGGATTCGGTCACCAAGCAGGTGCTGATCGAAGCCAAGATTATGGAAATTACGCTGAACGATCAGTATCGCGCCGGCATCAATTGGCAGGCCGTCCTTGGACCATGACCGGCCCCCACTGAGTGGTCCGATTGGAATGTTAGTTTAGAGCATGCGTTTGATCCATCAGTTTTGCCGTTGGCCAGACGATGGCCTCGGGTGCGGGAGGCCGATAACCCAGCGATGAATGCGGACGCACCGTGTTGTAGTGGCG
>CANJMF010000021.1 GCA_947475895.1 Fidelibacterota bacterium
GCAGTCTTGCCCTGCGCCATCAGCACCTCGATCTGCCTTAACTTGGAAACAATCTGCTCGGCACCAAATCCACGTTTCCCCATCTTCAGCTCCTTCTGTCAGGGTCAATTCTCTCAAATCGACCGGTACAAAAAAAGCCGTCAGGTCATGCGAGCGCCATATCCGTTCGATTGTCGGCTAGCGCTGCGGACGCCAGCAAATAATTGGCCGGTGCATAACCTGCTAAAAGCTGCGGATGCGCCGCCAAAATGCGGACGGCGTCTTTTGGCTTGTTATCATGCGTCAACAAATAGGCCTGCATATACAAGCCCAGTGGGTTCTCGGGCTCATGTGCGAGGATATAGGTTACATCCTGCGACACGGCCGTCATATCGTTGCGGGCAAGCCGAGACATGGCCCGTGCGACATAGGCCCGCGTGAGCGTGGGATAGCGCTGAATGACCTCGTTGAAAATTTTGGCGGAACCGGTCTCGTCGTTTTGAAGTGCCCGGAGTTCGCCCTTCAAGAGCATGAACTCGGCCATATTGGCGCTTTTCGCCAGCGCCTTATCGACTTGGACTTCCGCTTCGACGTATTTATTTGTCGCGCGCAAAAGGAGCGCGTCCGCCATAAGCACGCTGGGCAAATTGGGGGTTTCGACAAGCGCTTTGTCGAGAAGTGCTTGCGACTTCTCAATCTCTTGAAGCGTCAGGTAGGCTCGCGCCTGCACGGCCAAAAGATTACCTCGCGTTTCACCTTGTAGTTTTGAGGCATCGATCTTGGTCGTGACCTCGTGGAATTTTCCTTGTCCGAAATAGGCGTCTGCCAAAGGCACCAGAATTTTCGCCTCATCGTATCCCTTGAATTTCGCGGTTATGAGTTCCTGTTCGGCAGCCGCGGGTTCGCCTGCCTGAAGATACAACTGCGCCAAAGCCACGCGGGCGCCGAGATTAGACGGGTCTACGCGTACGGCGTTCTTCAATTGAATGATCGCGGCCGCTGTATCGCCTTTGCGGCTAGACGCCTCAGCTTGCTCGACATAGCGTACCGAGTCCGGCGAGGCTGTCGTGGCGCTTGCCGCCGCACTCCACAGAGCGCTGCTGCAGAAGATGAGCGCTAGCGCTGTTGCGTTCAAATAATACGCGCGCGAAGTTACACGACGAATCATGGCGGACTCCCTTGGAACACGGCCTTCGTTTTGATCAGCGCGGGTTCGCGCGAATTTCATAATCGGCGAGCAGCGTGTAAAGGGTTGGGCGGCTTACGCCCAAAACCTTCGCTGTGCGCGAGAGATTGTTGTTGCAAGACGCCAGCGCTTTGCGGATTGCATCGATCTCGGCAACTTTACGCGCTTGGCGCAAAGTGACGAAGTCATCGCCATCTGGCGCAGCGGTGAGGCCGAGATCTGTCGGCGTGATTCGATTTGTATTCGCGAGAACCACGGCGCGCTTTAGGCGGTTCTCAAGCTCGCGCACGTTACCGGGCCAGGCATACGTATTAATTGCCGCCAGAGCTGCTTGATTGAATTCGAGCCGACCCTTCTTGTAGGTTTCGGAAAATTTCTGCAGGAGTGCGTGCGCAATCAACAGCGTATCGCCAGTGCGTTCCCGCAATGGCGGAAGCGTTACGGTCACTTCGTTAATTCGGAAGAATAAGTCTTCCCGGAAGGTACCCTGCCCTATCATTTCTTGAAGCGGGCGATTGGAAGCGGAGACAATTCGCACATCGACCGCAATATCTTCGCGCCCACCCAGGCGCTGAATGATGCGGCTTTGAAGGAAGCGCAGCATTTTTGCTTGTAGCGCTAAAGGCATATCACCGATTTCATCAAGAAAGAGCGTGCCGCCTTTGGCTTGCTCAACTTTACCTCGGGTCTGCTTAATCGCGCCCGTAAAGGCGCCGCGCTCGTGACCGAACAACTCGCTTTCGAGAAGATTGTCGGGGATGGCGGCGCAGTTCACCGCTATGAATGGGCCATGGGCCCGATCGCTCTGGCCGTGCAATGCCCGCGCTATCATTTCTTTGCCGGTGCCGCTTTCGCCAAGCACCAAGAGGCTTACGTCGGTCGACGCAATACGTTGCACGATTTGGCAGATATCAAGCATCGCGGGGCTCGCGGTAATAATACCCTGTAGTGCATCGCGATTGATGTGGTTGAGACGCCGGTTTTCCTCCTCAAGAACATGAAATTTCCACGCGCGCTCGAGAATGATGCGCAATTGTTCAACATCAACCGGCTTAGAGAAAAAATCATGCGCTCCCAACGAAATTGCCTTTAGCGCATTACCACGCTCTTCGTTTCCGCTGGCGACGACAACCTTGGTTCCGGGATATCGGCTCACAATATTGCCGAGCGTCGCAAGCCCCTCGGTCGCGCCGTTTGCGTCCGGCGGCAAACCAAGATCGAGCACCACGAGCGCAGGGTTACAGCGCTCCATGAGCGCCAAGGCATCGGTCTGGTTTCCGGCGATATGAACAGTGAAGTCATTGGCCATAGCCCATTTCATTTGGGTCTGAAGGCCCGCGTCATCCTCGACGATCAGGAGATCGCGCGTAGGAGCCGGAGAGTTGAATTGCGTAGCGGCCGATTCACTCATCATTTTACCCAAAACTAGCTCGCAGTTCCGATTTACGGGCGGTGAACGCCTGGGGCTTCACCGCTGCAAGCTTTCGTGAAAGAGGAAGACGTATGATCATGTGCGTTCCTGCTCCCACACGGCTCTCCACGTCCAGCTTGCCTCCCATTTCCCGTATGAGTTGCCGTGTCTGGAATGCGCCGATACCGAAGCCACCTGATTTCTCGCTCTGCATCGGTTCAAAGAGTTTTTGCTCGATAAAGTTGCGATCCATTCCAGGGCCGCTATCAGAAACTGTCACCACGACCCACGATTCGTCCGCGCCTTCATCGATACCGCCGGTGTGATGCTTACCTTCAATATGCATTTCGAGCGACACGGCGCCTTTATTGCTGACGGCGTCGTTAGCATTTTGGACAAGATGATTCACAACGACGTCGAATCGCTCCGCATCACCGATCGCATGAACGGGCTCGTCAGGAAGGTCGACAGTGAGAGCTGGAATTTGAAGTTTCCAGGCGTCTGTCGTTAGGCGTAGAGCGCGCGTTACGTCGAACGGGATATTTGTCCGCGACCCGGTCACCGCTCCGCTGCGCAATTGTTCGAGCATTGTCCGCATACGGCGCACCGCGTGGCCGATGGTATGCAGCATGTCGCGTTGAAACTCGGGGTTGCTGCCGTGGCGCTCTGCGTTCTGAAGCAGAAGCGTCATCTGACCGGTAAGGTTCTTAATGTCGTGAACGACAAAGGCGAAGTGGCGGTTGAAATCTTCGAATTTGCGGGCGCGTGTCAGCGACAGCGCGGCCTCGGATTCCGCAAGATAGCTTGCCACCTGCTTGCCTGCGGTTTTCAGGAGGTCGAAGTCTTCATTCGTCAATGTCCGCGCAGCACGCATTGGACCAAGTACGGCGAAACCGATAAGGCGATCCACATGGAAAAGCGGCAACACAAGGCAGGCGCGCTGGTGAACGGCGAGCCTTCTTGGAATTGCTAGATTGGTCGTCGGGACGCCGTCGGCGTATCCAGTGGCAATAGCGACGACGCTCCTATGGACCGCGAGACGTAATGGAAACGGATCGTCGTGCGCAATGACCGGCATCTGATCGCCCATATTCCACGCGCTTACGCAGTGAAAGGCTTTCTCTTCTTCACGATACGACCACAGTGCAGCACTGGTGCTATCGACCAAGTTCGCCAGCGCGCGCAAGGCGCGGTCGGGAACGGTTAAATCCCCAAGGCTCGTCGAAATGGACTCGATGAATCCAACCCATTCTTTGCGATAGTCGTACTTGTAGCTAAAGAAGTTTCGGCTGATATAGCCCTTCAGTGCTGCTTGTATCTTGCCTGATGTAAGCACGATCGCGAGCACAAGAAGCGCTGCGGTGAGGAACGTCGCCTGCGCGACCGTGCCCCAGGTACCGTCAAGCGCACGCAACGAATAACCGACAATGGACATCACGATGAGATAGACGCCGCCAGCCAGCAGCGTGGCCGAATGAAACACGAATTGCCGAGAAACGTGAATGTCGATAGGCCAGCTTTTTGACCGGGCGGCGGCCAAGACAATCAACGGCGCTGCCATTGCGACCACAATCCCGCGTGCCGCATAAAAACGCGCATCGACGCGATCCACCAAGCTTGCATCGGCGTAGACGAAAAAATCGTAAGCGAAAATGATTCCGGCGCCAAAGCATAGGTACTTGACCGCCCACCGCGCTTCCTGCCCGCTATTGCGAAGCATGTTTTCGACCAGCAGCAAACCCACCACCGCTAGGCCGACGCGCGCCACGAAAGTCGAGCGCAGAACGGCTTGTGACACACCTTCGCCGACGACGGCGTACATAGAAACAGCCGCCACATATCCGGCTGCTACGAGCACGGCGGCGACCACCGAAGTCTGCAGCGCGCGATCCACGCGCTTGGGATATGCAATAAAAAGGACGAACGCGACGACTGCCATCCACCCAAGTGATCTCACCTGCTCGAGTATCACGGTCACCGGGACAAGCGCCGGCGTTGTCGGCATTATTCCGCTCAAGGCCGCAGCAACAGACCACAATGCGGTGCTGCCCGCCGCAGCCAGCAGCAAGTGCTTGTACCGATGCTGCGCCTGGCTCGCAGCTAGCAGGATACACATGCCAAAAAAGGCGGTGGCTGCGATTACGTGCGTGATCTCGGTGACATGAATGAGCATGAGTGCGCTAACGCGCGCCCTCCTGCCAAAGCACGACGCGAGCCGTCTGGAACAAGATCACTGCGTCCAAAAACAGATTCCAGTTTTTTACGTAGTAAAGATCGTAGGCGAGCTTTGCCTTGGCGTCCTCGTCGGAGGCGCCGTACGGATAATTGATCTGCGCCCAGCCCGTAATTCCCGGCTTCACGCGATGGCGCACGCCGTAGTACGGAATCTTTTCCATCAGGGTGTCGACAAACACCGGGCGCTCCGGACGTGGGCCGACAAAACTCATGTCCCCCTTAAGCACGTTAAGAAGTTGCGGTATTTCGTCGATGCGTGTGCGGCGCATAAACTTTCCAATGCGAGTGACACGGGAGTCGTTGCTTTGGGCCCACCGTGCAACGCCGTCTTTTTCGGCGTCAGTGCGCATGCTGCGAAACTTCAGAACGGGAAAAGTGTGCCCTGAAGCGCCGACTCGTTCCTGGCGATAGAAAATCGGGCCGGGGCTATCGAGCTTGATCGCCAGCGCCGCTAGAAGCGTAATCGGCAGGGTAAGAATAAGGACGAGAGAGGACACCGCGAGATCGAAAAGACGCTTGGCCACATCACGGCCCCAAGAGACGCGAAAGCCATTGGAGAACACCAGCCAGCTGGGATTTACTTCGTCGAGGTCGATTTGACCGGTTTGGCGCTCCCAAAAGCTTTGGAACTCCGTGACATTCAACCCGGCAAGTTTGCATTCCATGAGCGCTTCTACCGGCAGACCAGGGCGCTCGCGCGACGCAACGATGATCTCATCGGCCTTCAATTCACGGGCTTGCTTCACAAGGCCACATGAATGCTCGAGCACCTTACCGGGCAAAATCTTGAATGAACTGAGGCGTTTGGACTTCACTTCATTGGGCAGCGGCACAAAGCCAACAGCGCGATAAGGGCTGCGCGAACTGCCGTTCAGGTATTCGATCTTTGCAGCGCACTCATCGGTTCCAACTACCAGCACACGGCGCTCAAGCGCGGTGCCATTGAAGTTGTAAGTGAAAACGGCGTGTCTAAAGAGCAGCGACACGAGAAAATAAGCGAGCACACTTGCAAGGGCGATGCCGTAGTACAGCTTCAAATTCGGGGTGTGCTCGACCGCCAACTCGGTGACCGAGATGGTGGTCGCCATGAGGAAGTACATCAACACAGATACTGTAAACAGCCTCATCGCCAGGCCGTGCGGGTCTGAGCACATCTCTTTGTTATAAAGACCGCATGCTGCAGCTGTGCAAAGTGCGATCACGCAGAATAAGGGCAAGAGGAACGCCGGGCCATACACGCCCTCGCCACTCGCCGAAATGTACGTCACGGCGACGTGAGAGACATTGTAGAAGGTAATAAATACCGCAAGCTCAAAGACCGCGAATAGAAGAGCTCGGAGAGAAATGTGGTGGCCAAATACACGGATCATATGAGCGCTGACGACTTCAATAAAAAATGAAAACCAAAACTCTGCACGGCGCTTCCACAATTGGTACTTGCGTTATCGCAGTGCACCGTTCTTACCTATCCGAACGGCAGGCATAACGTGGACGTTGTAAAAAGGTTTTCTGAGTGATTGGAAAACTTGCCGAATTTGCCGAACAACAAACGATTTTCGCATCGTCGGTTTTCTTTCCAATTTATTTTTTCACAACTAGCACGAGCGAATTTCAGTTGAAGCGGCCATGGCTACGACTGTTGCGTGCCGAACTCACGCGAGTGAAAAAGATGCCGCCACCGACAAGGGAGATTTGCCTCCGTTCGGCCACATCTACGTAATCTCAAAAAAAGTTGATAAAATTTACAGCAAATAAAACGCGTGTGATTGCAATGCAGCGCACCTGTCGCAATGCTTTACACTTTCGACACGCGCCAAGTGTGTTTTTAGCAGTCGATGATGATGGAATTTTACACTGTTGCGCGTAGCGCCAGGAAAACTGCGCGTTTTGCCGATGGCACGCTTCTTGCGTTGTATAAGATGGCCAAAGAGGCCCTACCCGCTGCAGGAGCCAAACATGTTCGCGTCGTTTCGATCCATCATAAAGCGCATCGCCGCTATCGGCGCTGTAGGAGCGTTGACCATACTCTCGCCCGTCGCTCAAGCAGCGCCCATCACCCACACGTCATTCGGGATCTCTGGCGCTTTCGCGATCCCGGGCGGCACGAATTTGGGCAGCACAAATTCCATTACCATCAAGAACGGCGGCCACATTATCGTTACCGCACCCGACACCTTTGACCTGAGCGGACTGATTCATTTTGGCGATGGCGGCATTTTGCAAAACTTACCAAACCTCATGGCCTTCACACCGATCGCGGGCTTCTTGACTCTCGCAAGCGGCGTATCGCTTGACTTAAACTCGCTCACGATCATTTCACGTAGCGGACCAACCCCAGGCTTTCTCAATATGTCAGGAAACGCCGTCCTCCACGCGCCCGGCTTCGATGCAACGAGCGGCGTCTTCAGCTGGAGCGGAACCACCACTGACAACTTGTCGTTCACCTTTGCAGTAACTGCATCTGCCCAAACGCAACCCGCTTTGGCCCCGACGGAACCCGTGCCGGAGCCATTTTCTCTTGGCTTATTGGGTGTCGGATTGCTTGGTGTGTCATTCGGCCGTCGCGCGCTGAAGCGCGGCTAAGGCATTTAAACCCGACACGGACAAGGAAGCCCGCCTTTGCGAAGGCGGGCTTCTCATTTTCTGCTAGGCCTCGTGTGGCCGAACGTAAGTTCGTTCTCGATAAAATCCCGCGACGAATATGAATAGAAACGCCGCGATACCCGCCAACCCGGCGAAAAACAGGAAGTAGACGGGCCCGACCAGCTTGTAAGTGGAAATTGAAGCGCTGGCCGCTTTGAACTCTCCCTGACTGACGATGGGTTTGCGATGAATGGTATCCGCCAGGCGCACGCGATTGTTTGCCACATCTATTTCATCGACCAAGAACGTACCACTCAGGCCGGTTTGTTCGCCCTTGTCGTCGGCAAAGGTTATGCCCGTATCACCATCGAAATCGATCTTCTGTCCTACTTGAAGGTTCGCGACGTCTTTTATCGTCAACCACGTCTCTTGGCCTGCCGTCACGGTCATCGCCGGGAGCGGCTCAACCATGGCGCTGTTCACCTGTGCCGTGAAAGCATTTCCGATACTGATTGCGAGCAAATACGTTGCCGCCATGATGAAGCTTTTCACCTTCAACGGCGCCTGCATGTAGGCGAACTCCATCGATGTGATGGAAACCAGCACCTCGGAAGCCGTCAACACAACATAGGCCAGAATTTGCCACCAGAGGCTTACGCTAACCCCATGCATAATGCGGTCTTCGATAAAAGCGATGATGAGGAACGACGCCGCGATGACCCACAGGCCGATGCCGATCTTGCGCAACGGCGTGAGAGTCATGATACGCGACAAAAGAGGATAAATTCCAAAGGTAAAAATCGGAACCATCATGAGGATGAACAGGCCATTCACGACCTGAATTTGCGAAGCCAACATTTCGTAGTCGGCCAACGCACCCAGCACGGGAACACCGGCGAGAAAGCCAAAGAGGTGCTTATCCATGAGATCCGACGTCGCCTGCAAGGTCCACGTCTGGCCGTTCGACTGATCCCATAAAGACCAAAAGATCGCGATGAAAATATAATAAATAATCGCAAGGCCCGTGATTTGCTTAAGCGCAGGCCCGGTGAAGGCATCCTGCATCCACTCCCGCAATTCTGGGGACAATTTGTCGCGAAGGCCCGTGTTGAGGGACACATATACGACAAGAATCAATAACGCGATGACCGTTAGAAGCGCTGCCAGGGTGCGGTAGTCGGGACTCACGACGCTGAAGACCCAGACGGATATGCCAAGAACCGGAATGAGCGCGAGGCCAAACAGCGCGCTGGCGCGGCCTCCGCCTACAGTGACGGCCGGCGGAATAACGACGAAACGGTTGCGACCGAACCAAAAGACGATGGTGGCAACAAACATCGCTGCCGCCGGCACCCCGAACGCCACGCCCGGACCATAAGCTTCCAGCCAAATAGGACAGAAGTAGATGGAGATCGACGAGCCCGCGTTAATCGATAAGTAAAAGTAGCTAAAGGCGCGTTCGATTAAATGCGCGTTCTTTGACGTGAATTGATCGCCGACATTTGTCGATACGCATGGCTTGATGCCGCCCGTCCCGATCGCCATCAATGCCAGGCCGATCCCGAGCGTCAGACCCTGTCCTCCGAGCGCGATGACCGTGCAACCCGCGCAGTACACCATCGCCAGCGTCATGATCGTGCGGTACTTGCCCCAAAACACGTCCGATAAAATGGCGCCGATGAGTGGAAAGAAGTAAGCGCCGAATTTGAAAAGAGATTGCCATTCGGTTGCTTTCGCATCGCCGAAGTGGAGCGTTTGGGTCATGTAAACGGCAAGAATGGCGTTAATGCCGTAATAGCAAAACCGTTCGGCAAACTCATTGGCGACAATAAAGGGAATACCTCCCGGCATCTTATTGTCGTCGGACGCACTCACGGGGGCTGTGATGGTTTTGTCTGTCATTGTAAATGCGCTCGGTCCGTTGAGGGGCAGTAACCGTATGGCGTTTCACTATATACAACGCGGCCGCCGCCCCCCAGGCCTATGGTGATGAATCCCAGCGGCAGGAAATAGCGGCGGCGTCTGCAGTCATCACGAGCTTGAATTTAGATACGCAAAGCCCGATACAACCTTGGGCAAAATGACATCTATCAAGCGCCGGGGCGATTAGGAATATGGGCAGTAAACACACACTACGCGGGCGAATTTTACCAGGGCTTTGTCAGGCCGCCACGGTTGCGATCGCGCTGTGGGGCTTGCCGGCGTATGCCGAGCCAATTCCCGCCCCTGTTGAGCGCATGATCTTGGACGCCGCAAAATCAGGAAATCCCCGCACACTCGAGACTGTTGTGGAATTGGCGAAAAATGCCGTCCCGGCCTCGGCTGTCGAGATCGATAGCCTTGTGGCAGGCCTTCAGCATGCGGCGGAGGCCGAGCGTATCGCTCGCCTTGAGCAACAAAACTATTTCGAAGGATGGCACGGCGAAGGTGAGTTAGGGGCTTCGAAAAATACAGGAAACACTGATACGACAGACGTTGCGATCGGGGTGCACCTCACCAAGGATGGCTTGAAGTGGGCGCACAAATTCAATGTAACGGCGGATTACCAACATGCGACGGGCGTCGCTGGGGTCGACAAATACCTCGCGGGCTATGAAGCCAATTACAAATTCGGTCCCCGCTTCTACTCCTTCGGCCTCGTGCAGTGGGATCGCGATCATTTCGCGGGGTTTAATAACCGTATGACCGAATCATTCGGTCTCGGGTACAACGTCGTGCGGACGCCAAAACTCAACTGGGATGTAACGGCCGGTCCGGCGTTCCGACAAATCGATCAAGTCGTCGGCCCGATGCAATACGACGTCGAAGCACGCCTGGCGACCCGCCTCATGTGGAATATCAGCGCATCCACCGTTTTCACCGAAGAAATGAGTTTCTATTTCGGCGGCGGAAACAGCACGTCGCAATCAACGACCGCGTTGACGACCAAAATCGTCGATGCATTGGCGGCGCGCATTTCTTTCAGCTTAAAGAAGGAAACCAGCCCGACACCGGGCTTTAGTCAGACGGACACTGCATCTCGCGCAACACTGGTCTACGGCTTTTAACGCACGCTAAATTACCGCACTGCGAGAACGATCGCTGGAATAACAACTCCGGGCGCCGGTGAAGGCAGCCCGAGAACACTCGTTTTTCCACGTCTACGCCCGCCTTTCGCACAGCACAAAGCAGCTAACACCCGATTTAGTATACGGCGGTGCTTTCCGGGCGTAGGATTGACCCTACGTGCGTTTCGATAGTTCGTTCCTTCGTTGTTGTTGCCTACAGCATTTCGGGAGGTTCGCCTATGGCACAGCCACTCCACGCTGCTCAGACCAATCTTATCCAGCCTGAAATTCGCAAAATCGGTTTTGGTGATATTGCCGACGCCTTGATTGAAGGCATTGACGATTTTCGCGCAAAACCGACGCACATGTATTACTTGGCCTTTATCTATCCGATCGTCACCCTCGGAGCGTTTCTCGTTGTCTTTAATTACAATCTATTGCCGCTGGTTTTTCCTGTCGTCTCGGGATCGTTAATCATCGGACCTTTCCTGACAATCTCATTGTGCGAGATCAGCCGCAAACGTGAGCTTGGAATGGACATCACACCCGGAAGCTCCGGAAACTTCCTGCGCAATCCTGCCGCGCGCGACATTCTTATTCTGGGCGCCATGTTGATGGCCCTGTTTCTCCTTTGGCTTGGAACGGCGATGACGATCTACAGCCTTACACTCGGCGATCCGTGGGACAATGTCGTTCCCCACTCACTGCAGGAATTCGCCGCACGAATGCTAACGACATCCGACGGATGGTCTTTGATTGTGGTCGGCAATTTCGTAGGCCTTCTCTTTGCGATCACGGCGCTTTGCGTGGGGGCGATTTCCTTCCCCATGCTGCTGGATCGGAATGTCGGTATTGCAACCGCCATTCAGACCTCGGTCCGCGCGGCGCTCGCTAATCCGGTCATGATCCTTATCTGGGGCCTCATTGTCGGCGCATCGCTGATTGCAGGCGCGGTACCTTTCCTTGTGGGTCTCGCCCTTGTGGTGCCGATCCTGGGCCACGCGACATGGCACTTCTATCGCAAGCTCGTGGTGTGAATTTCGAACCACGCGGCTGAGTAGAAGGGGCGTTGGCGCGGCTGCACCAACGCCCTTTTGCGTCTTTGCACAAAACCTCACCAGCGCACGCACCGCATACGGCAGTTTTTGCCGAGCGGAAATTACTGCCCATTGATAAGCCCGAGCGATTCCTAAAAGCTCCACAACTGGCGCTAAGTCCTGATGATATTGCGCTGTTTGCTGGCACGGTTCCTGCAAACAGTAGCCGTATATATAGTGCAGCGTATTTTGGCGTTTGATAAATGACGGTCGTTTCTCCTCTTGCAGGCTTTAACGCGACGCAGATTGCCGCCCTGACTCAAGCAGAGGTCGCGGCGCTGTCGGCGCGTGATATCGTCGCTCTTTCGACGACTCAAATCGCGGCCTTCGAGGTCGAGGATATCGGCGCGCTGACGGCCACGCAGTTGGCTGCGCTCTCCACGCGCCAGATAAAGGCTTTCACCCCAGCGCAGGTCGCCGGGTTCACCGCCAACCAAATGGTCTTCAGCCCCAATCAGCTGTCGGTCCTGCTGGGCCAACAGTTCGAAGCGTTCGGCGTTGAAGAAATCTCCGTCCTGAACACCCTTCAGATCAAGGGACTGACCCCGGTCGAATTGGCCTCCCTAACCCCGGCTCAATTCGCCGTCCTGAAGCCCACACAAATTGCAGCGCTCTCGGTCACGCAGATGCGGGCCTTCACCCCAACACAGGTCGCGGCGTTTAGCGCGACACAGCTGGGCGCCCTTGCCGCCACGCAGATGGGCGCATTGAGCGGCGTTCAGGCGCAAGCTTTGACCGCCACGGTTATCGCCGGATTGGCGACGACACAACTGACCCTGCTGACCGCTACCGAATTGCAGGGCCTAACCGCCGATCAACTCAATGCTTTTACACCGGCGCAGATCGCGGCCATGCCGCCGGCCGCCGTACGCGGCATCTCAGCAACCGCCGTTCCGCAACTCAGCGCGGCTTTTCTTGGTGCCCTTACCCCCAGCCAATTGCAGCTCGTAAGTGCGCCTCAAATTAAAGCCCTCACGAACGATCAACTCGTTGCCCTGGACAGCACCCAAATTGCCAGCCTATCGACCACGGCGATCGTAGCCCTGTCCAACGACCAGTTGGCGGTGCTCGCCAGTGCGCAAATCTCAGCTCTCACAGCGCAGCAGCTTAACGCGCTGACGGCCGCGCAGTTGGCGACTCTCGGCACGGACCAATTCGCAGCCCTGTCGCCATCACAGATTGCTGCCCTCTCGATTGGGCAAATCAAGGCGCTAACGACGACCGAAGTGGCCGGCTTGAACGCCGCGCAGTTTGGCGCCCTCAGCATCACGCAGATTGGCGCTCTGACGGCCACGCAGATCCGTAATCTTACCGATGACGAACTCACGGCGCTGAACGCGACAAAGTTCGCGGCTCTGACATCGGCGGAACTTTCGGGCCTCACGGCGGCACAAGCCGCCAGCCTCACCTCGACTCAACTCGCGGCGATCTCGCCGGCCTCTATCCGTGGATTTTCCGCCACCGCCTTCGCCGCACTTGGTTCAACGCAAATCGCACTCTTGACCGCCTCGCAGATTGGCAGCCTTACACCTGCGCAAATCAGAGTCCTAACGCCCGAACAAATCGCGGCGCTTAATAACGATCAGATCAAGGGACTTACTGCGACGGAAGTAGCGGCCCTATCGGCGGCGCAATTTGCGGCCTTTAGCGACACACAGATCGCGTTGATGTCGAAGGCTCAGCTTGCGGCTCAGACCACGAATCAAATCAAAGCCCTCACCGCGACGCAGATCGCCGCCTTAACGGCGACGCAAATCGCGGGTTTGTCGGGCACGCAAATCAAGGCTCTTTCGGCCACGCAAATCGGCCAGCTGTCTACCAGCCAACTCGCCGCGCTGACATCTACCCAATTCGGCGCCTTGAGCGCGACTCAGATCAGCGGCCTCAACGTCTCTCAGATCGCCTGTCTTTCGAACAAACAAATCGGCGCATGCTCAGCGGGCCTCATCTCCGGCCTTAGCATTACGCAATTAAGCGCATTTGCGACGGCGCAGATTTCTGCGATCACGACAACCGGCATTCGGGGCCTTACGACCACGGCGATCCCGCAGTTGACCACAACGCAATTTAGCGCCCTTACGCTGTCGCAGCTTGCATCGCTGACGCCGGCCCAAGCTCAGGCGCTTACCAACGAACAGATCGCCGGTTTCAACACCGACCAAATCAGAAACATCACCTCGACGACACTCAGCACCCTCAGCGCGACGCAATTCGCGGCCCTCACGACCAGCCAAATTAGTGTGCTGACGGCGACACAGATCAAAGGCCTGACATCGACCGAGCTCAGCGCCTTAACCGATGACCAATTGGCGTCGATCACCGCCACTCAGATTTCGGCGCTGTCGGCGGTGCAAATCAAAGCCCTCGATGGCGATCAAATCAGCGCTCTCAATCCGAGCCAGATGGGCGGCCTGTCGGCGGCGCAAGTACCAGCATTGCTGCCGGCCCAGGTCGCTGCGCTTTCTGAGGATCAGATTTTCAATCTATCCACGACACAAATCCGTGCGCTGACGGTCACGCAGCTACCTGCCCTAAAAGACACGCAGTTTGAAATGCTGTCGGCAACGCAAATGGCAGCATTCTCCGCTATCCAAATGCGCGGATTCACTACCAGCCAAATCGCCGACCTTGTGCCGTCTCAACTTGCCATCTTGAGCGCTACTCAAATCGGCGGAATTTCTCCGGCCAGCATTATCGGCCTGACAGCCGATCAAATTTCGGTATTCGCCAGCACCCAGATCGCCGGGCTAAATGCGACAGAAATGGCGGCCCTGACGTCAACGCAGCTTGGCGCTTTCTCCGGTGCCCAAATCTCCGCCTTGACGCTAAGCGCCGTCGCGGGCCTGACGTTGGATCAGGCGGGAGTCCTCGACTCCAGCCAAGTGGCCGCATTTACGCCAACACAAATGAGTGGTCTCACCACACTCGCGATTCCGGGAATTTCGACGCGGCAGGTATCCGCTTTGACGGGGTCTCAACTCAATGCCCTGACTACCGCTCAGCTCGCCGCGTTGACGGAATCACAGCTGGCTGCCCTCACCGAAGGTCAAATCGGCAGCCTATCGACCACGCAGATCAAGAAGCTAAACTCCAGCGAGTTGGGCGCTCTATCGGTCACGCAGCTAGGCGCTTTGACGCCCTCGCAGATATCGGCACTGCCGTCCGCGGCGATTATCGGCATGACCGACGTCCAGGCGGTCAATTTAACAGCGAGCCAACTGGCCGCCTTTGGCAGCACGCAAATATCCGCCTTGTCGACCACGGCTATGAGTGGCCTGACACCCGATCAAATCGCGGCGTTAACACCCGATCAAGTGAAGGGCATCAACGTCGCGGCCATCGCGAATTTGAGCATCGCGCAATTAAACGCGATTACTGCTGGCCAAATTCCGTCGCTCAGTGTGCCGCAAATGCGCGCACTGACGGCATTCCAGATGCAGGAATTGACCCCGACGCAATTCTCGGCGTTGTCGTCCGCACAAATCGGCGCCCTGTCCGCCGTCGCAATTGGCGGCCTCACTCAAGACCAAGTCACGGCGCTAACCTCCGGCCAGATGGCAGCGCTGACGTCTGCGCAGATCGGCGCGTTTTCAGATGACGGCTTAGGCGCGCTGTCCGTGACGCAGTTGACCTCGTTGTCGACGGCCCAAATGCGTGGATTTATCAGCGACGAAATTAACGCGCTGACGACGACGCAAGTGATAGCGCTGTCTCCTGTGCAGATCGCGGCGCTCTCGCCCAATGCGCTGACAGGTCTTAGCACCGAACAACTCGCCAACCTTCGCCCCGTGCAGTTCGCCGCGTTTACGTCCGCTCAAATCGGCGCACTGAGCGCGGCGCAAATTGACGCTCTGACCCCTGCGCAAATCGCCACTTTGACGGCAACACAAATTGCCGGCCTGAACGCGACCGAAATCGGGGCCCTTTCCGTCGATCAAATCGCGGCGTTGCGATCCACGCAAATCAGCGCCGTCACGGCAACGGCCATGACAGGCCTCACGGCCGAGAACCTTTCCGGTTTGGCGGCGACGCAATTTGCGGCTCTGTCGAGCACACAGATCGCGGCCCTGTCGGTGACCGCTCTCGATGGCCTGACAGTGACCGATATTCCGGTCATGAGCGCTGCGCAAATGAAGGGGCTCACCGCGACCCAGCTTGGCAGCCTTACCAACGAACAGATCAACGCGCTGAATACGACGCAGCTGACGGCCATGAGTTTGACTCAGTTGGCTGGCTTCTCGGGCGCGCAAATTGACGCCTTTACGCCCGGTCAGCTTGCCGCCCTCGCCTCCACCCAGATTGCAGCGTTAAGCCCCGTGGCCATCAACGGGCTGAGCGCGACGCAAATGGAAGCGCTCACCACGCGTCAATTTGGGGCCCTGACCCCTTCGCAAGTAAGTGCGATTTCGACGGCCACGCTCAGCGCTCTCTCGACCACCCGTATTGCGGCGCTGACGAACGCGCAAATTCAGGCCCTGACGGCCACAGAGGCCGGCGCATTGACGCTCAGCCAATTGGGCGTTTTGGTCTCAAGCCAAATTGCCGCGTTATCCGCCAGTGGCGTCATGGGCCTGAGCGATACGCAGGTAGGCGCGTTATCGAGCACGCAATTAAAGGCTTTGTCGCCGACTCAAATCGCGGCGCTGTCCGACACGGGCTTTGGCGGGCTTACAGCCGTTCAAATCTCATCGCTGGCGTCCACTCAGATCAAAGGATTTTCCGCGCGGGAAATCGCAGCCCTGAGTGCGACGCAGTTAGCCGCCCTTTCCGCGACGCAGATCACCGCACTCACGGCGACGCAAGTCGCCAGCCTCACTTCGACCGAAGTTGGTCGCCTGGCGACCACACAAATGGCGGCACTGACGGCGACCCAAGTCGCGGCCCTTTCGAATAACAGCCTTGCTGGGCTTTCTCCGACGCAGATTGCCAATCTTACCACCGCGCAATTCAATGCCGTGACGTCGACGCAAATTTCCGCGCTGTCTTCCACGGCGATTGCCAGCCTAACGACTGCCGAACTGACGGCCTTAACCGCGAGTCAGATTTCTGGCTTGACCGCGACGGGCGTCGCGTCGTTGCAGGCGTCGCAGATCGGCACGCTTAAATCGACGCAGATCGCGGCCCTGACGGCGGCGGGTATCGCGGGCCTTACGTCTGAACAGCTCACGTCGTTGAACACGACGCAGTTCGCCGCGCTAACGGTCACCCAGTTAGCGGCACTTTCTACCACCGGCATCAGCACCCTCGCGCCAAGCCAGATCGCGGCTCTGACGGCGACGCAAATCAAGGGCCTTTTGCCGGTGCAATTGGCCGCGCTGTCGCTAGCGCAAGTCGGAGCGCTGACGCCGACACAAATCGCGGCACTCGGCAGCACACAAATCGGCGGCTTGATCGGCGAGCACCTCTCGGCCCTCACCGCGGCGCAATTCGCGGCCCTCGCCCCGGCGCAAATTACTGGGTTGTCCGCGAGCGCCATCGCCGGCCTGACCGTTACGGAAATCTCTGCTCTTACCACCAGCCAGTTGGCAGCGCTTGCGCCGGCACAAGTCGGTGCACTGACGACGACAGCCTTAACCACGCTGAGCACGCGCCAAATTTCGGCGCTGACGGCGTCGCAAGTCGCGGGCTTGAACGGCACTCAGGTCGGCGCGTTGAGCATCGACCAACTTGGTGCGCTCAGCACCACGCAGATCGCTTCCCTATCGGCCAGCGGCACCAACGGCCTTACGCCCGCAGAAGCCGCAGCTTTGACATCCTCGCAATTTGCGGCACTGACCCCGGCGCAGATCGGCGTACTGTCGACGACCGTGATCGCAAGCCTGCAACCGGCGCAGATTGCCGCGCTAAGCGTTTCGCAGCTGGGCGGCCTCAACGTCGCACAACTGAACGCGCTGACTTCAACCGAGATCGGTGCCTTCACGACCACCCAGATCGGCGCCATCACAGCGCCCGGTTTAAGCCTTTTCACGAGCAGCAACATCGCCGCACTGACACCGACGCAGTTGGCCGTATTGAAGCCCGAGCAGATCGTTGGCTTTACGCCGGAGGCGTTGGCGGGCCTGAGCGATACGCAAATGCAGCTGCTGACCAACACACAGGTCGCAGCGCTTGGGCCCACGCAGATGGCCGGGCTCTCGACCAGCGCTATCGGGGCTCTGACCCTTGCGGAAATCGCGGCTTTGACGACCGTTCAGGTGAACGGCCTCAGCGCGACCGGCGTCATGTCCTTAAGCGCCGACCAATTGAATGCGCTGAATACGCGCCAAGTCACGGCGTTGTCCGGCACCGGCGTCGCGGGCCTGACCTCGACTCAAATCTTGACGTTGAGCGCCACACAAATGGCGTCGCTCACAGGTTCGCAGCTCGCAAACCTTTCAACGGCCGCGGTGAGCGCACTCGGAACCACACAGATTGCCAACCTGACTGTAACGCAGCTCTCGGGTTTAACGCCGACGCAGGTTGCCGCCCTTACCGTCACCGAAGTTGGCGCTTTCAGCACGACGCAAGTCGCCGCGTTGAGCGCCGCCCAGATCGCGGCCCTTTCGCGGCCCAGCTTGCGCGCTCTGAACCCCGCGCAAATGGGCGCTTTGACGGCAACGCAGATCATCAATCTGTCGTCGACACAACTCTCGAACCTCACGACGGGTCAAGTCGCCGGTCTGAACGCCGCGCAGTTCGCAGCGCTGACGGGGGCACAGATTTCGGGCCTAACAGTCACCCAGATCCAAGGCCTGACCACGGCCGAAATCAGCGCCTTGCTGCCTAATCAGGGCGCGGGGCTGACAACAACCCAGGTTGCCGCACTGACGGACACGGAAATCGCCGCACTCTCGCCGGCGCAAATTGACGCTCTTCTCCCGGTTCAGATCATGGCCTTCACGCCGACGCAAACGGCCGGCATGACGCCTGCCCAGCTTGCCGCCATGCAAAGCGCTCTGGCCTAAAGCAAAACGCCGCGCCCTTTCGGACACGGCGTATGAAAACGGCTGACCTACAGGTCGGCGTTTAGCTTTTGAAAGCTGGCTCAGTCTTCGCGCGGACTTCATCGATGCTGACGCCATTGGCGAGTTCGACCAGCGTCAACCCCGGACGACCCACGTCAAACACACATAAGTCGGTGACGATACGATGGACAACGCCCTTGCCGGTCAGCGGCAAGTTGCAGGACTTAAGGATTTTCTTCTCATCACCCTTGGCGACGTGTTCCATCAGAATCACGACGCGCGGCACGCCGGCGACCAAGTCCATGGCGCCGCCCATGCCCTTCACCATCTTTCCCGGAATCATCCAGTTGGCCAGGTCGCCGTTCTCGGCAACTTGCAACGCGCCTAGGATGGAAAGATTGATGTGTCCCCCGCGGATCATCGCGAACGATGCGGCACTGTCGAAAAAGCTGGTGGTCGGCAGCGTGGTCACAGTCTGCTTTCCGGCGTTCACAAGGTCGGGATCTTCCTCACCTTCGTAGGGAAAGGGTCCCATACCCAGCATGCCGTTTTCACTTTGCAGCTGAATCGACATTCCGGGAGGCACGTAATTCGCAACCAGGGTCGGAATACCGATGCCGAGGTTCACGTAAAAGCCGTCTTTCAATTCTTTGGCCGCGCGGGCGGCCATTTCTTCGCGATTCCATGCCATAGCCCGCTCCTTAGCTCGCGCGTTTACGGGTCGTGCGCTGTTCGATGCGCTTCACGACGTTATCGAGTTTGATCATGCGCTTCACATAAATGCCCGGTGTGTGAATGTGATCGGGATCGAGTGCCCCTTGAGGCACAATATTTTCAACTTCCGCCACCGTGACTTTCGCCGCCGTGGCCATCATCGGATTAAAGTTCCGCGCCGTCATACGGTAGACAAGATTGCCTTCGGGATCGGCCGTGTGGGCGTGCACGAGTGCCAGATCTGCGAAGAGACCCGTTTCCATCACGTAGTGACGGCCGTTGAATTCGCGGGTCTCTTTGCCTTCTGCCACCTGGGTTCCGTAACCCGTGGCCGTGAAGAAGGCCGGGATGCCTGCGCCACCGGCGCGGATACGTTCAGCGAGCGTGCCTTGCGGATTGAATTCAATTTCCAATTCGCCGGCCAGGTATTGCTTCGCGAACGTGGCGTTTTCGCCAACGTAAGAGCTGATCATTTTTTTTATCTGGCGCGTCGCCAGGAGGATCCCCAAGCTGATGTCATCGACACCCGCGTTGTTGGAGATCACCGTCAGGCCTTTGACGCCTGATTCTTTGATGGCGCCGATCAACACTTCGGGGATGCCACACAGTCCGAAACCGCCGGACATGATCGTCATGTTGTCACGCAAAAGTCCGGCAAGCGCCGCCTTCGCATCGGGAAAAATTTTATTCACTTCACCCCTCCTTACGCCCTTTTTTCGCGTTGCTCGCGAAAGGGCCTCAACGCACCGGCGCCGGATAAATCTGTTGTCAAAAACGACCGTCGCGAACACCTAACCTAAGGCACTGCGAATAGGCCGACAATGGCGTCTTATGAGCCGCTTGATCGCTATTTTCACCGGAGGGTCACAAACCGATCTCCCGGGCCATTTATGGCGCGATCTCAAGGGGTCTAAACAGTTCCATCGTTAGCCCGGAATTGACCAGGCTAACGATGGATTTAACGCTTAGACCTTTCGGTCTTAGACTTAGTGCTTATCGAACTGCGACGTTTCGGTCGACTCGCTCATGGCCGTCGTCGAAGACTGGCCGCCGGTGACGATCTTCGAAACTTCGTCAAAGTAGCCGGTGCCGACTTCACGCTGGTGGCGAACGGCGGTGTAGCCGTCCGGCGCGCTGGCGAATTCTTCCTGTTGGAAGTCCGAGTATGCCGCCATGCCGCGCTCGCCGTAAGCCTTCGCGAGCTTGAACATGCCGTGGTTGAGCTGATGGAAGCCAGCGAGGGTAACGAACTGATACTTGTAACCCATGGCGCCGAGTTCTTTTTGGAACTTCGCAATGGTGTCCTTGTCCAGGTTCTTTTCCCAGTTGAAGGACGGCGAGCAGTTGTACGACAAGATTTTGCCGGGGAACTGCTTGTGCACGGCTTCTGCAAATCTTTTCGCATCCTTCAGGTCCGGGGTCGACGTTTCCCACCAGATCATGTCGCAATACGGCGCGTAAGACAGGCCGCGCGCGATGCACGAGTCAACGCCGTGCTTGATACGCAGGAAGCCTTCCGCGGTACGATCTCCGCTTTCGATGAACGGACGGTCGCGCTCGTCCACGTCGCTGGTCAGCAGCTTCGCGGATTCGGCATCCGTGCGGGCGATGATGAGGGTCGAAACACCCATGACGTCGGCGGCGAGACGCGCCGCAACGAGTGAACGGATGTGCTGCGACGTCGGCACCAAGACCTTGCCGCCCAAGTGGCCGCACTTCTTTTCCGACGACAGTTGGTCTTCGAAGTGCACGCCCGCGGCGCCCGCTTCGATATATGCCTTCATCAGTTCGAAAGCGTTCAAAGGCCCGCCGAAACCGGCTTCGGCGTCGGCCACGATGGGCACGAACCATTCCGGCACAGCTTTTTTGCCTTCAAGAACGTCGATCTGATCGGCGCGCTGCAGAGCGCGGTTGATCTTGCGGCAGAGTTCAGGACCCGAGTTGGCGGGGTAGAGGCTCTGGTCGGGATAGACAGCGCCGGCCGTATTGGCGTCAGCGGCGACCTGCCAGCCGGAGAGGTAGATGGCCTTCAAGCCCGCGCGAACCATCTGCACGGCTTGGTTGCCCGAGAGCGCGCCGAGAGCGGCGATGTGTTCTTTGCCCTGGAGCATCTTCCAGAGATTGGCTGCCGTGTGTTCGGCAATCGTGTGCGCCGGCTGCAGCGAACCACGGAGACGGAGGACGTCCGCGACCGTGTAATCGCGCTTGATGCCCGCGAAGCGTTTTGGATCGGTGGTACGGGTAAGCGACTCAAATGTTGTGATGGCTTGGTCTTGCGGCATGTGTGACTCCAAGGCTCAGGTTGCGATGCGGTGTCATAGGCACTTCCCGACTAAATGAATATAAGCAATTGATTTTAAAAGAGTTATGTTGGAAACTTCCGCTCAAGTAACCTTGTCATATTGTAAATTTTGTCATGTCCGACATTCAAACACGCAAGATTTTTGCTGGGGGCAGAATCAGAAGGCTGCGCAGGGACTTAGGCCTGACGCAGGCCCAGATGGCCGAAGGCTTGGGGGTCTCGCCCAGCTACCTGAACCTCGTGGAACGGGACCAGAGGCCCCTCAGTGCCCAGCTTATCCTCAAGCTGGCCAAGTCCTACGACGTCAATCTTAAGACCTTCGCGGCGGATGATAGTACCCGAATCCACTCGGATCTCCAGGAGGTGTTTGCCGACCCCCTCCTCGAAAGCACAAATCTGACCCCTGCCGACCTGGTGGACCTGGCCCGCAATTCGGGCGCCGCCGCCCAGGCCATCGTCATGCTTTACCGCGCATACCGGCAACAGGTCGAACGCACAGCGAATATCGCCGATCACATCGAAGACGTGAACGCGGTCAAAAATACCAACCTCGCCATGCCGGTCGACGAGGTCAGGGATTTTTATGTCAGCAACAAGAGCTATTTCCATGAACTGGAAGTGGCCGCCGAAACGCTGTGGGAGACGACGCTCTCGAAGTCCGAGGATCTTTCGCTGGGACTGCGCCGCCATCTGCGCGGGCACGGCGTAACGGTCAAAATCATGCCGTCCGAACACATGAACCAATTCCTATATCGGTTCGATCGGCACAGCAGCCGTCTTTTTCTGTCCGATTCCCTTAATCCCTCCACGCAACGATTCCAGATCGCGATGCAAATCGCCCTCATGGAACACTCGGGACTCATCAACGAGATCATCGCGCGTGAAGGTTTCCGGCACGACGACACGCGGCGCCTTTTGCGTATCGCATTATCAAACTACTTCGCCGCTGCCGTCTTAATGCCTTACGAGCAATTCCTGCGCACAGCCGAAAAGAAGCGCTACGATATTCAATTGCTATGTCAGCGCTTTGAGGTGAGTTACGAGCAGGCGTGCCATCGGCTCACAACGTTGCAGCGCCCGGGCGCGCAGGGTGTGGAATTCTTTTTCGTGCGCATCGATCGCGCGGGCAACATCTCGAAGCGCCTCAGCGCGACCGGATTTTATTTCACGCGCTTTGGCGGCGCATGCCCACGCTGGAACGTGCACGAAGTTTTCCGCAACCCGGGCCGCATCATCACGCAGCTCGTGCAGATGCCAGACAAGTCCGCCTATCTTTCGATTTCGCGCACCGTGGAAGGTGTCCAAACCGGATATCACGGCAGCGAAATCGAACACGCGATTGGCCTTGGATGCAACATACGCGATGCGTCAAAGACGATTTACGCAGACGGCTACGATCTATCGGACGATCGGCTGCTGACGCCCATTGGCCCGAACTGCCGCCTGTGCGAACGGCCGGCGTGCGCTTACCGCGCCTTCCCGCCGATCAATCGCGCGTTGGTAATCGACGAAAATCTCCGCGGCATCTCGCCATTTCTGTTCAAGGAAATAGACTAGCCGCCGCGGGATTAAGTCGTGTGTGTTAAGCCCTTGCCGCGGCCTTGGCTTCAAGCCGGCAGCGATGCAAGACCGGCTCGGTATAACCGTTTGGCTGTTCGCGCCCTTTGAACACAAGCTCGCAGGCCGCTTTGAAAGCGATGCCGTCATACGAAGGTGCCATCGGCGTATACAGCGGGTCCGAAGCGTTCTGTTGATCCACCAGCTTGGCCATACGCTTGAGCGTGCTCATGACCTGCTCTTCGGTGCAGACCTCGTGGTGCAGCCAATTGGCGATGTGCTGGCTGGAAATGCGCAAGGTCGCGCGGTCTTCCATCAATCCAACCTGGTTGATGTCAGGCACCTTGGAACAGCCCACACCTTGGTCGATCCAACGCACCACGTACCCCAAGATACCTTGAGCGTTGTTGTCGAGTTCCTGTTGCACTTCATCCGCCGCCCAGTTGCGCCCAACCGCGACAGGAATCGTGAGGATGTCGTCCAGTGACGCGCGCGGGCGCGATTTAATCTCCGCTTGGCGGGCGAACACATCGACTTCGTGATAATGCAACGCGTGCAGTGTGGCCGCCGTCGGCGACGGCACCCAGGCCGTATTGGCGCCGGATTTGGGATGGTCCACCTTCGCGACGAGCATCGCGTTCATTAGGTCGGGCATGGCCCACATGCCTTTGCCGATCTGCGCACGGCCCGACAGGCCGCATGACAAACCAATATCCACGTTCCATTGTTCGTAAGCTTTGATCCACGCCGAGGCTTTCATCTCGCCCTTACGGATCATGGGGCCCGCTTCCATGGACGTATGCATCTCATCGCCGGTGCGGTCGAGGAAGCCCGTATTGATGAACACCACGCGTTCTTTGGCAGCACGAATACATTCTTTGAGATTGACGGTCGTGCGGCGCTCTTCGTCCATGATGCCCATCTTCATCGTGAGGCGCGGCAGGCCCAGGATCTTTTCGACCTGGTCGAAGATTTCACACGCGAACGCCACTTCCGCAGGCCCGTGCATCTTGGGCTTCACGATATAAACCGATCGTGTGCGGCTGTTGGAGATCGGTGCATTTTGCGCGCGCTTGATGTCCTGAATGGCGCACAGCGTCGTGAACAAGGCATCGAGAATACCTTCCGGTGCCGGCTGACCATTCCATTCCACGCCACCGATCGTCATGAGATGGCCGACATTGCGAATGAGCAGCAGGCTGCGGCCCGTCAGCACAACTTTGCCCCCATTCGGCGCAACGTACGTGCGGTCTTGGTTAAGCTTACGCTCGAGGCTGCGCCCGCCCTTGGTGAAGGTTTCACTTAAAGTGCCGTTCATAAGTCCAAGCCAGTTGCGATAGGCATGAACCTTGTCGTCCATATCAACGCAAGCAACCGAATCTTCCAAATCTTGAATGGCCGTCAGGGCGGATTCCAGAACGACATCGGCAACGCCGGCGGCATCGTCTTTGCCGATGCGGTGCGAACGATCGACGACGATTTCGAGATGCAGGCCGTTATTAACGAGCAAGATCGCGGACGGAGCGGCAGCGTCGCCATTGAAGCCCGCAAATTTCTTCGCGTCCTTAAGACCCGTGGATTTTCCGTCGCGCAGTTTTGCCGACAGAGCGCCACTGACGGCGCTATACGCCGTCACGTCGGCATGGGATCCGCTCGCGAGCGGCGCGGCTTGATCCAGCGCTTTTTTCGCGTAAGCGATAACCTTTGCGCCACGCGCCGGATTATAGCCCGCGGCATCTTCCCCAGCTTCCTTCGGGATGGCATCGGTACCGTAAAGCGCGTCATACAGGCTACCCCAACGCGCGTTTGCAGCGTTCAAAGCGTAGCGTGCGTTCGTGATCGGCACGACGAGCTGCGGTCCTGCCGTGCGTGAGATCTCGTCGTCGACATTCTCGGTCGTGACGGAAAACGCTAGGCCTTCGGGAAGGATGTAACCGATCTCGCGCAAAAAGCTGACATAGCTGGCGTGATCAAATGGTTTGCCCTTGCGCGCCAAATGCCATGCATCGATTTTGCGCTGAAGGTCATCGCGCACCGCCAGAAGCGCCGCGTTTTTTGGCGCGAGCTGCGTGAGTAGGCTTTCGAGCCCCTGCCAGAGATGCTCGGGTGAAATCCCGGTGCCGGGCAGTGCTTCCTGCACAATGAAATCATGCAGCGTACGGGCGATGTTTAAACCGCCAACTTTGACCAAATCTGTCACGTGAACCTCTGGGAGCTTAAAGGAGAGAAGCTCGTTTTAAGCCTAACCGACATGGGAACGCAAACGGCGTTGACCTGCGCCCTACTCTCGTCGATGAGCCCCTTGAGAAATCAGGCCCGGCCAAAATGGCGATGCTCGAATGCAAAAAGGAGGAAAGACGGGACGCAGGCAACAGGCTAGGGTAATAATATTACTCAAGCGATATCTGGGGGGATATTGTCGTTATGGACGACATCGACCGCAAAATTCTGCAAGAACTTCAAGATCATCCAGGGCTTTCGGCTGAGCAGCTTTCGAAACGGGTGGGCCTTTCGCATACGCCCTGCTGGCGCAGAATCAAGAAAATGGAGGCGGAAGGCGTCATCATCGACCGCGCCGTCATCCTTAACCCCCGGAAGCTGAACTTAAGCCTGACGGTCTTTGCCTCGATCAAACTCAAGCAACACGACCGCGCGACATTAGAGGCGATCGAAAGCGCCGCCCAAAAATGCCCCGAAATCGTGGAGTGTTTCTCAATGACCGGCGATTGCGACTATATCTGCCGCGTTTTGGTGGCGGACGTGCCGGCCTACGAGCAGTTGTTGAAATCCATCCTCCTGGGACTGCCCGGCGTTGCCACCATCAGTTCAAGCGTCGCGCTGAAACAGGTCAAATTGACCACGAAGATTGCGATTTAAGACAGGCCGTCTCTCCGCTGCGCTTCCTTAAAAAAAACGGCCCGGGTGTTCCCCGAGCCGCTTTCAATATCAAATCAGTTTTGAAAAGAACTAGAGCGCCGGATGAATCATGCCCGGGTTCAGATCTTTCAAGCTGACGGCGCCGACTTGCTGCATGGCCGCCAGAACTTCCGCATTCAGAATCTGAAGGACCTTGTCCACGCCGGCTTCGCCGAACGCGCCGAGGCCCCAGAGATAGGGACGGCCGACGCCAACCATGGTCGC
Source organism: Fidelibacterota bacterium (assembly GCA_947475895.1). Taxonomy (GTDB): domain Bacteria; phylum Pseudomonadota; class Alphaproteobacteria; order Rhodospirillales; family Rhodospirillaceae; genus SHVO01. The sequence goes on from CANJMF010000021.1 coordinate 26,197, forward strand.
GCCCATGGCGATGGCTTTCACAATGTCCATGCCGCGGCGGAAACCGCCGTCGATGAAAATCGGAACTTTTCCCTTCACGGCTGCCACGATGTCCGGCAGCGAAGCAATGGTCGAGCCGCTCGTGTCTTCGTTACGACCACCGTGATTGGAAACATAAACGCCGTAGCCGTTTTTCACGCACATAGTCGCGTCTTCGGCATCCATGATTCCCTTTACGAAGATGTCCATCTTCGTGACGCCGCGCAGGCGCTTCATGAATTCCCACGTCATCGCGTCGTCGCCCTTCTGCTCCCAAAGTGCTGCGGGAACTTCGGTGAATTGCGCGCGCGTCTTCGGCGTAATCATCGGGCTCTTCGGAGCGCCGGGACGAACGTCATGGCAGGTCGCGCAAAGACGTCGGTCGTCGCGCTTTGAACGCTCGAACTGGAGATCCTTACGGTTTGAAGTGCCGTCAACCGTTACGACCATCGCCTTACAACCGTCACGCTCGGCGCGAGCGACAATGGACTTCGTGATTTCGAAATTCGATTGCGGGTAAAGCTGGAAGATGACCGGAGCGCCGCCGCGGGCTTTGTTCACATCGGTCGTCGAGAACGATGCGTAGGTCGAGAGTGATTGAGCGACGTTATACTTTCCGCTGGCACGACCGACAGCCATTTCCCCATCGGGATGGTGCATGGCCTGAGAGCCGATCGGGCAAAGGAAGTACGGCATCGCGTATTTGGAGCCGAAAATTTCCATGCTCGGGTCCGCTTTCCGGACGTCACGCAGACGGCGTGAACGGATGGCAAACTTGCTGATGTCCTGTCGATTTGCTCTGTACGAGCCTTCGTCGTCAGCCCCCGTCGACATAAAGCCGAAGTGTGCCGCCGGTACGTTTTTATGCGCGATGGGCTCGAATTCAAAAACTTCGAGCGCGTCTTCCGGCTTTTCGATCAGGAAATTCGGATCGAACGGCTTCCAGACATAAGGATCGGCCGGGCGTTGCAGCAATTCGCCGCCGGTCGCGGCCATAGCGCTTTTGGCGCCCATGCCGAGCACCGGGCTCGCTGCCAGATATTTCAAAAGTTGGCGTCGATTTTTTTCACGTTCCGTGGAATGCGTCATTAGCCCCTCCTGTTAAAACTCACCACGCGCCGGTTCTCCGCCGGCGCCGAAAACAAATACTCGCAAGAGACGGTTTCATCCGCTTCAAGGTCGAGAAGACCTCGGCTCCTGCATCACCACCAACCCTCCCGAAGCGCGCGCAGACGCGCATTCAAGGGTGGCGAAGCCCCTTACTCAATAGCCAAAAATGCGTGTGGCACGGACGCTGTTGGGCTTTTTACCCGGCGCTCCGTGCCACACAATTACTCTTTCCGTCGAAAGCTTACTTTGCCGTGCTGCTGTCGGCGAACTGCTTCGTTGCCGGCTTGGCATTCATGTCGGCGATTTCCTTTTGCGGACGCAGGATACGAACCTGCACCAGCTTCACGGTGTATGCCGCCGAAATCGCGGTGTTTTGACCGGTCTTGGGATCCGGGAAGCCGTCAGCCGCCTTGAGCAGTTCGCGGTACACAGAACCCGACGATTGCTGGCCATAGCTCAGATGGTGCGTCGACCATGTGCGGTTACGGCTGCGATGGAAGGCTTCGATATCGGCATAACCACCGATGACGCCCTGTGCGCCGTCCGGCGTAAGCTTCACTTCAAAGCGCGCGTCACGCATCCAATCGTAGGCCGCATCTTGGTAAGCGACTTCGTGCGGATTGTTGAAATCCATCGGCTGCGTCATCAACACGCCGTTCACAATCTTACCTTTGGAGCTATGGATGAAATCCTTGCCCCAGCGGGTATCGATGCGCTGCGTGCCGCCCGGCTGGAAACTATTACCTGTGGCGTCCGTCACCAACGGATCGCGACCGCGATAGGTCGTGAGCGTCACGTCGTCATCGTTGACGAGGCTGTCTACGTCCGTCAGCTCGATGATGAGGCGGTTGATCCCCATCTTCTTTTGATAGATCTGGTCGAAGTTCTGCAGCGAACCACCGACACGATAGTTGTAGATGCAACCGATCACGCGGAAGAGCTGGTTATCGACACCTGGCTTGCCTTCCGGAGACGTGAAGTCCGTCGGCTTTACCTTACCGTCAAGATCAAGACCGAATGCCGTTTTACCGGCGGCCTGGCGGAACTGAAATTGATCTTTTTCCGCTTTCGGGAACCATGTGTCTGCTTCACGCAGCATCTGTGTGTCCACGAACTTGCGCTTCGTGCCGTCTTCCGGGAACTGAATCTTGTATTGTTCGCGAGGTCCGAGTTGCTCGGCCACACCCTGCGGACACTCTTCTTTCGTATCCTTGGTTTGCGTGATGCCCCATTCGATCGCGTAGAACGCATAACCGATTGAGCGGCCCGGGGGCGCTGTATCATCAGCGCGAACCACGCTTGTGCCGCCGACGGTGGCAAGCGCGACGCCCGCAATAACCATGCGAGAGGCCATTGATGGGCGCCATGTCTTTGTCTGTTGTTTATTCATAGCTATCTCCCAAATAGAATTTGCGCTTATTCGTCACGGCTCGAGTAAATGTCGCGATACACCATCGCGCGATATCCGTTCCGCTGACCGTTGAACTCACCCCAATCCATCGCATTGATGTCACTGGGCTTCTTGTCGCCGTAACCGTTAAAGCCCGCGAACGTGTAAACGGGGCGGGCACGGTACGTCCACACATGGAGCGCGCCGGGTTTATCTGCCGCCGCCCATTTTCCAGTCTTGGGGTCGATGTATCTCGCGCTCCAGATCGAATTTCCTGTCCTTGCGCCCGCAGGCGCAAGGACGTAGGGGAAAACCTTCACGCATCGATCTGGGTCACCACCGCCGCAAACCGTAAAACGGTAAACCTGCGGTGAATCAGGGTGATCGCATGCCAATTGATCCAGTGCGTCGTCCGTGCAGCGATACTGATAGATCGTCTTTCCCTGAGGATCTCCCAAAACCAAACCAACCATGGTTTCCTTCATCACGAAGCCTTGCGGAGGCTCGGGAGTCCGTTGGGTATAGACGTTGTGCCAGCGCGGCTCGTCGCCGCCATCAAGAGAGCCGGTTTTTGAATCATCGACATGCCGATAGATCGGTGTGCCCCGGAACGCCCATTGCCGGACACCCGGTGAACGCTCGAACGTTGTCCACTCACCAACAGGACGGGCGTAATCCGCCGCCAAGACCGGCGTCCATCCGTCCAGGCAAGCGCCCGAACAATTGGACTTATTACGGCTGTCGCCCTCGTAGGTGTAAACTGACCAACCGTCACGCAGTTCGACCAAGCGGCCGAACATTGTCGTGGCGACTTTAAATTGTGAAGGAACGTTCGCCTCCGGGCCGACGGGCACGCGTAGCGAACCGACTTCACCCGAATCAGCCATGACCGATCCGCCGAGGGTGTCGCCCGGCTTCTTATCTAAAACCGAGGTGTACAGAGCCCATTCGTCATACTTCCACTGCTTACGGCCATCGGGCAGGTCCAGAAGCGTCCACTTATCGATCGGTTTTGCGTCGGCAGCGGCGATCACCGGCGGCCACACAGCGGCGCAGCTGGGGCGCGTGTCGACTTCAGGCAACTCAAGACCGCCCGGATACGGGCTCATGAGGCCACCGTTTTCACGTTGAACCTTGTCTTCGCAAAAAGATTTGCCCTGCACATCGCCGGCATCACCGTTGCGTAAATTCTTTTTTGGCCATTTGTAAAATGTATGGCCTTTCGCGTCGGCGAACACGGGACCTTCAAGTTCTGTGACGACAACCTGAATGCCCGGCGGCAACGGTGTCCGAATATAATCTTCTTTGGTCTGACCGGCGGCATAGGCGCTAACGCCGGCCGTCGTCAGGAACGCCAAGACAGACACGTTCAGGACATTTCGCAAAAGTCGCATGTGTAATCCTCGAATAGATGAGTAGGCGTCAGACGCGAAACCCGCGCCTGACGCTCTACACCTAGATCTGGTTAGACCAAGATCTCGCTGATGGGATCGGAGGTCGTATTGCTCCGATCGCCGAACCGCGGGGTATCCACGCCCATCACACGCAGAGCCGTTAAGCCTGCACGTGCAAGCGTCGTACCCTTCATGTCGATGTGGTAGCCGTTCTTTACCTTACCGCCAGCGCGGCCGGCGGTGATGAACGGCATGCCGTCGAGTGCATGCATGCGCGCCAAACCATGGTCGGTGTCGGCAACGATGAACATGTTGTCGAGCACCGTGCCGTCGCCTTCTTTGATATTCGCGAAAGCCTGCACGAAGTATGCGAAGCCTTCCATGCTGCGACGTGTGAACCACGACACGACCGGCTGATATCCCAGCTTGTCGTCGACAGGCTCTTCGTGAGTCGTCGTGTGGTGCGGCTTGTCGTAGCCAGGCTTCGTCGTGTTCGAGAACGTGGCGCAATAGGCCATGTTCACAACGCGCGTTTGGTCGCAAGCAACGGCCATCGCCAACAGGTCGGTCATCATCTTGTGACGCGCGACAACGAGCGGAGACTCGTTGCCCAGCTTCATGTCCGAATCCTTCGGCGAGGCAGCCGGATGGCAGGCCGCGATCGGCTCGGGCTTCGTCAATTGCTGGTCGAACTGCTGTTCAAGGTGACGCAGGCCGCTGAAGTACTGGTCGAGGCGAGCACGGTCTTCAGTGCCGACCTTTTTATTGAGCGAGTCCATTTCTTCCATCACGCCGGACAACACGCTCTTGCGCGCCATAACACGCGGGCTGGGCTTGAAGTCTTTCGCGTTCGGATCCGGGAAATCCGGTCCAAACAAACGTGAGTAGAACAGGAGCGGCGAATATTCTGCCGGGCTCGGCGTGTTCGGATCTTCGTAAGAGTACGAAACACGCGCGTCGGCGGCAGCATTCACCGTCAGCGACTTGAAGCGACGGGTGCGGCTGATCTGGTTCGCAATCTTCACATCGTAAGTTTCGCTACCGAGTGTACGGTTCGACGGAGCGATACCGGTGCGCGACACGACCCAGCCGCTGAAGTGACAGAGCAGCGGCGAGTTGTCACGGAACGCGGTGGCGTTCGTCATGATGTTGATCTTGTCGCGGAGCGGCGCGAGCGCTTCGATTTCTTCCGGGAATTCGAAGTCTTTGCCGGTCTTCTTGGGGACGAACACCGAGGCGTTCATGCCAAGACCCCAGATCCACGATCCGAAGCGTTGCGGCATCGCGCTGCCATCGGCGAGCGCGGTTCCGTTACCATTCAAAAAACAATTGAGGAGGGGCAAGCCGACCGTGACCGCACCACCATTTAACATGCCGCGAAGTACGCGACGCCGGTTAAGACCGTTCATGATTTCCACTCCCTCGATTAAGGATTCGCGGCGACAACTTTAGTCGGCTGCACGCTCGCCGATTTCTCTGGCGCGGCCTTCTTAGGGGCCGGCTCCGCAACTGCAGAGAATGCGGGGTTAAGGGCAATTGCCTTAAGCAAACCACGCAAACGATAACCCTCTGCAGCAAAGCTCTTATTCAACTCCACCAACGCGGGTTCCGCCGTCAACGGCAGAGAACCACCCGTCGAATAGCTGAAGGCGCGGCGCACAAGGCACGTCGGCAGCGACGTGTTGTCGCGCAGCGCCACGGTCAGACCATCGACATTGGCGAAGTCTTTGCCGTCGAGGCTGCCCGTCGGATCGATGGGCGTACCCTTCTCTTCGGTACGGTACTGACCGGCGCCGTCGAAGTTTTCGAGCGCAAGCCCCATCGGGTCGGTGATCTTATGGCAACCCGCGCACACCGGATTTGCACGGTGCGCCGTCAGGCGGTCACGCGCGGTTTTGTAGTCCGAGTTCGGGTTGTTCACGATCGAGAAGTCCACATTCGCAGGCGGCGGCGGGACCTTCTGGCACAGGAGCAATTCACGCAGGGCTTTGCCGCGCAAGGTGGCAGAGCTGCGGCCCGGGTGAGAATGCAAGGCAAGGAAGCTGACTTGGGTCAGGATTCCAGTGCGGTGCGATTCCGGCGGGAACTCAATGGCGCGCCAGCCCGGCGTCGTCGGCACGCCGTAGATGATCGCGAGCGCCGGCGAGATGAAGGTTTCACGGGTCGTATAGAGATCGCGATAGTCCCGGTTCTTCGTCAGCAGCTGGTCGACAACGGTACGGAGCGTTTGCTCGCGCGCGTCGCCGGCGGCTTCACCCAGGAAGTACGGGTAGGCCATGGCGTCTTTGGCGAGCGTTTCGAAATCGTCGAAGCCGAACATATCGTCAAAGAACGAGCGAACGCCGGCTTCCAAACGCGGGCTGGCCAGCATCATGTCGACGATCTTGGCGCGGGTCTTTTCGTTGTCCAGCTGGCCCTTTGCGGCCGCTTGACGCAGCGTGGCATCAGGCGCGGCATTCCACAGGAACAAGCTCAGACGCGACGCGAGCGAATAACCGTCCAGGCGCATTTGTCCAGGGCGCTTCGGATCCGCTTCTTCGGTCTCGGCCACGAACAACACGTTCGGGCTCATCAACACGCCTTCGAGCGTCAACTGGAGACCAGCATAGAAGTCTTTCAGTTGATCTGCGGCCTTACCTGCATCGCTGACCAGGTTCGCCAAGCGATCCTTAGACAACGGCGCGCGGTACAAATAGCCCGACACATCGCCGAGGAATTTGGCGGCGCAAGCGTTATCGGCAGCCTTGTCGTTTTTCGGCTTACAGGGAATAAGCGTTTCTCTGCGCTCAGGTGCGAGAACCTGCGTCGAAACGATGTTGGCGACCTTCTGGTAAATTTCGATTTGGGCGTCGCTGACGCCCGCGATCGACGAGCCGGACACGAGCAAACCGTCCGTGCGCGCCAAAGGCGAGAACTTCACGTCGATCTTAATGTCGGGTCCAAAGAAGTATTGGATCGTGTTGATGTACTGCTGCGTCGTCAGCAGGCGCAAACGCTTCGGCGCACCGACAATGGGTGCATCCGCTCCCTTAACGGCAGCGTCTTTTGCTGCAGCCGTAATACTCGGCAACGCTAAAAACGCGCACGCCGGCAGCGCAATCGCTGCCGCAAATAAGCCTGCCCGAAGCAGGGACGTAGCTTTACGCCCGCCCGTGACACCGGAAATTAACCGCTTTCTAAACAAATCCAACGCGCCCTCCGCTTTGTTCTTCTTAGCACGCAATATATATACTCTGCAGATTAGTGAACTTCAACGCAGTGTACATTGCATAATGCCAAGAACGAAAATAGAACTCAGGAATAGATTTACTAGCTATGCCTGATGTACGACAAAATTATTGCGTTTCTAGGCCTATTTTGTGTGTGCACCGCAGCATTTATCAACCAGACACACTTCTTAAGCTGCAACACGTGTCAACGCTTCGTAACCATTCCCCGTTTATCGCCTTTAAACGCGCCAAATTCGGCGACGTCGTCCAAAGGCTACAAGCCCCGATTCGCACAATCTTACCGGGCGTGAGTCACGTCCTCACGCCGCGACCGGCTGAGAGGCTTATTTTGCGTCGGATGGAGACGACGTGCCGCTCTCGGCGAGCTGCCTGGCATCCCGCTGAGAGTCGGTTTCAGCAACTTCCTTCCCGGCATGCAGAATACGGACTTGCACCAACTTCACGCTGTAAGAGCTCGAGATCGCGGTGTTATCGCCCGTTTCCGGATCAGGGTAGCCGTCCGCCAAGTGATGCAACGCACGATAAACCATCGGCGGCACTTGCTGGCCATAGCTCATGAAGTGCGTGCCCCAAGCCCGGTTGAAACGCCGATAGAAGCTTTCGATGTCGGCATAACCGCCGATGAGGCCCTCGGCCTTTGCAGGTGTTAGCTTCAGGTCAAATCGCGCGCCGCGCAGCGTCGACGCCGCCGCGGACGAAAACGCCACTTGCTGCGGCACGAGAATGTCCATGGGCTCTGACTTCAGAACGCCATTGACGATCATGCCTTTCCCCGTGTGGACAAAGTCTTTGCCGCCCCAGCGCATATCGATCCGCTCGGTACCTCCGGCTTGGAAATCGCCTTGCGCATCGCGCAACAACGCATCGAGGCCACGGTAAGTAGTGATCGTCACATCATCGTCGTTCACGAGGCTGTCGACGTCCGTCAGCTCGATCAGAAGACGATTGAAATGGTAGCCCAATAAGAACGCGCGTTCTGAGTTGATGATCGACGCGCCGTCGCGATAGTTCATGATGCAGCCGACCACGCGATACAGCTGATTATCGACGCCCGACTTGCCTTCCGGCGATGTAAAATCAGAGGGCTTTGTCTTGCCGTCGAGATCAAGCCCAATCGCCGTCTTGCCCTCGGCCTCGATGAACGGAAACTCCTCCGCCTTATCGAGCGTCGGCCACCAAATTTCGGCTTCACGGCCCATTTGCGTATCGACGAACTTCCATTTCTGTCCGGCGTCTTGCGGATAGAGAAGCTTGAACTGCTCGCGCGGCCCCAATGTATTGACGCCGTGCGGGCATTCGTCTTTCGCGTCTTTCGTTTGATAAACCGACAACTTGATGTCGTTCGCTGCATAAGCGATGGAGCGGCCCGGCGGCATCGTATCGTCTGCGCCGATTGCTGCACTGCCACCAACGACCGCGAGCGCAAGCCCAGCCAGCGCAATGCGCGACGTCATAGTTGAGGGTTTTATCTTCATAGCATCTCTCCGGTAAAAGTCGTCGCGATCAATCAAACACGTGCCGATAGATCAAAGCGCGGTAGCCATTGCGCGCGCCGCTGAACTCTCCCCAGTTCATCGCGTTGACGTCGGTCGGCTTCTTGTCACCGTAGCCGCGTCCTCCCGCGAATGTATACACCGGGCGCCCGCGGAACGTCCAAACATTGAGTGCGCCAGGCTGGTTGGCGGTCGCCCGCTTGCCCGTCTTAGGGTCGATATACATCGTGCCCCAAACTTGGTTGCCACTTTTCGCGCCAGCCGGAGCGATCACATACGGAAAGGCCTTCAGGCATCGTTCAACGTTACCGCCGCCGCACACCGTGAAACGGTAAACTTGTGGCGCGTCAGGGGTGTCGCACTCCAGTTGATCGAGCGCATCGTCGCCGCACCCGTATTTGTAGACGGTCATGCCTTGAGAATCGCCAAGCACGATTCCCACGACTGTATCCTTCAGCGCAAATCCCTTCGGCGCTTCGGGCGCCATTTGCGTAAACACGTTGTGCCAGCGCGGAACATCTCCGCCATCGAGGGCCACAACCTTCGGGTCGTTGATGTGCCGGTAAACCGGCTTGTTCCTGAACGCCCACTGCCGAACGCCGGAGGTGCGCTCGAAGGTCGTCCACTCACCCACCGGACGCGCCGAGGATGCCGCCAAAATCGGTGCCCATCCATCGAGGCAAGGACCGGAACAGTTAGACTTCTCACGGCCGTCGCCGTCGTAGGTGTAAATCGACCACTTATCGCGCGTTGTCACCAGCCGGCCCATCATCGTCGTCTGAACCGCAAACTGCGGCGGCACATTTTCATCGGGGCCAACGGGATAACGCAGCGCCGGGCTCTCGCCGAACTCGGGCGTGTTGGTTCCACCAAAAACATCGCCCGGCTGTTTATCCAACACCGAGGTATAGAGCGGCCAGCCTTCGTAGGCCCACTGCTTGCGGCCGTCAGGGCGATCGACGACTTTCCATTTACCGACAGATTTTGCCTCGGCCGAAGCCAAAACAGGCGGCCATACAGTTGTGCAACTCGGACGCGTCTCGACTTCAGGCAACTCAAGGCCGCCCGGATACGGGCTCATAAGACCTGCGTTCTCGCGGTAAGGTTTGTCGCCGCAGCTTGGCTTTTCGAGGATGTCGCCCGCATCGCCGTTGCGCAGCGCGCGCTTCGGCCACTTGTAAAGCGTGCGGCCTTTGGCGTCGGCGAATATTGGCCCCTCGAGATCAGTGACGATCACCTGAAAACCGGGCGGCAGCGGATCGTGGATGTAGTCTTCCTTCATCGGCGCCGAATGCCCGGACGCGCTGATCGTCGCGACAAACGCGACGACCGAAACGCTCAAAACACTTCGCAAAAACCGCATGGGTTGTTCCTCGACGTCTCGCTAAACCAAAATCTCGCTGATGGGATCCGATGTCTGGTTGCTTCGATCCCCGAAGCGCGGAACATCGACACCCATCACACGCAGCGCCGTGTAGGTCGTACGGGCAATCGACGTGCCCTTCATATCGATGTGATAGCCGTTTTTCACCTTACCCCCGGCACTTCCCGCCGTCAGCATCGGGATGTTGTCGAGCCCGTGAAGCAGCGCCAATCCGTGATCGGTATCTCCGACAATGAACATATTGTCGAGCACCGTGCCGTCGCCTTCTTTAATGTTCGCAAAGGCTTGCACGTAATAAGCAAATCCTTCCATGCAGCGGCGCGTGAACCACGACACCTCCGGCTGATATCCGAGTTTCGAATCAATCGCCTCTTCGTGGGTCGCCGTGTGGTGCGGTTTGTCGTACCCCGGCTTCGTCGCATTCGATTGCACCTGCGAGTAGCTCATGTTGACGACGCGCGTCTGATCGCAAGCGACCGCCATCGCCAACAAATCCGTCATCATTTTGTGGCGCTGAATCATGAGCTCGGATGCGTTGCCCATTTTCATGTCGGAGTCTTTCGGAGCCAAGCCGGGATGGCATGCCGCCAGCGGCTCGGGCTTCGAAAGCTGTTGGTCGAACTGCTGCTCAAGGTGGCGCAAACCGGTGAAATACTGATCGAGGCGCACACGATCTTCCGCGCCGGCAATCGCATTCAGGTCGCCCATTTCATCCATGACTGCCGACAGCACGCTCTTGCGCGCCATAACACGCGGGCTCGGCTTGAAGTCTTTCGCGTTCGGATCCGGAAAATCCGGCCCAAACAAACGCGCATAAAACAGCACTGGCGAATACTCAGCCGGGTTCGGCGTATTCGGATCGTCGTAGGAGAACGACACGCGCGCATCGGCGGCGGCCGTGGCCGTCAGCGTCTTGAAGCGGCGCGTGCGGCTAATTTGGTTGGCGATGGTGACATCGCACGTTTCGCTTCCCAGCGTGCGGTTCGAGGGCGCGATGCCCGTGCGCGAGACTGCCCAACCCGTAAAGTGATCCTGCTTGGGCGAGTTGTCGTAGAACGCATTGCCATTCGTGAGAATGTTGATCTTGTCACGAATGGGCGCGAGCGCCTGAATTTCATCCGGAAACTCGAAATCCCTGCCGGTTTTTTTCGGTTTGAAAATCTGGGTGTTCATACCGAGACCCCAGAACCATGTTCCGTAACGCACCGGCATTTTCTCGCCGTCGGCGAGTGCATTGCCGTTGCCGTTCAAAAAGCAGTTCAAGAGCGGCAGGCCGACCGTGACCGCACCACCATTTAACATGCCGCGAAGAACACGACGTCGATTGAGACGATTCATAAATTCCACTCCCTATTTGGGATTTTCGGCAACGACTTGCAACAACGGCACGCTCGCGGTTTTTTTCGGCTCCGGCTTAGGGACCGGCTTGGAAACCGTTGAGAATGCATCGTTGAGCGCGATTGCCTTAAGTAACCCACGCAAACGATAGTTTTGCGCCGCGAAGTTTTTATTGAGTTCGACCAGCGCGGGTTCTGCATTCAAAGAAACCGCTCCGCCGGTTGCATAGCTGTACGCGCGACGAACCAAGCAACCCGGCAAAGCGGGATTGTCGTGAACGGCGCGACTCAGTCCGTCGACGTCCGAGAAGTCTTTGCCATCAAGGCTGCCGGTGGCATCGATTGCAGTGCCTTTCTCGTCGGTACGGTATTGTCCGGCGCCGTCGAAGTTTTCCAGAGCCAAGCCCATCGGATCAGTGATCTTGTGGCATCCCGCGCAAACGGGGTTCGCGCGGTGAGCTGTGAGGCGATCGCGCGCGGTGCGGAAGTTTGACTTCGGATCATTGACCGCCGAGAAGTCCACGTTCGCAGGCGGCGGCGGAACCTTTTGACACAAGATCAATTCGCGCAGGGCTTTGCCGCGCAAAGTCGCCGAACTGCGGGTCGGATGCGAGTGCAACGCGAGGAAGCTCACCTGCGTGAGAATGCCGGCGCGATGCGCTTCCGGTGGAAACTCGATGGCATGCCAGCCTGGAGGTGTCGTCACGCCATAAATGATGGCCAATGCCGGCGAAACGAATGTTTCCCGCGTCGTATAAAGATCGCGGTAATCCCGATCTTTTGTGAGCAACTGATCGACCACTGTACGGAGCGTTTGCTCGCGTGCATCGCCGGACGCTTCACCGAGATAATAAGGATAGATCACGCCGTCCTTGGCGAGCGTCACGAAATCCTCGAAGCCGAACATATCGTCGAACAGCGAACGCACGCCTGTTTCAAGCCGCGGGCTGGCCAGCATCATGTCGACAATTTTGGCGCGGCCCTTTTCCGTATCCAACTGCCCGCGCGCCGCGGCTTGCCGCAGGACCGCGTCGGGCGCTGCGTTCCACAAAAAGAGACTTAGGCGCGACGCCAGCGAATGGGCATCCAGGCGCATCTGCCCAGGATGATGAGGGTCCGGTTCCTCGCGCTCGGCCACGAACAATACATTCGGGCTCAGCAGGACGCCTTCGAGCGCCAGTTGCAGACCGGCATAAAAATCGTTGAGCTGCGTGGCGGCCTTGTTGGATTCAGCAACGAACTTCGCGAGATGCGCTTTAGACAAAGGCGCGCGGTAAAGATAATTGCTGACCTCGCCGAGAAATTTCTCAGCGCATGCGTCGTCGGCGGCCTTATCGGATTTCGGTTTGCACGGAAGCAGCGTTGCGCGCCGATCGGGCGAAAGCACCTGCGCCGAAACGATGCTGGCGACTTTCTGATACGTCTCGATTTGCGCGCCGCTGACGCCGGCTACAGACGCACCGGCAATCAGAAGTCCGTCCGTGCGCTCTAAAGGTGCGAACTTAACGTCGATCTTAATGTCGGGGCCGAAATAGTACTGAACGGTGTTGATGTACTGCTGTGTCGTCAGCAGCCGAAGACGACGCGGCGATCCAACGACCGTCCCCGCTTCCTTGGCCTCAACGTCTTTTGCCGACGCCGTGACAATCGATGAGCCGCTGAGAAATACGCCCGCAGGCAGCACAACCGCTGCAGCAAACAATAGGGCACGCGTCACAAACGTTTTGCGTACGCGCGCGCCTTCACGACCGAAATGTTTTCCAACCAATCTCAACGCGCTCCCTCCGCCTTGTCTTTTTAGCGCGCCAGATCCATCCAATGAAGCTGCGAAAAAAATATAAAAGGAGCCATGCGTATCGCTCCCTCAGACAATCGTTACCGAATAAAGACGATAGTCTATGAGCCGCCGCTTGTCGTGACTGTCGCCTACACGACACATCGCAAAGAAGCTTATCGCGCTAAGCCATTAATATAGCACGATAATGCTGGCCAAAACAGCGCCTTTAACGTACCCGAACGGCGACGACATCTTTGGATGCGACGAAGCCATATGGCCCCCGGGGCATAAGTTCATGGGGTCGTTTGCCAGGCCGAATACGCCCGCCGTTTCAAAGCCTTCGCGGGTCGAGATTCATAAGTTCATGGGCTCGTTTTTCACGTTTTGAGCGAGCGATAGACCAAGCGCACGAAGTTGGCGCTTCCGGCTTCATTGGCGCCGGCTTTCAATTCGAGGTCGGTGATAGGTTTTGCCGCCACCGCGTCTTCTTCGCTCTTTCCGTCTTTGATGAGCTTGGCAACGCGGTCGCGCGCGGCCACGAGAAGGTCGCGATACGCGGTGATCTCGGCCCGGTTCAAAAGCGGGCCGTGCCCCGGCACATACTTTGTGTCGGCATTGGTCATCTTTAAATATCCGTCGACGGCGGCGATCATTCCTTTGACGTTGCCCCCGTTCGCCACGTCGATGTTGGGATAACGCGCGCCGACAGTCACGATATCGCCCGTCGAGAGCACATTGGCATCGGCGAAATAAATCGCGCTGTCGCCATCCGTATGCGCGGCCGGCTCGTGCACGATCTGCGCCGTGCGGCCTTTAACCTTCAACGATGTCGTATTGGCGTATGTCTGCGTGGGCACATTCCCCGGCGCCGGTGGAGTCTTCGCTCCGGTCAACGCGTTGAGCGATCCCTCCGACAGACGCTTACCGACATTGGGATCGGCGACAATGACAACGCCATCTTTTTTGAAGCCTTCGTTGCCGCCGGTGTGATCGCCGTGGAAGTGCGTGTTCACTAAGTATTTTATGGGCAACGGCGAAAGGGCTTTGATCGCGGCGGCGATCTTGTCGTGCAGCGGCGCGAATTGGCCGTCGACCATGATGATGCCGTCATCACCAATGGCCACGGTGATATTCCCGCCCTGGCCCGTCAGCATGTAAGTTTTCTTGCCGAGGTCGGTCGCTTGTATTTCGACTTTCGAGAAATCCGGCGCCGCCACGGGGGCAGCCGCCTGTTGCGCATGAGCGTCGGCAGCGAAGAGAAGCGCCGCAGCGAAAGCCACTGTTATCTTGCGTTGCATGATGCAGTCCTTCCTGAAATGAACGGGGCAAGTCTGAAGCGATTGCCCGCAAGAAACAACGCCCGTTTATCTACTTCGGCGCCATTCGCAGCGCACCGTCGAGACGTATGACCTCGCCGTTGATCATGCGATTTTCGCAAATATGCGCCGCAAGCGCCGCATACTCCTCAGGCTTGCCAAGGCGCGCAGGAAAAGGCACCGAGGCGCCGAGCGATGTTTGCGTTTCTTCCGGCAAGCCCAGCAGCATGGGCGTAAGAAAAAGGCCCGGTGCAATCGTAACCACGCGGATGCCCAGCCGCGACAAATCCCGCGCCGCCGGCAACGTAAGCCCGACCACGCCCGCCTTTGATGCGGCGTAAGCGACTTGCCCGATCTGGCCTTCATAAGCGGCAATCGACGCCGTGTTGATGATGATGCCGCGTTCGCCGTCTTCGAGCGGATCAAGCCGGCTCATGGCATCGGCCGCCAGCCGCAACACGTTAAAAGTTCCGATGAGATTGACGCCAATCACCTTGCTGAACGCATCGAGTGCCAGCGGTCCATCGCGGCCAACGGTGCGCCCGGCTGGCGCGATGCCGGCGCAGTTCACAGCGATGCGCGCAACACCGTGAGCCGCGGCCGCTTCCGCCAGCGCCGCCAAAACGCTTTCACCACTCGTGACGTCGCAACGGATCGCGCGGCCGCCAATTTCTTTGGCCACGATTTCGGCCTTCGCTTGATCGATGTCGAAGAGGGAAACTTTTGCGCCTTTACTCGCCAACAAACGCGCCGTCGCCGCACCCAAGCCCGAACCCGCGCCCGTTACAACGGCGGCCGTATCTGCGAATTTCATATGCCTTCCTCCTACCCGATCAATTATGGAGCATAAAGCGAGACAGGCCGCGGGCTATAAAAAAATCCCGGCGATTAACCGGGATTTGAGTCTTCTAATAAATCGGAAAACTATTTCGAACGCAGCGTCACTTTCTGAACGCGGAAGTTGATCATTTCGCTCAGATAAACTTCGTTGTCGCCTTTGCCGCACGACAGTTCGTGCATCCATGCGAACTCGCCTTTTTTGCGGCCTTCGGAACCAAATCGTCCGAGCACTTTACCGTCCAGCGACAGCTTGACCACCACGCTCGGCGTCAGATCGTTCGCGTAAATGACGGGGTTCGGGCCCTTCGTGATGCAAAGCGAGTTTGGCCACAATGAGCGCCAACGCCCTTCGCTATCTTTAGACAATCCCGGCGTTTTCAATTTGACGCCGACGGGGTAGCGGATATCCAGCTTCATTTCACGGAGATACTTGCCGTTGTTGTCGAACACTTGAATCCGATTGTTGCCGCGATCGGCGACATAAACGTTATCTTTGGCGTCGACGGCGATGCCGTGCGGCAGCATGAATTGGCCCTGCCCGGACCCCTTCGTACCCCAGCGCATAATGAATTCACCGTCTTTCGTGAACTTCTGCACCTGAGCGTTTTTATATCCGTCGCTCACAAAGAGATTCCCCTTCGAGTCAAACGCAACATCGGTCGGCTCCCAGAACAGGCCGTCATTATCCTGGCCGAACGCGGTGTTCGTGGTGATGTTGCCGTTTTGCTCAATGTGCATTTGCAAAGGCATCACAGATTCTTTTCTGCGGCCAAGCGCGCCGAGGAAACGTCCTTCCTGGTCGAATTTTCCGACAAGGTTCGAGCCGTTATCGACGATCCAGATATTGTCTTGCGCGTCGATGCGAACCGAGTGCGCCCATGCCATGACGTAATTATTCGGGCCGCCGATCTCGCGCATGAACTTTCCATCGGGCGCGAATTCAAAAAGTTGGGCCGAGCGTCTAAAATCGATATCACCCGCGCCGCCGGTACGCGAATAGACGTAAATGTTTCCTTTGGAATCCAAGCTGACGCCGGCCACTTCGCCGAGATGAACATTCGGCGGCATATTCAAATTGCTGATGATGATTTCGGAATCAAAGGGCAGTTCCGGAATTTTATCCAAGCCCGACTCTGCCGCCCACGCGCTTCCCGTGATTAGGAATGCAGCGGCGATGAAGAGTGATGTCTTCTTCATAGCGTCCTCCCCTAAGTAAATTGAATTTGTTTGAGTAGTTCTATCGCCACCGCTTTGTGGAGGCTTTAGTGCCGAACGTCGTATCTCTCCGTCGCGAACCTCACCCGGCAATCAATAATGCCGGGTGAGTTAAGCGAAGTCGACTGGGCTTTCGCCCGCGTTAGCTACATTTTGAAGCGAATGCCGACGCGATAAACGGCGCCAAACGAGTCATACAAAGTGCCGGTTTCCGCCAAGTTTTGGAAGTACTGGGTCACAAGCGGCGGCGGATCGTTGTTGAACATGTTCTTCACCGACAAGAACAGCGAACCGGTAGTCGAGTCGCCCAGATCGAGTTTGTAAGTGACATTAGCGTCCAGATAGAAGCGCCCCGCGACACGATTGGAATTGATCGTTGGATGATCAGTCGTCGAAGTCGGGCACCCGCTCGTACATTGAATATACTCGCTGTTGATCGTTCCGCTGCTAACTGCGCGCGCTGTCAGCGAAACGGCCACCGGATCCAATCCATATGTCGCTGTTGCTGTTAACTTCCAGTCGGGCGGATTGCTTGAGTTGTTTTCGCCGACACGGTTGCTGGGCGCGCTAAACGTGTTGTTCTGATAGTTGCGCAGATAAAGAGTCATCAAGCCATGTAGTGAGAGTTCACCGCGCCAGTCGGAAACGAATGCCGACATCGGTGTGCGATAGCTGGCTTCAAAGTCAAAGCCTCTTACATCCTGCGTCGCCAGGTTGATGGAGAAGAGTTTAATCTGCTGAATGTTACCGCTCGCATTGCGAATGATGTTCGGGCAAACGGATTCATTTTGCTTCGTATAGCAGACGTCGATGACCTGCTGCACTGTGAGCGGCGCGATCGCACCGTTGATGTCCACATCCCAGAAATCCACTGACGCCGTGAAGCCGTCGAGGAAACGGGGCTGAATCACAACACCGATACCTGTTGTGTCGGCTTTTTCCGGCAAGAGCCCGGGGTTGCCGCCTTGCGATGTCGTACCCAACGGATATTGCGGCGAGCCCGGCTGAAAGCGATCGATAATCTGCGGACTTGCAGAGCCAATGCTTCCTGGCTGGAAGAGTTCTTGTAGATTGGGCGCACGAATGTCGCGCGACCGTGTGATGCGGAATTTAAGATCGTCGATCGGCGTATAGGTCGTGCCGAATTTGTAGGTCGTGACGAACCCCGAGAGCTCATATCCCGTGAAGCGAACCGCGGCCGTGAAATCCCAGGACTGCGCCCAGCTTTCACCCTTGGCGAGCGGGATAACCGTTTCCAATGCGCCTTCGGTTACAGATTGCGCGCCGGCAAGGCTCGGTAGATTTCCAAGAACGTGACCACCGGCAAGCGACTGAGGATCGGTGACAGCAAGCACGGCGTCTTTCCGATGCTCGACGCTCACAGCAAGTGAAACCGGACCGGCCCACAGTGAGAATGGCTCGCCGGTGGCTGAAGCCGCATAGGTCGTCTGCTCGACCAACGCGTGTTGAAATGAAGCCAGGCCATCGTTGTTGATCCAGTTGAACGCGGCCGTGTTGCCGTTATTCACGCCGACGCCGAGGGCATTCCACGGCTTACATCCGTTGGTCGGAGCCGTGAGTGTCGAGCGGCAAACGATCTGGCCGTTTGCGGGATTCACGACAGCGTCGATAGCCTGGAGATAGCGCGCTCTTAAAATCGCATCGGGGCTACGGAACCCGATCTTTGTCGCGCCGTAAGCGTAATATGCGTTCCAATGCCATGAGGTATCAAAAGCGTTGAAGGCGCCTTCAAGGCCGGCATTGATTCGGTTCGTGATGCGAAGGCTGTCGTTTCCGATCGGGATCATATCGCCGTTGGTCGTACCGAGCTGGAAGTTCGTGACCCCGGCCGTCACCATCGCTGCGCGGACCGATGCCGGCAGATAGGCGTTGTCGACCTGGATCGTTGGGCTGGTGGGGCCGCCCAAAATCCATGGGGAGGCGATATCGTTTCTCAGATGACTCTGTTGCCAACCCCACTGAACAAACGCATTGAGATTGTCTGTCACGTCATAGCCGACACGGGCGAATAAGCTGTCGTTCGTTTGATGCGGGTCGATATCGGAAAACGGACGTAAATCGCCTAATGCCCAATCGCCACCGACGTTAAACGGATTCGAGAAAGTCGATCCGTATTGGTATTTGAAAGGCGTGCCATTTGCACCGAACGCGGTCCCCTTCAACGGACCGGAAACGATAATACCGCCCGGTGTCATCGTGCCCGGTGCGGTATTGAACTGCACCAACTGCTGCGGTTGACCATTGGTCGCGGTGTAGAGGGGATTCACGATTTGTTGGAAACCGGTACGGTTCCACGCGCGTCCGCCGTCTCCGCTAATGCCTTGGTTGTGCATATGCTCGCCCGACAGCAAAACGTGCCCGCGATCATCCGCGAAACCGAAACCGGCTGACAAATCGACTTTATAGTTTTTGTCGTCGCCGTAATTGGTGAGGCCACCCGAAAGCTCGGCCTTCACGCCGGTGAATTTTCTGTCGAGCACGAAGTTCACGACCCCGGCTACCGCGTCGGAGCCGTACACGGCCGAAGCGCCGCCGGTAACCACGTCCACGCGCGAGACTAACTGCGCCGGGAATGACGCGACATCAACGATCCCTGAAAGCGCAGAACCAACGGCACGCTGTCCATCAAGCAGCACCAACACACGGTTAGCGCCAAGTGACCGCAGGTTCAGGGTTTGAAGGCCCGCAGTTCCGGGAGAAAGCGATGTCCCGCCGCTTGCGGCCGTGTTGCTGCCCGTAATCGCGGGCATTGTATTCAAGAAATTGAGGAGATTGGAATCGGCACTCCTCTCGAGCTGCTCCGTTCCGACAACAGTCAGTGGCGTCGGAGCTTCGTATCCTTCGCGAACGATGCGCGAACCGGTAACAACGATTTCTTCAACGGGGGCCTGTTCGGCAGTTTGCTTTGCGGTTTGCGCCATTGCCAATCCTGGCAATCCCATTGCGATTGCGATCGCGGTCGTCGACATCATTACGTTGATGCGGTTTTTTCTCTGCGTACAGGCACGCAGATTCACGGTGGCGCCATCAAAAGAAGCCATTGTCTCCCCCCTAAAAAATTCTGAAAATTTTGTGCGTGTCGGCTAGTCGAACTCTCCTCACACTCTCCGTTGGCAGTCTTCGATCATTTTGCGGCAATCAATTCAATCTATAATTTCCGCGTTACATCTTTCTCTTTGTATGTGGCTTACGGCTCCATCGTGCGCCGCAGCGCTTTTGCAACGCGGTCGGGACCTGGAAAATAATCCCATTCGAACGCGAGCGGATACGGCGTGTCCCAACCCGTCACGCGTTCGATCTTGGATTCTAGATGATAAAAGCAATTCTCTTGAATCAGAGCCGACAGCTCCGCTCCAAACCCGCTGGTGCGGGTCGCTTCGTGAACAATAACGCAGCGCCCCGTTTTTTTAACCGACGCAACGATTGTATCGATGTCGAGCGGCACAAGGGTGCGCAGATCAATGACCTCCGCATCGATGCCCGTCATCTCGGCGGCAGCGACCGCCACGTGCACCATCGTTCCGTACGCGACCACCGTGACATCGCTGCCTCGGCGCACAATGGCTGCCTTGCCGAGCGGCACACTGTAGTAGCCCTCGGGAACTTCACTCGCAGGATACTTGGCCCAAGGCTGTACGGGCCGTTCGTGATGGCCGTCAAACGGGCCATTGTAGAGCCGCTTTGGCTCGAAGAAGACAACGGGGTCGTCATCTTCGATAGCGCTGATGAGAAGGCCTTTAGCGTCATATGGATTGGATGGGATAACCGTTTTGAGTCCGCAGACATGCGTGAACAATGCTTCGGGACTTTGACTATGCGTCTGCCCGCCGAAGATGCCGCCACCGCTCGGTGCCCGCACCGTCAATGGCGCAGAGAATTCACCACCCGAGCGGTAACGCAACCGCGCGGCCTCGGATACCAATTGATCGATAGCGGGATAAATATAGTCAGCGAACTGAATCTCCGCGACGGGCCGTAAGCCGTAGACGCCCATCCCAACAGCCATCGCTAAAATGCCGCCCTCGGCGACGGGCGTATCGAACACCCGATCGACGCCATGCTTTTGTTGAAGGTCCGCCGTGCAGCGAAACACGCCGCCAAAGTAGCCGACGTCTTCGCCAAAGATCACCACGTTGGGATCACGCGCAAGCATGGTGTCCATGGCCGAATTGAGCGCCTGCGCCATGTTCATCGTTGTCATTGTTCGCTCTCAAGCTCGTCGCGTTGTTGACGTAGGTGCCACGGCATTTCTTTGAAGACGTCTTCGAAGATCGTAGAGCGGTCGGGTTTCGGGCCCTTCCCCAACGTCCCGTAGCTCTCCGCCTCTTTAGCGGCGACGCGAACCTCTTCTTTGACCTCTTGGTCGAGGGCAACGTGCGCTTCTTCCGACCACGCATTCTCGTGAATCAAATGTTTCTTTAAGCGTTCGACCGGATCACCCAGTGGCCAGCTCGCCGATTCATTCGACGGGCGATACTTGCTGGGATCGTCGCTCGTAGAATGGGGCGCGGCGCGATATGTCACGAGTTCGACAAGCGTCGGGCCGAGATTTGTGCGCGCGCGTTCCGCCGCCCAGCGCGTGACCGCGTACACAGCGAGAAAGTCGTTACCGTCAACGCGCAGCGCCGGTATTCCGTAGCCGATCCCGCGCGCCGCGAATGTCGCCTCATCACCGCCTGCAATGCCTTGATAGCTGGAAATCGCCCACTGATTGTTGACCACATTCAAGATGATAGGCGCGCGGTAAACGGCAGCCGACGTCAACGCGTAGTGGAAGTCCCCTTCGGCCGTCGCGCCGTCGCCGATCCATGCCGATGCGATGCGATGATCGCGCTTGTAGGCCGACGCCATAGCCCAACCGACAGCCTGGCTGAATTGCGTGCCGAGGTTGCCGGAGATCGAAAAGAAATTAGCGTCCTTGCTGGAATAAAACACCGGCAATTGCCGGCCCTTCATGCGGTCATGGGAGTTGGAGAACACCTGACACATCATGTCGACGAGTGACCAGCCGCGTGCGATCAACAGGCCTTGCTGGCGATAGGTGGGAAACAGCATGTCCGTCGAATCCAATGCCGCGGCTTGCGCCACGGCTACTGCTTCTTCGCCGGTGCACTGCATATAAAAGGACGTCTTGCCCTGGCGCTGGCTTACAAGCAGGCGCTCATCGAATGCCCGTGTGAGCAGCATAGCGCGAAGTCCGTGCTTCAACCGCTCCGCACTAATATCGGGCCGCCAAGGACCAACGGCTTTCCCCGTGTCATCGAGGACGCGGATCAAATCGAATGCGAGGTCCTGCATTTGCCGCGCAGTCTCACTCACCTGCGGCCGACGCACAGCACCTGCAGCGGCAAAGGAAAGATGCGTAAAATCGGGCGCGGAGCCGGGCCGCGCGCTCGGCTCGGGGATATGCAGCTTCAACGCAGGCTGAAGCAGGGGCTCTCTATTTTCAGGGTTCATCGCGCACCTTCGCCCGGCTAGGCGATGAACTTTACGGAACGACCGAAAGAATTGACGTTTTCTTTTGCTGGGCCGACACTCGATTTCCAGAAGCATTCTCTATATAAGAGCTCATAGGCAGCGGATAATTCTTATCCCCGGGGGAAGACATGACCATGCTCGATGAGACGGATTTTAAAATCCTGCGCGCGCTTCAGTTCAATGCGCGCATTGCGAATGTGGATCTCGCCGCGCAGGTCGGCCTTTCGCCGACGCCGTGCTGGAATCGCGTCAAAGCCCTAGAAGAGAATGGCGTTATCGAGAAATACGTGACCATTCTCGATCATGCCGCGCTTGGCTATCCGGATACGGTGATTGTCGAAGTCACCCTTGACCGGCACGACGATAACGCGCTCGAGAAGTTCGAGGCGACACTTGCGGGTTTACCTGAGGTTATCGAGGCTTATCTCGCGAGCGGCGAATACGATTACTATATCAAGGCGGCTGTTGCGGGCGCGGAAGGGTACGAGCGCTTTCTGCGCCAGCGGTTGTATAAAATCCCCGGAATTCGCCATTCGCGGTCCAGCTTTATGCTGAGGTGCCTGAAGCAAACTTACTCCATCAAAGTCGAAGCCGGGCAAAGCGTACCGAAGCGCCAGAAAACCAAACGCTAACGTGTTTCTCGGATCGCAGCCTTATCGCGATCCTCTTTAGCGTTTCGCAGAGATAAATTCCGACGGGCCGCTGTTTTTCGCCAAAACGAAGAAGAAAATTTTGTCTGATTTTTGGCAAAGTGGCGGCCTGACTTAATGCTGGCGATTAAACCATGAATGCCATTCGGCGAATGAGTGCAGCGCGAATTACGCAGCCGGTCCCTTACGAGGGCCGGACTTGCATTTGCGTGCCCGCTAACCTGCCTTTGGGAAACCGCCATGGTCTCGACATCCGCTGCACCGCTCTATCGTTTTACGATCGTCTATACTGAAGCCCCGACCCTTACGCGCATTCTTGACGCGTTTGGGCGATTTGGGCTGGAACCCTCCTGGCTTTTCAGTCGCAGCTACAAAAAGAAACAATTCCGCGTTGAGGTGCGCCTCGGGGACTTATGCCCCATACGCGCCAGCACCTTGGCTGGACGCCTTTCCAATCTACCGACCGTCGCCAAAGTCCAATATGCAGCGATCAATGACGATCGGGATGTTGATGAGGAGCCGTTGCTCTCAAGCACACCGCGCGCGGGCTAGGGACGCACTTGCAGCACGGGCGTGCGACTATACGGCCCTTCGACAGCAGTGCTACCGTTCGCTCTTGATGAGCAACGGGAGGGCTTTTTGAAATCGGGCGCTGACGAAGTTCGCGACGCGAGGGATTTTTTGCTTCGCCATCGTACAGACTACAAAACCACTTATGCCGGTTTCCGTTGGCCGCGTCCGCAGCACTTCAATTTCGCGCTCGACTGGATGGACGAGATCGCGCGCACACATGACAAGGAGGCACTTCGAATTGTCTCCGACAGCGGACCCGTTGTTTCCCGCACCTTTTCCGATCTCTCCCACGCCTCAAACCGTATCGCGAATTTCCTACGCGCGGCCGGCGCGAAACGTGGAGACGCCGTTCTGATTATGCTTGGCAACGTAGCGCCCCTTTGGGAATCCATGCTGGCGGCGATGAAGCTCGGCGTCGCCATCATTCCCGCAACGCCCTTATTAAGTCGCGATGATGTGCTTGATCGTATCGCGCGCGGCGGCGTGCGTTACGTCATTGCGGCCTCAGAGTTCCACGATCGTTTTCAAGGCAGTCCGGACTGGCGCGGGATCTCCGTTGGAGCGGCCGTCCCCGGCTGGCTGGCCCTGGAAGACGCCGCGCTCTGTTCGGCGCAATTTGAGCCGGACGGCGAAACCAACGCGAACGATCCCCTCCTCCTCTATTTCACATCGGGAACGACCTCACGCCCCAAACTCGTGCAGCAAAGTCACCAGTCGTATCCGGTAGGGCTTCTTTCGACCCTGTATTGGTTGGGACTGAGGCGGGACGATATCCATCTCAACATCTCCTCTCCCGGCTGGGCGAAACATGCCTGGAGCTGCGTTTTCGCACCTTGGCTCGCTGAGGCAACGGTTCTGGCGCTCAACCACACACGCTTCAACGCACGCGCAACGCTTGACGTTATCGCCCGCGAGCAAGTCACCTCGTTCTGCGCGCCGCCGACCGTATGGCGCATGATCGTTCAAGAGGACCTACCTCAGTGGCAGACAATGCTTCGTGAGCTTGCCGGTGCCGGCGAGCCGCTCAATCCCGAGATCATCGCGCGCGTAGAGCAAGCATGGGGGCTGACGATCCGCGATGGATATGGGCAAACGGAAACCAGCGCATTGATCGCCAATACACCGGGACAAAAGATCGTCCCCGGGGCTATGGGCCGGCCGCTGCCGGGCTTTGAAATCGAATTGCGCGATGAAAACGGCAATATCGCGACCGAGGGCCAAGTTTCGGTGAAACTGCGCCCGCTACGTCCCGTGGGAATTATGGACGGGTATCGCGTCGACGGGACCCTGCAGCCGCTGGATCGCGATGTCTATCAAACGGGCGACATCGCGACCGTTGATGGCGACGGAACGTTGACTTATGTGGGGCGCGCCGACGACGTGTTTAAAGCGTCCGATTACCGCATTAGCCCGTTCGAGCTTGAGAGTGTGCTCATTGAACACCCCGCTGTGGTCGAGGCCGCAGTGGTGCCGTCGCCCGATCCGATGAAATTGGCTGTGCCGAAAGCGTTCGTGACGCTGTCGCCAAAGTACGCGCCAAATGCGGAAACCGCCGCGTCGATTCTTGCGCATGCCCGAAAAATTCTGGGACCATTTCGGCGCGTGCGGCGTATTGAATTCGCCGAGCTGCCTAAGACAGTATCAGGGAAAATCCGCCGAGCGGATCTGCGCAAGCAGGAAGCCGAGCAGTGCGCGAAGGGTCTGAAATCTGACGCTGAGTGGTGCGAGGACGACTTTACTCATTCCGACTAAGCAAGTGCCTGCGAAAGCTGTTCATATGAAACGCGGCCTGTGCGGCGCTGTAGATAAATTCCGCGCCGACCGGGCAGGCCCGACGAGCCAAACATCCATGGTCCCGGCACTCGCCGCTCGCGCCTTGCGCTAGATGGTCTCCGCATTTAGCCGTATCCAAGCGCTGCTGGGCGACGGGCGAGAACGCGCTCGCTGGGCACGCCGACAAACACGGCTTTGCGGCGCAGGACTCGCAGGGACTCGCTTGCGGTGGCAGCGGCGCGAAGTCGAAACGCTCTGCGAAGGCCAGCGCACCGCGATAGCTG
The DNA here is from genome assembly GCA_947475895.1 of Fidelibacterota bacterium. Taxonomy (GTDB): domain Bacteria; phylum Pseudomonadota; class Alphaproteobacteria; order Rhodospirillales; family Rhodospirillaceae; genus SHVO01. The sequence goes on from CANJMF010000021.1 coordinate 51,480, forward strand.
TGCCAAAGCCCCCAACGCGGATGAATTAAGACACCGAGCGGCGAATGGTGAAGAGGTTCGGCGCGTTGTGCCCAACGCTGAAACGAAATCCACGGCGGCCCGGCGAATGGATAGAACGCGGTACCGCCGAGCGCGTGCGCAAGGCCGCCAATAACGCGGCGGGACCAGCGGTCAAGCGGGTCAGAATTCCCATCCCGGGCCTCGGGCGCTGCGGCGAATGTATTCCAACCCATCTCGCCGGTGAAACCCAAAAGCACGACGGTGGCCGCGGGGCATTTGTTCGCGAGCGGCGGCACGTGATCGTCCGACGTGGGATGAAACGCGCCACGCCAAGCAATTCCCGCTGCAGTAACGGCGACTTGAAGTTCCTCTAAGGACATCGCCTTAAACTTTAATCCCAACGCGCACCGTATAATTGATGCGGTGAAGCATCATGGGCAGCTCGACGGTTGAAAAATATTCGTCCACCGCACGCCGTGCGCCGACGATGGCTCCGTAGTCGTCAAAAATCACCACGCCGCCGCGCGATACGCGCGGATAAAGATGCGTCAGAGTATGTTTGATAGACGAGTAAAAATCAGTGTCCAGCCGCAAAATCGCGATATTTTCCGGCGCGGACGTCGGGATCGTATCCTCGACCATCCCTTTCACCACATGAATTTTGTCGCGTGGGTACCCGGATGAAAGCATCGTGTCGCGCACTTCATCGAAGTTTACCTTTGCCCAGGATTCGCCGGTTTGCGTGTTCATGACATAGGTGTCGCCAGCCATCGCGCCGTCTTCAGTTGTTGGCGCGGGCATGCCCTCAAATGTATCAAAAAGATACAAGTGCCGGCTGGTATCCCCGCGCTGCAAGAACGTGAGCGCAGCAAGAAGCGACATACCTCCGGCATAACACCCGCACTCGACGTAATCTCCCGGTATGCCGCGGTCGACCACGTAACCGACGTTTTGATAAAGCGAATAAAACGTCTCGATGAATCCGAAGGAACTCGACATCGAATTCGACCATGCTTTCGCAAGGATTTCGTAAAACGCCGTGTCCGTCACCTCAGGGAGTTGGACGGGCTTTTTTGAATCGCCGGTCGCGGCCTGTTCGTAGAAGCTGAGCTCGCCGATCAGAATAGTTGCCTTCTCACCGGAGAAGCCCCACCGTTGCAGCCCCTCCACCAGCGCACTTCGTGCCTCGTGCAGGCGCCCCATCCTGACGAGCCCTTTGATAAGCACAAACCACACATTCTGACTGCTCGGGTTTAACGCAAAGGCTGTCTCCAGATATGGCATCGCCAAATCTGTACGACCGACCTCGAAGAGCAACGCGCCCAATTTGTACTGGGCACGCGCGTGCTTGGGGTCGGTTTGAAGAATAAGCTTGTAACAGTCGATCGCCTCCAGCACCCGGTTGACGCGTGCGTGCGCCAACGCTTGTTGAAGAAGATGCTCAAAATTGGCTGATGACTCGTCAGGCAAGAAGCGGCTCCCGCACTTGTGCGATCGCCTTATAGTACCAGAGACTTAAGATACAGTTGCGCATCGCGTTAGGACTGCGCCCAGCCCGTAATAATCCTTTGGATCGCCGCCAGCCCGTCCGTAAGCGCAGCCGGGCCAGGCTGCAAAATGATCGACGATTTTATTTCATGTAATGCCCCGGACTTAACGGCCGGAACTCGATCGAATTCCGGTCGTACCTTCACTTTCTCCGGCGCGAATTTCTTGCCGCACCACGACCCGATGATGATGTCGGGCTCGCGCTCGACGACATCTTCGATTTTAACGATGCGTTCTTTCGCCGTCACACCACCTGCGTGCGCGGGAAAAATATCGGTGCCGCCGGCAATCTCAACAAGCTCCGATACCCACTTGATGCCGGAGATCAACGGCTCGTCCCATTCCTCGAAAAAAACTTTCGGCCGCCGCTTCAATTGCTGCGCTTGCGCGCGCGCCTGATCGAGGCCGTGTCGAAGGTTCTCCACCAACGCCTCGGCTTTTCCCGTTGCACCGACTATTGCGCCGACCATCAGAATCATATCGAAAATTCCAGCAACGGTCCGATGATTGAAAGCATGAACTTCGATTCCATGGCGAATAAGGTCGGCCACGATATCGGCCTGAAGATCGGAGAACGTAAAAACCAGATTCGGCTTCAGCGCGAGAATTTTCGGAACGTTCGCCGAGGTGAAGGCGCTAACGCGCGGCTTGTCGCGGCGCGCTTCCGGTGGCCGCACGACATATCCGGACACGCCGACGATGCGGTCCTGCTCGCCGAGCAGATACAGCGTTTCGACGGTCTCCTCCGTCAGGCAAACAATGCGAGACGGTGGAAACATCAGGGTAATTTTAAGTGCGTTTTCACGCTAGCATCATGCCAGCGATCGGACTCGCTTGCGATAGCTTGTTGGCGCTTCGCCGGTCCAGTCCACAAACGCGCGAAAGAAGGCCGAGGGTTCTGCGTAACCCAATTCGGCGGCGAGATCCGCAACGGGTTTGTTGGATTTTTCAAGTCGCGAGAGGGCAATATCGCGGCGAAGTGCTGACTTGATGGCACGATAACTTGAACCCTCTTGCGTGAGCCGCCTCTGAACCGTGCGCAACGAAAGATGCAGGCGCGCGGCGACTTCTTCCAAGTCCAACGTTTCCGGCAGCAGCTCAGCCAGGATGTCGCGGATTTGCCGCACCATGTCACGGTCGCGGCGATACAACATCGTGATCTTGCCGGGCGCACCCTCCAAAAAGTGCGCAAGGTCATCCTGATCCCTGCGGATCGGCAATGTGAAGAGGTTCGCTCTCAGCCGGGCAACGAGCATATCGCCGCCAAAGGTCGCGTTCTCCGTATAAATCAAAGGATAATCCGACGCCTGCTGTGGGCGCTGATATGGAAACTGCACGCTGTCCAACGAAAGGCCGCGCGCCACAAGCCAGCACGACAAGCCGTGTAAGAGGCGCAGCAGCCATTCGAAGGCAAATATGCGCCGTGGATCGCTCGCCCCGTTGCCAACGCCGATGTTCTCCCGGATTTCTATTTTTGCCGACACATTGTCGATGCCGATATGCAACGTCATATCCGGCAGGACCAAGCGCAGGAATTTCCCGGCCCGAGTCAGGGCTTCCTCCAGGTTCCGGCTGCCGATCATGCTGCGACATAGGAACTCAAACATTCCGACTTTTAGCTTTGTGGAGAAAAGACCAAAGCCCTCGTCCTCAAGCACAGCCACAAGTTTGTTGTAAAGCGAAGCGTAGTCGGTCAGCAGAACGCGCCGCGCGTCGTGGCGCAGAAGCTCCGGTTCAAGCCCTGCGTCGGCCAAAACCTGTGCCGGGTCGATACCCCGCACCGGCAATCCTGAAAGCAGCCCTGAAACAAAACCAAGCGCTACCGTGGCCGGCTGATATTGGGGCCTCATCTTGAGCTTCGGAGTGCTGTTGCGCATATTGGCGTATTTTACATGATTTACGGCACTATGGGCAATGGAGCCCTCCACGCGAGAGGATTACCTTTACTTCAAAGGTGGCCTCGCCATTGCCGGTTGGGGTGCCTATCCACTCTCATTCGACCCAAGCAAAATCACATGAATCAGATACCAGCCCCGATCAAACAGGCACCCTATAAGCCCTCTCATCGCGTGCGTTTCGTGACCGCGACCGCGTTGTTTGACGGCCATGACGCCTCCATCAACATCATGCGGCGGATTTTGCAATCAAGCGGCGTTGAGGTTATTCACCTGGGCCATAACCGCTCGGTCAGCGATGTGGTGACGGCGGCCATTTCCGAGGACGTGCAGGGCATCGCGATCACCTCCTATCAGGGCGGCCATACCGAATTCTTCAAATACCTCGTCGATCTTTTGAAGGAGAACGGGCGGCCTGACATCCAGATCTTCGGCGGCGGCGGCGGGGTCATCACACCTGACGAAATCAAAGACCTCCACGATTACGGCGTCGCGCATATTTTCTCACCACAGGAAGGTGCCACACTCGGATTGCAGGGCATGATCAACGAGCTGGTGGCACGCTGCGATCGTCCACTCGCGTTCTCGGACACCCAGAAAAACACAGACCTTGTTGAAGCACTCAAAAGCGGCGACCGCAACACCCTAACCCGTACCATAACGATGCTCGATAACGGCGAGGTCGCCGACGAGCGGTGCACCGCGATTTTCGAAGCTGCCAAAGCCCTCAGCGTACCGATCCTCGGCATCACGGGGACCGGCGGCTCGGGCAAATCGTCTTTGGTCGATGAACTGGTGCGACGCTTTCGCTTCGATCAGCAAGATCAATTGCGCATCGCAATCATTTCAATGGACCCCACGCGCAAGCGCACAGGCGGCGCGTTGCTCGGTGACCGCATTCGCATGAATGCCATCGACCACCCTAATGTTTTCATGCGCTCGCTCGCGACGCGGGATACGGGCGGCGAAATTTCTGCGGCTTTACCGGAAATCACCGCGGCCTGCGCCCTCTCCGGCTTCAACATTATCCTCGTCGAAACATCGGGGATCGGCCAAGGCAGCACGGCGATCGTCGAGCATTCCGATCTCTCGCTTTACGTCATGACCCCCGAATTCGGCGCCAGCAGCCAGCTCGAAAAGATCGACATGTTGGATTTCGCCGACTTTGTCGCCATCAACAAATTTGACCGCAAAGGCGCTGAAGACGCCTTACGCGATGTGAGTAAGCAGGTGCAGCGCAATCGCGGCCGGTTCGAAACGCGCCCCAACGAGATGCCCGTATTTGGAACCATGGCCTCACGGTTTAACGATGACGGCGTGACGGCGCTTTATCACACGATTGCCAAGCGTTTGCGTGAAATCGGGCTTCCGTTATCGCCTAGTAAATTACCCGAAGTCGCCACCCGTCATTCGACCGAGCAATCGTTTATTGTCCCGCCGCAGCGAACCCGGTACCTGGCCGAGATCGCCGAGGAGGTCCGGGGCTATCACAGCCATATCCGCGCGCAGACCAAAGCGGCGCGCGAACGCCAGTCTTTGCGGGTATCGAAAGCATTCTTCGCCGCAGCTTCCAAGCCGATCACCGATTTCGACACCATGATTGAACGCGCGGATCAGAAGTTGGACAAAGACGCGCGAGGACTTCTCGATACATGGCCAGACGTGGTCGCCAATTACGCCGGCCGCGAGCAAATCACCAAAGTCCGCGGCCGTGAAATTCGCACCGTCCTTGCCCACGAAAGCCTGTCGGGAACGCAAATCCCACGCGTGGCGCTTCCACGTTTTGAGGACGATGGCGAGCTTTTGAAGTTCCTGATGAAGGAGAATTTGCCCGGTGCATTCCCTTTCACCGGCGGCGTTTTCCCCTTCAAGCGTGAAGGCGAAGATCCCACGCGGATGTTTGCGGGCGAAGGCGACGCCTTCCGCACCAATGCGCGTTTTAAAAGAGTTTCAGAGGGCATGCCCGCGCATCGCCTGAGCACCGCTTTTGATTCCGTCACGCTTTACGGATGCGATCCCGATCTGCGGCCAGACATCTATGGCAAAGTTGGAAATTCAGGCGTTTCAATCGCCACGCTCGACGACATGCGCGTGCTCTACGACGGCTTCGACCTTTGCAGCCCGACTACCAGCGTCTCGATGACCATTAACGGCCCAGCACCGACCATCCTGGCCTTTTTCTTCAACACCGCCATCGATCAGCAGATGGCCAAATTCATCGCCGAAAATGGCCGGGCACCTAATGCCGACGAGGCTCAGAAAATCAGAGCACATACGTTGGCCTCCGCGCGCGGAACGGTTCAGGCCGACATCCTCAAGGAAGATCAGGGCCAAAACACCTGCATCTTCTCGACGGAATTTTCGCTTAAGATGATGGGCGACATTCAGCAATACTTTGTCGCCAACGCGGTGCGCAGTTTCTACTCGGTGTCGATCTCCGGCTACCATATCGCCGAAGCCGGTGCGAACCCCATCTCGCAACTCGCGTTTACGCTGGCCAATGGCTTCACATACGTCGAAGCCTATCTCGCGCGCGGCTTAAAAATTGACGATTTCGCGCTGAACCTTTCGTTTTTCTTCAGCAATGGCATGGATCCCGAATATACCGTCATCGGACGCGTCGCGCGGCGTATTTGGGCCGTGGCGATGAAGCACAAATACAGCGCCGACGAGCGTTCGCAAAAGTTGAAGTATCACGTTCAAACGTCGGGGCGCTCGCTGCATGCTCAGGAAATGTCGTTCAACGACATTCGCACAACTTTGCAGGCTCTCATCGCAATTTACGACAACTGCAACTCGTTGCACACGAACGCCTACGACGAAGCCATCACCACGCCGACAGAAGAGTCCGTGCGCCGCGCCATGGCCATCCAGCTCATTATCAATCGCGAATGGGGCCTCGCGAAGAACGAGAACTCCAACCAGGGCTCATTCATCGTGGATGAACTTACGGACTTGGTGGAAGAAGCAGTTCTGAAGGAATTCGACGCCATCGCCAGCCGTGGTGGGGTCTTAGGCGCTATGGAAACCGGCTATCAACGCGGCCGTATCCAGGAAGAGTCGCTTTACTACGAAGGTCGCAAGCACGACGGCTCATATCCCATCATTGGCGTGAACACCTACCGCAACCCGCATGGCGACGAGGCCCAAGGGCCAATCGAACTCGCCCGCTCAACCGACGATGAGAAACAATCGCAACTTAAACGCCTTTCGGATTTCCACACGCGCCACGCGGCCGAAGCGCCGGCAATGCTCGACGCGTTGCGTCGCGCCGTCGTGGAAAACGACAACGTCTTCGTTGTTCTGATGGATGCCGTGCGCTGCTGTTCACTTGGGCAGATATCAAACGCGCTCTACGAAGTCGGCGGGCAATACCGACGCAATATGTAAGGCGCCCTTCCTCAAAGAAAAACCCTGCGCAAAGGCTCTTTGCGCAGGGTTCCGAGTTAGGCCTTTTATCAGCTTTTATTGATTACATCTTGAAGCGGATACCAACGCGGTAAATCGCGCCCAGCGTATCGTAGAGCGTCGCCGAGCTCGCCGTGCTTTGATAGTACTGCGTCTGCGCCGTCGGCGGCGGATCGTTGTTGAGCAGGTTTCTTGCCGACAAGAACAATTCGC
>CANJMF010000022.1 GCA_947475895.1 Fidelibacterota bacterium
GACTGGCTGCAGCGGATCGGATCGAAGACCCTGTTCATTGCACCGGGCATCCCATGGGAGAATGGCTACAACGAAAGCTTCAACGGCAAACTCAGAGATGAATTACTGAACGGCGAAATCTTCTACAGCCTGAAGGAGGCCAAGGTCGTGATCGAACAATGGCGCAAGCACTACAACACCAAGCGGCCCCATTCAGCGCTCGGCTATAGGCCACCGGCGCCGGTGGCCGATAGCCCGATTCCAACACCACTCGAACAAAGCCAAAGTCATGCAGTAGACTAACATCTCGACTGGTACAGAAAATCGGTCAGGTCAGCCTAACAGCGCCGCGTACTCGTTTGTCTTGAAGTCACTCGTGCGGACGATAACCGGCAGTGGGTAGGAAAGGGCGGCCAAACGGGCCATGCCGCGGGCAAGCCGATCAACGAAGTATTCCTTTTTGTCCTCATTCTCCGTCAATGCCGCGATCGTTCGCCGTGCTTTTTGGTCAGCGAGCTCGGAGAACCGTGCCAATGCCAGCGGATGGATCTTGATATGATTAGCGATGATGAACTCCATGCGCGCGAGGCCGATCCCCGCCGTCGGAAGGCGCCACCAGCGCATGGCAGCGGCCGGGTTCGCGAGATTCACCATGATCTTCGTCCGTGTACGCTTTACGTGTGAAGGGTTAATCGACTTTGCGGCAAATCGAGCCGCACCGGCATAGACCTTGCCCTCGTCTCCTTCGCAGGTGGATACGGTCACTACTTGCCCGTTCTTGAGGTCTCTGGTTAATGGGGCGCCGATGACAGCCGGTATGCCGAACTCGCGGCTAACGATTGCCGCATGTGACGTCCGGCCTCCTTGCTCCGTAATAATGGCACGTGCCCGACGCATGACTGGAACCCAATCGGGATCCGTATGGCGTGCGACAAGAATACCGCCTTTCGGAAAGATCGCGGCATCCTTAGCGTTCGTCATACGAAAAACCGGACCAATAGCGATGCCGGCACCGACAGCTAAACCGCTTGCCATAAGTCGGCCCGCTCGTGTGATCCGGTAGCTTGTGAGAGTTGAAGGCGCATGAGATTGAAAGGTTTCAGGTCGCGCCTGCAGGATATAGAGTCGATTTGACACGCCATCCTTGCCCCATTCGATGTCCATGGGCTTGCCATAGTGCGCTTCTATTGCGACGGCCCACTTAGCGAGCTTGAGGATTTCCCGGTCGCTGAGGACAAAAGACATTTGCTCGCGGCGGGACGTGGGAACGACTTTCGTCGCGGTTCTATGACCTTGGCCATAGACCATTTTTGACTTAGCGCCGCCTCGGGATTTTTCAACGATGGGCGTTAGCCGGGGTTGATCCAGGAGAGCTTTGAAGATCATATAAGAGTCGGGCGTTATCGTGCCCTTTACCACCATTTCGCCGAGACCCCATGCGCCTTCAATGCGCACGACGCCGGGGAAGCCGCTCTCCGGATCAAGCGTGAACATGACGCCGGCACCACCCTTGTCGGACCGCACCATCGTTTGCACGCCGACCGAAAGCGCGACCTTCATATCGTCAAATCGATTGCGCGCGCGATAGACGATGGCGCGATCGTTGAAGAGGGACGCCATACAACGACGACAAGAGGCAAGCAACGCGCGCTCACCGCGGATGTTCAGAAAACTCTCGTGCTGTCCCGCGAAACTGGCATTAGGCAAGTCCTCGGCCGTTGCGCTCGAACGCACGGCAACGGATCGCGACCCCGCGCGACGGACCAGGGCGCGATACGCCTTGAGAATGTCTTCGCGCAGGTCTATCGGAAGCGAAGCTTTCAGTATGAGGTTGCGAACGGCAGCACCCGCCGCCGACAACGCCAGTTCTCCCTTGTGATAGCGTTGCAGCAGAGTTGCAATGGGTTCGCGTAGCGCGTTTCCATCGATAAAGGCCCAATATGCCGTCGCCGTGATAGCAAACCCCGCGGGCACAGGAATATTCCTGCCCCGAAACGCAGTCACCATTTCGCCAAGTGACGCATTCTTACCGCCCACCTGGCCGATATCCTTCATACGCAAGCTCTCGAAGGGCCGAATGAAAGGGCGTTTTCGATCATGACCGAACACGGCTCACGATCCTTCCGGAATGTGCGGGGCCGTCGGGTCACGCGATAACGGCGCGCTTCGCGCGCCGCGGAGGGCAGCGTCCCTTCCGTAGACGTCGGGTCGAAAATTCATCGACCCGTTCTCGTCGGCGTATGCCGTAAAATAAAGAAGGTAGACTGGAAGTGACTGCGCGAGATGCACAGTTGCTGTACGACCATCCGCAAGCGCGCCGGAAAGATCGCTTTCAAGCCAAACGGCGGGATTGTCGATGAGCCGCTCCGCCAGTTCGTTTGCGCACTCGACGCGAATGCATCCATGACTGAGCGCACGCGTCGGCTTCTCGAACAATGACCTGTCCGGCGTATCATGCAGGTACACATCGAATCCGTTTGGCATTTCGAACTTCACAAGCCCTAAAGCATTGTGCGGGCCAGGTATTTGGCGGAGCTGGAAGGGAAAAGTCGTCCGCGAGTAGGTCTGCCAGTCCAGCTGCAGTCCGAATGGGTCGGTGCTCCGGTCAAGAATTTCAATGTTGCTTCGCTCAAGGTAAGTCGGGTCGCGGCGCAAGCGCGGGAGGATTTCCTTGACAGCAATCGAGCGCGGTATTGTCCAACTGGGGTTGAACGTCACTGCCGCAATATTTGCAGTCATCACCGGCGTGGGATGGATCGGATCCCCGACAATGACGCGGGACGTATAAATGGGAGCGCCATTGTTCACCAATTCGAGCCGCGCGGCGGCTGTATTCACAGCGATGTAGCGTTTCGGCCAAACCCGCGGCAGGAGGCGCCAATATTCGAGATTGATGGCAATTTGCTCTGCCCGCGCAGCGGGCGACACGTTCAAGGCTGCTAATGTGGCGGGACCGACGCGGCCGTCAACCGCCAATCCGTGAAGGCTTTGAAAATGTTTAACGGCATTACTCACGGCGTCGCCCGATACATCCCCATCAAGCAAGTCGCCCAACAGGACGAGACGGCGCATCACCTCGGGTGTCCGGGCATCGTTTGTATCTAGATGCACCTCGACCGATGTATCAAGCGGAGTCCAGGTTTCCACCGCCAGACGTAAGTAGCGCAGGAGGGCGACACGCAGATTGCGGTATGCGCTCGCGTTGGGCCGTAGGTCATCGAATAGCGCACTCAGGCGATCATTTCGCACAGCGTCGATCGTGACATCAACGAGGGCTTTCTTTGGGACTGTCAGCGACCAGCCCGGGATCGTTTCCGGTGCTGTCGATCCCCCCGCGAGGATATATGCAGCGCGCAAGATCTCCTGCGTGGCGATTACATCGGCCCGCGCTTGCGATCTGACGTCAGGATTTTGAAAATTTCCCAATTGCTGGACATCGATTCCGTCTGACTCGAGACTTGCGAGCAATTTGATCAGAGTCAGCTGCCGCGACGGCGTGGCCCAGATCAAAGACCCGCCAAGACCTTCATAGATCGCACGCAGCTCGGTCCGCTCGGTCTCTTTAACGTCAACTGGGAGAATATCGTTCAGCGCAATCGGGGCAGCCGCAGTGGCGCCCATGGCAACATTTGTTACGCCTAAAACGAAAACGATCACACCCCACCCACATATACGCTTCCAGTTACGCAGAAAGGTGGAAACGCGGCGCTTTAGCAGCATGACGAACCTCAACAACAGATAACAGGACTCTCAGTTTGCCCAAATTAGAGTCGGGTGGCGGCCACTTCATTGATTGTGATCAAGCGCAGTCTTTGGACCAATTGACTGCAATCAAGGCGCGGCTCGCGCCGTCCCCCTCACATAACCGCATGTATCGCATTTCTTTTCATCAGCCGGGCCGTAACATCGGCTTCGCGCCCACCGTCGCTTTGGTGATGGTGGGACTCGCGTTTTTTGCGAGTGATCCCGTGACCGCCGCCACGCAAATCCTATTGTCGGGCAGCATCGCGCAGAAATGTTCCATTGCCGTTGCAGCGTCGGCGGAAGCGGCCGCGTTGATGCTCGACGATGGCGTTCAACACGTTGTCATCGGCACCGTTCTGCAAGATTGCAACGGGCGGCGTGGCTACACGCTCGAAGTCTTTTCTACAAACTGCTTGGCTGCGCCGGTTGGCGCGAAGCTTCTCACCGCCGGTTCCACGCAAGGAATCGGTTACTCGGTGGAGGCGCGCAATCCCACGAATGGAGGGAGCGCTTCGGTTGTCACCGGCCTATTGGCCAATACCTGTACCGGCCAGATAGCGCGGGATGTCACTCACGCGCTCATTAAGGACGAAATCAGCACGCTTTACATCAATTACACCGGCATCGCAGGGCTCGACGCCGGGGTCTATCAGGATGTCGTCACTGTCGCCATCACCACAAAGTGACGACTACGTACGTAGTGACGCCTATCAACGCTGTACCAGGCCGGGCGCGCGAGATTTACCACCGTTAAGAGAATCGGCCGTCAGTAAGAGCATCGAAAGGACATTGGTTTCCATGGTTGCGAGGAACAAGAACGTACAGAAGGTACTGAAAAGCGGCACCGTTGCCGTTGTGAGTATCGCGGCGATTACCGCCGCGATCTTCGGTCTCGGTCCGGCCAACGCCGCAAACCAGATCATCCTGACCGGCAGCATCGCGCAAAACTGCACGCTCAATGTCACGCCCGATCCTGCGGCGCTGACCTTGAATCTCACCGGTGGAGCGCAACGCGTGACGGTCGGCACCGTCTCGCAGAACTGCAACAAGAAGGCCGGATACACGCTGGTCGTTAGCTCGGCCAACTGCGCTGCAGCCCCGACCGGCGCGAAGCTGGTTGGCACTGTGGGCGGTGAGGCTTTGGCTTACTCGGTGGAATCGCAAAACCCTACGACCGGCGGCAGCGCGGCCGGCGTCACGGGGCTGCTCGCCACCAGTTGTACGGCACAGAATGCCCGCGTCGTCAGCAATGCCAAGATCACCGGTGAGAACAGCACCGTGTTCGTAAACTACACCGGCAACGCGGGCCTTGGCGCGGACACCTACCAGGACACGCTAACCCTCACCATGAACGTCAACTAAGCGCGCCCCGCGGTTTTTTTGGAGCATCACATTATGACTAAGACGACTTCTCTTTGGCTGCGCATCAGCGCGGGCGTTTCGGCCGCGATCCTCGCCGCCGCCGCCACGCCGGGATTTGCCGCCAACACGATTCCACTTTCAGGTACGGCGGGTGCGGTCTGCAGCATCAGCACAACCGTCGACCCCGGTGCGGCCAATCTGCCAATCACGACGCCAGGCGCGCAGACCGTTACGGTGGGTACCGTGCTCCAATCTTGCAACATCGCCGCTGGTTACACGCTGACCGTGGCATCGGCTAACTGCGCCTCGGTTCCCATCGGAGCAAAACTCGTTCAGGGTTCGAATAATTTGCCGTTTAGCGTGAATGCGACCAATCCGACCACTGGCGGTAGTACTGCCTCAGTGACTGGGCTGCTCGGTAGCACCTGCACCGGTCAGATCGCCCGCGATGTCACGGGGGCTACCATCACCAGCGAGACCAGCACCATCGCCGCCGCTTTTACCGGCAGCGCCACCCTATTCCCTGGCACCTACCAGGACACGCTCACCTTCACCATGACCACGAAATAGGGATTCAGCCATCATGTCGTTCAAGACTTTTTTGTTCTCTACAGCTTTCGCCACCGTAATCGCCGGCGGCGCCGCTTCGGCCTTCGAAGTCACGCCGATCACCAAGGATTTCGACCCCAGCGGCCGTGGCGCCAACCAAAGCTTCCAGCTCACGAACGACCGTGACGAGCAAGTCACGGTCAGTGTTTCGGTCGCGACGCGCCAAGTCGATGCCGACGGCAAGGAAATTCATAATCCAACAACCGACTTCACCGTGTTCCCGACGGAGGTGGTATTGCCACCGCGCGGGGCGCAGGTGGTGCGCGCCCGCTGGAACGGCGCGCCAACCCGAAGGCCGAACTCGCCTACCGCATCATTGCCGAAGAAACGCCGGTCAAACAGCGCCGCGACGCACCTGGTGCGGCGATCTATATGACCGTGCGCTACGTCGGCTCACTCTATGTCGTACCGAAGGGTGCTAAGGGCGACGTCACGGTGACGTCTGCGCAACGCGCTACGGCGCAAGACGGCAAGCCGGTGCTGGAACTTATGCTCGAGAACCGCGGCAACAGCCACGTCATCATGGAGGATCCTAGCCTCAAGCTGACCGTGGGCACCGTAAGCAAGACGCTCAATGCCGCTGCTCTTGAAGGCAGCGTCGCTGGCGAGAATGTACTCGCTCAGCACGCGCGTCGCTTCGCCATCGCTTGGCCCGAAGGTCTGCCGCAAGGCGCGATTAAAGCGGAACTCGCTTACACCGCGCAGCGCTAACGAAGACGACGGTGGGCCGGCTACGTGATTGGGTGGGCACGCCGTTGCAGGCCGGTGGAGGCATTGATCGCCGCCGGCCTGCTCGCGTTCCTGCTAGGAACGTGCCCCGCCCAGGCGCAGACGCCGCACGATATGGCCACGGCTCACCACATGGACATTCCTGTGTTGATGGACAAGCTGGAGATCGGCATCGCCGACGCCGAATTCGGCCCTGGCTACGATCTTATCTCGCTCGATTCACAAGTCGTTCTCGGATGGCTCAAGCCGGTCCTCGCCGAAAAGGTCTACACTGAGCTTGCGCGTCGTCTAGCGGCAAATGCCCGCATGGCGCCAAGTGCGCTCTCGACCGTCGGTCTTGGCCTTGAGTTCGACGCTGCTGCACTCGAAGTGCATCTCGTCGTTCCGGCCCAATTGCGCCGGGGTGTGAATCTGCCGCTCAACCAGCGCGACACGTTACGGCTGGAGCGTGAAGTGCCGCTCGCACCCGCGCGCACCAGCGGTTATGTCAACATGCGCCTCGGCCAAGACTACGTGGCCTCCAAGGGCGATCCTGCCGCCGGTTGGCAATCGACCGTGGTTGATCTCGATGGCGCGGTATCGATGTTCGGCGCGACCCTCGAAGGGATTGCCACCCACCGCAGTGGCGCTGGCGGGGGGTGGACGCGCGGCGACGCGCGTCTCGTCTATGACTTCGTCGAGAGCCGCACGCGGCTCGCCGCCGGCGATCTCAGCTACGGCGTGGACGGTTTCGGCAGCTTTGCGCGAGCGGGCGGGCTCTCCTTCGGGCGCGATTTCGGCTTGCAGCCTTATCGATCCAGCGCGCCCATCGGCCAACGCAACCTGCTCATCGACCGGCGCTCGCGCGTCGATGTGATCGTCAATGGCCAACGTGTGCAAACGATAGACATCGCGCCCGGCCAATACAATGTCAGTGATTTTCCGTTCGTGGCGGGCGCCAACGATGTCATGTTGCGTGTCACCGACGAGGTCGGCCGCGTAGACGTTCTGACGTTTCCGTTCGTTTACGATTCCGCCGTCCTCGCGAACGGCGAACAGGACTTTCAATACGTGATGGGATTCGAGGCGACGCCGACCACTCACGGGCGGCGCTACGACGCTACGCGCCCGTTGGTTTCGGCATTTCATGCTTTTGGCGTGACGAATCAGCTGACACTCGGCGCCAATGCCCAAGTGTCTAGGGATGTGGCGATGGCGGGGATTGAAGGCCGCTGGGCAACGCGCCTTGGCACTGTGCGCGCCGATATTTCCGGCTCGCGCGCCTTTGACATTAGTGGCACCGCCGCACGGCTGCAGTACCGTTATATGGATGCGACCGAACACAATGCCCTGGACCGCAATATCGAACTGAGCGCCACTTACCGAAGCACCGGGTTTGCAAGTCTGGGTGCTAACCGTGCCGCCAATCCCATCGCGCTGGACCTCGGCGTGCGTTACGGCCAGCGCCTGGTAGGCCCGATCACTGGCAGCATCGGCGCCAGTTGGCAAAAGGGCCGTGATGCGACGGGCAATTCCTATTTTTTTGATGCGGGGCTCAGCGCGCCAGTATCACGTGAACTAACGGCCTACGTGCTGTTCAGCCACAGCCGGTCGACGCAGATGCAGCGCGAGAGCCGCATTTTCCTGGCGCTGTCCTGGTTTCCCTCAGGGTCCGGTGTCATAGCGTCACGGCGACTCACGATACCCGGGCAAACGCCTCGCGCCTCCAATGGCATTACACACCCGACCAGTACCTGCGCGGCGTCAGCGCCGATGCCTCGCTTGAACGCAATGACCACGTGAACTCCGCACGGGCCGACGTTTCCTATGCCGATTACCGGTTCGATGCCCGGGTGTTTCAGGTCTCGGACTTCGCGCGGGAGCCCGGGGCGGAAGATCGGCACCGCACCAGCATCGCTCTCGGCACCGCGCTCGCCTATGCCGATGGACACATCGGGCTCTCCCGGCCGATCACCGACAGCTTTGCACTGATCGCGCCGCATCCGAGCCTCGCAGGCCAGACCATCGACGTGAATGCCTTTGGTGCCAAACCCGAAGCCAAGACTGATTTCTTGGGACCGGCGATCCTGCCTGATCTTGCGTCTTACTATCGGTATCAAACCCTGATCGACGCCCAGGCGCTGCCCGCCGGCCTCGACCTCGGCACCGATCACTTTGCGCTGCTGCCGCGCTATCGAAGCGGTACGCTCATCCGCGTCGGCTCCGGCGCAAATGTTATCCTGCAAGCGGACCTTGTGGACTTCGCCGGGTTGCCGATGGACCTTGAACTCGGCGCGCTCGTGCTGCCTGCGCGCGAAAGCCATGCGCCCCTCGATTTTTTCACCGACAAGCAGGGTCAACTTCATGTCGCGGGCCTACGCCCCGGCAAGATTGTTATTCGCTTGGCGAATTACCCGGAATCGGAAGTCACTCTCGACATTCCGGAGGGCACCGTTGGACCTTACGACGCAGGCACGATCACCATGCCCGTGGCGGTGCTTCCCCCCAATAGGCCGCATTAAATGAGACGTTTCCTGTTCCTGCTCATCATTGTTCTCTGCGACGCGCCTGGTCCAGCGCAGGCCTGCGCGCTTTCGATCGAGACGACGAGCACGACGAGTTTTGCCGGAGCGGCGGGACGCGGTTATGACGTCTTCGATCCCACGACGTATTTTCAGCCGCTTACGTTTCGTGTACGCGCGGTTGAGGGCACGTGTCCGTTTTATATAACCGCCGGCCCGGCCAATTCTGCAACCGGTGTCGGCCAGCTTCTCGGGACAGGTGGTACGCTTTCCTTCGCGGTCTATCGCGAGGCCAACGATGCGCAAGTGTTGCGGGCCGGCGCGTTAGCGACGGCCGCGGAGGTGCTGACAGGACGCCTCAAAGAGAAGGAGACGGCGTCGTACCAACTCACCTACGCTATCCCCCCACAGCAAATCGTCGCCGCCGGCGCGTTCACTGGCGACGTAGAGATCGCAGTTTACGAAGGCAACGTCGGCTCGGGCGTGCTGCGCGCTCGCCAGATAGTTCCGCTCAGTACGATGGTCGCCGCCGTTACGGAGCTTTCGTTCGCGCAGGGGCAGTTTGATCCCAACGTCGGAGTCTATCTCCTCAACTTCAACACGATGCATCGCGGTGACATCAAGGGGGTGACTTTGCACACCCGCTCCAATGGTGGCTACCGCATCTACCTACGATCCGTGAATGGTGGCGTCATGCGCCAGCTTGTCCCCCTTGATAACAGTGCCGTTCCCTATACGCTGAGCGTCGACGGCAAGACCATTCCGATCACCGATTCCGATATCCAGGTCGTCAGTTTTCCTGGCGCCACAAGCCCTTCGGGCAATGCGCATCGGGTCGACGTATTGATTGGTGATATCGCTGGAGTGGCCGCCGGGGACTATGCCGACCTCATTTCAATCAGTATCTATAGTTTCCGATGAGGCGTTTTGCGCTTATAGTGCGCATGATACGTGCGAACCAAACGGGGACGGTGGTGTTTCGTAAGGCGGCGGTGACAAGTGCGGCGGTGTTCGCAATGACCGTAATCACGGTCAAGCCGAGCGCGGCCGATTCCTCGGCCAGCATTGCACTGCGTGGCATTGTCCCGCCGCGCGCGGTCGTTGCTTTCGCCAACATTGCCGGCGGCGCGGCCATCGAACTTGCTACAGCCGTCCGCGCGGGGACCGCCATGATTGATCTCACCACGATGGGTAATAGCGTCGCGCGAGTGAAGATGAGCCTGATCGCCAGCGCATCGGCCCAGAAAAGAACTCTCGCCCTCACGACCGCCGACGGTTCATCTATTCCCTATCAAGTGCGCTTCGCAGGAGAAGATCTGCAATTCATTAATGGTGAGGCCTTGCTACGGCAGGCTTCGCAGGATGGCTTTGGCACGCTTGAGTTTATTGCGCCGCAGGCGGCGACCGTGACGAAAAATTACTCCGACCACTTGATCGTGGTCGTTACGGCGAAATAGGCTCCCCGCGAGCGCCAGAGTCCCAACCTCCATCTCCCATCGATCTCATAAGCGTTCCTTGCGTCCGGCTACCCTTGCTTGACGATCGTCAATTTCCATCTTTGATGTGTCATGAGCGCTGGATTCGCGTTGTCCGGCCAACTATTGAGGGGTGCGAAGCGCTGCTGCCCGGCGCCGGCGCCGCCGCGGCCGTCGCCGATGCGGTAGGTACCAGCGCTATGCCACGCCATCCGAATGAACAGGGGCCCGTAATGGCCAAAGTCGGCCGGCCACCAATCCTGCGAGGTCGTCATCAATACCTGGAGGTCCTTAATCACGGCGTTTAGATCGAGACCTTCGAATTTTCTGGCGTAGTCGAACGTCCCTTCCATCGGATTGGAGAGGGCGGAGTGCTGATGAAGAACGCGAAGATGTAGTTGATTCGGCCACCAGTCGCGGTTCGTATGAGTTCGTGTTCCGCCCGCGAAGGGGCATTTGCTTTCACTCGTCATTGATGTCGACCTCGTTTCAGGCTGTTCGTTGCATGGCATCGAAATGCGTGAAGGCCGCGTATCTGCGACACCCTTTCAACCCCTTGATCGGCGTCAACGCGCCCAAACGAGCTTGCACGAAAGCGGGGGTCAGCGTTCGGTCCGCGGATTGATTGTGATCAAGGCGGATGCCTTTACTCACGCTTAGGGTTGCCCAACGTCGTAGTAACCCAGGAGCGCCAAATGTCATTTTCTGGTCTCAAAGAATTGGATCACGGGATTAACTCCGCCAATGTGTGGCTTAGTGAAGTCATGGATAAGCTTGATGTGGATCGCCATAAAGCCTGGCGGGTGCTCGGCGCAGTACTTCATACGTTGCGTGAGCGCCTTACGCTTGAGCAAATCGCGCATTTAGGCGATCAGCTGCCCTTGATTATCCGCGGCTTGTTCTACGACCAGTGGAACGTCGTAACCAATAATAAGAAACTGCGTACACGCGTAGATTTCCTGTCGCGTGTAAGGAAACACCTCAAAATGAAAGAGGTAAACGTCGCGGATGCCGTGGAAGTCGTATTCGGCGTGTTGATGCATCACCCCAAAGGCGAGATCAAAAAAATAATAAAAACGCTTCCGCCGGCGATTCGCGCTTTTGCAACGGCCCGCCAGGACCCGTTCTCGGGCGAATCCAGCCTCGCGTGGGAATAGAAGTCATCCTGGTACTTATAAATCCTCATTAACGCGCGTGACGACGTCTCGGACGCTCACGCCACCAATATGAAGGGAACACACGAATGACGAATACGAAATTGTTAGCCCCAAAATTCCCGGCCGATCATCTTTCGGCTGTCACCACATTTGATGAATTGCATCATGAAATGAATTCACTATTCGGACGCTTCTTTCATCGTGATCCATTCCGTGCATTTAATTTGCCCGCGCAGATGAAGGGATTCGACCTGATGCCTACAGTGGATGTGGCTGAGAAGGGTAATGCCTACGAAATCACGGTCGAGCTTCCAGGGATCGCCGAAAAAGATGTCGTCGTAACTTTGGAGAACGGCGTTTTGACGATTAGTGGCGAGAAGAAAGAAGACAAAAATGAAGAAAAGAAAAACGTTCATATTTCAGAGCGACGCTATGGCTCGTTCCAACGGTCTTTCAGCCTCCCTGATGACGCCGACGACCAAAAGATCTCCGCAGACTTCAAAAATGGCGTGTTGAAAGTTGCCGTTGCCAGAACCACGCAGGCAAAGAAAAACGGTGCGCGGCAAATTGCCATCAAGGCGTCATAGCTTTTTGCGGCGTCACTATCTGGGCACCGCGCTCGCTACGATAAAGGTACGACGCCAGCCTTTCAGTGGAATAAGTGGAGGGTGACATGATGTTGTTTGCGATTTTAATTCCGGCGACCATTCTGGTGGTTATCGGCTATTTCGTTCTCGCGAGCTCTGTAAAAGCCGACGGCGCCGTGCGCACCTTTGGCAAGTACTTAGCGGTCTGGATTTTCTTACTCGCCGCTCTTCTCTTTGTAGGTGTTGCCACGGCTCCGATGTTTGACGGCCGGCCGTTCGGTATGCATGGGCGAATGATGGGTGGGCGTATGCACGGCATGATGGAGCGGCCGGGCCAGCGAGGCATGAATATGAACACAAATAAATCTGATTCGCCCACGGGCGTAGATCAGAACTCGCAGATAGAGCCGGCACCGCAGAAGTAGACGGAGTCTCCATATGATTCAATTTACACCGGTCGCATCCCTCATTGGCGGTGCCCTGATAGGATTGGCTGCGGCCTTTTTGATGGCTCTTAACGGACGAGTGGCGGGTATTAGCGGCATCACCGCGGGCTTGCTGTCGTGGGAGAAGCCAGAAGCCGACGCGGGTTGGCGGCTGGCGTTCGTATTTGGTCTCGTACCGTTACTACGTCAGTCAAGCATTTCTTCAACACAACAAGGGCAATGCGGGCTCCTTGGCTCGTGTGCCAGCGTCCGCGATAGATGGGGTGGTCGAGCGTATAGTCTCCAAGATTTCAAGTGAGTCATCGCTGCATGTGTTGTCCGAAAACGAAGATCAGGCGACACGTTTCAAACGACTAATTCAACGCGTGCAGATTTCGTCGGAACGGGCAGCGCTTTATTTCAATAGTGATATTCGGAGCGATGATATCGACGTGAAAGAATATCGAGCGCTTGGTGGGGTGCTGAAGCAGAAAGATTCGCAAGTGATCCTCACAATACCCATGAAACTGATTACGCGCGGCGGCGAGAAGGAGATCCTTGTTAATGGTGCTCGCCCTGAGGAATTGCTGCCTAATGAGCCGCTCGTCAAAGCGCTCGCCCGGGGATGGAGGTGGCGGCGAATGCTCGAAACAGCACAGGTCAAATCGATGCCGGCGCTCGCGCGCGCTGAGGGCGTCGATATGAGTTACGTAAATAAGCTCCTCAGATTGGCCTTCCTACCGCCGTCAGTTATTGAGGCAATTTTGGAGGGCGATCAGGGAGACAGCATTACCCTGGCTGGCCTCATGCAAGGCGATGTTCCATTGCGATGGGCAGCCATATAACGGCCGGCTCCCAAACAGGGGCTAACCCGGTTTAGCTCGCTCGCTAATCACTACATCGAAGTACAAAGTCAGGACCTTCTCCAAAGGGCCGGAGAAAATGGCCTTCATTCGGCGCAAAAGCTCTCTCTCAGGCCCGTCTATGGAGGCACAGAGAAAGTAGGATCGCCGAAAAGGCCCCGTTTTGGGGGCATCTTTCGGGCTAAGTCAGGACTAGGGGATTTCGCTTGGACTGGCTGGCGGAGGGGGAGGGATTCGAACCCTCGGTACCGGTTTCCCAGTACACTGGTTTAGCAAACCAGCGCCTTAAGCCACTCGGCCACCCCTCCGTAGGACGCCATTGAAATCATTACACAATTTCGGCGGCTCAGTGCGCGTCGGAACATGGCGGTTCGCCCGCAGCTTGTCAACAATGTCTATCTCCCCAAAAACCGCGTTTTTCGAGCTGAGATTGGCTTCCGGATGTGTGGATTCGTCGGAAATCCGTCGCAACGATTCCGAGAAAATCGGCGACACTTAACCCGAGTATAGGATTTGTTCGGCACGCATGAGCGCGTGTAATTTGAATCTCAGTTTAGCGCGCGCGCTTTCCCGCACTAAAAAAAATCACCTAATTTGTTTTTTGATTTCAACGCGCCGCACGCATGAGGCGGCATGCGCGGAAAATTCTGGCTTGCTGCATTTAAATCGATGCCACATCAAAGATGCGGCTATGGGGAGTCTCAGGGGGCTCCAAAAAACATAATCGCACTCGGAATTGGTGGGATTCCGTTCGCGTTTTTTCGCTCCCTTCGTCTCCCGACGTTTCACGCGCAGCAATGCGCGTCCACCGTGTACACCAGGGGAGACATTCATTGGAAAAGTTCGGTCGGCGGCAAGCCTTGAGCATCGGGCTTGTAGCAGCAGCTATCTCACGTATTCATCCTGCGCAGGCGGCATCATATCCGCCCCTCACGGCAACGGTGTCGCTTGGGAGCAAGAGTTATGTCTTCCGCGAAGACCAGGGCACAGACCTCGGCGACTTCGTCTCCGATGTCGGCGGATTTACACAACGCTGTATCCGCACAGAAGTTACGGGATGTCCCCTAACTATTTTCTTCCGCCCGGATCGGACGTCCGATCGCGCTGAAGTCGTGTTCGAGTTAGGACAGCTCTTCAACTCAACCCCTGCAAACCTTGGCGCGTATTCGGTGACAATCGCGCGCTCCGGCCAAACGCTCGCGACTGTGGCTGTCCCGCAGCACTACTGGTTTTCACGTTGGCGTTGGCAATCGGCCGCGCGTCCCGTGGTCGGTAAGATCGATACACTGATGACGCAAAACCTTTTGCCGCACTATGCGTTAAGCGCACCGGCCGCCGTGCCGTCGCAACCAGCGCCCCAAACACAGCCGGCCAGCCAGCAACCGGCAGCCAGTGCTATTATGTCGGGGCTGCCGGTCGGGGGTACGATTCTACCCATGAATATCTCAGGCACCTACCCGCTGAGCCTGAAGGCGGGACAAAAGTATATGTTCCAAAGCAGCGCGTCGGGTCTGGCCCAAGTGATGGTCGCTATCAGTCTCAATGGCGCGTATCTCGCGAGCAACGTCCTCGACGGCAGCACGATGCCGTTTTTCTTCTTCCAGCCCAGCGCAGCGGGCACGTACGCCCTAGTGGTCGCCTCGGTAAATAATTTTGCCGGAACGTACACCGTGCAAGTCTTAGGCCCCAACGGCTCGCCCTTGCCGCAAACGGCTCCTGTTGCCGCGGCACCCGCGGCGGCTTCACCGGCCGCGAGCGCGGCTACCTATACTTACGCGGTGATGGGATTGGCGGGGATTACCCCGCGCATGGGACTAACCGGGGAACGCGCCGATATCGGTCTGGTGACCGGCCCCCAAGGCGAATACATCTGCACAAGATCAGGCGCAGCACTCGCCGATCTACGTGCGCAAGCCGAAGGGGCAGGGACGCTTCCGTGGCATATGCGCGATGAAAACACCGGCGCACCCATCGATTTTCGGACCTATCCGAAAGCAGGTTGGTATTCGGACGCGCGCGTAAGTTCACCAAACATACCTCTAATCGACTCGCCCATGGAAATTGACAGCGCCCACCAGCCGGCGCTGGCATACCTTCCCTATCTGCTCACGGGGGATCCGTATCATCTCGAGGACATGCAGTTCGCCGCGAACTGGAATTGGGGTGTTCTGCCGCCGAACTATCGTCCCAGCATTCCGCAGGCGCGGGCGTTTGCCTGGAGCACGCGAACGCTTGCGCAATGCGCGCGCGTAACGCCGAAGAACGTGCCGTCCTGGCTGCTCCCGCAAATTTACTGGTCGCAAATGCTGACAACCACCCGGCAATACTTCGAGGCCGATTTCGTCAATAGCGCGCGTCCCGAGCGCGCGCGGTTTCGCGCTACGGGTAATGTGGACGTCTCGCGTGAAGAACCCCAAGCGCCGGCTGGAACGTGGGTCGATCCTTGGCAGGATGAGTTCGTCGGGACTGTGCTTGGCTGGGTCGTGTCCATGGGATTCAGCGATTGGCGCACGTCGTTCGATTGGGTTGTAGGGGGTTCCATTGCCCGCAGTAGCGGCAAGAGCGGATGGGCTCGGTCTTATGCATCGCCTTACCGCATGATTGTCCGCGCGAGCGCAAAGTCTCCGGTCGCCGGCACGTGGGCCGAGGCATGGCAGCTCTCGAAGCAGATTGCCAAATTGAACGCCGTCGATACGGAAACTTGGGCGTCGAGCGATTTGACTTATCTGACGTATTTGCGCGGCGCGTTGACATATGCGCAGCGCCTCAATACGGCCAATGTCAGCGAAGCCATTACCTGGGCCGATGCACAAATCGCAAAAGCTAAATGGCCGGTCGATTATAAATGGCGGCTGCTACCCTCATAGGCAATCACACATAGCAAGAAACGGGCATGTCCCGTAGAGTGAGGTGAAGGTTGCTCTCGCGGCCTTCACCTTTTTTCTTGTCTGGCTGTCCTGTGTCGCGCTCATTGCCCCTCACTCATATCCTTCTCGCGACTGCGATAACCGCGGTGTGGGGTACGAATTTTGTGGTCATGCGTATTGGGCTGAACCACTTTCCGCCGCTGCTGTTCGCTGCGCTGCGGTTCGTGTTCGTTTTCCTGCCTGCGGCATTCTTTCTTAAGCGTCCCAAAGTTCCCATCCTGCAGCTGGTGGCCTACGGCTTGTTGGTGGGTGCGGGGCAATTCGGGATTTTGTATTTCGCCATCAGCGGCCATATTACACCCGGCCTCGCCTCTTTGATCGTGCAGACTCAGGTGTTTTTCACGATTGGGCTGGCCATCCTCATCGAAGGCGATAAAGTAAAAGCAGCGCAATGGTTAGCCCTCGTGCTGGCCGTTGCCGGCATTGTGGTGATCGGCCTCCATAGCGAGCGTGGCACGACACTGCTCGGAATCGTGATGGTTCTGGCAGCTGCTGCTTCCTGGGCAGGCAGTAATGCGGTCGCGCGGCGCGCGGGCCCCGTCAACCACTTGGCGTACGTCGTGTGGTCGGCGCTGTTTTCTTTTCCGCCGCTCTTTCTTGTATCGTGGATTTTTGAGGGCTGGCCGACCATGAGCGATGCAGTGATGACCGCGTCTCCCGCCATTTGGCTTACTGTCTTATGGCAGTCCGTCGGCAACACGTTGTTTGGCTACACGGCGTGGGTCTGGCTATTGTCGCGCTATCAACCGGCGACCATCGCGCCCATGTCTTTGCTGGTGCCGGTGTTCGGAATGAGCGCTTCGTCACTCCTGCTGGGAGAGCCGTTGCCGGGCTGGAAGGTGCTTGCGGCCGGGTTGGTTATGGGTGGCCTGGCACTGAATATGCTGTGGCCGCGCTTTGTCAGAACGGACGCTTAGCGGCCGCGATTGCCCAGAAGCTGGTTGGTTACTTTGGCTTCCACTTGAACGTCGGGTCCATGCGTGAAGTGCAAGGTGAGGGGCACGACAGTGCCTGGCGCGACCGGGCCCTTAAGTTCCGCCAGCGCCAGATAGTAATTCCCCGGTTTCAATGTGGTGCGCCCCGCGGCGCTCACTTTTATTTCGCTTAAATCATCCACGCGCGGGTTTCCAGCTTTCATGCGCAGGCGATTGAGTGTCACTTTCTCGGCCACCGGCGTGGTGGCCGAGAGCAAGCTATTGCCGTCAGGACCGTGATTGAGAATATCGAAATAAGCGTTCACCTCGCCCGTTGTGCTGATGCGCGCCCAGGTGCCGGTGATTTCGATACCACGCGTTGTGGGCTGCGCGTGCGCAATGCCGCCACTTAATCCAGTTGCGATGAGAAGGCCGCCGGCCAGGTTTTTCAGAAATCCGCTCACTTATGCTGACCTTTGTGCCTTTTCGCTCGTGGAACGCGAATATCAAAATAAATATTCGCGTATGAGGCCCACGAAATGCGAGAGCTAAACGCACGCATTAGGATTGCGTTACGCGACACGCTCTTAATTCGCATCAAAATAGCTTTGGGGACGTTACTCATCAAGAGCTGCGAAACATTCTTAAATAAGCGGACGGAGGACACTATGAGTGAAGTTACATCCGGGGGAGGCAACAACGGCCTCTATTTCATTGTCGGCGCCCTTGTCGTCGTCGTACTTGGCGCCATTCTCTATTTTGGCGGCTACTTTGGCGGCGGTAGTTCGTCGAGCAGTAAGAGCACTACGATCGAGCGTTCCGTCACGCCAGCGCCAGGTGGCGGCGAGACAACGGCGACAACTGTCACGAAAGAATCGACGGAGCTTTAAAGCTACGGTGTGATGCTGCTTCGGGCGAGAAGATCAGCAAACTCTGGATGACGCCGAAACCAAGCCGCGGCATAACCGCATAACGGAACGACCTTTAATTGCCGTTCTTTGGCATGCGCGGCGATAGCTTCCATCAAACGACCCGCAGCGCCGGTGCCGCGTAAAGCTACCGGCGCTTCCACGTGTGGAATCACCAACTGCGCATCCGCCAAGCGATAGCTTGCAAACGCGGTGTGACCCTGCTCGTCCCACTCGAATCTGTGCAGCGCTGTGTTGTCGTTTAGAACCGTCAAGGCGTGCTCCTTATGGACGAGCGATAATTTTGATAGGGAATCTTTACACCTATTGAACGCGAAGCTGAGCGGTTTCTGTAAAATTTTACACTCAACTCTTAAGGACGTTGATTTACTTGAGTTTTTGAGTTGGCACGGTTCATGCACATATCTAATCCGAGTAGGCGGGCGGGATGAAGTATTTATAGGAGTTAGATGAGATGTTTGCGCAATTAAAAAGCTCGTGGAAACAGTTGGCAGTCGCCGCGGGTCTGTTAGGTACTGTTATGCTTGGTTCCAACGCCGCATCGGCCGCGCCAATCGGCAATGCATCATTCGGCATCGGCGGTGCCTTCAACATTACCTCAGGCAGCAACCTGGGTAATACCAATTCCATCTTTATCGCTAATGGCGGCATGATCCTCGTCACTGCCGCCGATACGATGGACCTCTCGGGTATCGTCACTTACGGGCAAACCGGCACATTGCAAGATTTGCCCAGCCTGTCGGGCTTCACGCCAATCAACGGCTACCTGACCTTGAGCAGCGGTGTATCGATCGATTTGAATACACTGGCTGTCATCGGCCAAACGGGCCCGATCCCGGGTTACATCAATATCGCCGGAAACGCGACTATCCACGCGCCGGGCTTTGATGCCACCAATGGAACGCTGACCTTCACCGGTACGAGCTCGGACAATAACTCCTTCACTCTGGCCGTAACGACCTCTGCGTCGTCGTCGCCAGTGCCGGAGCCGCTGTCGCTTTCTCTGCTCGGTCTCGGCTTGTTGGGAATGTTCTTCGTCATCCGTCGCCAGCGTAATACGCTGTCGATGAGTGCTGCCGCCTAACACTCCGCCTTTAAGTCACCAGAGAAAAGCCGTCGGTCCCCCAGGCCGGCGGTTTTTCTATTTGCGCTTTTCTCAGTTTTAGTTGGTTGCGTGCGTGATGCGCATGAACAACCTCGTCTTGGTCTTCTGCAGCTTTTTGCACGTGCGCAGCAGTAAGCACGGAACTTTCCAACGCACGCGGAGGTTAATGGCACGCTTGCACTAGAATCTCCACAAGGCTGCAAAAAAATGTTCAAAGCACGTTCTCTGCGCCGCGCATTGTTGGCGCTTTCTTTCGCGCTTCCTGCATTCTCGGCGTTGGCCGACAATTTTTCTGACGCACCAGGCGCCGCCGCGCCGCCGCGCCGCCGCGCACGCTGAGCTTTGATGCTTACGATTGCACGGCCATCAAGACTGAGGTGCGAAGCCGGCATATCGGACAGGTAATCGAAGGCTTTTATCGTGAATGGGTTGAAACCTACGGAACAAGCAAAAGCGGCCGATCCATTTACTGCGTGACGACGCTGCGTCCTGATTCAACCCAGCTAACGCGCGACCAAGCACAAGAGCTTCTTACAAAATCGAGCACTATCGTTGCAACCGCTCAAGCGAGCAGCGAGAAAAAATGGGCAACGACCTCAGAATCGTCCGCGACCCCGACCGGCGTTCTTCCGCGCGGTGTCGATGGTAAGGGGCCCGTGCAAGATGCGCCTCTAACGATGACCCCGTTGCAACGCTTGAATGGCGCGAAGGCAAGCGACAACGCCGTGCTCGATCTCGGATTTCCAAAAGCGGTGGATGTTGAAAAGAAAGCAAGTGTGGCGACGATCGAGAAACCGGCTTCTATTGGTGCCGACGATCGCGTTCGTGTCGTGGACACCTCGAGCCAGCCCTGGTTGCTCATTGGTCAGATCATCGTTACGTGGAAAGACGGCACTCAGTCCGCTTGCTCTGGTACGCTCGTCAGCCAGTACGTGGTCTTGACGGCCGGCCAATGCGCCCACAACCGCGATAAGGGCGGTTTTGCCGCCCGTGCGACATTTGCGCCGGGGCAAATTCAGGTTCAGGCGTTAGGTGGTGTTGGGCAACCTTTCAGCGCCCGCGCCGCGGACTTTGTGGAAACCAATAGCCGCTGGACTCAGGTATCGGGTGGCGAAACAATTCAAACCATCGACTCACGTTCGGACTTCGGCGCGTATTATTTCGTTACGCCCTGGACGCACGCGACGACATTCATGCCGATTGTTTACGGCGACACCACCGATGGCATCGTTAACGTTGCGGGATTTCCGGTCGAAGCCGGCGGCAATACCAGCTTCAATCAAGGCCTTTGGTATTCCGCGGGCCTTGAAACGACGCGCTCAAAAAATCTGCTTCGCGTTTTCCAAGTGCGTGAATTCAATCTTGACGTTTCTGCCGGCCAGAACGGCGGACCGTTTTGGACCTTCGACGGCACGACCCGTAATATGGTGGGTGTTCTTTCTTACGGCGGTGATGAAGTCGCTGGTGGTGTGTGGTTCACCAATGACAACAAACAAAGCCTGACCGCGCTTGTGAGTTGGGTTCCGACACAATCTGCGCCGCAGCACAATGCCGACGATCTGCGCGTTCAGCTGGTCTATCCCTCCAACTATACAGCAGGGGCTGGATATTTCCGCTTTTACAACCCGACGCCGCAAGCCGGTTCCGTCACTGTCACGGTCGCCAACGGTGATACAGGCTCGGGTTTAGGGGTGTGGAAAAGCGTGAACATTCCGGCATTCGGATCTATTCAAGTGCCGGTGAGCGAGATGGAAGCGAACGCGGTGCCGACCATCAATTCGACGGGCAAAGACCGCTATACGTTGAATGTCGCTTCGAACTTTCCGGGATTCTTTCAGTACATTCTGTTTAATTCTAGCAGTGGCTGGCTGACTGACATTTCGGGTTGCTCCAATGGTCTTTCGAGCGATGTGCTTTACCTCAATAACGTCCATACGTCGCTGATCAACGAGTACCCAAGCGCGATCATCGTGCACAACACGGGTACGAAATCGGGCAGCGCGATTGTCGGTGTGTATGCGGGCATAACCGGCGTGCGGTTGGGCGGCGTTATCGTGCCGAATATCGCGGCAAACGCCGACGCAGTGTTCAGCATTAAAGACGCGGAAGGGGTTCTCGGGATTAAGCCAGGCCCCACCGATGTGCACTATAACCTCGTGATGGAGAGCGATTTCCAAGGTTATCTGCAACATATTCTCTACAATTCGCGCTCCGGCGTGATCACGAATATGACCCCTAAATGCGCAATGCCCATTCACTAACGTGATGCATCGCGGGCGCTGACCCGCTACCCTTAGGCCACCGTTTGGGGTCGAAGGGGAGGGGCAAATGCCCGCCAAGAACCGTCGTTATCGAAATCTCATGCAAGCGGCCGGCGTTACGCTGGCCGTTGGCATTTTGAGTATCTCCTCCGCGCACTCCGACGAAGCCGCCAAGATCGCCGCGATTTTTGGGTTCGGCGAAACGTCGGTGGCGGCCCAGCGCGAGATTGAAAAGAAATTTGACGCGGCCATCGATCCGGCCGACTTGCGCGCCTGGCTGCAAAATATGTCGTCGGCGCCTAATCATGTTGGCTCGCCTCACGACAAGGCCAATGCGGAGTTCGTCCTTAAGCGCTTTAAGGCTTGGGGCTGGGACGCGCATATCGAAACCTTCGACGTGCTTTATCCCACACCGCGCGAAGTCGCAGTGGAGATGCTCTCACCGAAACCCTACAAAGCGAAGCTGCGGGAGACGCCGGTCCCGGGCGATACCTCGTTGGGGAAGTTGGCCGAGCAATTGCCTCCTTATACCGTCTACGGCGCCGACGGCGATGTGACAGCCGATCTTGTGTATGTAAATTTCGGCATGCCCGACGACTATAAGGTTTTGGAGCGCGCCGGCATCAGCGTCCAAGGCAAAATCGTTATCGCGCGCTACGGCCAAGGCTGGCGCGGGCTTAAGCCCAAGCTTGCGCAGCAGCACGGCGCCATTGGGTGCATCATTTATTCCGACCCCTCGGGCGACGGCTATGCCGACGACGATGTGTACCCAGTCGGAAGCGCGCGCCCATCCCAAAGCGTTCAACGAGGATCTGTGCAGGATATACCAGTGCGCCCTGGCGACCCGCTGACACCCAACGTTGGCGCCACCAAGGACGCCAAGCGTCTGTCGCGCGATAAGGCTGAAACGCTGCTGAAAATTCCCGTGCTGCCGCTTTCCTACGAAGATGCTCTGCCGCTCTTGCAGGCGTTAGATGGGCCTGTCACGCCGTCAGGCTGGCACGGCGCTTTACCGATCACCTACCACTACGGCCCAGGGCCGGCCAAAGTCCACCTGACCGTGAAATCCGATTGGTCGCTCAAGCCCGTGTACAACGTGATCGCGACATTGCGCGGCGCTGAGTTTCCCGATCAATGGATCGTGCGAGGAAATCACCGCGATGGCTGGGTGTTCGGGGCTTCCGATCCTTTGTCGGGCCACGTGGCCATGATGGCGGAAGCGCAAGCCATCGGCCGTTTGGTCGCGGGCGGTTGGCGGCCGAAACGCACCTTGATCTATGCCAGCTGGGACGGCGAGGAGCCGGGCATGCTGGGATCCACGGAGTGGGCCGAAGCGCATGCCGATGAACTGACGCGCAAGGCGGTGCTGTATCTCAATTCTGACAGCAACGGGCGCGGCTTCCTTCAGGCTGCCGGCAGCCATTCTCTCCAGCACTTCGTCAACGACATCGCCAAAGACGTGACCGACCCACAAACCGGCGTCACCGTCCATGAACGCCTCCGCGCAAAGCTCGAAGCCGGAGCGTTTGAGAATGGCGGCAGCGTTCCGGACTCGGTTGCGAAAGGCGAAATGCCCATCGGCGCCTTAGGAACGGGGTCGGACTTCACGCCTTTCCTCCAGCACCTCGGCATTGCCACGCTCAATCTCGAATACGGCGGCGAGGACGCCAGTGGCGGCGTCTATCACTCGGCCTATGACTCCTTCGATCACTACGTCCGCTTCGGCGACCCGACATTTGCCTACGGCGCGGCCATGGCGCGTACCCTTGGCCGTGCTGTGCTGCGAGTGTCGCAGGCCGACGTGTTGCCCCACCGGTTCGCGGATCTCGCCGACACCGTGAGCCGGTATGCCGATGAGGTCCAACACCTGGCCGACGAGCAGCGCACGCGCGCCCAACGGCTGGATAAGCTTTTGAGCGGCGGCACCTTTAAACTAGCAGCCGACCCCACGAAGCCACGCCTCCCGCCTGCCGCGGAAGCCGTCGCGCCGCACCTCGAGTTCGCTGTCCTGGACAACGCCATTGAACGCTTGAAGAAAAGCGCCGGCGCATTTGATGAAGCCGTGGCCAAGCGCGGCAGCGGCACCGACCGGCTTATCCAGGTGAATGCGGTCCTGGCCACCATTGATCGAGCCCAGCTGGAGCCCGGCGGCTTGCCGGGGCGGCCCTGGTACAAAAGCTTGATCTACGCACCCGGCGTGTTGACAGGCTACGGCGTCAAAACCCTGCCGGGCATCCGTGAAGCAATCGAAGATCACCGTTGGGACGAAGCCAACCGCTATATCGTCGCGACAGCTAAGGTGCTGGATGGCTATAGCGCGAAGTTGGATGGAGCGGCTGCGCTGCTGAAGTAGCGCTTACCAGTAACGGACGCGGCCCACGTCGACGTGAACGAAGTCGGATTTGGCGTAATAACCGACGCCGCCGGCGCCCAAGCTCCTAGCAGCGTCGCGCACGTGAGCCAAAGACACACCCGGAACCCGGATGTCGATGGCTTTGCCTTCCATATGCAAGCTGCGAACGGCAACGCCTTCACTGGCGGCGTGAAGCGCCGCGTTGCTCGCCGGCGAGCGATAGCCGGAGATCACCTGAAACCCGGTGTGGATGCCGAGACGCTCACGCAGATTGCAAAGCGTGTCCAGAAGGGTGGTGTCGATGGCATGAACGGCATTGCTGCGGTGATCGCGCAAGACCGTGGCAATGCGGGCCAATCCGTCAGACAGATATTCGCGCCCGGCCCAATATTCGGCTTTGATTTTCTCGCCGGTATGCAGATTTTCAAGCGACAGGAAGCGCGGGCGAGCGGTGAGAATGGAGGCTGAGGCCGGCTTGGCCGCAAGCACCGTCAGCGCCGCCGCGCCGCCGGTGAAAAACGCACGTCGCGAAAGTCCGCGCGTGTCATCGAGACAATTGGAAGCCCCCATAACCGATTCTTAGCATCGGCTCGGGATCTTTTTCAACTTTAGTTACGGGGTCCGTAAAAAGATTCCAATCATTCTACAGGCGTCGCGAGAGAGGCGCTTACTGTTCGCGCGTTGCGCGCGCAGCTTGTGCGACCATAGGCTGCTTTTCCCGCAGGCCTTGCGCGATGGCTGCATCGCGGTGATAAGCGTCATCAGCGAAGTGAATCTGATCACCTTCGACGTAAGCGGTCCAATACATGACGTAGACTGGAAGCGTCGGCTTCAGGAGGATGGACTGTGTTTGGCCGCTCGCAATTGCGGCGTTTACAGCCTCCTCGTCCCATTTACCCGAGCCGGACAGCACTTCCTGCGCCAGGAGGCGCGGGTTTTCCACGCGGACGCACCCGTGACTGAGATGGCGGTCTGACTTTTCAAACAGGCTGCGCGACGGCGTGTCGTGGATATAGATGTTATACGGGTTCGACATCTGAAACTTCACGAAGCCCAAAGAATTATCGGACCCGGCCTTCTGACGCAGACGGAAGGGAAGACTCTTTGCGTCGTACTGTGTCCAATTCATATAGAGGCCATGCGGATCGGTCACGGATCCATTCACGACAATCATATTGTTAGACGAAAGATACGTCGGGTCTTTCTTCAATTTTGGCAAAATCTCTTTGCCCGCGATGGAAATTGGAATCTCCCAGGTCGGATTGAAGGTGACGGCCGTGATCTTCGACATCAACACCGGGGTCTGATGCTTCCGGTCGCCCGTGATAGCACGCAATTTCATTTTCGGTGCCCCGTCGCTAATGACGGTAACGGTGCCTTCCGCCGTGTTCGCCATTACATAATCGGTGTTGAAGTCGCGCGGCAGGTGGCGCCAGCGCTCAAGATTTACAGCGATTTGTTCGACGCGCGTTTCGGCGGGAATGTTGAGTTCGGCTAAAGTCGATTTTCCGAGGCGGCCATCCGGCTTGAGGCCGTGTTTCGTTTGAAATACCGCGATGGACTTATTGAATTCCTCGGCGTTTTTAACGTCGTATTTTTCTGCGGCCAACCGCTCTTTCACCAAGGCGAGGCGCGGGTCTTCCCTGTCCAAAAGGATTTCGGTATCGCCCGGAATCGCGGTCCAGCCGCCATCGGCGGCGAGCTTGCGATAAGTCGCGAGCGCCTTAACAAGTCCAGCGTATGTCGTGTGGGTGGGGGCTAACGCTGTTAGGTTTTGCTTGAAGCGCGCGTTCTGAATAGCCGCGACCATGTCCGCGCTGGGATCGTAAACTTCAGCCGGGATTTTCCAGTAGTCGGCGGCCTGGTCGAAATCGACGACGCCCGTGCGCATGTCTTTAAAGAGCTCGACCGCCGCCGTCGTAAGGGCTACATCGCGGGCAGGGTCGGTTCCAACACCGGCCATCGCGGTGCGCAATTTTTGGGTTTCGATTCCCTGCGCCTCAGCAGCGTCTGCCGCGTCACTGAGCGAGGCGAGACGATCCTTCCCATGTTTTCCCTGCCACAGGAGCTGATTATCGAATTCCCGATAAATACGTTCAACAGTTGAGTCGGCCTTAATCAATTCTGACGGCACGCGGAAGACGGGTTCCGATTGGGACGTCACGAGCGGCGCCGACGGCTTTGATATTGTCGAAACAGGTTTATGCGCGATCTCGATCTTACCTGGCGCAATGCCGAAAACGACCAAGCCAATACAGGCGACACTCGCGACAGACAACGCTGCGATGGTGCCGGGCGTGAAAAATTTCTGAGTTAGATCGTGGTGTTTCATGCACGTCACAACGCGTGCACGATGATTTGGTGACGCTAAGGATGTGCGTTATCTATAACTGCTGCGCATATGCGCACAGCTTAAAGACGTGTTCGGCGGTAATTGGTGAGCAGCACGAGAGATCGTGGCGGCTTTGCGACAAAATCTTTTTTTTGTCGTAATTAGCGTGGCAAATCGGACGAGCCCATTAAGAATTCATCGACCGCCCGTGCTGCTTGGCGGCCTTCACGAATGGCCCACACCACCAAGCTTTGGCCGCGGCGCATGTCGCCGGCGGCGAAAACTTTGGGGTTGGAGCTTTGATACTTCAACGTGTCGGCCGCGACGTTGCCGCGTCCGTCCAATTTAAGTCCAAGGTTGGCCACAAGGCCGGTCTGCGTCGGGTGAATGAAGCCCATGGCCAGCAGGACGAGGTCGGCTTTTAATTCGAACTCACTGCCGGGGACTTCTTTGCCGTTCTCGATACGGACAACACGCTGCGCTTCAACACGGTCCTTGCCCGTGAAAGATTTTGTCACCACGGCGAAATCGCGCTCGACGCCTTCTTGCTGAGAGGATGACGTGCGGAACTTCAGCGGCCAGTAAGGCCACACCAACGGCTTGTTCTCTTGCTCCGGCGGGCGGGGCAGAATTTCCAGCTGCGTGATGGAGGCGGCACCCTGACGGCGCGAGGTGCCGATGCAGTCCGATCCCGTATCGCCGCCGCCGATCACAATGACGTGCTTGTCTTTGGCCGAGATAGCGACTTTGTCGTCGATCTTGTCGCCGGCGACGCGGCGGTTACCCTGGGTAAGGAATTCCATGGCGAAATGGATGCCCTTCAGATCGCGGCCCGGCACCGGCAGATCGCGCGGCACTTGGGCGCCACCCGTGAGCAGGATCGCGTCGTAGTCCTTCATTAGCTGATCGACAGTGATGTCGACGCCGACGTGCGTATTGGTCTTAAACACCACACCTTCGGCGGCCATTTGCTCCATGCGCCGGTCGATGATGTGTTTTTCCATCTTAAAGTCGGGAATGCCGTAGCGGAGCAAGCCACCAATCCGGTCATCCTTCTCGAACAACACGACCGCATGTCCTGTGCGCGCCAACTGCTGCGCGGCGGCTAAGCCGGCTGGGCCCGAGCCAACGACGGCAATGCGTTTGCCGGTGCTGCTTGAGGGGCGCTGTGGCTCGATCCAGCCTTCTTCCCATCCACGATCGATGATCTGGCATTCGATGGTTTTAATCGTGACGGCATCGTCGTTGATATTGAGCGTGCACGCCGCTTCGCAGGGTGCGGGGCAGATGCGGCCGGTGAATTCCGGGAAATTGTTGGTGGAGTGCAGGGTGGTCAGCGCTTCGCGCCAACGGCCCTTGTAAACCAGGTCGTTCCAGTCGGGGATCAGGTTGTTAACCGGACAGCCGTTATGGCAAAACGGAATGCCGCAATCCATGCAACGCCCGCCTTGCGCCTTAACGGCGTCATCGGCCAAGGGCTGCACGAACTCGCGCCAAGTTTTGGTGCGTTCGGCGACCTTCTCATAGCCACGATCTTCGCGGCCGACCTCGAGGAATCCTGTCGGCTTACCCATTGAACTTGAACGTCCCAGCGTCTTCAGTTTCGCGATGCCGCGCCGCCGCCAAGGTCACCAAGGACTTGCGGTAATCGGTCGGCATGATTTTGACGAACTTGGACAGGTATGTGTCCCAGTTATCGAGAATCTCTTTGGCGCGTTTGCTGCCGGTGTAGTGGCGATGGCGTTCGATCAAATGGTGCAGGCGCTGTGCGTCGTGCTCCAGGTGATTGATCATCATGCGGCGCAAGCTGCCGTTCTCAGTGGCGACGATGGTTTCCGGCGTCACGGCTTCCAGCTCGACCATGGCGAGGTTGCAGCGTTGGCGGAACGTGTCGTCCTCATCCAGCACGTAAGCCACGCCGCCCGACATGCCGGCGGCAAAGTTGCGGCCGGTTTCGCCGATCACGACGACGACCCCGCCGGTCATATATTCGCAGCCGTGGTCACCGACACCTTCGACGACGGCGAGGGCGCCCGAATTGCGCACGGCGAAACGTTCGCCCGCGACACCCGAGAAGTAGCACTCGCCTTCAATAGCGCCGTACAGCACCGTGTTGCCCACGATAATGTTCTGCGATGGTTCGGCCGGGCATTCGGCGGGCGGATAAACCGCGATGCGGCCGCCTGACAAACCCTTGCCGACATAGTCGTTGCCGGCGCCGACCAATTCAAACGATATGCCCTTCGCGAGGAACGCGCCGAAGCTTTGCCCGGCGATGCCTTTGAACTTCACCGAAATCGTATCTTCCGCGAGGCCGCTATGGCCGTGCGCGCGTGCAACGTCGCCCGACAACATGGCGCCGACGGTGCGGTTCACGTTGCGGATGGTCGTTTCGAATTGAATCGGCTCGCCCTTGGTAATGGCGTTCTTTGCTTTGGCGATCAGGCTGTGATCCAGGGCCTTATCGAGACCGTGGTCTTGTTTCGTCGTGCTGCGCGTGGCGACCTTTTTATCGACGCGCGGCTTGTGCAACAGCTTCGAGAAGTCGAGGCCCTTGGCTTTGAAGTGTGTGATGGCGCGGCGCGTGTCGATCAGCTCGACGCGGCCAATCAGGTCTTCGAATTTACGAATACCCAGGCTTGCCATAATCTCGCGGGCTTCTTCGGCCATCATGAACAGGAAATTCACAACGTGCTCGGGTTGGCCGGCGAACTTGGCGCGCAAAACCGGATCTTGCGTCGCGACACCCACCGGGCAGGTATTCAAGTGACACTTGCGCATCATGATGCAGCCGAGCGTGATGAGCGGCGCGGTCGAGAAACCGAACTCATCGGCTCCCAGAAGCGCGCCGATGATCACGTCCCGGCCCGTACGCAAGCCGCCGTCCACTTGCACGGCAATGCGGCCGCGCAGATCGTTCAGTACCAAGGTCTGATGAGTTTCGGCCAAGCCGATTTCCCAAGGCGATCCCGCATGGGTCAGCGAGGTGAGGGGCGAAGCCCCGGTGCCGCCTTCAAAGCCCGAAATGGTCACATGGTCGGCGCGCGCCTTTGAGACGCCCGCGGCAACCGTGCCGACGCCGATTTCCGAAACGAGTTTCACCGAAATGCGCGCCGCGGGGTTCACGTTCTTCAGGTCATGAATGAGCTGCGCCAAGTCTTCGATGGAATAGATGTCGTGGTGCGGTGGCGGCGAGATCAAGCCGACGCCTGGCGTGGAGTGACGCACTTTAGCAATGGGGCCTACAACCTTGTGGCCGGGCAACTGGCCGCCTTCGCCGGGTTTTGCACCCTGCGCCATTTTGATTTGGATATCGTCGGCGTTGACGAGGTACTCGGCGGTTACGCCGAAACGGCCCGACGCCACCTGCTTGATGGCAGAGCGCATGGAATCGCCGTTGGCCAGGGGCTTGAAGCGGTCGGCTTCTTCGCCGCCTTCGCCGGTGTTTGAACGTCCGCCAATGCGATTCATCGCAATCGCCATCGTCGTGTGCGCTTCACGGCTGATGGACCCGAACGACATGGCGCCGGAGGAAAAGCGTTTGACGATTTCTTTGGCCGGTTCCACGTCATCGAGTGGGATCGCCGCCGCCTGCGCCTTAAGTTCAAACAATCCGCGCAGCGTCATTAAACGCTCGGACTGATCGTTCACGAGGCGGGCATACTCTTTGTAGGTCTCGACACTGTTCGACCGCGCCGCGTGTTGCAGTTTGGCGATGGTGTCGGGCGTCCACATGTGGTCTTCGCCGCGTTGGCGATAGGCGTACTCGCCGCCCGGATCGAGCGCGTCTTTGAGATAGAAATTGTTGCCGAAGGCGAGGCGATGGCGTTCCACCGTTTCGCGCGCGACTTCTTCGAGGCCGATGCCTTCCACCTGCGTCGTCGTGCCGGTGAAGTATTTTTCGATGAACTTGCTCGAAAGGCCGAGGCCGTCAAAAATCTGAGCGCCGCAATAAGATTGCAAGGTCGAGATGCCCATCTTGGACATGACCTTCAGCACGCCTTTGCCCATGGCTTTGATGTACTGCTTTTGCAGCTTGTCTTCAGCCATATCGATGGGCAGCTCGTTCCCGCGCATGGCCGCGAGGGTTTCGAACGCCAAATAAGGGTTGATCGCTTCCGCGCCGTAGCCGACGAGCGTGCAGAAGTGATGCACTTCGCGGGCCTCGCCGGTCTCGATCACGAGGCCCGTTTCAGTGCGCAGGCCCTTGCGGATCAAATGATGGTGCACGGCCGCTGTCGCCAGCAACGCAGGAATAGCGATGCGCGAACGGCTGACGCGCCGGTCCGACAAAATGAGAATATTAAAGCCATCGAGCACGGCCTTGTGTGCTTCGGCGCACAAGCTGTCGAGCGCGGGCTCCATGCCTTCCACGCCGCGCTCCACCGGATAAGTGAGATCGAGGGTGCAGGTTTTGAACGCGTCACCGACCAGCTTATTGAGCTGACGGATCTTATCGAGATCGACGTCGGTCAGGATCGGCTGACGAACTTCCAGGCGCACATGGCCATGTTCGCCAAGACCCAGGAGATTAGGACGCGGGCCCACGAGTGAAACCAGCGACGTCACCAGTTCTTCGCGGATCGCATCGATGGGCGGATTGGTCACCTGCGCGAAGCACTGCTTGAAGTACGTGTACAGCAGTTTGGGCTTGCGCGAGAGCACCGACAACGCAGTGTCGACGCCCATGGAGCCGATGGGATCTTCACCACTTTTCGCGATGGGCTCCAGGAACGTGCGCACGTCTTCTTGCGTGTAGCCAAACGCCTGCTGACGATCGAGTAAAGTTTCGTTCGACGGATGCGCTTCCGGTGCGGCTTTGGTTTGCAGGTCTTCCAGAATGATCTGCGTCTTTTCGAGAATAGCTTTGTACGGCTTCGCTTCCGTCAACTGCGCCTTGATCTCGGCGTCGTCGATGATGCGGCCTTGCTCCAGATCGATGAGGAACATCTTTCCGGGCTGCAGGCGCCATTTTTTGACGATCTTGTGTTCGGGAATGTTGAGCACGCCCGCTTCCGACGCCATGACCACAAGACCGTCGTCGGTGACCACATAACGCGCTGGCCGCAAACCGTTGCGGTCCAAGGTCGCGCCGATCTGTCGGCCGTCGGTGAAAGCCAAAGCAGCAGGGCCGTCCCACGGCTCCATAAGGGCCGCGTGATATTCGTAGAAGGCGCGGCGCTTTTCATCCATCAAGGGATTGCCGGCCCAGGCTTCTGGGATGAGCATCATTACAGCATGAGCCAGCGAGTAGCCGCCTTGAACCAGCAGCTCGAGCGCGTTGTCGAGGCTCGCGGTGTCCGACTGGCCTGTTGCGATAATGGGCCACAGCTTTGCCATATCGTCGCCGAACAAGGGCGACTTCATGGCGTGTTTGCGGGCTTCCATCCAGTTGACGTTGCCGCGCACCGTGTTGATTTCGCCGTTGTGCGCGACCATCCGATACGGATGTGCGAGGCGCCACGACGGGAAGGTGTTGGTCGAAAAGCGTTGATGTACCAGCGCCAACGCCGAGACGCAGCGCGCGTCTTTCAGGTCGAGATAATAAGTGCCCACCTGCGCTGCGAGCATGATGCCCTTGTAGACCACCACGCGCGACGAGAAGCTCGGGATATAGAAGTCGTTCTGTGTCGCGGCCTTGTGGCCGGCGACAAAGTTCTCGATGCGTTTGCGGATGACGAACAGCTTGCGCTCGAAGGCGTCGCCCGCTTTCGTGGCCGCGCCGCGGCCCACAAAGATTTGGCGCACCCAAGGCTCGCTGGCTTTTACGGTTTCGCCGAGGCCCGATGCGTCCACGGGAACGTCGCGCCAACCCAAAACCTTTTGGCCTTCTTCCACGACGATCTGCTCCACGAGCAGAATGGCGTCACGGGCTGCCAGCGGGGCTTTGGGCAAAAACAGCATGCCAAGGCCGAAGTCGCCGGCGGCGGGCAAGGTGATGCCCTTATCCTTCAGGGTTTCGCGTAAATAAGCGTCCGGAATCTGGATCAGAATGCCTGCGCCGTCGCCGGCCAGGGGATCGGCACCCACGGCGCCCCGATGCTCCAAATTCACAAGGATCTGCAGGCCCTGGCGCACGATGTCATGGGACTTCTGGCCCTTGCTGTGAGCAACAAAAGCCACGCCACAGGCGTCGTGTTCATGCCGGGGGTCATACAGACCCTGTGCTGACGGCAAACTCATTAAATTCAACGCTCCAAACCAGCCCTGCCGTGCGCCGACGCGCATAGGCCGCGTCTTGCTTTTAGCTGCAAACTGACGCGAAGCGCTTCGTCCACGGCACGGTAAAAAGGCCGCCCCCTCAGGCGGCAGCTCAAGGCCATCAATAAAGGCTGTGACACCGGCGTCAAGGCCCGTACCGTGGTCGAACCGCATTATTATGGGTCAACCATCGGGTTTGCCTATATGTGAGTCGGACGAGGCCGATAGCTCCGGAAAATCCGCGCTGAAATCAGGGTTTTTTTGGCCGAATGGCGACGGTCAGGCGGGAGATGCAGACCATACGGTTTTCGGGATCGCGGATTTCGATTCCCCAGACTTGGCTGCTGCCGCCCATATGGATGGGGCGGGCGGTGCCGGTCACTACCCCCCGTCGCGGACACTCCCCGCAGGTGATTCGCGTTGATCTCCTGACCCACGGTGATCTGCTTATCGCCATCAAGCGTGAGCATGGAGCCTATGCCGCCGAGCGTTTCCGCGAAGGCGACCGATGCGCCGCCGTGCAGCAATCCAAACACCTGATGCGTCCGGTGATCGACCGGCATCGTTCCGCGCACGAAGTCGTCGCCGATTTCCGTGATCTCGATGCCAAGCTGCGACAATAGAGTGTTGGGGTATTTGCCGCGAAAATCCGCCGGGCTCGCGGGTTTGAACCAGATGCTCATAGCTGCTCCACTTCATTGACCAGAACGGAGAAGCATATCTGATTGCTGGTCCCGCGAAAGGTGCGGAATCGCAGGAGCCGTTATCCGTTAATGGCGCAGCTGACCCGGTTTTGGGTGGCTTGTGAGCGCGTCCAGAATAAAGGGCGGCAGGGATTCCGATGCAGCTCGGGCGGCGGCCAGCGCCGGCGTATCCTGGCGACGACGCACGGGGACCGTCGTTGTCGGATCGATGACAGTGACTTGGCGTACGGGCGGCACGATCCGGGGCGGCCTCATAACTGCGTAAATTTCGGCAAATTTCAGCCACCAATTAGGACCGAGGGCGAGGGGCTCACCAAGCGTCTGGCGCAGGAGAATTTGGGTCATGAGGTGCTGTGTGGCCTTACGGCGGTCGACGCCAATGCGTTCCAGCAGTGTTTCGATAACCTGGTCGTGGTCGCGCTCATTACCTTCAAGGCGCGCCTTTTTCATACGCGTGAGCGCCATGAAAACGATATGCGAGACCACGCTGTCGTTCCGCCCGACACTGCTGTCGATCTGAACGGCCAACTCGCGCATAAGCCCTTCGGCCGCGTCGCTCGGAAACAGCTTACGCACGGCTTGTGCATGAAGGGCCACCACGCCGGCATAGAAATAGTCGTCAATCGGATGAGGCTTAAGAAGTGACGCGCGTTCCTGCGGCGACAGGGGGCAGTCGCTGATGGCCTCCATGAGAACCCGGTTCCAGCGCCGGAAAGACCGTTCCGCGGTCAGGCGCATATCAACAAGAAATTTTTGGATGGCTTGCTTGGGGTGGATCGGGAAGCGTTCGGCGACGGCGAGCATGTTTTTTTGAACCAAAATTGCACTGCCCCAACTCCTC
This sequence comes from Fidelibacterota bacterium, assembly GCA_947475895.1. Taxonomy (GTDB): domain Bacteria; phylum Pseudomonadota; class Alphaproteobacteria; order Rhodospirillales; family Rhodospirillaceae; genus SHVO01. The sequence continues at coordinate 33,999 of CANJMF010000022.1, forward strand.
AGCCAACGCGGCCCAGTTGCGGGTAGTTCCGCGTTCCGCCGCAAAAATGGCGCTATGCCCTTGAAAAGCCACGATTTCCGGGGTACCGCGCGGTGCCTGAACCCGTGTTAGGGGATTTTCGCTCGCCGCAGCTGATTACTCTGAATGTTTTTCATCTTAGTGGAGAACTTCTTCCCGCGAAGCGCGTTATCCCCATGTTCGTGTAATCGCGTTACCGAAAAGGAAGAGGGACATGGGCCTGCAAGAACGAGGAACTGAACTGGGAACTGCTCGACCGGCATTTACGGCGCTATCGCGCCCGTCGCCGAGCGATGACTCGCATGGCCGGCCAAATCCGGTCGACGCGCACGTCGGTAACCGCCTGCGGGTTCGCCGCACCCTTCTAGGCTTGAGCCAGGAGAAGGTGGGTGAGGCCATGGGCCTGACGTTCCAACAAGTACAGAAGTACGAACGCGGTGCAAACCGCATCGGCGCATCCCGGTTGTGGGACATGAGCCGCATTTTGAATTGCCCCGTCTCGTATTTCTTTGAAGAGATGGACGAAGCAACACAAAGCGGCAGCCCGCGCAATGCCAATGGCCCGGTTGCTTCACCCCGCGAAGACGATCCGCTCCTGCAGCGTGAGACGCTGGAGCTGGTCCGCGCTTACTACAACATCACCGATTATGAGGTTCGCCGCCGCATCTACGATCTGGCGCGTTCGCTCTCACTGATGAACGGTGCCGCTCAGGACACGCCGGCTGAGAAAGTCGCGTAACTTCTTTTGATGCACGTTGCATAGAAAAAGCCCGGGCCCACCGCCCGGGCTTTTTTTTGACTTTCGCGCTGCTGCTCGCCCTGCGGGAACTTAATGTGGCTCTATACGTTCAGGTCTCATGACCAATCCCGTTCTCACTGGAAAACGTATCGCCGTCATCGAGGACGAGGCGCCCTTGAGTCTGGTGCTCGGCATCATGCTCGACGAGTTGGGCTGCGTGCAGGCGGGTTCGGCGCGCACGCTCACCGACGCGCTGCATTTGGCGAACGGTGTCGATGCTGACGCCGTGCTGATGGATTACCGTCTCAAGGACGAACGCAGCGAGCCTGCGGCGCTGCGGTTTCTCGAGCGCGGCATTAAGGTCATTCTGACGACCGGGGCCGAAGCGGAATCGCTGCCCGCGACGCTCAGCCCGTGCGATGTCATGCCCAAGCCATTTGGTCTGGCGAATCTTGAAGATCACCTCGTGCGCGCGTTCGAAACCGCACAAAAGCAAAGCCCGCCAACTCCGTGAGTTGACGGGCTTTTTTTAAAATCAAAAATCTTGGTTTAGATTTTAACGGTCTTGCTATCCGGTTCCATCTCGATCGGATTGCGCAAGATTCCGACGCCTTCGACTTCGCTCTCGATGACTTCGCCCGGCTTCAAGAAGGGCAGGCTTTCATCGCGCATGTCTTTTCCGCGGTTGGTATCGGCAACCGTGCCGCCGCAGGTGCCGGTCGTCATGACGTCGCCCGTTTCAAACGACATGTAGCTGCTCGCCATTTCGATGGCTTCGTGAATCTTCCAGAACATGTTCTTCGTGTTGTCTTTCTGGACGACCTTGCCGTTGCGGCGCAGCTGGATGGTGAGGCCATCGCAGCCCGGCGGAAGTTCGTCCGGTGTCACGAACTCAGGTCCGAGTGGACCGGTATTGTCGCTGCTTTTGTGAATGGCGAGCGTGATTGCCGTGCCATAGCCGCGGACGGAACCGTCATTGAACACGGTGTAGCCGGCAACGTAATCCAGTGCGTTTTTCGCGGGCACATGCCATGCCGGTTTCTTGAACACGAACGCCAGTTCGACTTCGTGATCGAGGGTCTTTGATTTTTTCGGAATGTGCAGCGGCTGGTTATGGCCCGTCAAACGATAGTGGCTCGAGATGAAGAAGCCCGGCGTCTCGGGGCGTTCCGTCACGTGCGAGGCGTAGTTAGTGCCCAGGCCGAAGAACTTCGGCGGGCGGGGAATCACGGGTAGATATTTCAAGCCTTCGAGCGAGCGATGCGCGCTGGCCGGGGCTTTCATCGCCGCTTCGCCGGCTTGCTTCAGAAGGTCGTTCTGAATGAGGGCCAAAAGCGTACGCGGCAGTTTTGGATCTGCAAGGCTGAGATCCACCAGGTCCGATCCAACGCGCACGCCAACTTGATCGACGCCGTTTTTGTCAAAGGTGATAAAGCGCATGAGAATATTCCTTTCGCGGTCAAATCGCCTTTAGGCGACGACGTTTGATGTGAGGGGCAGGGTGATGGCCGAAGCCGTCGTTTGCTGGGGCAGCGTGTTCCACCAATATGTGTGAACCGGAATGCCGGAGCCGGCGACGCTGGCCGACGCGTTCGAGAAGCGAATGTTGCTCCAACGCATTTTCAGTTTCGCCACAACACCGGCGGTATCGAGCCGCTGCGCTGCAAAGCCGCCAACAGGGGCTGCATCGGTGTGTACCGATGCTTGGACATAAACCAACGCGCCGCGGCGGTTGAGCTCATCCAACACCGGCGCGAACGCCGTGTCGTTCAATAAACGATCGCCGTAGCTGCTCATGAGCGTAACGCCGTAGATTTGGCCCTGCGCATAAACGCGCGAAATTTCCTGCAGCGCGCCCGTTGTATCGTTCAAGTTCGGCAGGCTCGCCAACACGAAAAACTGCCCCGCATGTGTCCGTGCGATATCCACCGCGTGTTCATTGCAAAGACGGGCGAGGACGCGGCCGCTTTCAAGTCCCGCACCGGGAGCCGAATAGGATAGCAAAGCACGAACGTTGCGTGCGGCAACCCGCTCGGCCGACCAATTGGTCCAGCCGGGACGAATGCCGCTCTTCGTCACGTCATCGTGCGCGACGACGTGGTGATGCATCTCACTGATCGTAACTGGTTCGGTATTAGCTGCGGCCATGCTCGGTGCTAAGCCGAGCGCGGCGGAGCCAACGGCCACACTTCCTAGGAAGTTTCTCCGTCCTAATGCCGCCGGTATTTGGGTGGGCTTTTTCATTTATGTTTCCTCCCTCACTGTGCAGAAGTTATTCGGGCGCAGACCAAGGCGCGGCCGCGCGAAACCGGTCCCATTTGTGTGGTGAAATGCGTAATTACCCTCCCGTGTAATTACCTCTCCCCTTCGATCATCCTTTGCAGGATGATAAACGCAGAGCGCGTTAGAGAGCACGGTAGCACGATCCTAGGGCGAGACAATTCCCTTAAACAGGGTAATTGAACGCAGATGCGTGTGCGCCAATGTGAGCAATGCCAATGGGATAGCGGCGGCAACGCGAGCTCTCGCGCAAACGTTTCAACCGCGAAAAATTATCTCTCAAAGCGGGAACTTCTGTCCTAAGCGGGCGTTTTATTATTGATCCTGGCGCGTTCCCCCAAGCGCTTCCCCCCCCCCCCGCGCTACGCTGGGATCCCTGTGACTAAATAAATGGCCCTTCCGTTTCTACGGAAGGGCCTTTTTTTCACCGACGGGACTGTGAATAGATAGCCCAAAAGCAAAGGGCGGCATGAATGCCGCCCTAAAAACGCCGCTGAAGATATCGTTTACTGACGAGAACTCGTGTTGGGTAAGGCGTCCCGTTCGGCCCCGCCGGAAGCGCGATACCAATCGTCACGATCCGCGTACCACGGACGCGTTTGGTAATTTTTTTCCCAATAGCTGCGCACGTCAAAACTTACGTTCGGAATGTTTAAGCTACGGCCGAGATCGCTCACGGAAGTGGAGGCATCTTGATAGGCCAACGTTAAGGCGCCGCCCATGACCCAGCCGCGATTTCCGCGCCACTCCACATCGCACCAATTATAGTTGGCGACGCATCCGTGGATGGTGATGGCTCTGCCTGAGCTTAGACGCATGACTTGAGGAAAGTTGTCCCCGGGGCCGGCGAACATATGAACTGCGTCGGTCGTAAAAGCTTTCGCAGCGAGCGCGGGACCGGCGGCAAGGACTAAGAGCGCGCCGGCAAAAATGGAGGCGTACTTCATGGGGTAAAAATAAAACTCCAATAGGGTGTTCGTTACCCTTTAGAACGTAGTGAAACCCCGCGTGGTTCCAAAATTCAATGAAAATTCGTGCATTAAATCAGGCGGCTAGGCCGCCAAGTGGCACGCTGCGCGTGCGTCGCCGCATGCGTAACTTTCTTCACCGCCCTGACGTTTCAACTTCGACAAGAAACGCGCTCAACTTTTAGCGCGCTCATTTGAAGAGGAGAGGCCGCATGATGGATAAAACCGCCCCTATGCCGGCGAAAGATCCTGAAGCGCTGAGTACAAACGAAGTCCGTCAGGGCGAAACCGGACACGGCGTTCGCTATATGCTGATATTTTCGTTGGGTGCCGCTGTGGTCGCATTGGCCGCGGCATGGGTCTTCGTCGTTTAAAATACGACGTTCGATATTGACAGCGGGAGCGGTGGCTATTCTCACCCGCTCCCGTTTTCTTGAGGGGCTGCTAGAAGATGCGATCGTTTAATAGCTTCACGTTCTCGCTTTTGTTGCTGGGAAGTATTCTTGTCGCGGGTCTCGTGTGGATGGCCGGCGACGTTTTCGCACTGTTCGTTGTGGGTTTCTTTCTCGCGTATTTGTTTGATCCCATGGCCGAGTGGCTTGTGCGGCGAGGGCTATCGCGTACGTTCGCCGCATTGATTATCACCGGAACGATGGTGATGATTATTGCGGCCATTCTCGTTTTTATCGGGCCTCTGGCCTACGCACAGCTCCAGGAAATGGCCCGTGTTCTCCAGGTCGTATTCGGACACGCAATGACTCGCATGCGTCATGAACTGGCCCCGTATTTCCCGGCGCTCAGTCAAATGGGCCTCGGCGGTCTCGTTGCCCCTGCTGCCGATCCGCCGCCTACCGCCATTGCCGGGCCGGCAGCGACATTGCTGGCAACCATCGGTCTTACGGCACTAACACCGGTCGTCACGTTCTACCTTTTGAAAGACTGGCCTAGCATGATGGCGCGCTTGCTGGCGGAAGTGCCGGCGCGCAATCGCCCCGTCGTCAAGCGGCTCGCGCGCCAGGTCGACGCCGTGCTCTCCGGATTCTTACGCGGGCAAGCGTGGGTTTGTCTTTGTGTCGGACTCATCTTCACGGCCGGCTATTTATTCATCGGTCTGAAATATGCCATTGCCATTGGCATGATTTCGGGCGCGCTCAAATTCCTCCCGTACGTCGGCACGGCCATCGCGTTCGCCATGGCCATCGGTGCATCGGTCGGGCAGGGCGGCTGGGACGGCGGTCTGGTAACCGGGATCGTCATTACGCTTTTGGTCGCCGAGTTCGCGGAGTCGTGCTTTCTCTCGCCGCGCATCATTGGTAATCGCGTACGCCTAGCGCCGGCGCTGGTCATCTTCGCTGTGCTCGTTGGCGGCAAGCTCCTGGGCGTGCTTGGCGTCTTCATGGCGATCCCAGTGTTCGCTGTGGGGCGCGTCATGATTTCATTCTGGTTCCATCGCCAACGCATGGGGCAGCCGGCGCGCCGCAAGCGCGGAACACTTTCGCTGGCCGACGCACGCGATCCTCAGGAAATTCGTCTGGTTCACGAAGGGAAGGGCTAGGACGCGTCGAAAGCGCGTCATCGAAAACGGCGCTAGGCTTTCTCGTTTTTCTTTTCGTCCGCTTCATCGAGTTTTTCGAGAAGCTTGAGCAAATCCTTCGGCACCGGCTCCATCGCGACCGTGTCGAAGATGTTGTGAAGTTTTTTCTCCAGCCAATCGTCAAACGCCGGATTGATGCGCGCCTTGGATTCGCGGTGCGGCAAGTCTTTGCTGTCCGCAGGCGAGCGCTTTGAAGAATTTTTGTCGGTCATGATGATCTGCTTCGGCTTGCTGGCTGGAAGGGTCAATAATTACCGGACGCGGCTTCCCGCGCTGGTTCCAGCATGGGACCGCCGTCGTCCCCGCCGCCGCTCTTCTTATCTTCGCCCATAATGAACGCGGCCATGCGCGCACGCGCGCGCCACAGCCGGCTTTTGATCGTGCCGACCGAACACCCCAACGTTTCGGCAGCTTCTTCGTAGCTGAGGCCGCTGGCGCAGATCAGGATCAGCACTTCGCGCTGACCTTGTTGGAGTTTGTTCATGGCCTGAATGACTTCGCGCGATAGCACGTCGTTCTCTTGCTCGCCTTTGCGCGCCAGAAACTCCGCGGGCATGTCTTCGATGGGCATCGGCTGGCGTTTTTTACGGCGTAGAGAGCTGATGTATTCATTGCGCAGGATTTTATAAATCCAGGCCGTGAAGTTCGTGCCCATGGTGAATTGGCTCTGCGCGCGCAGGGCGCGGACTGATGTTTCTTGCAGCAGATCGTCGGCCAAGGCCCGATCGCGCGTGAGCATGATCGCATACGCCTGTAGGCGGGGCAGGTGTTGCAACAGCATGTCGTGGAATTCGTTCGTCGCCATTCGCGGCTCATCCCCTTGCAGAAGCAATCATAGTCCCAATTTTCCGACGCCGTAAACCGCCGGAAATTGGCAGACAAACCGACAATAAAAGAGCACGGCCATCCGGCGGCTTCTGAGCGCCGGGACCGCGTGAACGAACTCCATCCCTCGCAACCATAACGCGCTAATTGGAACTTTGTTCCTGATGCACCCGTTTGCCTGGGGCAGAAAGTTTTTAAGGAGAATATTCATGGCAAGTGCCATCGACGTTAAAGCTGCGAAAGTTAATCCCAGCAAGTTTTTTAAAACGCCGTCGGAGGTCGCCACCTACCCTGGCCTCTCTCTGGAGGACAAAATCGCCATCCTGCGTCAGTGGGAAACGGACGCCCGTCTTATGGCTGTGGCCGATGAGGAAAGCATGGGTGGCGGTGAAAACAGCCACTTGGGATCTGTCACTCAGTTGCTCATTACCCTGGGCGACGAGAACAAGCTTCCGGACGCCGATAAGAAGGGCACTCACTCCAAGCTCGGCGGCTAAAAACCCTTTAAATCTATCCACTTGGTCATAGCGAAAGATTTCTCGCCCGGGCGGGAACTTAACGCAACGCGTCTCGTTATGACTGGGTGGCGTGGATGGAGGGGGATCGCGTCATATACCCCCGATCATTGACCCAGCAATGGCTTCATACCGACCAGGGGAGATTCCGAATATGACCGATAAGAATCGCCAGGACGTTCAGCCGCAGCACCAGCAACAACAGCAGAGCCGGCCGCAGCAAGATGAGCGGCGCCAACAAAGCCAAGGCCAACAGAATCAGCAAGGTTCGCGCAACGCGAATCAGCCGCAGCAAATGCAGACCCACCCGCGCCAAAGCAATCAGCAGCAGGGTGATCAGCTAACCGATCAAAACCGCAATCGCCAACAGCAACAGGATCGAGATCAGCAACGCTAGCAAGCGATAATGCGCAAAGAATCTGCGTTGTGTGTCACCCCATAGCCCCCAGCCACACACTTCGCAGCATCCGCAACTACCCCCGTTGCGGAACATGTCCCTCCCGTGGAGCGAATTCCCTTCGCTTTGCGGGAGGAGACGTTGTTTGAGGGGATAACACTGCGCTTTTTCAGTAGCTTCGTCTGATTTCCCTGTTAGCTTCGCGAACGTGGATCTTTCTTTCGTTACAAGGGGACCTCATTTGAAAAATACCGATCGCTCCATGTCGCTCTCACACGAGATCGCACCGCACCTTCCATTTTTGCGCCGCTACGCGCGCGCATTGGCGGGGTCCCAGGCCAGCGGCGATGCCTATGTACGTGCCACGCTTGAAGCCATCATCGAGTCACCCGAGCGCTATCATCGCGACGTTCAGCCGCGCGTGGCGCTGTATCGTGTTTTCCACACCATTTGGTCGGGCACGCACCCGGCGCGCGGCGCGGGCGAGATTTTGCCCGACGGCACCCTGCAAAGCCGGTTCCGCAATCGCCTGGACGCAGTGGGCGCGGCGCGGCGCCAAGCGTTACTGCTAACGGCAATGGAAGATTTCTCGCCGGCGGAAGCCGCGCAAATTCTCGACACCACCACGGAAGATATCGGAGAGATGGTCGAAGGCGCTCTGTACGATTTGGTGGCGCAGACCCCCACTTCGGTATTGATCATCGAAGACGAGCCCATCATCTCCATGGATCTTTCGAATATTGTGGAAGAGATGGGCCACAGCGTGCAAGCCGTGGTTACCACCCGCAAGGAAGCCGTTGCGGAAGCGAAGAAGGCCCAGCCGGGCCTCATTCTCGCCGACATTCAGTTGGCCGATAACAGTTCCGGCATCGACGCCGTAGGCGAGATTCTGGAGCGTATTAAGAGCCCGGTTATTTTCATTACGGCGTACCCTGAGCGTCTCCTGACGGGTGAGCGTCCGGAACCCACGTTCCTCGTCACGAAGCCCTTTGCTGCGGAAAGCGTCAAAGCGACCATCGCACAGGCCCTGCTGCTGGCCGAAGACGACGGGGCGTAGGAGCCACGCCTTAATAGGCATTGTGCACGTAAGGCTTTGTTTTTTCTGGCTGAAATGTAATTTGCGGAACATCGACGTTCCTCTTGAGTTGTAACCCGTAAGGAAGGCGGGCGGCATCTTGCCGTTGCGCGCCGAGTTTACGGAGGAAGGTTCCATGCTCGGTTGGGCTCTTATGTTTCTGCTCGTAGCGTTGCTGGCCGGCCTTTTCGGCTTCGGTGGCATCGCATCTGCGTCGGTCGGAATCGCGCAGATTTTGTTTTTCATCTTCCTGCTCGGATTTCTCGTGTCGCTGGTCGTGCACTTGCTGCGCGGCCGTGCTCCGCCGATCTAAATCGCTGCAATAAGCGACGCGTTTAAACGCGTCGCAAAAACCGCCTCTCGCCTTCGTCCAGTTCAACTGGTGAAAAGGGGGAGACGGTTTTTGTTTTCCGAAGCGCACGCATAAAAAAAGGCCCGTCTTTCGACAGGCCTTTTTTCGCTGAGAACGGCTTCGCTTTAGATACGGCCAGTCAATAACAGTACGATCACGATGATCAACAGCACCGACGCCGTGCCGCTCGGATAGTAACCCCAGCCGCGGCTATGCGGCCACGTGGGCAGCGCGCCGAGCAGGATGAGGATCAAAGCAATCAGTAGGATTGTACCTAACATAGCAACTCTCCTTGAAATGTTGTCTCAGACCGAAAACGGACCTTTACGCGCAATTGTTCCGTTCAAAACCCGCATGGTTGAGCAGGCACGGAAAAGCGCCGTAGGGCATGGGGAACAATCTCCGCGTGAAACACGTTGTTCGGATGGGTAGTGACGGATTTTCAAAAATGCCACTTTTACGCCGCCGCAGCGCGTTCATCCCCTTGATGCGAAAAAGGAAGTTTTCCATGGATTTTAAAAAGCACGATCTCGACACCATTGCCGCAGATATCAACGCCTTGAAGCGTGATCTCGCCAAGGCATTGGACCGGTTTAAAGACACGGCGCTGGATTCAGCCGTAGAACAAGCCCAGTGCGTTGCCGACGAGATCGGCGATGAAGTGCACGGCCTTTACAAAGATTTCGCGAAGCGCGGCCAGAAGACGGCCAAGACGTTTGGCAAGCGCATTGAAAATCAACCGGTCACCAGTCTCCTGATTGCATTCTCGGTGGGCTACGTCATGAGCAAACTGATGTCGTCGCGCTAACGCGCGCCGGCATTCGCCGTCATGGAAAAGCTCATACGATTGGCGGTCATCGCCTGGTCCGAGATGCGCGTTGTCGAGCGTTTCGGACCTAAGATGGCCGCGGCCGCGGCCTGCGCCGTCTTCGCTTTCTTCGCCGTATTGGCAGCGACCGGCTTAGCGGTCGCTGCAATGTGGCTTGCTATCGCCGAAAGTTCTGGCCCGGTGGCGGCTTCGCTGTGGTCGGCTTTGCTTTTCTTGTTCATCGCGGTCGCTCTGCTCGTCACCGCTAAATTAGTTCTTCGCTCAAACGCGGCGCCGCGTATCCCACACCCGAGTACGTCGTCCGGTTTGCCCTTTAGTGAGGACTTGGTGCTGATGCTTCAAAAGACCTTCGGCAATCACAAAACCGCGACTGTGGTTTCCGCCATACTTGCCGGTCTTGCGTTCGGGACGGGCCACCGACATCGCTAGGCGCTCTTCAAATAAATAAAAACCCCAGGCGCTTTCGCATCCGGGGTTTTTTTAGGTCTGCGTTTTGGAAGATTTAGGTCTCGGGCTTCCAAACTTCTTGTGAAGCTTCGACGCGCTTGCGCACCCGCAATTGCTGCTCGATCAAAGTCTCCGGAGTCCGTTTTCCGAACTGCGCGAAGAAATCTTTTTGATCTTCCAGTTCTTCGAGCGCGTCGCCGCGATCGATTTCCATGAGCTGCGCGTATTTGTGTTTATCGAAGGAAAGTCCATCCCACTTCAGATCGAGGAAGCGCGGTACGTGGCCGAAGGGGCTCTCAACCGCTTCGCCGCGTCCGTGCGTACGCTCGACGATCCAGGTGAGCACGCGCATGTTCTCGCTGTAGCCGGGCCACATGAACTTGCCTTCCGGATTGCGGCGGAACCAGTTCACTCGGAAAATCAGCGGCGGGTTTTTGATTTTGTTCTTCAAGCCCAGCCAGTGCTTGAAGTAATCGGCCATGTTGTAGCCGCAGAAGGGCAGCATCGCCATGGGGTCGCGACGGATCGCGGCCTGATTGTCGGCCGCCGCCGTCGCTTCCGAACCCATCGTCGCGGCCAGATAGACGCCGTGATCCCAATCGAGCGATTGGAAGACGAGGGGGAAGGTGTGGCTCAAACGTCCACCGAAGATGAAGGCGCTGATCGGCACGCCCTTCGGATCGTTCCAGGCCGGATCCAGGATCGGGCATAAGGTCGAAGGCGACGTGAAGCGTGCGTTGGGGTGCGCGGCCGGACGGCCGCAGCCCGGCGTCCAGTCGGCGCCGGTCCAATCGATGAGGTGCGCGGGCGGCGTATCGGTCATGCCTTCCCACCACACATCGCCGTCGTCCGTCAGGGCGCAGTTGGTGAAGATCGCATCGCGTTCCACCAACTTCATGGCGTTGGGATTGGTCTTGTTCGACGTTCCCGGCGCCACGCCGAAATATCCGGCTTCGGGATTGATGGCATACAGGCGGCCATCGGCACCCGGTTTAATCCACGCAATGTCATCGCCTACGGTCGAGGTCTTCCAACCTTCGAAGCCTTGCGGCGGGATGATCATGGCCAGGTTGGTCTTGCCGCACGCACTCGGGAACGCGGCAGCGACATAGGTCTTCTCGCCCTTCGGCGATTCCAGACCGACGATGAGCATATGCTCGGCGAGCCAGCCTTCGTCGCGCGCCATGGTCGAGGCGATGCGCAAGGCGAAGCACTTCTTACCGAGAAGCGCGTTGCCGCCGTAGCCCGAGCCGTAGGACCAAATCTCGCGCTCCTTCGGGAAGTGCACGATGTATTTCTGATCGGGATTGCACGGCCACGGCACGTCTTTCTCGCCGGGCGCCAAAGGTGCGCCGACGGAGTGAATGCACGGAACGAAATCGCCGTCGTCACCCAAAACCTCGAGGGCCTTTTTGCCCATGCGCGTCATGATGCGCATGTTGGCGGCGGCATAAGCCGAGTCAGTGACCTGAACGCCGAGTTGGGCGATCTTCGAGCCCAGCGGGCCCATGCTGAAGGGGATCACATACATCGTGCGGCCCCGCATACAGCCTTTGAACAGGCCTTGCAGCGTGTCGCGCATTTGACTTGGATCGGCCCAGTTGTTGTTCGGACCGGCGTCGTCTTTGTTGTCGGTGCAAATGAACGTGCGGTGCTCGACGCGCGCCACATCGCCGGGATGCGAGCGCGCCAGGAACGAGCCCGGACGCTTCTTCTCGTTGAGGCGGACAAACGTCCCGCCCTTGACCATCAGCTCGCACAGCGCGGCGTATTCTTCGTCGGAGCCGTCGCACCAGTGAATGCGATCAGGTTGGCACAACGTTGCGATATCGTTGACCAGGGCGTTCAGCTTGGCATTGCCAGTCGCCGGACGCAGATTAGCCTCCACCTTGTTCACGTCGAGTTCCGTATCCCACTAGTTATTAGGCGCAGTAAACACATCGGGCCTGCCGCCCGTGCCTGTGTTTCGCATTACAACCGGCAAAAGCGCAAGAGGAGCTTTTTGGTAACTGCCCGGAACTCGTACAAACCCATAGTTTTCCACAGGAAAATACGAGTGCAGGTGCAGCATTTTCGCGCGAAAAGCGCACTTTGGGCCCTTGGGACCCGCCGTGAGGGGTAAACATAAAAAAAACCGCCGGCTACCCTGGGGCAGCCGGCGGAGATCTTAGTCCAGAGCCTTAAACGGCTCCGTCGTTTTTATTAGAAGCTGCGCGACAGTGTGAGCACGCCTTTGGAACCGCACAGGGTGCGGCCGGCGAGCTTGCAGCTGGCTTTCGGGATGTCGGTGTCATAGTAGCGGGCATCGACATTGAACCAGCCGTTGACGTTCAACTTCGCGC
>CANJMF010000023.1 GCA_947475895.1 Fidelibacterota bacterium
CACTACAACACCAAGCGGCCCCATTCAGCGCTCGGCTATAGGCCACCGGCGCCGGTGGCCTATAGCCCGATTCCAACACCACTCGAACAAAGCAAAGTCATGCAGTAGACTAACATCTCGACTGGTACAGAAAATCGGTCAGGTCACGCAGGTCTTGAACAGGCGGCTAGAGAAAAAGGACTGTCGGTGGTCGTGACCGGTGTTGTGGAACGCGCGTATATGCCGGCGCACGTGGCGGCGTTCGATATTGCCGTGCAACCCAAAGCGACGGAATATGCATCGCCCTTGAAGGCGTTCGAATACATGGGCCTCGCGCGCGCCATTATCGCGCCGGCGCAAATGAACATCCGCGAAATATTCACCGATAACGTCGACGCGCTGTTGTTCGCGCCCGACGATCGCGCGTCGTTCTGTGCGGTCTTGCGCCGGATGATCGAGGACGCGGGTCTGCGCGCGCGCCTCGGTGCGGCGGCCGCCGCGTCAATTCATGCGCGTGACTTCACGTGGGACGGCAACGCCCGGCGCATCACGGCAGCCATGGCCGAGCTTGCCGCGCGCAAGCCTACGGTCGGTGATCTCCAATCTGCTGACATTGCGCCCTAGCTCTGCCAAGCTCGTCGTTCCCATTGTGGAGCGACGATGTACGACACGCTGAAGAACCTGGTCCTGCCCCCGACGAGCCTCGTCTGTGTGCTCGCTATCGGGCTTGGGCTGGCGGCGGCGGGCCGCCGGAGGGCGGGGTGGGCGGTCATGTTCCTGGGAACCGTGCTGTTCTATGGCCTCTGCACGCCGTATGTGGCGAACCGGCTCAATGGCGCGGTTCAGACGATTCCCGCTCTGTCGGACGAAGCGGCGCGTAAGTCCGAAGCACAAGCCATTGTGGTCTTATCCGGCGGTTTCATGGCCAATGCGCCCGAGTACGGCGAAGACGTCGTCGATCACGTCACGCTTCAACGTCTGAGATACGCCGCGCATTTACAGCGACTGACGAACCTGCCGGTGCTGACGTCCGGCGGACAGCTGGATCGGGCGCACATTTCGTTGGCGGCGATGATGAAGCATGCGCTGGAAAACGATTTCGGTGTACCGGTAATGTGGACCGAAGATAACTCAGCGGACACTTACGAAAATGCAGCGCGCAGTGCGGCGATCCTCAAGCCCGCCGGCATCACGCGCGTACTACTTGTGACCCACGCTGCCCATATGCCGCGCAGCGTCGCGGTCTTTACGGCGGCAGGGCTTATTGTCGTGCCCGCGCCGACGGCTTTCCTGCCGCCACTCCACATGACGGCAAGCGACTTCTCGCCAAGCCTCAGTGCGTTCGCGGATAGTTTTTATGGGTTCTACGAGCTGCTCGGTACGGGTTGGTACGCCCTGCGCCACCGCACCCCTTAAAAAGCCAAGAGAACCTTCCGAAGGGGGGCGGAAGGTCCTCTTTAGGCTGAAGAATCCCGGGCGGCCGGTGGGGGGGGGGACGGAACCGCTGCGGGACTGACATCATAACGAGATCACAAAAAGAATGTTCGATGAGCGCAGAGATAATTAATGCAGCGGTGTAATCCGCTGCGTGATCTCTACTCCCGCGTGATCGATGACCGGAACCGTGAACATCACTGCCGTCAGCGAGCCATGCGACTTCGTTTGCACGCTGGAATCGGCGTTAATCCGTTGCGCGAGCGCACGGATTATTGCGAGGCGCCGATTGGACGTGCCGGGTTTAGCAAAGCCGTTCACGTTTTCGCTAACGGCCAGAATCCAGTCGCCGCCTTTATGTCGCATTGTCACGTTGACCGTCGCTCCCGGCGTACGGGCTATCTGGCTATGTGCGATGTCAGAAAGAAGCGATTCGAGCAATTCACCCAAACACGACAGGATATCGGCAGGAATTAGTCCACTATCGACATCGAACAAGCAACCGATCCGCCGCCAGTTGAGAAATTCCGTCTGGCACCTTTTGCAAATAGCAAAAATATAGGCGCAGGCATCGATAGGCTCGTCGGTGAAGGCGAGACGCGATGTTGAACTCTTGTTCTCCTTCTGTGCGCGCCGCGCTCGTGATGGAGCGATGGGGGACTGTACAGGGAGATTTTTTGCGTCGCTCGTTGTGGAGTGCCGATAGATGGTGTTTTTCGGAAGCCGTCGTTGGGCTGGCAGCTTCGGCCGTGTGTAAACCATTTTTGACAGTCCTGAATCATCGACATAGATCGAGGACACAGAGCAAACCGCGTGCCACTTGTGAATATTGGCGGAAAGCCTCGTGATTAGCATTGACGTGCAAATGGTGCTGTAAAATTCCTGATCATGTGCGTGTGCACATTTCCTAACGATTCTGAAGGGTTAGGAACAAAAATTCTCACCTCGCGTTGAACTGGCGTTCGAGATCTTACACGGTGCTCGAGATCAGTCGCTCTTCTGGGGAAGTGGCCGCGAGATACGTGCCGAGTTCAGTTTTTTTTACCAGAGGTGCTGCAATGAACTACACACACGACAACGAAGATATCGATGAAGACAAAGGCGAACGTTCCGTTCGCGGCCGAATCAACGGGAAACCGAATCCCATCGACGTCCATGTGGGAGGCCGCCTTCGCCTTCGCCGTACACTGCTGGGATTGAGTCAGCAAAAAGTCGGTGACGCGCTCGGTCTCACATTTCAGCAAGTGCAAAAGTACGAACGCGGCGCAAACCGCATCGGTGCGAGTCGCTTGTGGGATTTAAGCGGCGTGTTGGATTGCCCAGTCTCGTTCTTCTTCGAGGAAATGAACTCCGATGCCGCTAATGCGGCGAAGAAGGCGGAGTCGCCCGTCAACGATATCGGCGATCCGATGAGCCGGCGCGAAACGCTCGATCTCGTGCGGGCTTACTACCGAATCACTGAAGAGCCCGTGCGTCGCAGAATCTATGAATTGACGAAGTCTTTAGGCGCGGCCGATAGCGTTATGCAAAAACCCGAAATGGATAAATCGACGGAAACGTCGGATGAGGCCGCTAATCCTCAGATGTGAGGCGCGTCTGACGGGTCTACCGCCACCGCGAAAGTTTCAGTGCTTGCCGAAGCCACCCCAGGCTGAGCGGGGCGGAATGAAGCGAACACGGCGCCCATGACTGTTGATACGCCGAGTCCGACAATGACTCCCGCTGCGGCAATGCCAATGCTTGTCGCAGCGGAGTCAAAGAAGCTTGCGACAGCAACTCCGATTGCGGAGACCACGATCGCAGTCATCTTTACGAGTCCGCTGACTGTATCGACATGCATTGGTGCGCATCCAATCGTTGAAGGTTTCGATCTCCGCGATAACGCAACGCGCGCGGTGAAAGAGATTATGCGCAGAGTGACTTGTGGAATCAATACTAATGCGAGAAAAATCGTACACGCGAGTTGTGCCAGGCACACCAGTTGCGCGTAGGAAGACGTAAAATCAAATTTATTCGATACTTAGCGCAACTAATTCGGAATTCGCCGCAATGATTCCAAACCGCCGTTTGTAAAAAAATTATACAAAGTTACGCGGTAGGTGTCGTGTCCTCCGCGACGCGGTATCCCATCAACATTCCGCGTTCTTCAAGCGCACGCAAAATAATCGCCGCTGCGATTTCAGCAGACTGCTTCGTTGTTTCGATGGTGATCTCGGGATTTTCGGGGCGTTCGTACGGCGACGTGATGCCGGTGAAGTTTTCGATTTCGCCCGCCCGCGCTTTTTTGTAGAGACCTTTACGATCGCGCTTCTCGGCTTCTCCGACCGGAGTGTCGACAAAGATTTCGAGGAATTCGCCGTCTGCCATCAATTCCCGTGCCATGCGCCGTTCCGCACGGAACGGGGAGATAAATGACACCAGTACGATCAAGCCGGCGTCGACCATGAGTTTCGAGACTTCGCCCACGCGACGGATGTTTTCGACCCGATCTGTATCAGCAAATCCCAGATCGCGGTTAAGGCCGTGGCGGACGTTGTCGCCGTCGAGGAGGTAGGTGTGGCGGCCGAGCGCATAGAGCTGCTTTTCGACGAGATTGGCGATGGTCGACTTGCCGGCGCCTGATAAACCGGTAAACCAGAGCACGCATGCTTTCTGACGCTTTAGGGCCGCGCGCGCCGTTTTGTTCACGTCGACGGCTTGCCAGTGAATGTTTTCCGCGCGGCGCAACGCCGTGTGGATCATGCCGGCACCAACCGTGGTATTCGTGAGGCGGTCAATAAAGATGAAGCCGCCGCCGTCGCGGTTCTCTTCATAAGGATCGAACGGAATGGGATGGTCGAGCGCGAGATTTACCGAGCCGATCTCGTTCAGTTCCAACGTCGTCGCCGCCAATTTCTCCAGCGTGTTGACGTTGACCTTGTGTTTGATCTCGGTGATCGTCGCCGACACGGTTTTTGCGCCGATCTTCATTAAGTAAGGACGGCCGGGCAGCAAATGCTCTTCGTTCATCCACACCAAAGTGGCGTTCAACTGATCGGCCACTGCGGGCAACGATACAGGCGTCGAAAGTACATCTCCGCGGCTGATGTCGATTTCATTTTGCAACGTGATGGTGATCGATTGACCGGCGATGGCTTCGGCCAAGTCACCGTCTTGCGTCACAATGCGCACGACGTGGCTTTCCTTGCCCGACGGCAGAACGCGGACTTTGTCGCCAGGTCTGATGGAACCGCTGCCAATAGTGCCCGAAAATCCCCGGAAATCGAGATCGGGTCGGTTGACCCACTGCACCCACATGCGGAAGGGCGCTTGATCGGCAACATCGTCGACCTTCACCGTTTCCAGATGCTGCATAAGCGTGGGGCCCGTGTACCAGGGCATCGCATCGGTTTCGGTGGTGATGTTGTCGCCCTTAAGGCCCGAGATCGGAATCGCCAACACATTTTCGAAGCCAATTTGTTTGGCGAAGGCGCGATAGTCGGCGACGATCTTGTCGAAGACGTCCTGAGAATAGCCAACCAGATCCATCTTATTGACGGCCAGGACGATGTGCTTGATGCCGATCAGCGATACCAGGAACGAGTGGCGGCGGGTTTGAACCAGCACGCCTTTGCGCGCATCGATCAGAATGACCGCGAGATCGGCGGTAGAGGCGCCGGTGACCATGTTGCGCGTGTACTGCTCGTGGCCGGGCGTGTCGGCGACGATGAACTTGCGCTTGTCAGTGGAGAAGAAACGGTAGGCGACGTCGATGGTGATGCCTTGCTCGCGTTCGGCAGCGAGGCCATCGACCAGCAACGCGAAGTCGATTTCCTGGCCCTGAGTTCCGACTTTTTTAGAATCGCTTTCGAGGGCGGCGAGTTGATCCTCGAAGATCATCTTCGAGTCATACAGCAGGCGGCCGATCAGCGTAGATTTGCCGTCATCGACGCTGCCGCAGGTAATGAAGCGCAGCAGCCCCTTATTCTGGTGGACCTCCAGATACTTCAGAATGTCCTTTTCAATGAGGTTGGATACGTCCACTAGAAGTATCCTTCCTGCTTCTTCTTCTCCATCGATGCGGCTTGATCGTGGTCAATGATGCGGCCTTGGCGCTCGGAGCTTTTGGTCAACAGCATTTCTTGAATGATATCGGGCAATGTCGCGGCTTCGCTTTCCACTGCGCCGGTCAACGGGTAACAGCCCAACGTGCGGAAACGCACGCTCTTCATCATTGGCTTTTCGCCGGGACGCAGCGGCATGCGCTCGTCATCCACCATGATGAGGGTGCCGTTGCGTTCCACCACAGGACGTACGGCCGAATAGTACAACGGCACGATTGGGATCTTCTCAAGGTAGATGTATTGCCAGATGTCCAACTCGGTCCAATTGGAGATTGGGAACACGCGGATGCTCTCGCCTTTGTGCTTGCGCGCATTATATAGGCGCCACAGTTCCGGGCGCTGTTGCTTTGGGTCCCACCGGTGCTGGGTCGAGCGGAACGAGAAGATGCGTTCCTTGGCGCGGGACTTTTCCTCGTCGCGTCGGGCACCACCGAAAGCCGCGTCGAATTGATACTTGTCCAGGGCCTGTTTCAGGCCTTCGGTTTTCCACATGTCGGTATGCAGCGCCGAACCATGATCGAAGGGGTTGATGTTTTTCGCCTTGGCTTCGGGGTTCTGATAAACCAGCAGTTCGAATCCCAGTTCCTTGGCCATGCGCTCGCGCATCTCGTACATGGCTTTGAACTTCCAGGTCGTATCCACGTGCAGCAATGGGAACGGGGGCTTCGATGGATAAAACGCCTTCGCCGCCAGATGCAGCATCACGGCGCTATCTTTGCCGATGGAATAGAGCATGACGGGGTTTTCGCACTCAGCGACAACCTCGCGCATGATGTGGATGCTCTCGGCTTCAAGACGTTGAAGGTTGTTCAGATGGGACATCGCGCCAGACGGTGATAAGTTCGAAAAGGACGTTTGCGGACAACAGCAAAGGACACGCCGGCCAGGATGGCCGCGTGCGCCTTTAATCGTGTGGCGGGTTATATAGAGTGCCCGGGTGGGCACCGCCTGCTATCTAGGGCCGCGAAGGCGGAATTGCGCGATACGAGAATATAATCCTATAAATAAGCGACACCGTAGGTAATTTTTGCGGCCTAAAGCCCGTAATGTTGCGGAAGCGGAGAATAATGTTCCGTTTTTGCCCTGTCCGACTTATCTCTACTTCTCACAGCGCGCGGAGTTTGCTCCGGGCGTGATCCTTATTGGCGAAAGGCTTTTCGTGGCGACTTTCGATGCATTGTCCAACTCCGGCAAACGCCCGCCCTTAGGCCGGGTGACGCTGGTGGGCGCCGGTCCGGGCGACCCGGAGCTTTTGACGCGCAAAGGATATAAGGCGCTGCAGAAGGCCGACGTGGTGTTTTTCGACGATCTGGTGTCGCCGGATATCATCGACATCCTTCCGGAAACCACGCGCTGCATTTATGTGGGCAAGCCGCAAGGCACGCCGCATATCGCCCAGGAAGATATCAGCGCGCAAATGATTGCCGCCGTGCGCTCGGGCGAAAATGTCGTGCGCCTGAAGGGCGGCGATCCCATGGTGTTCGGCCGTAGCGGCGAGGAAATCGAAACGTTGCGCGCGGCCGGGATTGAGGTCGACGTGGTGCCCGGCATCACGGCCGCGACCGGTGCGGCGGCATCGACGCGCATTTCGCTCACGCACCGTGATTATTCTGCGCAGGTGAGTTTCGTCACCGCCGTGCGGCGCGAGCGCACGCTCGCCGATATTCGCGGGCTGGCCGGCGTCGGTAAGACGCTGGTGGTCTACATGGGCATTAATCGTGCTGCGGCACTGACCGAAGCCTTGAAAGCCGACGGCGTATCGAAAGATTTGTTTGTCGCGATTGTCGAGAATGCAACCCGCGCCAACGAACGCGTTGTCGTGACCACGGTGGCAGAGTTGGCGCCTACGATCGTGCGCGAGAATATTCATAGCCCCGCTCTATTTATTGTCGGCGACGTGGTGCGGACGTATCAGCCCGCCGTTGTTTCTGAACACCATTCTCAAAACGTTTAAGTAAAATGGCCCCACCAAAACCAATTTCAAAAATTCTCACCGCTAATCGCCTGACAAATGGCGAGACACTTTTTTATGCGGCGTCGGGCACTTGGTCAGCATTCGTTACCGAGGCAAAAATCGTCACGACCCAAGAAGGCGTGGACGAGTTGACTAAGATCGGCGCGGATGCTTACGCCGCTAATCAGGTTATCGACGTGAACGTCATCGACGCGACGGCCGACGGCGATATCAAGCCTAAGGATATTCGCGAGATCATTCGCGCAACTGGCCCGACCGTGCGCCTCGATCTCAATAAATCTATGTCGCCCGCTGGAAAGTGAGTCATGTACCTTTACGATAACTTCGATCAAACCATTACGCAGCAGCGGATCGGCGAGTTTCGCGATCAGGTCCAGCGCCGCCTTAAGGGCGAACTGACGGAAGAACAGTTCCGTCCCTTGCGCTTGATGAATGGCCTCTATTTGCAGCTGCATGCCTACATGCTGCGCGTGGCGGTGCCATACGGCACATTGTCAGTGGTGCAACTGCATAAGTTGGCCGACATCGCGACCAAGTACGACCGCGGGTACGCCCATTTCACCACGCGCCAGAACATTCAATATAACTGGATTAAGCTGGAGCAGATGCCCGACTTGTTGGCCGAGCTTGGTAGCGTGGAGATGCACGGTAATCAGACATCGGGCAATTGCATTCGTAACGTCACCGCCGACCAATTTTCAGGCGTGGCGGGTGATGAAATCGACGACCCGCGCGTGGCATCGGAAGTCATTCGCCAATGGTCAACGTTCCACCCGGAATTCGCGTGGTTGCCGCGCAAATTTAAGATCGCCGTCACGGGCGCCGCGCACGACCGCGCGGCGATTCAGTTTCACGATATCGGCCTACAAATCGTTCGTAACGAAGCGAGTGAGGTGGGTTACCGCGTGTTCGTCGGCGGCGGCATGGGCCGGACGCCGGTGATTGCCACCGAAGTGCGGGCGTTCCTGCCCAAGGACGAGCTGCTGTCGTACCTCGAAGCGATCTTGCGCGTGTATAACCGCTATGGCCGCCGCGACAACATGTACAAGGCGCGCATCAAAATTCTCGTACGCGAGCTGGGCGCCGAAGAATTCATCCGCCAAGTCGAAGAAGAGTGGCAAGCGAGCGACCGCGCGCTTGTGAATCTTCCGCCGGCGGAAGAAGACCGCGTTCGCAAGTTCTTCGCCGATCCGCCGTACGAAAAGATCGCTGTTCCCGTCGCGGCCTTCGAAGACGCACGCAAGAATGATAAGGCGTTTGCGCGGTGGGTTGCTACCAACGTGCATACGCATAAAGTGCCCGGCTACGGCGCGGTGACGATTTCGCTGAAGCCGCCGGGCGGCATTCCCGGCGACGCGACCGACAAACAGATGCACGCGGTCGCCGACCTTGCCGAAAAATATAGCTTCTCCGAAGTGCGCGTCACGCACGTGCAGAACTTGGTTCTGCCTTATGTAAAGCTCGCCGACTTGCATGCAGTCTGGCAGGCGCTTGGGAAAATCGGCTTCGCTGACGCCAATATCGGTTTGGTCTCGGACATCATCGCGTGCCCGGGCCTCGATTATTGCGCGCTGGCAAATGCGCGTTCGATCCCAATCGCGCAGCAGATCAGCGAGCGATTCGCCGATCTCGACCGCCAGCACGACATTGGTCCGCTGCAGATCAAAATTTCCGGCTGCATCAATGCCTGCGGGCATCACCACGCCGGTCACATCGGCATTTTGGGTGTCGATAAAGCGGGTGTTGAGTTTTATCAGATCACGCTTGGCGGTGCGGCCGACGAAAATGCGGCCATCGGCACACTGATCGGCGCCGGGTTCTCGGGCGACGACATCCTCGGCGCGGTGGAGAAGGTGATCGACACCTATCTCGAGCTGCGCCAGTCCGGCGAAACATTCATTGATGCTTACCGTCGCGTCGGCGCCGCACCCTTTAAGGAAAAGCTCTATGGCCGTCGTTGATCGTAACGGTCCCATCGCGGACTCTTGGAAGCGTCTGGCCGATGATGCCCCTGTGCCGCAAGGTGGCTCGGTTATCGTTTCCCTTGCGCGCTTGAAAAGCGACGACAATGCGTTGTTCGCCGCCGCCAAAAACGTCGGCGTCGAGTTCGCGGGCGATGTGAACTTAGAGGAAGTGCTGGCCTACCTGCCGCGCTTGTCATTGATCGTCGCGCGTCTCACGACCATGCGCGACGGGCGTCCATTCTCGATCGGGCGTCTCTTGCGCGAACGTCACGGCTACAAAGGCGATTTGCGCGCGGCCGGTCCATTTATTCCCGACCAGGTCCTCTTCCTTTTGCGTGTCGGATTCACCACCTTCGAGGTGGATGAAGGTTTCTCTATCGACGCCTTGAAGCGTGCCGTCGCGGCCTTTACCGCTTGGTATCAACGCAGCGCCACGCCCGCCACCCCGACCGTGATTGAACTGCGTCATCCTGGAAACAAATGATGACTCTCGACCTCGATCGTCGCGCCGCGCAATTGAACGAACGCCTCGGCACTGCCGATACGCTCGAGATCTTGCGCGTGACGATGACCGAGGCATTTCCGGGCAAAGTGGCGTTGGTGTCGTCTTTCGGCACGGAATCGGCGGTGCTGTTGCATCAACTTGCACAGATCGATAAAGCCGCGCCGATTATTTTCCTTGATACCGGCAAGCTTTTCGGCGAAACCAAACGCTATCGCGATCAACTGATCAAGTTGCTAGGCCTTACAGGCGTGCAATCTGTAGCGCCCGATCCGGCTCAATTGTTAGAACGCGATCCGAAAGGCTTGTTGTGGTCGCAGCATCCCAATGCCTGTTGCACGGTGCGCAAAGTCGAGCCGCTTGCGCGCGCTCTTAAGCCCTATGACGCCTGGTTCACGGGACGAAAAGCATTCCAAGCATCGACCCGCGCGGATGTGCCGGTGTTTGAGGTCGACGAAGGACGTATCAAGGTCAACCCTTTGATCCATTGGACGAAGACCGATCTCGACGCGTATTTCGCGCAGTACGATTTGCCGCGTCATCCGCTCGAGGCCGACGGTTATCTGTCGATTGGATGCATGCCGTGCACGTCGCGCGTCGAGGCGGGTGAAGACGCCCGCGCAGGCCGTTGGCGCGGCAGCGATAAGGTCGAATGCGGCATTCATCTGCCCGCGGGCCAAACAGCGCCCGCGTTGGCCGAACCTTAAGATCGCCCGGCTGCAAAAATGGGCGGCATAATTCTCAATACGCGCCCGGCCATTTACCGAGACCGTGTGCATAAAGCTTTCGCCGATCTCGGTTGGCCGATTGTCGATTGCGCGGTGATGGTGCCGCAATCCATCAGCGCGTTTTTCCCGCCGCCCGACCAATTCGACGCCATCGTTTTCACGAGCCCATTGGCCGTGCGATTTTTCCCGAGTGCCGCGACGTGGCAATCAAAAAAGGTCTACGCACTGGGTCCCGGAACGGAAGAGGCCGCAAAAGACGCCGGATTCGGCGACATCGTGCGCACAGGGTTTGATGCGGAAGATATGGTCTATATCTTGGATAGAGCGCCCTTCACCAAAGCGTTGTACGCTTCGGGTGAGGATGTGACGGTCGATCTCGCTAAAAATCTTCCCGGACGCGTTCATCGCGTGACACTTTACCGCATGATCGCACGGGTGGATCTGCCGGATGAGATTGCCGTCGCGCTGAAAAACGGCACGCATGTGATTGCGCCGCTGTTTTCTAAACGAAGTGCCAGTGTGTTGAGTGACGTTTTGACAAAAGCCGGATTGAACCAAAGCAATACGCACATAACAGCCGTTGGCATCAGCCAGGACGTTGTCGCGGGTCCCGGGCCATGGCGCACAAGTGCGGTTGCCGCGCAGCCGACGCTAGAAGCCGTTGCCGCCGCAGCCCAAAGTGTGATTGAGGAAACAAAGCTATGACGCACCCCACTGGGAAGTTTCCCGCTACGCGTATGCGGCGTCTTCGTGCCGCGACGTGGAGCCGCCGTTTAGTGCGCGAAACGACGTTGACGACCGATGATTTGATCCTGCCGTTGTTCGTGGTCGAAGGCACGGGCGTTCGACAGCCGATCCAAAGCCTCGCGCGTGTCGAACGGTTGTCGATCGATCAGGTGATTGAAACCGCCAAGACGGCGCGCGATCTGGGAATCCCGGCGCTGGCGCTGTTCCCGGCCATTGAAACATCACTCAAGGACGCCGAGGGCCGCGAGGCGATCAATCCGAAAAACTTGCTATGCCGTGCCGTTCGCGCGCTCAAAACGGCTGTGCCGGAGATCGGCATTATTTGCGACGTAGCGCTTGATCCCTATACGACGCACGGCCACGACGGGCTTTTTGTGGACGACGACGTGGTTAACGACGCGACTGTCGAGGTGTTGGTGAAGCAAGCCCAGACTCTGGCCGAAGCCGGCTGCGATGTCGTCGCGCCGTCCGACATGATGGATGGACGCATCGGAGCGATCCGCACGATGCTCGAAGCGAAAGGTTTCGTGAGCACGATGATCCTGTCGTACGCGGTGAAATACGCGTCGGCCTTCTATGGCCCGTTCCGCGACGCAGTGGGATCAAAGGGTGCGCTCGGAACGAAAGGCAAGCACACCTACCAAATGGACGCCGGCAACGTCGATGAAGCCTTGCGCGAAGCATCGCTCGATGTGGAAGAGGGGGCCGATATGATCATGGTAAAGCCCGGTATGCCCTATCTCGACGTGATCGCGGCGGTAAAGGCGCATGTAAATGTGCCGGTACTCGCTTACCAAGTGAGCGGTGAATACGCGATGTTGGCCAATGCTGCCGCAGCTGGCGCGTTCGATCATGTGGCGGCCTTTCGCGAAGCCCTGGTGTCGTTCAGGCGCGCCGGCGCATCGGCGGTGCTCACCTACGCCGCGCTCGATGTCGCGCGCGCACTGGCCGGAAAATAGGACGTATTGAGGTGACCGCCGCGCCTCATTACCCCAAGATGTTTCCGCTGATGCTGAACATCACCGATGTTGCGGTGATGGTGGTCGGCGACAACATGACAGAACGGCTCGATATGCTGCGCGAGTATGGTGCTGCGAATGTGCACACCTTCGCCCATGCAACCCCGCCGAACGACGCGGACTTCGATCGCATTAAGCCCCGGCTCGTCTTTATTTCAGACGCCGACGACGCTCTGGCTACGGACCTGCATAAGCGCGCCCATGCGGCGGGCGCGTTCGTGCATGTGCAGGACCGCATCCCCTTGTGTGATTTTCATCTTCCGGCGCGTATTCGGCGCGGTCATCTGCAAGTAACCATTTCAACAGACGGGTCCGCCGCCGGTCTCTCGCGTGTTCTACGCCAACACCTGGAAGAAACGAAATTCGGGCCAGAATGGGCCGATCGGGTCGATGAGGTGGCCGCCGCGCGCCAACAATGGAAAGCGGAAGGCCGTTCGATGAGCGAGATCGGAAAAGCCCTTGTGACCTTCGTTGTCGCCCGCGGCTGGCTAAAACCCTAGCAAAATCGAGTGATCACAAGGCTTTATGCACCGAGGCCGCTTAGTCTAGGATAGAGCAGTCCTAAGGTTGGGCAGGGCGTGATCCGGGCAACATCATGACGAGTGAGGTGCTGGCTCTAATCGCCATCGTAGCGGCGCTGGTTGCGGCTGCGTCGCTGACGCGTCAGCTCTTCGATCGCATCCGTCTTGAGCGCGCCCTTCGCCAGCTTGAAAGCGATCTTTCGCTGACGGAAAAAGTCGCGCGCCTCGGTTATTGGCATCGCGGCGCGGATGAAACTATCGCCACTTGGTCCGCCGGAACCTTTGAGGTCTTCGGTCAGGATCCCAAAACTTTTGTCCCAAATCAACAGGCCGTTCGATCGCACTTCTCCGAAGACGGCGTTCGACGCTTAGCCGCGATGGTCGTGCCGAAAGAAGGCGAGGGGCACGAGGAGGAGTTTCGCATTCGTTGCGGTGACGGGTCGATGAAGGATGTCGCTATTTCCGTGCGATATCGGTTCAATCGCGCCGGAAAATACATCGGCGTCTTTGGGATTGTCGCCGACATCAGTATTCAAAAACGTGAGCAACGCGAGCGGGCGGAGCGCGAAGAGAAACTCGACCTCGCAATAAGCGCGACTGGTGCGATCACATGGGAAGTCGATCTCGCGAATAATATTGTGCGCACTTCACCTCAATGGGCGCAGACCCTGGGGTACGAGCAAACCGAAATGTCGCGCGACATTTTTCGTGCGATGGTTCATCCCGACGATCTTGGCCGCACTGACCGTATTGTTGGCCAAGCGATCAAAGCGCGCGAATCTTGGAGTGTCGAATACCGAACGCGCCACAAAAATGGACATTATCTTTGGTTTCATAGTCGCGGGCGCATCATTGAATATGATGGCGATGCGCCAATCCGCGCGGTAGGTACCTTTGCGGATGTTACCGAACGCCGCCAAGCAACTGACCGCCTCGCGCGGACCGCACGAGATGCGCATCTGCTGCATGCCGCGACTTTGCTCGCGATCAATTCGACGTCGTTTGAGGATATTGTCAGACGCGCCATCGACCTTGTGTGTGAAACGACGAGCTGGCCGGTCGGGCACGCGTTTGTCGTGCAGCACGCCGACGCAGTAGAAATGATTTCCATGGATATCTGGCGCGATGCCGACGAGCAGCGCTACGCTGTTTTGCACCGTGTCAACGAGGGGCTCACTTTTGGGCCCGGTGCGGGGCTTCCCGGCGAGGTGTGGCTCACACGACGACCCACATGGATCGAAGATATTCACGCCGATACGCGTTTTGCACATCTCCAAATTCCCGAACTCAGAAATTTGCGCGCCGCTGCCGCGTTCCCGATTGTGATTGGCGCAGATGTGCGTGTTGTTCTTGAGTTCTTTGCGGATGCTCCACTGTCGCCCGATGCAGATCTTCTGCGGGTCTTTGAGACGTTGGGCCTGCAGCTGGGGACTTTCATTAAGCGCATCGAGGACGATGAACAATTTCGTCGGAATCGCGAATCTCTCGCTTTGGCGGTACAGGCCTCCCAAGCTGGCCACTTTGATATCGACGCGAATCAAAATGCTTTCTGGTCGCGGCGCGCGCGCGAAATTCTCGCGATCACCGACGATAGTCAGCTTCCAAAAGCGACGTCTCTGCCGCAATGGGTTCACCCAGAGGATCTGCCCGAGTTTCTCGCCGAAATCGAACAGTTCCGCGTCAGCCACGAGCCACTCGATGTTGAGGTTCGCATACGCCGCGCGACCGGCAGTTATATCTGGACTCATATTCGCGTCATTTACTTCGTGAGCGGCGCCGGTGCTGCTGCGCGAGCAATCGGGCTTATGCGCGACATCTCGGGCGCTAAGGCGGCGCAACGCAAGTTGGAAGCCAGTGAAGAGCGTTTCCGCCTGTTAGCCGACAACGCATCGGATGTGATTGTATTGTCTGATGAAGATCGCCTCATTAGTTACGTTTCTCCTTCAATCAGACGGCTCGCGGGTTACCTTCCTGATGAGTTGATAGGAAGGAATGCCTTTGAATTGGCGCATCCCGACGATCAACTCAGTCAAGCAGCCCGAGAGGAGCTTCGGGGCTCGGACACAATGCGTCGCGAATGGCGCATGCGTTGCAAGGACGGGCGCTGGATATGGATTGAATCAACAGGTTCCCTCGTGCGTTCGTCCTCGGGCGGCTCAGGTAATATGATTGTCGCGGCCTGGCGTAATATTACCGACCGGGTGGAACGCGAAGCCGAGCTGGCGGCGACCCGCGACCATCTGAAAGCGCAAGCGGAAGAGTTGGCCCTGGAACGTGAGCGCGCCGAACGCGCAAGCGCTGCGAAGTCGCAATTTTTGGCCATGATGAGTCACGAACTCCGCACCCCCATGACCGGCGTTCTGGGGATGGCGGATCTTTTGCTGCTGAGTGGACTTGATGCGCAGCAAAAAGACTTAATGAACTTTTTAACGCGGTCCGCGCGATCTCTTTTGGATTTGCTCAACGACATTCTCGACTTCTCGAAAATCGAGGCCGGTCAGCTTGACATTGAGGCAATCCCCTTCCGGTTGTCGGAAGTCATCGACGATGTTCGTACACTTTTCTCGCCGATAGCGTCGGGTAAAGGGCTTACCTTGGATACGCATTTGCCGCCGACTTATCTCGACATCGTTATCGGGGATCCAAAACGTCTACGGCAAGTTCTGTCGAACCTTGTCAGCAACGCGATCAAGTTTACAGTATTAGGCAGCGTCACCATGCGCGTGACGCAGGAGGCCCTAGGCCCCGGAAAAGTGGGTCTTCACTTCAGCGTCAGCGATACCGGCATTGGTATGGCGACCGAAAACATGCAGCGCCTATTCCAACCCTTTGTGCAAGCGGACGCCTCGACCTCGCGCAAATACGGCGGAACAGGATTGGGCTTGGCGATTTGCCGGCACTTGGTCGAAGCCATGGGCGGAGAAATCGCGGTCAATTCGACGCCAGGCCAAGGCTCGGTCTTCTCGTTCTCGGTGGGACATGATCGCGCGGCGCGACCGAAGCGCATCAGCCTTATGGCGGGCGACGAACAGATTTTGCAAGGCGAGGCGAAGGCGCCCGTTGGCCGGTCCATCCTGGTGGCCGAGGACAACGAGACGTCGCGCTATCTGATTTTGTTGATGCTGGGCCGGCTTGGTCACACCGTGCATGTGGTCAACGATGGTGCGCAAGCCCTCGCGGCGGCGCAAGAAAACCCCTACGACATTATCCTCATGGACATGCAGATGCCCGTCATGGACGGCGCCGATGCAACGCGCGCGATTCGCCTGCTCGATACACCGGTTGCCAAGATGCCGATCATCGCGTTGACGGCAGATGTCATTGGAGATCAGCAAGGCTCCTATCTGAAAGCCGGCGTGAATGTCGTGGTCAGTAAGCCGGTCGATTGGACGCTTCTGAATGCTGAGATCGCGCGGCTTACCGGCACGGTGGACACAGCTTCGCGCGTAAAAACCCGCCGTGAATCAAGGCGCGCGCGCACGCCCGAGCCGGAAGAAGGGGCGATCCTGGACGAGGTCGCGCTCAAGGGATTGAGCGATGCGTTGGGTGATACCGTGTTGTCGACCATGCTACTCAGCTTCAACGGCAACATGCTCAAATATCGGGACGATCTGTTGGCGGCGGTCGCGGACGGCGATCTGAAACAAGCCAAACGCACCGCTCATGCGCTCAAAGGTTTGTGCGCGCAGTTCGGAGCCATGCGCGCCAGCGATCTTGCCAAGATTATCGAGGTTGATGCGACCACGCTGGACGAGGTGCGTCCCATAATGCCGGACTTAATAGAATGCGTAGCGGCGACGGAAAAGGCGCTGGTTGCGCGTCATGCGGCGAAAGTGCCGGCAACCTAACGCGTTAGAGTGCAATCGTGATGCCTTTAACGCGGTTGCGGCCTTCGGTTTTGGCGGCGTAAAGCTGTTTATCGGCGGCCTCGACGAGGCGGGCGACTTCCACTTCCGCTGTCGGAATAACGCAGGCGGCTCCTAAGCTGACCGTTACATGCTCCGCAGCTTTTGAGCCCGCGTGCGGAATGCGTAAATCCTGCACGGCGGCGCGAATGCCCTCCGCCACGGCGACCGCGCCCGGCAAAGCTGTGTCAGGCAAAAGTGCCACGAACTCTTCGCCGCCGTAACGCGCCAGTAAATCCGCGGGGCGTTGCAGTGCTGCGGCCGCTGCGTGTGCGACGCGTTGCAGGCAGACGTCGCCCGGGCCGTGGCCGTAGGTGTCGTTGAATTGCTTGAAGTGATCGACGTCGATCATGATGACGCCGAGGGACTGTCCCACGCGCGCGAGGCGGCGCCATTCGCGCGTCAGCAGTTCATCGAACGCCCGGCGGTTGGCGATACCTGTGAGGGCGTCCATGCGGGCAATACGTTCCAGCGCATCGCGGCTTTGTTTGAGCTCCAGGTGGTTGCGCACGCGCGCGCGTAAAACCGCCGGGTTGATTGGCTTGGTGATGTAATCAACGCCGCCCGCATCGAAACCGTTCACCTCATCGTCGGGCGAGGTGTTGCTGGTGAGGAAGATGATGGGAATGCTAACGAGCGTCGGCTGCGTTTTCATGCGGCGACAGACGTCGAGGCCGCTCGCATCGGGCAAACCCACGTCGAGCAAAACGAGATCGAGCCGCTCATCAAGCGCGGCCGTTACAGCTGCTGCTCCCGTGCTCGCCGAGATGATGTCGTATTCAACCGATAGGACGGCCGTCAATAGTGCGAGGATCGCTTCGTCGTCTTCAACGACCAGCACCCGCGGCTTTACTGCCCCGTTTGTGTCCTTCATCCCTGGACCTATTGCTGGTTTTGTGTCAAAACTCGACTGTGCCAACCTACTGAAATCGTTGCCCAATTCGTACCATGAGTCAACCGCTCATCCTGACATCCTTTGATCGCATGCGTTTCATGGTCGTTGATGACGACCGGACGCTGATCGAACTCGTTGAGGCGATGCTTTTAATGGCCTCCGTCGGTGGCGTCGTGAAAGCGACGAGCTGTCTAGCGGCGATCAATATTCTCGCGGATCGCACCAAAAAAGTGGACTGCATTATCTGCGACCAAGGTATGCCGACCATGAGCGGGCTCGAGTTTTTGAAGGAAATCCGTGCCGGCCGTCACGCCCATATCCCGCGCGATTTGTGTTTTATTATGCTGACCGCGCACGGCGACGAAGCCGTCGTACGCGGGGCCTTGGGGCTGGACGTGAATGGTTATGTGCGAAAGCCGGTGACGAAAGACAGTCTCGTCAAAGCCATCCATCGGGCTTTTAACCGCACCATCGCACTCAAGCCGCCTGAGGAATACGCGGCCGTCGTGCTGCCCCCCAATACCTGACCTAAGTTCCGGCGTGTGCTTTCGCCCGCGTGCCGATGGGTCTAAACTCCGATTTCAAGGATTTTGGACATGACGAAATACGCGCGCGCGGCGCTCATCGGCTTCGTTTTGACATGTGCGGCTGGTGCTGTATCGGCGGCGGAGCCGCGCGATCTCGGGATGTTGGCGCTCGCGGAAAATCTTCGCTTCAAACTGGCGCGCCCCGCGCCGCCCGATACGGCGACATGGGCCGGGCTGGTAAATCAGACCGTCTTTATCGGGCAACGCCTCGGTGTGTTCAGCGACCAGCCTGTCGTCGCTTCCCGTGTGGACGGCAACTATGTCGTGGTCGTGACAGGTCGCGGCGCGGTCATCGGCGCCGATCCTGACCAAGTGCTGGGGCGATTGCTGCACTTTCTGGCGACGGTCGATCAAAGCGGCGCGTGGGCGGCGCCGGGGGGTATCGCCGATCAAAGATTGACCGATACGCTGTCCTATCTCGTGTCCGAACTGCGCTAGCGGCGTGACATTGGCGCAATCCTTACCGATCGATGCGATTCTCGCCGACGTCGCCGCAGCGTTGCGCGACAATCCCACAGCCGTTGTGCTGGCAGCACCGGGCGCGGGCAAAACCACACGCATTCCGCCGGCGCTGTTGGATGCATCGTGGCTTGAGGGCAAGAAGATCGTCATGCTGGAGCCGCGGAGGTTGGCCGCGCGCATGGCGGCAGCGCGCATGGCCGCTGAGCGGGGCGAAGCGCTGGGCGAGACGATTGGATTTCGCGTGCGCCTGGAATCCAAGGTGTCGGCGCGCACGCGCATCGAAGTGGTGACGGAAGGCATTTTAACGCGACGTTTGCAGTCGGATCCTGAGCTTGCCGGAACCGGACTTTTGATCTTCGACGAATTCCACGAACGAAGTCTGGATGCCGATCTGGGACTAGCGTTGGCGCTTGATATTCAACGGGGCTTGCGACCCGATCTGCGAATTCTGGTGATGTCAGCGACGTTGGACGAGCAGGGCGTTTCGGCGTTGCTGGGCGGCGCGCCGGTGATCGCGAGCGCGCATCGGCCGTTTCCCGTGACGACGCGTTATCTCGATAAGCCCGCAGGCGACGACACGACGCGCGAAATGACCTCGCTCATTCGCCGCGCGCTGGAGGAAGAAGACGGCAGCGTACTGGCGTTCCTGCCGGGCGAGGGTGAAATTCGCCGCGTGCAGGATGCGCTGGCGCAAGACCTGCCGGACAATGTGCGCATTGCGCCGTTGTTTGGTGCGTTGTCGCCCGATGAGCAACAACGCGCGGTCGATCCGCCACCGCCGGGCCTTCGCAAGATCGTGCTGGCAACGACGATTGCCGAAACCAGCTTGACCATCGAAGGCGTGCGCATCGTGGTCGATTGCGGCTTTAAGCGCGCACCCCGGTTTGATACGCGGCGCGGTATGACTGAACTCGCGACGGTACGGGTGTCGCGCGCATCGGCCGAGCAGCGCCGTGGCCGCGCGGGCCGGCTTGGACCAGGTGTGTGTTATCGCTTGTGGACGGAGCCGGAAGATCGGGGGCTGGTGCCTTACGATGAGCCGGAAATGCGCGTGGCGGATTTGGCCCCCCTCGCGCTCGATCTTGCTGCCTGGGGTGTTTCCGATCCGACGCAGTTGCCGTGGATGACGCCGCCGCCGGCGGGCGCTTACGCCCAGGCCATAGAGCTTTTGCGGCGCTTGGATGCGGTCGATGGAGTGGGGCGCATTACGTCCGAAGGCAAGGCCATGGCGGCGCTGCCGCTGCATCCGAGGCTGGCGCATATGGTTCATCGCGGCGCGGAGCTGGGGCACGGCGCATTGGCCGCCGACATGGCGGCGCTGTTGTCGGAGCGGGATATTCTGCTCGGCACGCGCGATCCCGATGTGCGGCTGCGGGTCGACGTGCTTCAGGGCAAAGAGCGTGGGAGCAATATTCATCGCGGCGGATTGGCGCGGGTGCGTGCGGCGGCGAAGCAAATTCGCGGGATTGCGAAAGCGAAGGACACGATTTCGAGTTCGGAAAACGCGGGCATCCTTTTGGCACTGGCGTATCCGGATCGCATCGCGCAGCGGCGCGGACCGGGCGGCAAGTTTCGTTTATCCGGCGGTGGAAGTGCGGCGGTGGCGGAGACGGATGCTTTGGCCGCGCAGGAATATCTGGCGGTGGGAGACTTGGACGGCGCGGCGCGGGATGCACGTATTTATTTGGCGGCGCCGGTGACGCGGGCTGAATTGGAAGACGTGTTCGCGGCCGATATCGCAGACGTGGACGAGGTGCGCTGGGATGGGCGCGCGGAAGCGGTGCAAGCGAGCCGCCAGCGGCGCTTGGGTGCGCTGGTGCTTGAGGACAAGCCGCTGCGCGATGCGAATACCGATTTGCTGCAGGCGGCGATGATCGAGGGTGTGCGCGCCATGGGCATGGCGGCGCTGCCTTGGAGCGACGGGGCGAAGGCGCTGCAGGCGCGTGTGAACTTCTTGCGCAAGGCTTGCCCCGAAGATGCGTGGCCAGATATGAGCGACGGGGCGCTGACGGAAGCGCTGGAGATTTGGCTGGGGCCATATCTGAGCGGCGTGACGCGCCGGGCGCATCTGACGAAGGTGGATGTGAACGAAGCGTTGCGTTCGCTGTTGCCTTGGCCGCTGCCGAACAAACTCGATCAAATGGCGCCGACGCATTTAGCGGTGCCGTCGGGTTCGCACATCGCGGTGGATTACGATTGCGACGGTGGGCCGGCGCTGCATGTGAAGTTGCAGGAAGTGTTTGGCCTCAGCGATACGCCCACAGTCGCGGGAGGACGCGCACCCGTGACGTTGCATCTGCTATCGCCTGCCAGGAGACCTTTGGCCGTCACGCGCGATCTGCGCAGCTTTTGGAGCAATGTGTATCCGCAGGTGCGCGGCGAGATGCGCGGCGACTATCCGCGCCACAATTGGCCGGAAAATCCCATGACGGCGGTGGCGACTGTGCGGACGCTCAAACCGCGCGGCACGTAAATTCGGCCTCAGTTACAGAAACAACCGGGGTCCTGCGATGAACGCGCGATAAACAAGAAGACTCAAATGCTTGCCGGCGTTTCTTCGCGGTTCTAGCGACGGAAAAATTCGCGCTTTCTCTTTTGCGCGCAACGACATAAGAAAAAGTGAAACAACCCCATGCACGCCCGTTGGCGCCGTTTTTGAGGTGTCGAACGGCTTGACGGCTAAATAAAATTCAATTCCTACCGATCAATAAGATCGCGGATCTTGTCGGACAGGGCACCCATGTCGAAGGGCTTGGTCATGACTTCCATGCCCGGTTCGAGGTGGCCGTTTCCGATGGCGGCGTTTTCGGCGTAGCCGGTGATGAAGAGAATTTTCAGATCCGGCCGAACAACACGCGCAGCGTCGGCCACTTGGCGGCCGTTCATGCCGCCGGGAAGGCCTACGTCCGTCACCAGCAGATCAATCCGCGTACCCGATTGAATGATGCGCAGACCTGCCGGTCCATCGGGGGCTTCGATGGCCGTATAGCCGCATTCTCTGAGCACTTCCAAAATCAACATGCGGATGGACGCTTCGTCGTCGATCACAAGGACGACTTCGTCGCCGCCATGATTCATTAGCGCGGTTTGAGGTGGGTGCGCTTGCTCGGCGTCCCCATGATAGCGGGGGAGATACAGGCACATGGTCGTGCCTTGGCCTAACTCGGTGTAAATGCGGACCTGGCCGCCCGATTGACGCGCGAAGCCGTAGACCATGGATAGTCCAAGGCCGGTTCCCTGACCGAGCGGCTTCGTGGTGTAAAAGGGATCGAAGGCATGAGCAATAACTTCGGGCGTCATGCCGCTGCCTGTATCGCTCACGCATATGGAAAGATATTGACCCGGCGCGAGTTCGCGTTCCGCCGCCGCGCGATCATCCAGCCACTTGTTAGCCGTCTCGATGGTGATGCGTCCGCCACCCGGGGCCATGGCGTCACGGGCATTGATGCAAAGATTGAGAATAGCGTTTTCAAGCTGCGCAGGGTCGATGCGCGCGGTCCACAGCCCGGCAGCACCAACAATCTCGAGCGCGATATCGGGGCCGACGCTGCCGCGAATGAGATCTTCCATACCGCTGACCAGCTTGTTCACGTCGGTCGGATGAGGATCGAGCGTTTGCCGCCGCGAGAAGGCGAGCAGCCTTTGCGTCAGTGACGTGGCGCGCTGTGTCGCGGTGGTCGCATTCTCGATGTAACGCTCAATGCCGGAAAGGCGATTTTGCGAGAGGCGGCGCGCCATGAGCTGAAGGTTTCCGCTAATGGCGGCCAGCAAGTTGTTAAAGTCATGGGCGATGCCGCCCGTCAGCTGCCCTACGGCTTCCATTTTTTGCGCTTGACGTAATTGCCCCTCGACGCGCTCGCGATCTCGGCTCTCGGCCAACAGTCTTTCATTGGCCTCCATTAACTCATGATTTTGGCGCACGCGCTCGGTCAGATCGCTGACAATACCGCAGATGATGGGTCCGGTTTCACTGATGAGGTTCGCCAATGAAATTTGCACAGGGCGAAGGTGCCCGCCGTCGGCGCGGAATGTGAGTTCGCCGCGCACTTCCTCATCGGCCGCCCGGGTTACAAGATCGGTCAGCAACGGACGTTCGGCCGGTAGGATGTATTGCTCTAATAGCGTGCCCGCGATGTGGTCGAGGTCCGTGCCGAGCAGTTCGGCGAAGCGGCGATTACAATAAAGAATGTGACCATCGATGCTGAGGGTAAGTGCACCTTCGCGCATTTGCTCGACGAGCAAACGGTAAGGACGGTCGGCGCTTTCAAGCGTATAAATCGTGGTGTTGTCGCCCTTGTTGACAACGAGCGCGTCCACCTCGCCATTTCGAATGGCTTCCAACGTTTCTTGGGCTTCGAGAAGGCGCGCACGCAACTCGGCGATTTCCGCCGTCTGGGCATCGTTCTGCTTATGGTGATTTAGCGTTGCGCTCATTAGCTACAGCCCGCTGCTTGCGGCTTTAAATCGAGCGCGCGGAGAACTTTGTTTACGTCGGAAAGATCGCCGATGATGCGCCGCAAGGGCTCGGGCAAAATCTTTACGACCGTGGGGGCTGCGATAATCTGCGCTTCGGACGCCATTTGCGGCTCTTGATAGATGTCCACCACCTCGAGCCTGTAGCGGCCGCTGAGGTGTTGTTCGCAAATCTTGCGAATATTTTCGAGGGCCAATGTCGAGCGCGGCGTCTGTCCCGTGACAAATAGGCGCAACAGATACTCGGGCGCGCCGGCATCGCGCGGCGTTCCTCCCGCGCAGATATCGGCTGGGGCTTGTGTCGTCATACGAACTTGCGTTCACGGATATCGAGACCGACAAGCACTTTTTCAGAATCAGACAGATCGCCGATAATTCTTTTCAAGGGCGGCGGCAAATGCCTGACCAAAGTGGGCACCGCAAGAATCTGATCTCCCGCCGCCAGTTGCGGATTTTCCCGGAGATCGATCACTTCGATGGCGTATCGGCCCGCAAGGTGCTGCTCGCACATGGCTTTGAGGTTTGCGATGGCCGCCAACGACTTTGCCGTTTGCCCAGCGACATAAAGGCGCAAGCTGTACGGAACCGCCGGGTTGGAAAGGGGGTCCGACGGTTCGCTGCCGGAGGCGCTGGGGCTTTTTTCTGTCATGTTTGACGCATTTTCCAATGTGACGGCGGTTGTTAGCGGCGAGATGCCGTCGGGCGTTTTTTCGGTTTCGCGGCAGTTCGGATGTTTGATGCCTTGGCGAGCGGGATGGTGGGAAAACTTTGTTCCTCGCGCCCTTCGAAAGCGCCCTCGATCACACGCAACCCGCGTTTCGTCATGACGTATTGGCGCACCTGATTCGAGTGGCTCATACCGCGCGCTTTCATGAGATACACGCCGCGTGTCCGCCGGCCGGCAACCTCGAGGTCCGCGAGCAAAACCCAGGCATCGATCAAGGAGGAAATCCCTTGGTCCATTCCGGAGTGCAGCTCCTGTGTGGACGTAAGGCGCGTGAACACGGCCGTCACGCCACGCGACTTCAACATGTCCACCATACGCATAAGAGTGTTGTGAATTTCCGATATGCTTCCACGAAAAGCCGAGAGCGGATCGACGATGACGACATCGGGGTGGAAATTGTCCATGTCGCGATTCATGCGCGCGAGATGCATTTCATAGCCGTATGTACTGGGGCGCGAAGCCGAAAACCGAAGCAGTCCTGAGTCGACGTGTTTTTGCAGATCGAGCCCGATCGAAAGCATGTTGCGCACAATCTGCTCTGGCGATTCTTCGAACGCAAAATAGAGGCACTTTTCACCGCGTTGCGCCGCTGCTGCCGCGAACGACGAGGCGAAGGTCGTCTTGCCGGTGCCCGAGCCACCGGAGAAAAGCACGCTCGATCCACGAAAAAATCCGCCTATGTCGAGCATATCGTCGAGCGTGGGGACGCCTGAGCTGACGACGCCGTCCACGATTTTATGAGCGAGGCCGGCGGCGGTGATCGGAAGAACGCTGATGCCCTGATCGTCTATGAGGAAGGGATATTCATTGGTGCCATGGGCGGAGCCGCGATACTTCACAACGCGCAAACGCCGGGTGATGATTTGCTCATAGGCCACGACGTCCAGCAGGATCACGCAATCGGAGACGTATTCCTCCATGCCGTGCCGGGTCAGTTGCCCGTCCCCGCGTTCGGCGGTGATCACAGCCGTAACGCCGCGCTCTTTCAGCCACGCGAACAAGCGACGCAACTCGGCGCGGAGAATGGCGGTATTCTTTAGGCCGCTAAAGAGCGCCTCGAGCGTGTCGAGCACGATCCGCTTGGCATTGACGGTTTTGATTGCGTAGTCGATGCGAACGAACAGGCCCTCGAGATCGAAATCACCGGACTCTTCGATTTCGCTGCGCTCGACACGGACGTAATCGACGGCGATTTTTTTCTGCGCACTTAATCCGGCGATATCGAAGCCGAGAGAGGCAGCGTTAGCGGCGACTTCGTCGGCCTTTTCCTCGAAGGTCATGAGGACTCCGGGTTCGTCGTACATGGTCGCGCCGTTCACAAGGTAGGTGAGCGCGAACAACGTCTTTCCGCAGCCCGGACCGCCGCAAACGAGGGAGGGGCGACCCTTGGGAAGGCCGCCGAAGGTGATGAGGTCGAAGCCTTCGATCCCGGTCGGGGTTTTAGGCAGCTGTTCCCGCTGATTTGGATTGGAATCAACCGTCGGCGCGGTTTTACCTGAACGTGTCGAGCCCATTGCCTGCCCCTACCTATCTGCCGTCGTTGCACTTTAGGTAGCCGGGGCTACCGGATTGTAATTACAGGGCTAAAGCGGACTATTTTGCGCGGCGCTCAATCCCTGATCTCGGCCTATAAACGTCTTGTAAGAGAAAATTGATCCGGGGTTTCGCGCCGTTTTTTTCAACTTTTCCGACTGCGAATTCGGGACGTTACCGGCGCAGGTTTAGGGCGCCTCTTTTAAGAGACGCCTGGAGACCAAATAAAACATATTGATAATCAATAATATTATTGCCGTTAAACAATAATTTGTGTATTGATCATCGATAAATAAATCGGGAGATCAAAAATGCCCAGACAACAGCACTTATTCGCGCTCACGCACTGGTTGGTCAAAGCGGCCACATGGCTGAGCATCCTCCTCTCGACCGTTTTGGTTCTCGCACTCGCCGGTGTTGTGGTGGCGGCGATGAACCTGGACGGAAATCATCTCGGCATACCGGCGGAGATCGAAGGTGTTGCGCGCGGCGCTGCTTTAGAGATCGCCGCCGCCGCCGTGGTCGCGGGTCTCTGCTGCGTAGTTCTCGTTGTCTTTACGTTCCGCGCGATCGAAGGGATCGTCGATACCGCCATCTCCGGCGATCCGTTCGTGAACGAGAATGCCGATCGGCTGGCTCGCGTCGGATGGCTTCTTCTTGCCTTGAGCGGTGTTGGATTTGTAGCCGGCGGCGTCATCAAGCTGATGGTTGAGCACCTGGTGCCGGCGAACCTGCACCATCACGTCGACTTTGGTTTCGGTACGTCACCCAGCGAGCTTCTGGTCGTTCTGCTCGTCTTTGTCCTCGCGCAGATTTTCCGCCGCGGCAGCGAAATGCGCGCAGAGTTAGAGGGAACGGTTTAGGCCATGCACATCACGGTCAAACTTGACGACATGCTTTACGCCCGACGCATGACACTGACGGACCTCGCGGACAAAGTCGGCATTACGCTCGCTAATTTATCCATTCTCAAAACCGGCAAAGCCAAAGCCATTCGCTTCTCGACCCTGGCGGCGATCTGCGCGGCGCTGGAGTGTCAGCCCGGCGACCTGCTTACATTTAAAACCGAGTAAATCATCGGCGATTTATTTCTTCGGCAATTGGCCGCCGCTTTTGAGACAGTCTTCAACCGTCACGAAGGGAATGAATTCCTTGAGCCGATTGTAATTCGGCGTGCCGGGCGGGAAGCAAACACCGTTCGCTTTCTTTGTCGGGGGAACTTGTTGATTGGAGCCCGGCAAACTAGGCGCGGGGCGCGGCGTGACGACTGGACTCTGTTGCTGCGCGAAGCAGGGTCCGAGATCGATGACGCTTAAAAGCAGGATGAGAAAATATTTCCGCACGTGGTTTTTCCTCCGTCACTGTCGCGCGCGTGGTTTCCAGTGTGGCAGAAGGCACGTGAGAGAAGAAGAGGACGTGCAATAAACGGGCGGAGACAAACTGACTCCGCCCGCCCGCGTATCTCATTAGGCCTGGTCTTTAGACCCGGACTGCTTGTCACCTTGTTGCGCGTCGGATTTGGAGCCGCCCTGTTGGTTCTGCTGGCCTGAACGCTCAGAGCTGTCGCCCTGCTGGCTCTCGCCTTGGTCCTTCTGGCCCTGTTGTCCAGACTTTTGGCCTTGTTGGTTTTGCTGACCAGATTGTTTCTGATCTTTCTGACCGCCTTGCTGACCGGATTGATTTTTGCCGTCGCGATCTGGCGTGTTGGGTTGAGACATTTTGATTTTCCTTTATGAGGGATTTCTTCAACGCAAACACAACAACGCTGCGCGATGCGAGTTGCAGATCGGCCAGAAAAGAAATGCTTCACAATGACGGTTATTAATTTGACACGTGACGTGCGCGATCGCGCGGCACGCATTAAGAGAGCGCGTTCCGCACGCCTGCAAACGCGCGTTGTTCAACGGGCTCTATCGAAGCTGTAACCACATGTAACGTACGTCTATCGTACCGAATAAAGACTCTGGTACGTTTATCCCAGGACGATGAACTGTTCGGCATCATCCGCGATTTCAATCACGGCCCAACTCAAACAACGCTTAGCGGCGTTGCGCATTTTTCGTCAGCGAATCGTCGCGACGAAAAGGGGGCCAGTGTGACGGCAGAAAGAAGGGCGTACGTGTGCCCGTCGCCGGACGCGCAGCAAAGCCAGATGAGCCAGGAAAAGGGCGTACGATCTGACGAAACCCGAGCGAGACAATTTGATTCCAGCGAAGGCTTGGATGAGCACTTTGGGATGGCACAATTGATGACAGTTGTACCGGCTAGGACGAAACCAATCGACGATGCGGACGAAGGTGACGATCGTTCGTCGGCGAACGCGAGCGCCAAGGCGCGCCTCAACGCCCTTACGCGCAGGCAACGCGAAGTAATGATTGGGGTGTGCGAAGGGCTATCCAACAAAGTCATAGCTGAGAGGCTCGACATCAGTCAGCGCACTGTCGAGTATCATCGTGCCCAGGTCATGAAGCGAACGGCATGTGCATCGCTTCGCGATCTCATACGCCTCGTCATGCGCGCGAGTTAATGCGGGGACGTTTGTTCGATCAGAGGGGAAGGACGGCTTGGTTAGGATGAGCTTCGCTTCAACCACTTTGCCGTATGTCGGCCGCCGAGTTTTTCGGCGAGCGTTGCGCCGAGGTCGCGCATAGAGTCGTCGAAGCGCCACGGCGGATTGACGATCGCCAATCCGGTGCCGATCAATCCTTGCGTTGCGGGCAGCGTCAACTCGCAGCCAAATATTTCGGCATCGAGTGCCAGCATTCCGTCGAGGAGGGCGCGGTGGCGCGCATCAACGAGGATTGGATACCAAACGAAGTACACGCCCTCGGCCCATTTCTTGAGGGCGGCGGCGATTTTCTCGGGCACGCCCGCGTATTCCGTTTTGATTTCATAACTGGGGTCGATGATGACCAAGCCGCGCCGGATGG
The DNA here is from genome assembly GCA_947475895.1 of Fidelibacterota bacterium. Classification (GTDB taxonomy): domain Bacteria; phylum Pseudomonadota; class Alphaproteobacteria; order Rhodospirillales; family Rhodospirillaceae; genus SHVO01. The sequence goes on from CANJMF010000023.1 coordinate 28,485, forward strand.
CGGGCGGCGTTAAACCGATCATCGCTTCCAGGCCGTCGCGCTTATGAGGCGTGATGCGCGGATCGTCGGCGGCCCAATACCGCAGCGTGCGGTACGCGGTGGGATGAAGTTCGTTGAGGATCAAGCGATCGTCGGCGCGCATGGCGTGACGCGCGATGGCGGGCGAGCCGGGATAGCGCGTCAGGTGGCCATGGGGATTGAGTTCGCGGAGCAAGTCAGCCCACAGCCCGGTTTTGGCGGGCAGGTTGGGCCACAGGCGGCCGATTCCCGCCGCGAATTCCTTGGTTTTTCCGGCTTCCGCCGACGTCAGGTCGTAGACTCCGTCGCCCGCATAGAGATCGATCACGCAAAATGGCTTCTCTTTTTGGCGGAAATGGCCGAGGAGCACCGATAAAGCGATGTGTTTGTGAACGTCGGCCGGGCCGCCCGCGTGGTAGCTGTGTTGGTAGCTGAGCAAGTCTCAAAGCCTCTCGAAAATCGTTAACAGCCGTCGGCTGGATGCCACTCTCTTATATGCAAAGCGGGGAGTGCGGGCGTTATTGTGCGCCGCGAACTTTTGTTTCTCAAAACCTTACGGCCGCGTCATAAAACGCCAGGGGAGGGTGGATAAGTCATTCATTAATAAAGAAAAGCTAGGTTTGTGCGGTGCGAAGAGCGCTTTAAGATTTACGTACATTCTGCTATAAACAGAGCCGGAAGATGACCGGGCCTCGCATCCCGCCACTTTTGTCGTTCCGTTCTGATGAGATCATTCATGACCGCTGTCAAATGTCAGCATTACGTCAGCATGTCTCCATGATCCCGCCATCATTTCCCATCACATAGTACGTCGACGGTCGAAAGGCTGTTACCGGCCAGCCACGCTGCCGGGGGGTTAAGTAAGAAAAACAACGAACGGCAGTAAGGGCTAAGTACAGAAAATGAGAAAACTGATCGCGCTCCTGTTGGTGTGTGCAGCTTCTGCCGCGCTGTGGGCTTCGTTCGACCGCCCCATCGCCGCACCGAATTGGACCGGACTCCTGAAGGGCGTCGCTTACACGCCCTCGCATCTCTACACCGAGGTGCAAAAGGACGAGAACATCACCGACGAGCTGATCATGGGCGATCTCGAGAAGCTCTCGAAGATCTCGACGCGCGTTCGCACATATTCCACCCGCAACAACCAAGACCGCATCGTCTACCTCGCCAAGGAATACGGCTTGAAGGTGTCGATGGGCATTTGGCTGGGCGGCAACCGCGACCTGAACGAAATCGAAATCGCCAAAGGCCTGCAGGCCATCAAAGACAATCCCGGTGTCGTCGACCGCGTGTTCGTGGGTAACGAAGCCATTGGCGTGCGTGCCGAATTGAAGCCGGAAGAAATCGCGAGCTACATCGTTCGCATCCGCCACGCCATCAACAACAAGAAGATCGAGCTGGGCACCACCGAAGTCATCGGCACCTGGAGCAATGACCCCGAAGGCATGAAGAAAGTCGCCGACGTGTCGGATTATCTGGGCGTGCACTTCCTGCCGTACTGGGAAGGCATCTCGGCCAAAGATTCGATGGACTACATCACCGGCAGCTACAACTACATGCTGAAGCAGTACCCGAAGAAGAAGATCGTCATCGGCGAAACCGGCTGGCCGTCGGAAGGCCGCGTGAAGAAGGGCTCGGTGCCCTCGGCCGCCATGGAAGCCAACTTCCTGCGCCAGTTCCTGACGCTCGCGACCGCCAAGAACTTTGACTACTACATCATGGAAGCCTTCGACCAACCGTGGAAAGCCGAACAGGAAGGCGCCGTCGGCGCGTTCTGGGGCATCCTCGACGCCGAAGGCAATCCGAAGTTCAGCTTTACGGGCGAGCTGTCGTCCTTCGGCCAATGGTCGATGTATGCGGGGATCGCTGCCGGCGTGACCGCGCTCCTCGGCGTGCTGGCGTTCTTCGCCGTGCCGGCCATGGGCATTCAGGGCTATCTGCTGCTGGGCGGCATGGTCAGCTTGATCGTTACGGGTGCCTTGTTCCTCGTCGACGCTATGTCGCTGCGCTATGTGGATTGGAGTGCGCTGGGCGGCGCGGTCTTCGTGATCCCGGCCGCGCTGTTCACCGCGATCTTGTTGCTGACAGAAACGTCGGAATGGGCCTTGAGCCTCTGGCGCCGTCGCCGTGGCGCCATGCCGATTATGGAATTGGGCGTGCAGCCGAAGGTTTCGATCCACCTGCCGACGCATAACGAGCCGCCGCTCATGGTCATGCAGACCCTGAACGCGCTGGCGCGCCTCGACTACCAAAACTTCGAAGTGATCGTGTTGGACAACAACACGAAGGACGAAGCCATGTGGAAGCCGGTGGAAGCCCACTGCGCCACGCTGGGCGCCAACTTCCGCTTCTATCACTTCGACAACATGAAGGGTTACAAGGCCGGCGCGCTCAATAAGGCGCTGGAATTGACGCCCCCCGACGCCACCTACATCGGCGTCATCGACAGCGACTATCAGGTGGCCCCGCACTGGCTGAAAACGGTGATGCCCGGCTTCACCGACGCGAAGGTGGCCGTGGTGCAAGCGCCGCAGGATTACCGCGACGCCCATGAAAGCCTGTTCAAGAAGATCTGCTACGAGGAATACAGCACCTTCTTCCAAGTCGGCATGGTGGAGCGCAACGAACACAACGCCATCATCCAGCACGGCACCATGTGCGTGGTTGCCCGCGCGGCCTTGGAAGAAGTGGGCCGTTGGTCGGAATGGTGCATCACCGAAGATACCGAACTGGGCTTGCGCCTGTTCGAAGCGGGCTACACCGCGCAATACACACCGGAGAGCATGGGTAAGGGCCTGATGCCCGACACCTACGACGCCTACAAAGGCCAGCGTTACCGTTGGGTGTACGGCGCCATGCAAATCATGAAGCGCCACGCCAAGGAGATCTTCCTGGGCGATTCCAAGCTGACGTGGGCGCAGCGCTATCACTTCGTTGCCGGCTGGCTGCCGTGGATGGCCGACGCCCTCGCGCTAATCTTCAGCGTTATGGCCATCGCCTGGACTACGGCCATGTACGTCACGCACACATACTTCCCGGCCATGCACTTCTTCGACGTGCCGCTGACCGCTTTGTCGGGCGTTGCCCTCACGCTGTTCGCCGTGAAGACGGTGAAGACCATGTGGCTGCACCGCGCCAAGGTGGAAACCGGCTTCGGCGGCGCCGCAGCCGCGGCGCTGACCGGCTTGTCGCTGTCCTACACCGTGGGCATGGCCGTGCTGCGCGGCGTGTTCACCTCGTCCATGCCGTTCCTGCGCACGCCGAAGTGCGAAGAGGCAGCTCCCTGGACCCACGCGCTGAAGATCGCGCGCGCGGAAACCGTGATGCTGTTGGGTACGCTGTTCGCTGTTGGCCTGACGCTGCGTGGAAAATTGGAAGACCCGGCGGAGTTCGCCTGGTTGGCCGCGCTGAGCGTCATGGCGGTGCCTTACGCCTCGGCGCTGATCGTGGCCTTGGGTTCGACCATCAAGTTGGGCGCCCGCACCGTTCCGGAACCGGAACTCGCGCCAACCTTGGCCCCGAATATGGACCTCGCCGCCTAACACCGGCTATGGACTAAAAAACAAAGGGCCGCCTTAGCAGATGCTGTGGCGGCCCTTTTCTTTGTCATTTGCCAACAAGCGATTTCGTTGACATAATTCTCACGGTCGAACTCCGCGCCTAAATGATGCGGAGCGCCATTTTCCTAAATCAATCCTAACCGACGACGGCTCAATCCTGGGCCGCCGCCCACCTTTGCGCGCGCTTTCAAGAACGGTGTCCTCTCGACGCCGCGCTTTCGCGCGCGCTTTTCAGGAGGCTTTGATGCCCTTGCGATTCAATCCTTTTTCTTTGCTTGGCGCCCCCGACGACGATGAAGGGCCGAAACCATTGCTTCGGCCCGGTGGTCCCAACCGTACCATCATGACCTTAACCGAGCCGGCGGCCCGCCCCATGCCGGAACTAGAATCGGTGAAGGCGTATCAACTCGCACCGATCGACCTGCACCTACCGGCCATCGAAACGATTGGACCTGCCGGGCAGGAAGCAAGAGCTAAGGCTGTTTACGGTGAAACAGCCGGGTTTCGCCCGCAGTTGATCGACCCCAACCGAAGCCCTGACGACCCCACTAACTGGAATCTGGATTCAGCGCGCAAGTTGGCAGAAACGAGAACTGATATCGCCACCATGTTCGGATCTGGCGTGAATGGGAAGATGAGGTCGGCTGCTCCGCGTGATATGTCCAACCCGATTGAAAAGCGCGAATGGGACAATGCGATGAAGGCCGCTCAAGATTCGTTCAACAGGGAGATCCCAGAGTTCACGAATTTTTATCATCGGCAGGATGGTGCTCGGGTTAGCCCTCTCAACACTCCGGATTGGGCCAGCAGTCCGTCCCCCGAAGCTGATCGACACGGGCCGTTTTACAACGTTGGTGGCGTCAGCGACGAAGATGTCAGAAAGGGGCGAGGGATCGCGAAAGGCCCTAATGCGTATATCGATTGGTACAAACTCAAGCGATAAGCGCTCGTCATTTGCGGACGGCCGCCTGTGCGTTGCGGGAGGCGGCCTCCCTATTGGCCCCACAACCTTTCTTCGAAGCGGATGTTTTTGGCCGACTCGATGCAAACAAGCCGCATCTCGCCCGGCGCGTCTTTTTCGAATGGGCAAACTTCCAAATCGGCAAACACGTTCACGTCGAAGCTGTAGCGCTCTTTGATTGCGCCGGGGAGCGTGCCGTATAGGGCCAGCACGCGGTTGGTGCCCACTGGCCAGATACGCGTTGTGAGTGACCCATTCCATTCTGAAATGCGACCGCGAATCTTGAAACAACTACCGACAATATCGGGATTGGTCTTGCAGTTTTGATAATCGTAACCGCTGACCTTGGCGCGCGGCACAGCGATTTCGTCTGCAACCATGCGTTTTGCTCCCGTCGCAAGATCGACCTGATAATGACCTTGCTGATTCACACAATCGTTCGAACGATCCGGTGTTTCGGCGCCGCGATTCGTGTTGGCTCCACCAAGATAAACGACCACTACGCCTGATTCAGAAAGGCTTTCCGCTACTACCTTTGCTTTGCAAGTATCCCAGCCCAGAATATCCCAAACATTGCGCCAATGAGGTTCTGGGTTTGCGATATTGATGACGGCCAGTTCTTTCGTCCGCACCCCGTAATCTTCATCGCCGGAGTCGCCATCTCGCTCAAGAAGAAACCATTGTCCATCGGCGGATATGTCGGCGATGTTGAAGTATCTCACGTCTTCCACCCTGAAAACCTTTTCGCGGGCTTCGGTCTTTATGTGGAACTCGATCGTTTGATCGCATTTTTTTGCATCGTCCCTCTTTACCTGACTGACGATATAAACCTCAGTGTCGCCGGCGCTGAGTGTTTGTGTCCGGTAGAGGCGCGTACCAACGTGTTCGGGGCAATCCAACGCATAACCTGCTACGAGCGAGGAAGCTCGTGCCGCGCTGCTCAGACAGAGCGACGTTAGAAAAATTGCCCCGAGACTCGCCGTGAATTTCATAAATCGCCCCCGATTTGCGCACACTATTTTAGCAAAATTAGTGGCGAAAGTGCGACGGGTTACGGGCCTTTGATCGATTTATAATCCATCCACGGCGTCGATAGTTTGCCGATGGCCGAGAGAATGGCGCTGCGGCGTTCGTGGGCGACTTCGGCCCACCGCGTCACGGTCGTGCGGATGGAGAACACGACTGCGAGCGTCGTCGGTAGCTTGAGAAAACCCTGCGTCTCGATGCGCAGATAGAAATCCGTGTTGGTTGCGGGGTTCACAGGCGCGACGGGCGTGGGCAGGTGCAGTTCGGGCGTTGACGCCAGTCCCCAGTTCTCGCGCATGTAGAGGCGTAAGGGGCGCAGGCGCGCGAGGAAGCGGTCCACCGTCGCGCCGACGGCTTCAGCGTATTCCGGTACGGGGGCGTGGGTTTCGATCAGGGTTTTGCCGATCTTGTCGGTGAGCCGCCACCGGTTGGGAAAACACAGCACGCCGGCGGTGAAAAGGTAGCTGCCGCCGTGGGGTGTGAGGATGCACAGGTCCTCGGCCACCGACTCGGCCAGCGAGGCGAGGGTGGCGAGGTCGCTGCCGGGCTTCACGCCGGTAAATCCGCGGCGCGCGATGTGTTCGGCCAATTCGGCAATGGCTAAAGTCGCGGCGGGTTGGAGGGCGAGTACATCGGCGGGCTTGGTTTCGGCCAGTGCTTTGCGCTTGGCGAGAAGCGCTTCGTCCCCCGGTCGGGGTTTCAGCCAATTGTCCATGGACACGGGCGCCAAGCCCATGCGCAAAGGATGATACATGTCGGCATCCGAGGCATCCGGTTCGCTCATGGCTCTCGTTGTATCCCAACCTGTGGCCTTGGGCTAATATCCGGCTCTCTCATAGAAGTTCTCCCATGCCGCAGATTTTCCCCCGTTCCAATCGCCGCCGCTTCCTTGCCGGAACCGCCGCTACGTTAGCCGGTGCGTTCGCGCGGCCTCTGCGGGCCGAGGATGAGTCCCAAGCCAGCACGCGCCTCAACGGCTGGCTGGAAGCGCGTTGGGAAGCCTGGCTCGCTACCAGTCCCATGGAGCAGGCGTATCTGGGGCGCAAAACCAATTACGACAAATGGGATGACCTGAGCGAAGCCCACCAGGCGGAAGATTTCGAGCGCGCGCGCAAGGATTTGGAAGAACTGCGCGCCAATTTCCGGGCCGTGAGCCTGTCGCCCGAGGCGCGGCTCAGTTACCGGCTGTATGCGTTCGTTTCGCGCGAGCGCATGGACCGCTATGCGTGGCGGCATCACGGCTACCCCGTGAACCAGCTCGAAGGCCTGCATCAGGAGATCGCGACCTTCCTCATCAACGTCCACAGCGTGGAGTCGGTGGCGCAGGCCGACGACTACATCCATCGCCTGCGGGGAATCGGCCCGCTGATGGAGCAAATCCTCGATCAGATGCGTGCCAACGAGGCGGCCGGCGTGCTCGCACCCCAATTCGTCTACGGTCACGTGGTGCGCGATTGCCGCAATCTGCTTTCCGGCGCGCCGTTCGATGGCGGTAAGCCCAACGTGCTATGGGCGGACATCACCGCCAAGATCGCGGCCTTAAATGCGCCCGCCCCCGTGAAGCAGCGTTTGCGCACGGACGCGGAGAAAGCGCTGCTGACGGCCGTGCGGCCCGCTTATGCCAAGCTCATTACCCTATGCGAGGACCAGCGCACCCGCGCCACCACCGACGACGGGGTATGGAAGCTGCCCAAGGGCGAGGAATACTACGCGCACAAGTTGGCGCAGCAGACCACCACCGACATGACGCCGGGCGCCATCCACGACCTGGGGCTGTCCGAGGTCGTTCGTATCCATGGCGAGATGAACGCCATCAAGGACAAGGTGGGTTTCAAAGGCAGCCTGCAGGACTTCTTCGGGTTCATGAAAACGGATCCGCAGTTTCGTTATCCACAGACCCCGGAAGGCAAGGCGGCCTATCTCGCGCGGGTGGAAGAGATCGTGGCGGCCATGAGTGCGCGCCTGCCGGACGTGTTCCTGCGCCAGCCGCGCACCAAGCTGATTGTGAAAGCGGTGGAGCCGTTCCGTGAGGAATCGGCCACGTCGGCGTTCTACGAGCCGCCCGGTGCCGACGACGGCCGCCCCGGCATTTACTACGTGAATACTTTCGATATGGCGGCGCAGCCCAAATACGAAATGGAGTCGGTGGCCTATCACGAGACGCTGCCGGGCCATCACATGCAGATCGCGTTGGCCCAGGAGATGGGAGATTTGCCCAGCTTCCGCCGGTTCGCCGATTTCACGGCCTATACGGAAGGCTGGGGCTTGTATTGCGAGCGGCTGCCGAAGGAAATGGGGTTCTATCAGGACCCTTATTCGGATTTCGGCCGGTTGGCGGATGAGCTGTGGCGCGCGTGCCGGCTGGTGGTGGATACCGGCATCCACGCGGCCGATAAAAAGTGGACGCGCGAGAAGGCCATCGACTATTTGCGCGAGAATACGCCCAACGCCATCGCCGACATTACCAATTCGATCGAACGTTATATCGTCGATCCCGGTCAGGCGACCGCCTACACCATCGGCATGATCAAAATTCTGGACCTGCGCGAGAAAGCGAAGGCCGAACTGAAAGACAAGTTCGACCTGCGTCAGTATCACGACGTGGTCTTGAGTCACGGCGCGGTACCGCTGTCGATCCTGACCGAAAATGTCGACGCGTGGATTAAAGAGATGGCGGGCTAGACGACTCTGGCCGCCAAATCATGTGCACGTGTGGAATGTTGGCTTCCACGAACACGCTGCCTTCGCTGATGAAACCGAATTTGCGGTAAAAGCCTTCCACCGCCATTTGCGAATTGATGACGACGGTCGCGACATTGGCGGCCATCAGGCGCGCCATGATGTCTTCCATCAGTGCTTTTCCGGCACCCGTGCCGCGCCGGTGTTTCATCACGGCCACACGTTCGATTTTTGAAATGCCGGGGCCGTAGGGGCGCACGCGGGCCGTTCCGATGCCCACGCCGTTCTCACTTAAGACGAAATGTTCGCAAAGGCCGTCTTTGTCGTCCCACTCTTCGTGGGCTTCGACGCCTTGCTCGTCGCAAAATACGATTTGGCGGATGCGCCGCGCCTCGGACATCCGGCGGGCATCGGTCGCACGGAAGGCTGCGATCTCAAACGTCATGCGGGGTTTTTCCAGAACCGCATGACCACCGCCCTACTTATCGAGCCAAGACGGAACCGGCAGACCCTTTGAACGCAGGAACGCCGGATTGAACAACTTGCTTTGATACCGCGAGCCACCATCGGTCAGAAACGTGACGATGGTTTTGCCGGGGCCCATCTTTTTGGCCAGACGGATCGCGCCGGCAATGTAGATGCCGGTGGAGCTGCCGACGCAGATGCCTTCGTCTTTCACCAAGTCGAAAATCAGCGGCAGGGCTTCGGTATCGTGAATCTGGAATTGGTCGTCGATGGGCGCGCCTTGCAGATTGGCGGTGATGCGGCTTTGACCAATGCCTTCGGTGATGGAGCTGCCTTCGGCTTTCAGTTCGCCGTGGGCGTAAAAGTTATAGAGCGCCGCACCCATAGGGTCGGCCAGCGCCACGACGATGTTCTTGTTGCGCTCCTTAAGCCCCATGCCGACGCCGGCTAAAGTGCCGCCGGTTCCGACCGCGGAAACGAAGCCATCGATCTTGCCGCCGGTGTCTTCCCAGATTTCGGCGGCGGTTTCGCGGGCATGGCCATCGCGGTTGGCAGTGTTGTCGAACTGATTGGCCCAGATGGCGCCATTGGCTTCGGTCTTGTTGAGTTCTTCGGCCAAGCGCTGCGAGAATTTGACGTAGTGGTTGGGATCGGACGCGGCGACGGCTTTCACCTCGCGCAAATCGGCGCCCAGAAGGCGGAGGAAGTCTTTCTTTTCCTGGCTTTGGGTTTCCGGCACCACGATGACGGTGCGATAGCCCTTGGCATTGGCGACGACGGTCAAGCCGATGCCGGTATTTCCAGCCGTGCCTTCAACAATGACGCCGCCCGGTTTCAGGAGGCCGCGCTTTTCGGCGTCCTCGACGATGAACTTGGCGGTGCGGTCTTTAATAGACCCGCCCGGATTGGCGAATTCGGCCTTGGCCAGAATGGTGCAGCCGGTGATTTCGGATGCCCTGCGCAATTTAATGAGCGGCGTCTGGCCAATGGCGGCCAAAACATCGGGAAGGGGTCCACGGGAGGCGAAAGATAAGGGCATAGGTCTAATCATCGCTATTTAAAGGAATTTCCCAAGGAATAAGCCAAGGGAGTGGGTTTCATCGGCGCGGCGGAGAAAAGGCTCCTTCGACCGACACTTATGTATAGCAAGCCTATCTCCAAAACCCAGGGGGTTTGCGGGCGCGGCAGGAGGTTGTAAACAGGTCTACCGGCTGCAAATTCAGCTTTTCCGGGTCTCGAGGGACCGCATGACGTCGTTCACGTCGCAATATTATACCTCGCACGATGGCCTCAAGCTCCATTACCGCGACTATGCGGGACCGGCGACGGCTCGGCTTACGGTCATTTGCATTCCGGGTTTGACCCGCAATGCCCGGGATTTCGAGGACCTCGCGCCTCATCTCGCGCAAACCTACCGGGTGCTAAGCCCCGATTTGCGCGGGCGCGGCCTGTCGGAATACGCCAAAGACCCTTTCACTTATACGCCGCCTCATTATGTGCGCGACATCGCAGCCCTTATGGATGCCACCGGTCAGAAGCAGGTGGCGCTGATCGGCACGTCGTTGGGCGGAATTGTATCCATGGTGCTGTGCGCGATCATGCCGCAGCGGATTTTGGGCGTGGTGCTGAACGACGTGGGGCCGGAGATCGATCCGGCCGGCCTGTCGCGCATCGGCAGCTACCTCGGCAAAAATAAGCCGGTCGCGAGTTGGGAAGAGGCCGCCGCCGCCATCAAAGAACTCGACGGTAAGATCTTCCCCGACTACGCGGGCGATACGTGGATTAAAATGGCCAAGCGCCGGTATGTGCAAACCCCGGAAGGGCCCTTGCGGGCGGATTACGATTTCAATATCGCCAAACCGTTTACGGCCAGCACCGGCAATGCCGACCTGATTCCGTTTTTTCGCTCGCTGCGCCGCCTTCCGGCCCTGGCCATTCGCGGCGCCACGTCGGATTTGTTGCGGGCGGAAGCGTTCAACCGCATGAAACACATGGTGCCGAACTTGCGCCAGGTGGTCGTGCCTAACCGCGGACATGCGCCGTATCTGGACGAGCCGGTTGCTTTAAGTGCGCTAGATGCGTTTCTCGACCAATTGCCGTCGCGATTGGGGTTCTTCACGCGCCTGCGCAGGGCCGTGGGATCGGCCTTTTTCCTAGCAAAATTGAAGATTCAGGGCGTGATCTAAGCGCCGAGCGACGGCCATAAAGGCCGGGCCCAAAAACAAAAACCCGAAAATGAAAAACCCGCCGGACCATTGGCCGCGGCGGGCTTTCCATCACAGTCGGATATCGCGCCGGTACAAACTGTTCAGGGCGGTGCCCTTAAAGGCGGTGAAGCCTTCCGCTCGCGCCGACGTCGTAACCGTTCTTGTGTGCTGTCCCTAGAAAGTATCTAGAAGAACTAGTTATTTCTTCTTTGCTTTCTTTTTGGCTTTTTTCTTCGCGACTTTCTTCTTTGCTTTCTTCTTGGCCATGTTGAATATCCCCTATTCAGGTTTAAGAATTCGCCCGGGTGCCACAACATAAAAATTCGAATTCACATTCGAAAACATCACCCGAACGAGACGAGATAAACGCAGGTAAAAATAATTAACAAGCGGATTTCCGCGGGCGTTTAATTTTCTTCTTGATTTATTTCGTGACGTCGTATCCGGCCGGCATGTTTTGCGCGGCGGAGTCGGCGCTCTGTGCGTAAAAGAAACGCATGCGCATGTGTGTCAACATATCGCGCGCGTTAACGCGCGCGCGCGCGAATCGCAAATGAATCATTCAGGATGAACGCAAGGTGGCGACGGCGAATCCGCATATGTCAGCGTGCGTGTCGGTACGCGATACGCAATGTGTTCAAGGTTGGGGTCAAAAGAAAGAAAGCCAATGTTTTCGCGGCTTCTTGTAATTTTTTATCGCGAAGGCACGAAATGATCGGCGATGTTTGTTCGCGTGTTCGTTAACGCGGGCTCTCAGCTAATTTTTGCAAGGGGCGCAATCAAATTTCTTTGCGCGAGCACGTCGGAATATCGGCGCATCCACATCAAAAACTTTATCCACATGCCGATTTTTCCCCGGTTAATGAAATCTTACCGACGGCTGAAGCGCGTTTTGAAAAATGCGACTCTTTGCGCGCATGGCGGCGATGAGGTCATTTTTTTTTAGGCGGAGGCTGTGGAAAACCCGAGCGATGCGCGAATCGCGCGGTCAGAGTCGCGGATGATTCGCGTCAGCTGACCTCGCCGTTCTCCGACATGAAGATCGCGAGCGGGCGTGTTTTCGGGAACTGCCCGAGCACGATCATGGCGATGACGAGCAGCGGAACCGCCAGCAACATGCCGGCGATGCCCCAAATCGATCCCCATACCGCCAGCGCGACGACCATGAGCAGCGGACTTAAGTTCAACGAACGGCCCATCAGACGCGGTTCCAAGACATTGCCGATGACGGCGTGCGCCGATGCGAGGATGGCGGTGATGATGGCGAAAAGCGGTACGGAACCATATTGAAGTAACGCCAGCAGCGCCGGGATCACCACACCGATAACCGGGCCGACGTAGGGAATGAAATTCAAAACAAAGACGAGAAGGCCGAAGAAAGCCGCGAAATCAACGTTCAGAACGGCGAGGGTGATGTAGGTGATCCCCCCCACCATCAGGCTCATGAGCGTCTTGATCAGGACGTAAGTCTCGGTGCGCCGGCCGATATGCGCGAGCGTCGCGCGCAGGGTTTGGCGGCGTGCGGGATCGGGGAAAATAGCGTCCAGCTTCCGGTCGAAGGTGCGTTTTTCGAGCAGCGCGAAGATGACGTAGATGAAAATCTCGAATGTATTGGCGACGACCGCCTGTAACGCCGCGGCAAAGCGGCCAACCCACATGCCGAGGTCGATCTTTTCCATGACGCTCGTCAACGTAATGGGTTCGTGTCGATTAAATGTGGAGGCCAGCATGGTGTTGATGCTGATCAGGAGGGTTTCAAAGCGTGCCTGATATTGCGGAGCAGCATCGACGGCCGCGGCGATGTTGTCAGCGATCAGTTGGACCAGAACCGCCAGCAGCAGAAGGAAAGAGACAATCGAGGCGGTCATGTTGACCCAGTCCGGCGCTGGGCGGCCGTTGATACGGACGCGCTCGAAGATATGCGACAGGGCAATGATCAGGTAGGCAATGAAGATGCCAAGGACCAACGGAATGAAGATGTCCTTGCCCAGGACCAGGAAGCCGATGGAAACGGCGACGATCCCCAGGGACGAGGCAACGGCGGGCAATGTGATGGGCTGTGATTCAGACGACATGACTAAAAGAGATTGTAGCCGAAGAAGATGCGGTAACTCGCCTGGAATATTGTTTCCTTGGCGCGAACCGGCAGCCCGAGGAAGGCGCGCTCGGCCCGTTTGCTGTCCACATGCAGCACTTCCAGCGTCAGGCGATGGTTATCCACAGGCCGGTAGATATAGCTGAAGGTCAGGCCGGTGCCGTGTTCGTTATTCTTGTCGGGGAAACGATCCTCGTCCGTGGCGCCGAAGCGGTCCAACCGAAAGCTGACCCGGTTGCGCCCCCAATCTTTGCTAAGAAGCGCGTAGGCCGACCAGTACTTCGTGTAAACGATGGGGCCGACGGGCGCAGGGATGGTGATGACGGTGGTGTCGCCACTCATCACCTGGGCGATAAAATCGATCTCGGCCGGTAGCTCGACGCGATAGCCCAGAGACCAGAATGTGGTGCGCCAAGCCCATTGTCCGTCTTTAAGCGCATGATCGTCGGCGCGGTTGTCGTACCACAGGGCCTGAAGGACGCCGAAGTCGGCATAGCGCGCCGATCCGCCGACGTAATAGCCGATCTTATTGTCGATCTCGTCGAAGGGAGCATCGGTCGGGGCCTGCTTAAACAGCGCGCCCGTCGGCCGGGTAATGCGGATTGGCGCCAGCATCAATTGATCGAACAGCCCGGCTTCGCGGTCGTTGAACGACCAACCGCGCCAGGCCAACAGGGTGCCGGCGGGGTCGTTGGCGAAATACAATGAACCGGTCAGCCCCAGTTCAAGATCGTCGGTCTGATAAAAGACGGTCGTTTCGCCGCCGATGGTCTTAAGTTCTTCGCCGACCCAGCTGTCGATGGCCGACGAGGTCAATGTGTAAGGGCTGGTCCAGGCGAGGCCGGTATTTTCCAGGGAGATGGGCGGAAAGAACGCGCCCACGCGTCCGCGTACGCCAAAATTCCCCGTAGGCGCAGGTTTGTACTGAAGAAACGCCTCGCTGACGTCGATGGCCGTCTTTTGCTGGTCGTTGGCGGTGAGAACGATGTCGCCGCTGAGATCGAAACCGAATTTCGGTTGAATGAGCAATACGCCTTCGGCGCGCGGCAAGACGCGGGAGTTACCGCCGGCACCCGCGCCGTAGCGCGTCTTACCAAGCCCGCCGTCTTCCCACGAGCGTGTGTCACCGGTGACCGCGAAGCGGCCCTCGATATAACCTTTTAAGTCGAGGCTGAAATTGGGCGGCACGCCGTCGTCGGCGCAAGCCGTGCGCGCCGCAATGAAACAGCCGAGCACGGCTGTTACCAAGATCGGTCGAGATTGACCCACGTCTTCCTCCCCCGCGGCGGCGATCCCCGTCGCTGTGCGTTCATTGCGCCGCGGTGTCCAGCGGGACGCTTGATAGAACGCTTCGAAGTCCTCGGCCGACAAAGGCTTGCTAATGAAATAGCCCTGGCCGGTCTCGCATCCATAATTCTGAAGAAGCCGCAACGACGCCTCGTCCTCGACCCCTTCGGCTGTAATCTTAAGCCCAAGATTATGGCCGAGTTCGATAGCCGAGCGCACAAGAATTAGATCCCCACGGTTCTCGGCAAGCTTCAGCACGAACGATTTGTCGATCTTGATTTCATGGACCGGGAGCCCCTTCAGATAGGCCATGGAGGAGTATCCGGTACCGTAGTCGTCGATGGACAGCGTTAAGCCCATGGTATTGAGGGCACGCAGGATTTCCAGCGCATGGGCCGGATTTTCCATAACCGCGCTTTCGGTGATCTCGAGGATCAAAGATTGGGGGCTCACCTCATGGGCCTCGAGCAGGTTGGCGATATCGCTGGGAAGATGGCGGTTGTTGAGATCGCGCGCCGACAGGTTGACGGCAATGCGCACGTCGATTCCGTCGTCGTGCCATTTCCGACATTGGCGGACGCCTGCCTCCAGCACCCAGGCGGTCAGTTTCTGAATGTTGCCGGTTTGCTCGGCCAAGGGAATGAAGTCGTCGGGCGACATAAAGCCGCGTTGGGGATGAACCCAACGGATCAAGGCTTCCACGGCCGTGATCTTTTCGGTGGAAAGGTCCACCTTGGGCTGGAAGTAGAGCTGGAATTGATCCTCGTCCAAGCCTTGGCGCAATTCACCCATCATTGAGAGCCGTTCGGGCTTATGGGGATCTAGGACCGGATCGTAAACGGCGTAAGTGCGGCCGCTGCCCTTGGCTTCGTAAACGGCGGTGTCGGCGCGCTGCATCAACAGGCGCGCGTTTTCACCGTCCTGAGGATAGGCCGCTTCGCCGATGGTGGCCGTGACGTCGATATTGAAACCGCCGATGCTGACCGAACGATCAAAGTGCGACAGGAGGCGCTCGACCGTCAGTGCCACGGCGGGGTGCTCTTCCATATCGAGCACGATCGCAAACATGTTGTTGGTATGGCGTGCGACCGCGTTGGGTTGCGGCACCAGGCGCACGAGATTTTTGCCGACCTTGCGCATGAGTTGCTCGCCGGTGTCGTGCCCTAAGGTGTTGGTCAATTCGGAGAAGCGTCCAATTTGCACCAGAAGAACGCTGAAGGGGCGGCGCGATTCACCGCGTCCGTGAATGATGTCCGTGACGTGGCCTTCAAATGAAACGCGGTTCGGCAAACCCGTCGAGGAGTCGTGACGCGCCTGATGTGCGATACGTTCTTCGCGCTCGGCGATGCCATCCATCATCTGATTGAAGGTTTCGGAGAGACGGCCCAATTCGTCATGCTGGGTCACTTGGACTTTTTCGGCGTAGCGGCCTGCCTGAATGCGGCGCGCAGCTTGATCAAGTACGCGAATGGGCTTTGCGATGCTGCGCGCGACGAACACGGCGCCCACCCATCCGAGCGCTAGCGTGGCGCCGGTCATGACCACGAGAAGTAAAAATAGCGATTGATAAGGCTGGAGGGCTGAGTCCAACGAGTACTGTAGGACGACGCGTGCCTTCGGAGCCTTTTCCGGCCCCGCCAGCGTGGTCATTTGCGTGACATAAGGGCTGTTGTTGATGGACATCGTGGTTTGAACGCCGACTGGCGGCGCATTTTCATTCATGGCCGTTAGCAATGCATCGCGCGAACTTGCTTTGAGTGTCGAGGCCGCCGTCTTCCATTTGCCGCCAGTGCCGTTAAAGCCGAACGTCACCTCGATGGGCAGTGTTGATGTGTGCTGCAATTCGCTCGCGAACGCGTCTGTGATTTCGACGCCGACAACAATCCAGGCAATCGGATCTGGGGCCAAAATAGGAACGACGACGAGTTGGTGGATGCGATTATCCAAGACCGTCGTGGTGGCGGCGCGACCTTCGTTGTCGGCGGCGTCGATCATGTCTGGAAATGGAAATTGCGCGCCGGGTTTTCCGATGCTCACGAAGTTCCCGCCTTCGGCATCGGCCATGCTGCCCGTATCGACGCGAATTTGCCCGTCGAGCGATACCAAGAGGACGCGATCCGCTTTGATGCGATTGCCGTGATTGTGAAGCACGGACCGGATCGTTGCCCGGTCGTCGGTGGCGACAGCCTGATGGAAAGCGAAATCGCGCGCCATGACCTCGGAGCCGCTGGCCAACTCGTCGACCTTATACTTTACGCGGGAGTCGACGATATTTTGCGTCAGAACGAGTTGGGTGCGGGCTTGTTCAAGGATGTTGTTCGTGATGGCCGACTGCACGCGATAGTAGGTGACAGCCTCGACCACGACGAACAACAGCCAGGAAAATAGAATCAGCCGTGTTTGAAAGCTGCGAAACACGCAGGGTAAGCCTCGCTAGTAGTCGCGCTCATCGACGGCGCCGGGTTTACGCTGGCGACGCTCGCGCTTTAAATCCATTTTTACCGCGATCTCGGCGGTGCCGTCGGCCGATACGGAGACGGTTTGGCTTTCGCCGGCTCCTTTGCCGCTAGGGTGCCATGTCTTCATGACGTAGTTCCCGGCGGGAAGCTGAGAACTGCGCGCCCGGCCTTGTCCGTCCGTGGTCGTGACCGGCCCCCACTGAGTGGTCCGATTGGAATGTTAGTTTAGAGCATGCGTTTGATCCATCAGTTTTGCCGTTGGCCAGACGATGGCCTCGGGTGCGGGAGGCCGATAACCCAGCGATGAATGCGGACGCACCGTGTTGTAGTGGCG
>CANJMF010000024.1 GCA_947475895.1 Fidelibacterota bacterium
GCAGGAACGACACCGCATCAAACAGAAAACTATCGAACATCGTCGCTTGCTTCACCGCAAGCTCGCCGCCTAAGATCAATCAACCAGATGAGGCCAACACTCCGCTAAATCACGCCCGCATCTGTCTCAAATGTTCTGACGACGCACAGTGGGCATCTATGCGCTGGCCGCCGCCGCCATCCGCACAGACGTCCAAATCTATGCCTTCGAGCCAAACCCCCATGCTTACGCGCGCCTACGCGTGAACAAGTTCAGGAACGGGTTTGCAAACATCGTGGAGTCCAACATCGCCGTGGGCCACGAGCGCGGCGTGGTGGACTTCTCGTGGTTCACGCGCGCCAGCGGGCAGATCGCGTCGGGCGGTTCCATCGGCGCGTTCCCCGAGCGCAGCGATTTAGAGCGCACGGTTGTGCGCATGGAACCCCTCGATAAAATCCTCGGCGTGCGCGACCTGGGCGAACGCGGGCTGGTGAAGATCGACGTGGAGGGTGCGGAGATGGCGGTGTTCGAGGGCATGAAAGAAACCCTCAAGAAGCACCGGCCCGACATCATCGTCGAGACGTTCAATCAGCAGCACGTCGATTTCATCAACGAACGCATTCTGCCCCTGGGCTACCGCGTGTGGACCGTGGACGAAACCACCGGCTTGCATGCGACCGATGGCATCCAACTGCAAGCGCGCGAGAAAGAGGGGAATTATCTGCTGTCGGTGCGGGATGCGCCGGTGGTGTGAGGGCGTGAGAAGTTCTCGCGTCCGCGTTTCTGCGCGCGACGTTTTTTCACCGCAACCTTCACGGAATTAAGCCCGTTGTTTCATCCTAGCCAGGGTGAATATGTACGCGCTGTTTTTCGACGATGTTCAGGACTTCATCAGCGTATTCGATTCGAAGCCCTTAGCTTTAGCTGTCGGTCAGCTGCTGTCGCGCGTTCGGTCTCGCCCGATTGTGTGCATTTTCAATAAGCCATCGGGTGATACGGCCGTCTGCTTCAAGATCGAGAACGGCGTGAAAACGTTCGACGGCGGCTGTTGCCCGTTGGCGTGAGCCTGACTCCTTTGCAGGCGGCCGGCAGACCACACGCTCCGGACTATCGGCTCTTAAGATAGTTTCTAAGATAGTTTCGATTAAGAACAAAACTAGAACAAAAGACTCGTTTGGGTTGTGGTTACCAGGTATTGTGTCGCTGGGGTAATGGGGTTCTAGGTTTGGCCCACAGCTCCTGCGACGCCGTTCCGGACCGCCGCGACAACTAGCGAGCGGACCGAGGAGGCGGGAAGAGAGCGATGCCCAGCTCGGTTTTTAAATGCCTAGGTGGTCACTCTGATTTCCGGACCGTACTCGGTGCCGGCGTAGTTGTAGCGGACCAGAAAGGTGCGCAGTCATCACCTAGAGAGGAACTACGTTATGAGTACTACAGAGCCTTACTACGAACTCTACAAAGACGGCCTCGGACAATGGCGTTGGCGCTTTCGTGGTGCAAATCATGAGATCGTCGCTAGTGGCGAGGCCTACTACAATAAGGTCGACTGCCGATATGCGATTAGCCTTGTCTCTACCTCGGGGACGCGGAAGGTCTACGAGGTCAATTAACTAACTACTGGTTCACACGCTTAGACGACGGTCTAGGTTTGGGGTCCCTCCCGAAGTTCATAGCTTCGGGTGGGATTTTTTTTATCTAAATCAAAGTCGGCATAAATAAAGGTGATTGATCCGAGCGCAATAGTTAGCGCGGCTTATCAGCAGGAGGCGTAGGCAGTGCCCGCCCAAGTAATATGCTGAGGCTTGTCCAGAAAACGGAATCCATAAATCTACTTCTCATGCTTCGACGTTCTCGTGCAGTAGCGGAAATTCTTACAGCAAGAAGTTTGCAAACAGCCTTGATTTCAGGAGTGTTAAGGCTTGTCGGAGCGATTCGGTGAGCAAAAACGTTTCTAATTTCTCTAATAAAATGCGCGTTTCGGTGAGTCGATTTGTCGATTACGCCGAATGCGTAGCATTGACGTCTGACATGACGTGTCCTTCTGGAGATATTGTTCAAGCAACGTCGATCGTCGGATCATTCAAGTGCGATTTGGAAAAATGAGGCGCAACCAACGCCCCATCAAATCGCGATGTGAATTAATTGGACAGCCAAACGGGGCCCAAATTCGGAAAGTGATGGAAATAGACCTATAACGAATTGTTATTATTACAATAATTAACAATGTTCCGTTTCTGTTCCAAATTCTTCTTGCTGATGAGAACAAACAGTGTACTGTTTGGGGCGTGGGGTTGGTCGACAGGACGATGAGTGATTGCCCCCGCGCCGGTTTGTGAATAGACCCAAAGGAGTATCCAATGCCCGCCGAAGCTGCCCTGCGCCTGGTCGAAAGAGACTCAATGGACAAAAACAAAGCCCTGGACGCCGCCCTGACCCAGATCGAGCGGTCATTCGGCAAGGGCTCGATCATGCGCCTTGGCAAGAATGAGAAGGTGGCCGATATCGCCGCTATCTCTACGGGCTCCCTGGGCCTGGATTTGGCGCTCGGCATTGGCGGCTTGCCCAAGGGCCGCATTGTTGAAATCTACGGGCCGGAAAGCTCCGGCAAAACCACCCTCGCGCTGCATGTGATCGCGGAAGCGCAAAAGAGCGGCGGCACCTGCGCCTTCATCGACGCCGAACACGCGCTCGACTCAGGCTATGCCCGCAAGCTGGGCGTCGATCTCGAAAACCTGCTGATCTCGCAGCCCGATGCCGGCGAACAGGCCCTTGAGATCGCCGATACGCTCGTGCGCTCCGGCGCCATCGATGTGCTGGTGGTGGACTCGGTGGCAGCCCTCACGCCGCGTGCCGAACTGGAAGGCGAGATGGGCGACTCTCATATGGGCTTGCATGCCCGCCTCATGAGCCAAGCCTTGCGCAAACTAACCGCGTCGGTGGCGCGATCCAACACGCTCATCATTTTCATCAACCAGATCCGCATGAAGATCGGCGTGATGTTCGGCAACCCCGAAACCACGACCGGCGGCAATGCGCTGAAATTCTATGCCTCGGTGCGCCTCGACATTCGCCGCATCGGCCAGTTGAAAGACAAGGAAGAAGTCGTCGGCAACCAGACCCGCGTCAAAGTGGTGAAGAACAAAGTCGCCCCGCCGTTCAAGGTGGTGGAGTTCGACATCATGTACGGCGAAGGTGTGTCGAAGAACGGCGAACTGCTCGACCTGGGCGTGAAAGCCGGCATCGTCGAGAAATCGGGTTCGTGGTTCTCGTACAATTCCGAGCGCATCGGCCAGGGCCGCGAGAATGCGAAGAATTTCCTGCGCGAACATCCTGAAACCGCGAAAGAGATCGAAACTCAAATCCGCACCAACGCCGGCTTGCTGTCGAATGCCATGACGGCGGCGCCGGACAGCGACGACGAAAAAGACGACGCCGAATAGGCCGAGGTCTCGCGCGAGGAATTGCGCAACGATAATCCGGACCCCGTTTAGACCCCTATTCAGGACCGAGATCCGTCAACAAACCCATCAACCCCTTGTTGACGTTAAGCAGCGGGACCGTCCCCACGGCGGTCCCGCTTTTTTTATGCGGGATTGCTGGTTTTTATTGGTGGGATCCCGTTGGGATCCCACGTGCAGTCCCGGCCATTTTTTTTAACGCGCGCTGACAGGTGGACCCCGGCCTTCGCCGGGGTGACAATGTGTGAATGACAGGAGGCGCTTATGCCCAAACGTATCGATATGGCTGCCGCCAAAACCGTTGTCGGCACCATGTATCCGTCGCCGTTTCATACGCCGTGCCTCGCGCGTCATCGCAAAGTTCTGGGCGACGCCGCGGGGCTTACGCAATTCGGCGTCAATCTGACGACGCTGTCCCCCGGCGCGTGGTCGAGCCAACGGCATTGGCACAGTCACGAGGAAGAATTTATCTACATCGTGTCGGGCGAAGTGGTGCTGGTGACGAACAGCGGTGAAGAGGTTTTGCATGCGGGCGACGCGGCCGGGTTCAAGGCCGCCGATCCCGACGGGCACTGTCTGCAGAATCGGACCAACGCGGACGTGGTGTATCTCGAGGTGGGCACGCGTATTCCCAATGATGGGGATACGACGCACTATCCAGATATCAACATGGTGTCGCCGGCGGGCGACACGCCCGCCATGTACACGCACCGGGACGGAACGCCGTATCCGGACCTCAAGCGGCGCGGACCGGGGGATGAATAGGGCTCGGGGTACACGCAACCCTGAGAATGCGCAGGAATATCGCAAAGGCGGGGTTGGCCGAGGCTGTTTAGGGCCTTTCTAGACTCAGGCGCGCCTGGCGGGGTAAAAACGCCGCTCGCTCATTTCCCCGTGGTCCCCGGCTTGCCGGGGGGCGCATCAGCCAGCACATTAAGATCATGTCCAGCACCAGCGATATCCGGTCCGCCTACCTGAGCTACTTCGCCAAGAACGGCCACGAAGTGGTGGCGTCGAGCCCCCTTGTGCCGCGCAACGATCCGACGCTGATGTTCACCAACGCGGGCATGGTGCAGTTCAAGAACGTGTTCACGGGCGTAGAGAGCCGGCCTTATAAGCGCGCGACCTCGTCGCAAAAGTGCGTGCGCGCGGGCGGCAAGCACAACGATCTGGACAACGTGGGCTACACGGCGCGCCACCACACCTTCTTCGAGATGCTGGGCAATTTCTCCTTCGGCGACTACTTCAAGGAAGAAGCCATCCATTTCGGCTGGGAGCTTTGCACCAAGGAATTCGGGCTCGATAAGAGCCGCCTGACCGTGACCGTGCACTCGTCGGACGAAGAAGCCGCCGGGCTGTGGGCCAAGATCGCGGGCTTACCTCAAGAGCGCATCGTGCGCATTCCGACGTCGGACAATTTCTGGTCCATGGGCGATACAGGCCCGTGCGGGCCGTGCACGGAAATGTTCTGGGATCACGGCGACAAGATTCCCGGCGGTCCTCCGGGCAGCGCCGATGCGGACGGCGACCGCTTCGTGGAAATCTGGAACCACGTGTTCATGCAATATGAACAAGTGACGCCCAGCGAGCGCATCAACTTGCCCAAGCCGTCGGTGGATACGGGCATGGGCCTGGAGCGCATCACGGCCGTGCTGCAGGGCGTGCACAACAACTACGACATCGATCTGTTTAAAGCGCTGATTGCGGCCATCGCGTCGGTGACGAGCACGGACTCGCGCGGGCTGCACAAAGCCTCGCACCGGGTCATCGCCGATCACTTGCGCGCGTCGGGCTTTTTGATTGCCGACGGCGTGCTGCCGTCCAACGAAGGGCGCGGTTATGTGCTGCGCCGGATCATGCGCCGCGCCATGCGTCATGCGCACATGATGGGCTGCAAAGAGCCGGTCATGTACAAGTTGGTGCCTGCGCTGCTGGGGCAAATGGGATCGCAGTATCCGGAGCTGGAGCGCGCCAACGCGCTGATCACCGAAACGCTGCTGCTGGAAGAAACGCGCTTCAAGTCGATGTTGGAGCGGGGCTTACGTTTGCTCGACGAGGAAGCGCGCGGGCTGTCGGCGGGCGGAAGCCTGTCGGGCGATGTGGCGTTCAAACTTTACGACACCTATGGCTTCCCGCTCGATCTGACGCAGGACGCTTTGCGCGCGCGCAATATCGGCGTCGATACGGATGCCTTCAACGCCGCCATGGAACGCCAGCGCGCCGAGGCCCGCAAAGCCTGGTCGGGTTCGGGCGAAGCGGCGACGGAAAAAGTTTGGTTCGAACTGAAAGACAAAGTCGGCGCCAGCGACTTCTTAGGCTATGCCACGGAAAGCGCCGAAGGCCGCGTGTTGGGCTTGGTGGTGGACGGCGCACCTGTTCAAGAAGCCAAGGAAGGCCAGAAAGTCGCATTGATTGCCAACCAGACGCCATTCTATGGCGAGTCCGGCGGGCAAGTGGGCGACAGCGGGATCGTCATGGCGGGCAAAGCCGAGATCGAAATTACCGACACGCACAAGAAGCTCGATAATCTGCACGTGCATATGGGCGTGGTGAAAAAAGGTGCGGTGAAAGTGGGCGACGAAGCCACGTTCACGGTGGACGCCACACGTCGCACGGCCATTCGCAGCCATCACTCGGCCACGCACTTGCTGCATGCGGCTTTGCGCAAAATCGTGGGCGGGCATGTGTCGCAGAAGGGTTCCATGGTGGCGCAGGATCGTTTGCGCTTCGACATCAGCCACAACAAGGCGCTGACGCCGGACGAAATCCGCGCGGTGGAAGACGAAGTGAACGCCGAAGTGCGCGCCAACGAAGCCGTGACCACGCGGCTGATGGATCCGGAGTCCGCCGTGAAGGCGGGCGCCATGGCGCTGTTCGGTGAAAAGTACGGCGAGGAAGTGCGCGTGGTGGCCATGGGCACGCAGCCCGATGGGTCGCCCAACTTCTCGGTGGAACTGTGCGGCGGCACGCATGTGAAGCGTACGGGCGACATCGGCCTGTTCAAGATCGTGGCTGAGTCGGCGGTGGGTGCCGGCGTGCGGCGCATCGAAGCCGTGACGGGTGCGGCAGCTGAAGCCTATGTGGTCGACGAAGAACGCATGCTGCGGGACGCGGCAGGGGTGTTGCGCATCGCCCCGGCGGAATTGCCGGGCCGGATCGCAGCCATGGTGGAAGAGCGCCGCAAGCTGGAGAACGAGATCACGGCGCTACGCAAAAAGATGGCGACCGGCGGCGGCGGTGCGGGCAACAGCCCGGCGGCCACGAAGACCCTTGGCAGCATCACCTTCTCAGGCCGCGTGCTTGAAGATGTGCCGGGTAAAGACCTCAAAGGCATCGCCGATGAGATGAAGAAGCAGATCGGCTCGGGCGTCGTGGCGCTGGTGAGCACCAGCGAAGGCAAAGCCAACGTCGTCGTCGCCGTCACCGACGATCTCACCGCCAAAGTCAGCGCGGTGGATTTGGTGCGCGTGGGCTCGGCGGCGGTAGGCGGAAAAGGCGGTGGTGGCCGTCCCGACATGGCCCAGGCGGGGGGTCCCGACGCGGGAAAAGCCCCGGAAGCCCTTGCGGCTATCGAAAGCCAACTCGCTCAAATCGCTGGATAAAACCCGGATTTTTTGAGCGTATTTCGCGCACGCACAAAATTTTGTTGCAGTGCAATATTTTCCATTGACCCACACTGGCAGTACGCATATATTGTGCATCGCAACATAGATTGTTGCACCGCTTTGATATCGCCGGCCGTGTGAAGTTTGTTTTCGGCCAAAAAAAGTAAAAAGACGAACCGTCGAAACAAACACTGAACACTGAAAAAATAGAAGGGATACCAAAACATGACACTCAACGACATCTCCACACTGAGCCAGGGCAGCCTCGACACGTTCGTGAAGACGAACACCGCCGCCGCCAAAGGCTTCGAGACCCTCTCTAAATATTTCGCTGACTACGCCAGCAAGTCTTTCGAAGAAGCGCTGAGCATCAGCAAGAAGTTCACCTCGATCAAATCACCGGTCGAGTTCATGGAACTTCAAACCAAATACGCTCAAGAGTCGTTCGAGACTCTGGTCGAAGAAACCAAGACCGTGTCTGAAATGACCACCGCGATCGTGAAGGACGTGACCACGCCCTGGACGACGCTGTTCAAGTCGACAGTGGCCGCCGCTCCGAAGGCGCCCGTGAAAAAGGCCGCCTAATCCTCCCCTTCTTTGACTAGGCGTGCTTTCAGAATGGCCCGAAGGGATCCTCCCCCCTTCGGGCCATTCGCCTTTCTAAACCCCTGACATCGACCGCGCCCCGCGCTAAGACAGCGCATGCGCTTTTCCTCGACCGACACCTATATCGCCACCGAAGACCTCATGGTGGCCGTGAACGCCTCCGTCACGCTCGAGCGGCCGTTGCTCATCAAGGGCGAGCCGGGCACGGGCAAGACCGTGCTGGCGCACGAGATCGCCGCCTCGCTCAAACTGCCGCTGCTGACATGGCACATCAAATCCACCACGCGCGCCCAACACGGTTTGTATGAATACGACGCGGTGTCGCGCTTGCGCGATTCGCAGCTGGGCGACGCCAAGGTGAAGGACATCGGCAACTACATTCGCAAAGGCCGGCTGTGGGAGGCGTTCGAATCGGCGCCGGGCCGCACCGTTCTCCTGATCGACGAAATCGACAAAGCCGACATCGAGTTTCCCAACGATCTGTTGCTGGAACTCGACCGCATGGAGTTCTACGTCTACGAGACGGGCGTGACGATCCGCGCCAAGAACCGCCCCATCGTCATCATCACGTCGAACAACGAGAAGGAATTGCCGGACGCGTTTTTGCGCCGCTGTTTCTTCCACTACATCCGCTTTCCCGACCGCGAGACCATGGAGCGCATCGTCGCCGTGCACTTCCCGGACGTGAAGAAGCTGCTGGTGCGCGAGGCGCTCAATGTGTTTTTCGAGCTGCGCGAAATTCAGGGCCTGAAGAAGCGCCCGTCCACGTCGGAGCTGCTGGACTGGATCAAGCTGTTGGTGGCCGACGATCTGCCCATTGAAGCCCTGCGCGCGAAAGACGTGAAGACGGCGTTGCCGCCGCTGTACGGCGCGCTGCTCAAGAACGAGCAGGATGTGCATATGCTCGAACGCCTGGCGTTCCTGTCGCGGCGCGAAGGGCGATAAGCCGCCATGTTTTTCAATCTCCTCGATGGATTGAAGAAGGCCGGACTGCCGGTCTCCATCACCGAATACCTGGCGCTCATCGAAGCGGTGGAGAAGGGTGTCGCCGGCTACAGCATCGAGGATTTCTATTACCTGTCGCGCGCGGCGTTGGTGAAGGACGAGCGCAATCTCGACCGCTTCGACGTGGTGTTCGGGCGCGTGTTCAAAGGGCTTGAGGGCGACGCCGCGCTGGAAGGCGTGTTGCTCGACGTGCCCGAGGAATGGCTGAAGGCCATGAGCGAGCTGGCGCTGTCGGACGAAGACAAAGCCAAGATCGAAGCGCTAGGCGGTTGGGACAAGCTCATGGAGACCCTGCGCAAGCGCATGGAAGAGCAGAAAGAGGAACACCACGGCGGCTCGAAGTGGATCGGCACCGGCGGCACCTCTCCCTTTGGCGCTTATGGCTATAACCCCGAAGGTGTGCGCATCGGCCAGAAAGAAAGCCGCCATCGCCGCGCCGTGAAGGTGTGGGACAAGCGCGAATTCGCCAATCTGGACGACACGATTGAGCTGGGCACGCGCAACATCAAGATGGCGCTGCGGAAATTACGGCGCTTCGCACGCACGGGCGCGGCCACGGAACTCGATATCGAAGACACCATCCGCTCGACCGCGCATCATGCGGGGCTGCTGGATTTGAAAATGGTGCCCGAGCGCCACAACGCCGTGAAGGTGTTGCTGCTGCTGGACGCCGGCGGCTCCATGGATGATCACGTGAGCGTGTGCGCCGAACTGTTCTCGGCGTGCCGTACCGAATTCAAACACCTCGAGGCGTTCTATTTTCACAATTGCGTCTACGAGGGCGTGTGGCGCGACAACCGCCGCCGCCGGACGGAGAAGGTCTCGACCCAGCAACTGCTGAATACCTACGGCGCCGACTACAAACTGATTTTTGTCGGCGATGCCGCCATGAGCCCTTACGAGATCGCGCATCCCGGCGGGGCGGTGGAGCACTGGAACGAAGAGTCCGGCGAGACGTGGCTGACGCGCTGCCTGACCGCGTGGCCCCATGCGGTGTGGCTGAACCCCATGCCGCAGCCGCAGTGGCCCTATACGCAGTCCATTGGGATGGTCCGGAAGCTCTTGGATCAGCGCATGTACCCGCTGACGCTGGCGGGCCTGGATTCGGCGATTTCAGAACTGAGCCACTAATCACTTGGGCGCGAGTGCCAGCCCTGCGAGATAGCCCAGCCACACGCCGATCATGCATAGGCCCACCGACAGCCCCACGTTGCCGGCGGCGGCCAGCCATTGGCCGCCTTGCATGAGGGTCATGGTCTGCAGGCTGAAGGCCGAGAAGGTGGTGTAGCCGCCGCAAATGCCCACCATGACGAACTGGCGGGCGTCGTTATTCGCGGGAAAGCGGCCATCGGCGTTCATGGTCGCGGCCGCGAAGCCGATCACGAAGGAGCCCAGCACGTTGATGACCAGCGTGCCCCAGGGAAAGTCCACACCGGCGATGCTGGCGACGGCACTGTTGCTCCAGTGCCGGGCCATGCTGCCCAATGCGCCGCCGACTCCGATCCACAGATACGCCAACATGCTCACGTCCCCAGCTGCATCATCCAACGATCATACGCCGACTGACGTATAGACGGGAAGGAAGAGGCGAATCACTCTTTCCAAATCGCGCCCGCAAAGGTATGCGTTGAGCATGTCAGCCACATCCCGCCAGTACGCCGAATTGTATCGCCGCTTCCAGGCGCCGATTTCCAAGGTTTATGACTGCGGAAAGAAGTGCGCGCCGCTCAATAACGGCACGCCGTTCTGCTGCGACGCCGAGAACGCCATCCCGATTGTGGAGAAGAGCGAGTACGCGCTGTTACAGTCCCGCTCCGATCTGTGGAAGCCATTCAAGCCGCGCGACAAACAACAAGCCAACGAAGTCGCAGACCTGAAGGGCTCCGATTGCCGGGCCGTGGAATGCAAAGGCGCCGCCCATTGCGAGCGCGACAACCGCTCGCTGGCCTGCCGCTCGTTTCCTTACTATCCGTATTTCAACGCGCAGAAAGAGCTGATCGGCCTTGCGCACTATTGGTCGTTCGAAGGTTCGTGCTGGATCATCCATAATCTGACCATCGTCGAGCTGCCGTTCATTCAGCAGTTCGTGGCGAGCCACGAATACCTGTTCAAGACGGACCCGGCCTGGCGCGACACCTATATCGGTCAGTCGTCGACCCATCGCGGCGTGTATTCAAAGCGAAAAAAGAAATTCCCAGTGATCGCGCGCAACGGCGATTACTTCTGGGTGCTGCCGAACTCAGGCGGCGAAATGGTGCCCGCGAAAAAATCGGAGCTGTATGAACTCCGCGCGGGCTTTCCGGGACCGGAATATAAATAGCTGTTGGGACTTCATGTGCCGGCTCACGTCCCGGCGAAGTCATCAGTCGACGCTCATTTAATCGTGCCGCGTTCGAATCCTCGTTGGCGCGCCAAGCGCGACGTATCTGCGAATACCTGGACCGGACAAGGTTGGTTCCCAGCATCATTTGCGCCCCCCACGGGGGCTGCACAGGTTAGTTAGATCAATGGGTTATTTTAGCGAGCGACAGGCTATAATCTGCGCTCGCCGCTTCCATACAAACGTCACTTAGCTTGGCCCCAAGAATGAACCGAACCACTCTGCCGGCCACTCTATTACGTGGGCAATGACTTTATGATTGACCCAAGGGCAGCAAGCGCCGCGCACGGGCTCGTCCTTGATTTCGTCGGCGGCCCTGTCGGCCATCGAAGCCGATTTGGCGGTGGACGTGGTCAGCACCTTCCCCGCGCCGCAGGGTTTACCAACGGAAGCACACCGACCGTTATTGATGCCACAGCGGGGCTGGGCCGAGACGCGTTTCTGCTCGCATCCTTGGGAGCCCAGGTAACTCTGCTGGAGCGGTCGCCAGAGGTCTATAAGCTTTTGGAAGACGGTCTCGCGGCAGCGCGCGCATCGGAGCCGCATGTTGCCGAAATCGTCGCACGTATGACGCTTTTATATGGCGATGCAAAATTTCTGTTGTCGCGCCTCAAGGCCGACGTCGTGATCGTCGATCCGATGCATCCTCCCCGCAAGAAGTCTTCTCTCGTAAAAAAGGAAATGCGGTTGCTGCGACAGTTGGTCGGAGCGGATTCCGATTCCTTGGAATTGATGCAAGCGGCTCTCGCCGCCGCGCGTAAACGGGTCGTTTTGAAATGGCCGCTGCACGCGGACGCTTTAGAAGGGTTGCCTAAACCCTGCCATCAAATCATCGGAAAGACGACGCGATACGACGTATTCATGTGTCATAGAGACACCTAACGCGCGTTCGGGTTCGCTCAATCACGTTCGCTCAGTCACGTTCGCTCAATCAAAGTCCCTTAGACCACATCTTATCGACGGGCTGCTTCGGGTCGGCAGTGATCTTCAGGGCCGCGCAGTGATGATAGGTGTAGCCGCCATCCGCGTTGTAGCCGTGCTCCGCCATCCATTGGATGATCTGGAGCGTACACTTATCGCAGTTCACATTCGGGATTTTGATATCCATCTCCCAGATCGAGTCCGTGGCAGGACGTTCGGTGTGCACGAAGAGGCCGTCCTTGAGGACGGGCGGCTTCGGGTCGGCATCAATCTTGGCGGAAACCGAGATCGGGCCTTTCTCGCCCGCACGGGTGACCGTTTCCGGATCGGCCGGCAGCTTGTCGGATGTGCGCGCGAGCGAGATGCGATAGTGCCCCGGGTGGTAGACCGTCTCGTGGATTTTGATGTGAAGGCTTTGGCCGCCTTTGACGCTGGTGACGGCGCCTGAGGGCTCGCCGGGGGCTTTCGTGGTTCCGCCGCACGGGCCCAATTTCTGAGGATCGCCGCGCTCGTCCTGAACGAGCGTGGGCGTGGGCTCCACCAAGTTGAAGTGTGACCAAGCCACAGCCGGGATCGTCAACGTGCCTAAGGCAACGACAAGGGAAGCAGTCCATTTCATGATTGGTTTCCTTCTCTGTGTTCGACGCATAGCGGCGGAACCGCTCCTAGGGATCATTATATGCGAAAAGCATGTAACGCGCAGCAGTGTCGGCAGCGTTGGCGTGGCGTAGTGACGACGTTGTGCGCTTGTGGTCAGTCTCCGATAGGACTTAGTTCGGCAACCCACTCAAAAAAGTGCGCATTTCACGCAATACGTCCGTCGTGCTCGTCTCAAACACATAATGGGTGGAGTTTGCGATCCGAACAAAATGAACGTTCGGCAACGACGGCTCGATTCTGTCAAATCGTGCCGCAACCCTCTTTTGAGACGCTTGAAAGGCGGCAAGAGCAGCAGCGTCAACCATGCCCGGCGGCGTGATCTGCGGTACAACACTGATCGCGAGAGCCGGTACAGACATGTTTCGGTATTCACGCATTCCCAACATGATGGCATCGCCTGGAGTGGACGGGCGATTCTTTCCCGGCGGCACCGAGACATGTCGCGGATGGTCTGACGAATAAAAATTATCGTAATCCACTCCATCAGAGTAGGCGTACTCATAGAACGCATCCAAATAGACCAGTCCGGCAATCCGATCTGGATGCCGCGTGCCCACGGAACTAAGTTCTTCGCCCGCGATAGAGTGTCCAACCAACACAGGTCTGACGATTTTCAGAACATCCAAGACTTTGATCACGTCGTCACCGAGGCGATCAGCGTCATAGGGGTTGGCGACCGGCGGCCTTACGTCGAAGGAATTCTCCCCCACTTTGGAGACGACGAACTCCGGAACCGGAGGAGCAGTAGACGCGCCGTATCCGCGCCGCGTGATGCCGTAGACATGATAATTTTTCGCAAGCTCCGAAGCAAAATCATCCAAGACATGCGCGGTATTGCCAAGCCCCGCTAAGAGAACGAGCGGCCGTCCGGTGCCGCCCCAGTCAAGCACTTCGAGTTTAATGTTTTTGTCGACCGTTATCAGTTGCGCTTTGTGCGGCGGCTCTTTCCATTCGGTGTCAGGTGTGGCGCGGTCAAGATTCAGCGGGAAGGGCTGGCCTCTTATCGTCCAAGTTCCTGTGAGCGATTTCCCGTCGGAACTGAGTTGCCCGTCGTAAGTCGAGCCACCAAGTTCTTTCATGGAAAGTCTCAGCCGGCTGCCCTCGATTGAAATGGAATTCGCCCGGTAAGGCATTCCGTGGTCCTGATCGATGACAATCGTGGCGACCCAATTTTCATTGTCTGCTCGATTGATATTGAAAACATAACGCAGGTTATTGATCGGCTGAATGCGACCTTGCCAGATTCCCAGGAAATCTTGAGCCCACACAGGCGTCGCCAGCATACCGCTCAGCATTAAAACGCAAATGACGAGCCGCATATCAACCTCCCCTTTTCGTCCCGCGTCATAGTACACGGGGGAGAGACTCTCCGCACGCGCATCAAGGATGATGCCTGCTGTTTGCGGCGCCACGTATTGCTTGAAAGAGGGCGGTATTCAGAACCGGAAGAAGCCTAAGCCTGCTTAAACGCGCCGTTCTCATCCACGATCGACAGGGTGCCGTCGCTCAGGTCGAAGTACCAGCCGTGCAGTTGAAGTTTGCCGGCGTCGACGGCGGCTTTGACCCAGGGGAACGTCAGCAGGTTTTGCAGCGAGAGCTTCACCGCCTCGTGCTCGCACATGTGTTGGGCTTGTGCGGGCGGCAAATGCGCGGCCAACACTTTTTGGCGCGCGGGTTCGGCGATTTCCATCCATGAGGTGACGAAGTCGCCGTTTTCGGAATGATCCATGAGGGCTTTGATGCCGCCGCACTTGGCGTGGCCCATGACGATGACGTTCGGCACCTTCAGCACGCGCACGGCGAACTCGAGTGCGGCACTGGTGCCGTGGGCGCGGGTATCGGGTGCGAAGGGCGGCACGAGGTTGGCCACGTTGCGCACGATGAACATGTCGCCCGGATCGACGCCGAATTTCAGCGACGGATCAATGCGCGAGTCCGAGCACGCGATCATCATGGCACTCGGTGACTGACCGCGCGTCATCAAGTCGTCGATCAGTTCTTTGTTTTCGCGGTAGTAGCTGGAACGGAACTTGCGATATCCGTCGAGAAACTTCTGCATTCCGTGGTCAGGCATGCCGGTTACTTCATCGCCGCTTTCAGCATCTCGTCGAGCTTGTTGAGGAACTGGGTGGTGGTCATCCAGGGCTGCTCGGGGCCGACGAGGATCGCGAGATCCTTGGTCATGTGGCCTTGCTCGACCGCTTGGACGCAGATCTTTTCGAGGGTTTGCGCGAAGCGCACCACATCGGGCGTCCCGTCGAACTGACCGCGATACTTGAGGCCTTGGGTCCATGCGAAGATCGACGCGATGGGATTGCTCGAGGTTTCTTTGCCTTGTTGATGCAGGCGGTAGTGGCGGGTGATGGTGCCGTGGGCCGCTTCGGCTTCGATGGTCTTGCCGTCGGCGGTCATGAGCACGGAGGTCATGAGACCCAGCGAGCCAAACCCTTGCGCAACCGTGTCGGACTGCACATCGCCGTCGTAGTTCTTACAGGCCCAGACGAATGCGCCGTTCCACTTTAGGGCCGAGGCGACCATGTCGTCGATGAGGCGGTGTTCGTAGACGATGCGGGCTTCTGTGAACTTCGCCTTGTAGTGCTCGTTGTAGACTTCTTCGAAGATGTCTTTGAAGCGGCCGTCGTAGGCTTTCAAGATCGTGTTCTTGGTCGACAGGTACACCGGCCATTTGCGCATCAAACCGTAGTTCAAGCAGCTGTGCGCGAAGTCGGCGATGCTGGCATCGAGGTTGTACATGCCCATGGCGACGCCAGCGGCGGGGAAATCGAACACGTCGTAATTGACGGGTTCGCCGCCGCCTTCGGGCGTGAAGGTCATGGTCAGCTTGCCCTTG
Source organism: Fidelibacterota bacterium (assembly GCA_947475895.1). GTDB lineage: Bacteria > Pseudomonadota > Alphaproteobacteria > Rhodospirillales > Rhodospirillaceae > SHVO01. The sequence continues at coordinate 15,466 of CANJMF010000024.1, forward strand.
CCGGGCACTTTGAAATCGGTCGCCTTGTATTGATCGCCGAAGCCGTGGCGGCCGATGACGATGGGCTGGGTCCAGCTGGGCACGAGGCGCGGTACGTTTTTGCAGATGATCGGTTCGCGGAAGATCGTGCCGCCGAGAATATTGCGGATGGTGCCGTTGGGCGACTTCCACATCTTCTTGAGATTGAATTCCTTCACACGCGCTTCGTCGGGGGTGATGGTCGCGCATTTTACGCCGACGCCGTATTGCTTGATGGCGTTGGCGGCGTCGATGGTGACTTTGTCTTCGGTCTTGTCGCGGTATTCGACGCCCAGGTCGAAGTACTTAATTTCGAGATCGAGGTAGGGCAGGATCAATTTGTCTTTGATGAACTGCCAGATGATGCGGGTCATCTCGTCGCCATCGAGGTCAACGATCGGAGTTTTGACTTTAATCTTGGCCATGAAATGTCCCCCTTGGATCCCGGCTTTGAAGGCAGTTCAGCCGGGCACGAATGTAACGGTTTCCGCGTACGGCGTTCGCCGCGGATTGATGGCGAAAAGTACGGCATCGGTCCTTAGGTCCGCAAGCCGTGAATCAGCCTGATTTTGCAGGGCTACCCGTTGGAAACGCTACTTTCTGCTTGGGATTGAGCAACTCGCGCTCGATGGCGGGGATGACGTCCTCGGCGCGGTCGACGACCGTCAACAAAGCTTCATGGCCGTGGTGCGCGAAGCCTTCGGCGGAAATGGCGCGCAGTTGCTCTAGAAGCGGCGTCCAATACCCGGCGGTGTTCAGCACGATTATCGGCTTGTTATGCAGATGGAGCTGCCGCCAGGTTACGATCTCGAACATCTCTTCCAGGGTGCCGACCCCGCCCGCGAGAATACAAAAGGCATCGCTGCGCTCGAACATCGTGCGCTTGCGCGTGTGCATGTCGGGCACCACCACCATTTCGGTCGCGCCCTGATGGGCCAGTTCTTTGTCCTCGAGGAATTTGGGAATGACGCCGACGACCTGGCCACGGCCCGTAAGGACCGCATCGGCGACCGCGCCCATGAGGCCGATATGTCCGCCCCCAAAGACAAGGGCGGTATTGTGCGCTGCAAGATGGGTTCCGAGGGCCGTGGCGTCGCGGTGAAAGGCCGGGTCGATACCTGGGGACGAGCCGCAAAAGACGCATAAAGCGCCAAGCCGAGGCCCCGGAGCGGGGTTCACAGGCGGCGCCGTACGTCGGGTTCGTCGGGCAATTGCGGCAATTTGGACACTTGTTACGCGGTTATATCACAAAGGTGTGAGCCGATGCTCTTGCCACTCGGGCGAGTTCTTTGTAAAGCATTGATCGACAAGTCCGCTGGCCGGTTTGGGGGGCTCTAAAACCGGCCGCAAAAAAGGCGGAATCGCCAAGCATCTTGAGCATGTCCCGTTGGAGGTATCCCGAATGAACCGTTTGACTCGCTTTGTCGCAAGCGTTGCCGTGGTGGCAGCGATCGCCGCACCGGCCGCTGTTCGCGCCGATGACCAAGACACCATCGCTTATCGCGAAGACATCATGAAGACGCTGGGTGATCAAGCAGCGTCCATCGGCATGATTATCCAGGGTAAGGCCCCTGCGGAAAACATCGTCGCGCACACACAAATTTTGGCGCTGGCCGCCGCTTCGGCGCTCGACGCTTTCGAACCGAAGGTTGCCGGTGGCGAGTCCAAGCCTGAAGTCTGGGCGCAGTGGGCCGACTTCTCGAAGAAGATGAACGAATTCTCGATGGCCGCCGCTGACCTGGCCAAAACCGCCAAAGCCGGCGGCCTTGAAGCCGTGAAGCCGAAGATGCAGGCCACGATGACCTGTAAAGGCTGCCACGACGTCTATCGCCAGAAGAAGTAATTGGGAGCTATGCACATGACCCGTTTTGCGAAGTTAGCCGGTTCGGTCGCCATCGTTGCGACCATGCTCGCGCCCGTCGTGGCCAGCGCCGACGATAAAGACGTTATCGACTATCGCCAGCACCTGATGAACACGCTCGATCATCAATCGGGCGCGTTGGGCATGATCCTGTCGGGTGTGATCCCCGACAAGCACATGGCCGACCACATCGAAATCATCTCGCTCGTTGCGTCGCTCAGCCCGAAGGCGTTCGCGCCTCACGTCGAAGGCGGCCAATCGAAGCCGGAAGTTTGGTCGAAGGCTGCTGACTTCGACAAGAAGATGAAAGACTTTGTGACCGGCAGCGCGAACGTGACCAAGATCGCGCGTGACCAAGGCCCCACGGAAGCCGTCAATCACATTCTCGACGCGCTGCCGTGCAAAGGCTGTCACGACCTGTATCGCGACCCGTCGAAGAAGTAGTTCTTCGCCGGTTTCAGTTGCCGTAACGCCCGTCCATATCTGAGACGGGCGTTGCGCGTTCTGGGGTGTGGATTGTAAAAAATGTCTAAAATCTTTCCCAAAGTATTTCTAAGTGCCGTGTTTGTTGTTGGTTTTGTATTGAGCGGCGCGGCGTTCGCGCAAGACACGCCGCCCGCTGCAAGTCCGGACGCAGCCGCGCCGGCATCCGCGGAAACCCCTGAGACGCCGGTCGATCCTATCATCGCGCGCGGCAAGTACCTGGCCGCTGCCGGTAACTGCATCAGCTGTCATACGCGGCCGGGCGGCGAGCCATTCGCGGGCGGTCTCGCGTTCGAGACAAAGATCGGACCGATCCGCGCGACGATTCACTCGACCAACATCACGCCCGATGCCGACACCGGGATCGGCCGCTGGGTGGAAGCCGATTTGATCAAAGCGATGCACGAAGGCGTGGCGCCCGGCGGACGCAATTTGTTTCCCGCCTTTCCGTACACCTCGTTCACCAAAGTCACCGACGACGACGTGAAGGCGATCTACGCCTATCTGAAAACCGTCGCGCCTGTGAAATACGAGCCGCCCAGCAACAGTCTGATTTTCAGTCAGCGTTGGGCCATGTCGCTGTGGAATAAAATGTTCTTCAAGCCGGGTCGCTTCGAAGCCGTCGCGGCTAAGTCGGAGGCCTGGAATCGCGGTGCGTATCTGGTGGACGGCTTAGGCCACTGCAGCGCCTGTCATTCACCGCGCAACTTCGCCATGGCGGAGATTCCAAGCCAGGCTTATGCGGGCGGCGCCATTCTCGATCACGTGGCGGAAGGCGTCGTGCGCACATGGTCCGCGCCCAATCTCACGCCGGTGAAGGGCGGGCTGATCACATGGACGGCGGGCGATATCGTCAGCTATCTGAAGACGGGCTTTAGCGCGGCGCGCGCGGGCAGCTTTGGCCCCATGAATGAAGTCATCGCGAATAGCATGAGGTACATGACCGACGACGATCTCAAAGCGATGGCGACGTACTTGAAAGAACTGCCGCCGCAGGATGTCATCACGGACGCCATCTCTACCGAGCAAGCGGCGGCGGGCGAAAAGGTCTACACCGCGCGCTGCAAAGAATGTCACCAGTCGTCGGGCCGGGGCGGTATGTTCAGCGCGCCGCCGTTGGCAGGCAGCGCGGTCGCTCAATCCGCCGATCCGTCGTCGTTCATCAACGTTGTGCTCTATGGCCCGAATACGCCGGAAGAGCAGATGGGAACGTTCGGCAGTTGGGAAACCATGAAGCCCTATGGAAAAGTGTTGTCGGATGAAGATCTGGCGGCGTTGGCCAATTACGTCCGCAGCGCCTGGGGCAACAAGGGCGGTCCCGTGATGCCCGCCGACGTGGCCAAGCAACGCTGAGCTTGTGTGCGGGAATAACGCGCGGGATTCACGGCGCTTCAATAGTGTTCTAATGTGCGGCCGGATTTAACTCCGGCCGCATTTTTTTATGAACACGCTCGTCATTCTGCTTTTGCCTTTCGGTCTCGCGCTGGCGCTCGCGTGCGGCCTGCGTTTGGGACTTGGGCCCGAACGCGGCGCGCGCGTGGCGGGTGTTGCGTCGGTCGTCGCGTTCCTGGTGGCGTGGGGCATCGTCTTGCGGCCGGGCTGGTTCGCAGCCGATCCCGTGGGGCGCATCGGGCATATCGCGCTGGGTGCTGCGGTGGTCGGCTTCGCCTTGGACTTCATCGCGGCGAAGCGCTTGTGGGCAGCCTTGGCGGCGGGCGTCGTCGTGCTGGTGTCGTGCTGGGCGTCCTTGAACGGCACCTTGTGGCCGGTGATTTCTTTCACCTGGGCCAAAGGGGCTGCGTTGATCGGCTTAACGGCAGCCGCGTTCCTGGTCGTCGTACGCCTCGACTCAATGACGGCGCGAGGGCTCACGGCCCAGATCACCGCGCTGATGATGTGCTTCGGCTTGGCTGCGGTCGCGGCAGTGGCGGGCGACAAAGCCCTGGCCGCAACGGCCCTGATTTTAGCCATGGCCATTGTGGGATATGCGGGGGCCGGCGTTCTCATGGGCTTGCCCGCGAGCGACGGCTTTGTCCTGGGGGTGGGTGCCACGCTGCTGGCCATTGCTTGGGCCTTCGTGCAGCGAAACGCGGGTGTCGCGGTGGGGCTCGTGCTGCTGCCCCTTATGCTGTTCGCTGAAGGCACCGCGCAGCGTGTGCCTTTGCCCAAAGCGCGGATCAGCAATTTCCTGTATCCCCTTGTGCTGGCAGGGGTGAGCGCTTTGCCGCTCGTCCTCGCGGTTTTGATCACCTTGGCGCTGAGATCGTGAGGGCGGCCTTATTTCCGCCACGCCTTGGTTGCATCACTCACACTGATCCCGTAGCGTGGTGATTGCATGCAGTTCGCTCTCGACGATACGCCGCAGCCCACCGAAGCCGCAGCGCCAAAAGGCCCCAATCGCCGTCCGCTGATCATTGCGTTGATCGGGGTCTTGCTCATTGGCGGCATCGTTGCCCTCAACTATACCCTGAAGCATCCATCGACCTTGAAGAGTGCGCCTGTCGTCACAGGTCCCGGCGCGCCCAGCTTCGACGTGGTGCGCATCGATTCCAAAGGCAACCTGGTGATGGCCGGTCGCGGCTTGCCGAATACGACCGTGACCATTTTCGACGGCGACAAAGAGATCGGCAGCGTGAAGACGGATGGCCGCGGCGAGTGGGTTTATATCCCCGATGCGCCGGTGTCGCCCGGCACGCGCCAATTCTCGCTGAAAGCCAAGGACGCGAACGGCAAGGAGTTGTCGTCGCAAAACGTCGTGGTGATGTCGGTCCCTGAAAACAGCGGCGAAGTGCTGGTGGTCGAGCAATCGCGCGACGGCGGCAAGAGCCGCGTTCTGCAAGGACCCGGCGCTGTAGCCGGCAAGCTGGCTGTTGAAGCCATTGATTATGCGTCGGACGGCAGGTTCATGATGAGCGGCAAGGCCGAGCCGGGTGCCACGGTTCAAGTCTATCTCGACAACGCGCTCGTGGGCCGCGCTGTGGCCAACGACAAAGGCGAGTGGCAAATGGAGCCCAAGTCGAAAGCCACGGCGGGCAAACACGTCATCCGCGCCGATCAGATCGGCGCCAACAACAATGTGCTGGCCCGCGTGGAAGTGCCGTTCACGCTGGACCCGGCGCAAGCCAACATGCCGCCGGGATCGGTGACTGTGGTCAAGGGCAATAGCCTGTGGCGCATCGCGCGCAACGTGTACGGCCAGGGCACGGTCTTTACCGTGATCTTCGAGGCCAATAAGGACCAGATCAAAGACCCGGACCTGATCTACCCCGGACAGGTGTTCAAATTGCCGGTTAAAGATCGCCTCTAGCGCTTCGCGTCCTTGAGTTAGCGTCCGGCGCGGCCCTTTCTCCTGCTTTTTTGTGTAATCAATGTTATGGAATTATATTGATCCGTACGTATCGGGAGACCGCGTGTGTCCGAAGCCAAAGAAGACGTCCAAACCGCTGACATCGGCTGGCGCGATTACCTGCTGCCGCCGCTGCATCCCGAAGGCCCGGGCTTCGTCGCCATTTTTGCGTTCGTCGCGCTGATCCTGTGGTGGATCTGGACGCCGCTGGGCCTCATCGGCCTGTGCCTCACGGTGTGGTGCTATTACTTCTTCCGCGATCCCGACCGCATCACGCCGAACAAAGCCGGGCTGGTGATCAGCCCCGCCGACGGCACCGTGCAGATGATCGGCCGGTTCCCGCCGCCGGTTGAGCTGGCCATGGGCAGCGAGCCCATGCTGCGCATCAGCGTGTTCATGAGCGTGTTCGATTGCCACGTGAACCGCGCGCCCATCGCGGGCACTGTGGTGAAAGAGGAATATACGCCGGGCAAATTCCTGAACGCCACGCTCGACAAAGCGAGCGAGGACAACGAACGCCAAGCGCTCGTCATCCGCACAGCCGACAACAAGGACTTCGCCGTGGTGCAGATCGCGGGGCTTGTCGCGCGGCGCATTCGCTGCGACGTACGCGAAGGACAATCGCTGCTGACCGGGCAACGCTTCGGCATGATCCGCTTCGGCAGCCGCGTCGACGTTTATCTGCCCAAGGGCGTTTCGGCCTTGGTGGCGGTGGGACAAAAAGCCGTCGCCGGCGAGACGGTCTTGGCCGATATGCTGTCGAGCGAAGGCAATCGTACGGGTGAGGTGCGCTAAATGAGCGGTGACGCCAACGAAGACGACGATATTCCACGGCGTCGGCCGTTTGTCGGACGCGTTGGCGCGGGCGCGAAACGCAGGCTGCAAAGCTTGTCGTTCAACCGCATTCTCCCCAACATCCTGACGCTTCTCGCGATGTGTGCCGGGCTCACGGCCATTCGCTACGGCATCGCCGGGCAGTGGGAACGTGCGGTTCTGGCGATTGTTGTCGCGGCTATGCTGGACGGCGTCGATGGACGCCTCGCGCGCCTTCTCCGGAGTACATCTGACTTCGGCGCGCAATTGGATTCGCTTGCCGATGCCGTGAGCTTCGGTGTCGCACCCGCACTGCTCATGTTTTTGTGGGTGATGCACGACGCGGGCGGCGTCGGTTGGGCGCTTTCGTTGCTGCATGCCGTGTGCGCGGTGCTGCGTCTCGCCCGCTTCAACACCATGGTGGGTGAACCCGACTTGCCGCATTGGGCGCATAACTATTTCACCGGCGTGCCGTCGCCGGCAGGAGCCGGCATCGCCATCATGCCGCTGATCTTCTGGCTTTATACGGATTCCGAATTTTTCGCGTCGCCGATTGTCGCGGGCGCGTTCCTGCTCACGTCGTCCATTCTCATGGTCAGTCGCGTGCCGGTGTTTGCAGGCAAGCACCTCCGTTTGAAGCCGCAGCACGCGCTGATGTTGATGGTGGGCGTCATCGCCGTGGTGGGTTTCCTCGTGACCGATCCATGGCCGACGCTGAGCATCCTCGGCATTCTTTATCTGGCCAGCATTCCTTTGAGTGTGGTGTCGTTCCGCCGGCTTCAGGCGCATGCAGCCGCCACCGCCACCGATACGCCGCCAAATCCGCTTTAAGCTAGCGGCGTGCGCGACGCCCGGTCGGGCGACCGCTCTTGGCATTTCGATGACGCGTTTTCTGGCGGGTGTCGTGCTGACTCGGTAGCTGCGATTCGACGATATCCTGCACGTCGCTCTCGCCCACGCCGTCGATCCCGCCGCCGTATTCCAACGCCAACATTTCGAGCCGCTTGATCTCGTCGCGCAGGCGCGCGGCTTCTTCAAATTCGAGATCGCCCGCGGCTGCTTTCATCTTCTTTTCGAGACCGGCGATGGTGGCTTTGAGGTTGTGACCGATGAGATGCGGCGCCTCGGCGAGGCCCGTGCTCACGGTCAAATGATCTTGTTCGTAGACGCTGCCCATGACGTCGGTGATGCGTGAGCGGATCGAGGCCGGCGTAATGCCGTTGGCGGCATTGAACGCTTGCTGCTTCTCGCGGCGACGGTTGGTCTCGCCAATGGCGCGCTCCAACGATTGCGTCATGCGATCGGCATACAAGATCACGCGGCCGTCGACGTTACGCGCGGCGCGGCCGATGGTTTGAATCAACGACGTTGTCGAGCGCAGGAAACCTTCTTTGTCGGCATCAAGGATGGCGACGAGTCCGCACTCAGGGATATCGAGCCCCTCGCGCAATAGGTTGATGCCGATCAGTACGTCGTAAGCGCCGAGGCGTAAATCGCGGATGATCTCGATGCGCTCGAGGGTTTCGATGTCGGAGTGCATGTAGCGCACGCGCATGCCGTTCTCGTGCAGATACTCGGTCAAATCTTCGGCCATGCGCTTGGTCAGCGTTGTTACCAGCACGCGCATGCCTTTGGCGGCGACGGCTTTACACTCGGCGAACAGATCGTCGACTTGCTTTTCTGCCGGACGAATAATGCACACAGGATCGATCAGACCCGTGGGCCGGATGACTTGTTCGGCGAAGACGCCGCCGGTGCGGTTCATTTCCCAAGGGCCGGGTGTCGCGGACACGAACACGGTGTCGGGGCGCATCACTTCCCACTCTTCGAATTTGAGGGGGCGGTTGTCGATGCACGAGGGTAAACGGAAGCCGTAATCGGCCAATGTCGATTTGCGCGCGTAGTCGCCTTTGAACATGCCGCCGATCTGCGGCACGGCGACGTGACTTTCATCGACGAACAACAGCGCGTCGTCTGGGAGGTATTCGAACAATGTCGGCGGCGGTTCGCCTGCGTTGCGCCCCGTCAGGAAACGCGAATAGTTTTCGATGCTTTTGCAGTGGCCGGTGACTTCCAGCATTTCGAGATCGAAGTTGGTGCGCTGTTCGAGGCGTTGGGCTTCAACGAGTTTGCCCTGGCGGTTAAATTCCTCCAGTCGCTCCTTCAATTCGATCTTAATGCCCTTCATGGCCTGCGACAGCGCCGGGCGCGGCGTGACGTAGTGGCTGGAGGGGTAAACGACTTCCTCGGTCAGCGTCGCTGTCTTCTCGCCGGTGAGCGGATCAAACTCGTGGATGAATTCGATGTCGTCGCCGAACATGGAAACGCGCCACGCGCGATCTTCATAGTGGGCGGGAAAAATCTCAACCACGTCGCCGCGCACCCGGAAGGTGCCGCGATGGAAATCGGTGTCGTTGCGCTTGTATTGCAGCGCCACCAGTTGCTTCAACAGCTCGGCGCGGGGAATGCTCATGCCTTGTTTGAGCGTGATCGTCATGGACCCGTAAGACTCGACCGAGCCGATACCGTAAATGCAACTGACTGAAGCGACGATGATCACGTCGCGTCGTTCCAAGATCGAACGCGTGGCCGCATGGCGCATGCGGTCGATCTGCTCGTTGATGCTGGAATCTTTCTCGATGTAGGTGTCCGTGCGCGGCACATAGGCTTCGGGTTGGTAGTAATCGTAATAGGACACGAAATATTCGACGGCGTTTTCGGGAAAAAACGATTTCATTTCACCGTAGAGCTGCGCGGCCAGAGTTTTGTTGGGCGCGAGGATGAGGGAGGGGCGCCCCATCTTTTGGATCACCTGCGCCATGGTGAAGGTTTTGCCCGAGCCCGTGACGCCGAGCAGCACCTGGTCGCGATCCTTGTTCTCGATGCCTTTGACCAGTTCGGCGATGGCCTTGGGCTGATCGCCGGCCGGGGCGTAATCGGTCACCAGCTTAAAATCGGCCCGGGGCCCGGCGGGGGGCTTGGCGTAAAGGGGAACGGCGACGGACGACATGGGTACCTCTGGAGAGGTCTATACATAGGGCACGAGGAGCGCATATTCCATGCCGTCGCGCGCAGGTGCGAGCGCGAGCGTCAGGGTTGCGAGCGCGTGCGCCGGACAGTATTGTCCGCGTCCTTTTCCACCCTTTTCAGGAGTAAAAGCCGTGTCGATCCTAGCCAACCGCCTATCCGCCGTGAAACCGTCGCCCACCATCGCGGCGACCACGAAAGCCGCGGAACTGAAGGCCAAGGGGCTGGACGTCATCGGCCTGGGCGCCGGCGAACCGGATTTCGACACGCCGGACCATATTAAAGAAGCCGCCAAGCTTGCCATCGATCGGGGCGAAACCAAGTACACGCCGACAGCCGGCACGCCCGCGTTGCGCAAAGCCATTGTCGATAAATTCAAACGCGAGAACGGCCTCGACTACAAGATCGAGCAAGTGACCGTCGGCGTCGGCGGCAAGCAGGTGATCTTCAACGCGTTCCTCGCCACCGTGCAGGAAGGCGATGAAGTGATCGTGCCAGCGCCTTACTGGGTCAGCTATCCCGACATCGTGCTCATGTTTGGCGGCAAGCCAGTGTTCGTGCCGTGCGGCGAGAACAGCCGTTTCAAATTGAGCGCGGAAGGCTTGGAGCAGGCGATTACGCCCAAGACCAAATGGCTGGTGCTGAATTCGCCCAACAATCCAACAGGCGCTGCGTATACGGAATCCGAACTGCGCGCATTGGCCGACGTTTTGCTGAAGCATCCGCATGTGTGGATTATGACGGACGATATTTATGAGCATTTGAACTACGACGGCTTCAAGTTCACGACCATCGCGCAAATCGAACCCAAGTTGTTGGACCGCACATTGACCCTCAACGGCGTGTCGAAGGCCTTCGCCATGACCGGCTGGCGCATGGGTTATGCGTGTGGCCCGGTGGAACTGATCAAAGCCATGAATATGGTTCAGTCGCAAAGCGCTTCGCACCCGACGTCGATCACGCAAGCGGCGACGGTCGCGGCGCTCAACGGCCCGCTCGACTTCCTGAAGCCGCGCAATGAAGCGTTCAAGCGCCGCCGCGACTTGGCCGTGAAAATGCTGAACGAGGCGAAGGGCATCACCTGCCAGACTCCGGAAGGCGCCTTCTATGTTTATCCGTCGTGCGCGGGCGCCATCGGCAAGACTACGCCGAAGGGTCGCAAGCTGGCGACCGATACGGACTTCGTGGAAGCGTTGCTGGACGAGGCGCTGGTAGCAGCCGTGCAGGGCTCGGCCTTCGGCCTGTCGCCCTATTTCCGCATCTCCTACGCCACATCCGACGCCGCTTTGACGGAAGCCTGTAAGCGCATCCAAAAATTCTGCGACGATCTGCGCTAATCCTAGATTTGCTTGAAACTTGAGCGGGCGTCGGCAAGCAGCCGGCGCCCGTTTCTTTTTTGAGCAATGAGGATTTTGCCAAAGATAAAGGCGGTAAACGGGGGAGGACCGTTTACCGCCTTATTTTGCTGCGCCGCACTGGTTTCGCAAATTTCCCCGGAGAGAGAAGGACTTACGAAATGCTGCAAAGCAACATTAAGAACACTATACCCACCGACCTGGCAGGTGGCCAATGCAAATTTGGGATAGGCGCATGCATTTGCTGCAAAGCAACATAAAGGCGATTGCGCGGGGGAAAAATGTAACGCCCTGCGTCTAAGGCATGGCGCAACGTACTGATGAAAAAGGAAAGGCGGTAAACGGGGGAGGAGCCGTTTACCGCCTAATTGCTGCGCTGCGTCTTGACCGTAAATTTCCCCGGAGAGAGAAGGACTTACGAATTGCCGCAGAGCAACATTGATAACAATGTACCCAAGCTCTCGGGAACGCGCCATTGCAAATTTTAAGCGCCGCTATGCGTCCAGCGCATGGGCATACTATGAGCGGGGTTGAAAAGGATCGACCCGAATTCGGCAAATAAGAAGCTGAATTTCTTACTTAATCGGGCGGCGAAAGTCGCAAATCGAGGTTGCGCAGGCATGAAGGATTTATGACAAACCCTCAGCCGGCGGGCCGCAAAGCCTCCGGCTCTTGGCCGACGACCGTCAACTGCGACTTGGTTTTTGCCAATTCGCGAATCAGGAAGTCGCGAAACACCGTGACTCGCGCCGACTGGCGCAGTTCCTCGGGGTACACGAAATACAGTTCCGTTTCTGGTCCCTGAAGCTCCGGCAGGATTCGCACAATGCCGCGGCCTTCGTGGCGGAAGTATTGCGGCAGCGATCCGATTCCGATTCCGGCCTTCACAGCGCGGTAGATGCCGTAAATGTTATTCACGCGCAGCGACGCCGTGATCGGAATGTTTTTTTCCTCGAGCACTTCGCCAAGCCAATTCACGGTGGCGGTTGGCGTGATCCCCTCACCGAAGAGAACGAGGTTGTGGTTGGCGAGATCTTCCAAAGACTTCGGCGTGCCGTGCTCTTGCAGATATTCGGGCGATGCGTAGATGTCGTTGCGCATGGGGCCGATGGGGCGCTGAATCAGATCGGGTTGCTTCGGTTCATTGAAACGAATCGCAACGTCGGCTTCGCGCATGGCGAGATCGAGTTCGCGGTCGTCGAGGCGCAGCATCACTTCGATGCCGGGATAAGAGCGGATGAATTCCTTCAGGCGGCCCGTAAGCCACACCGATCCGAACGCGACGGTGGTGGTGACGCGCAGCAAGCCTTCGGTGTTCTCTTTGGTTTCCGTCAGCAAGCCTTCGACGTTGTTCAGTTTCGCAAACACGTCGTGCACGGTCTTGTAGAGAAGATCGCCTTGCTCGGTGAGAATCAACCCGCGCGCATGGCGGTGAAAGAGGCTGACGCCCAGCGATTCCTCAAGCGCGCTGATCTGGCGGCTAACCGCAGATTGGCTGAGGTTTAGCGTCTCGCTCGCGCGTGTGAAGCTGTCGGCTTCGGCGACAGCATGGAACACGCGCAGCTTGTCCCAATCGAGACGTCCGGTATTGCGCAAAGGCATTCGCGCCATCCTTTCCGCGGGGTATGCCCGCGATCAGCTCGCTTCGCTCAGGCGACGCCGTGAGCCGCGAGAAATCTGTCCGCCTCAAGTGCCGCCATGCAGCCGGTACCCGCGGCCGTGACAGCTTGGCGATAAACATGGTCCTGCACGTCGCCTGCGGCGAACACGCCGGGGATATTCGTGCGCGTCGAATCGGCGGCCGTGACGAGGTAGCCGTTCTCATCCATATCGAGCACGCCTTTGAACAACTCGGTATTCGGCGTGTGACCGATGGCGACGAACAGGCCGTCGACGTTGAGTTCGCTGGTGGCGCCGGTTTTGATGTTCTTGAGTTTCAAACCGGTGACATTCAGAGGAGATTCCTTGCCGACGACTTCATCGACAACGGTGTCCCACACCACGTTCACTTTCGGGTGCTCGAACAAACGCTTTTGCAAAATCTTCTCGGCGCGGAACGAATCGCGGCGATGGATCAGCGAAACTTTTGTGGCGTGATTGGTAAGGTACAGTGCTTCTTCGACAGCGGTGTTGCCGCCGCCGACCACGGCAACTTCCTTGCCGCGAAAAAAGAAACCATCGCACGTCGCGCACGCGGAGACGCCGAAGCCCTGGAATTTTTTCTCGGTCGGAAGGCCCAACCAGCGCGCGGACGCGCCGGTCGAAACAACGAGGGTGTCGGCGGTGTAGGTATCGCCGGTGTCGCCGACGCATGTGAAGGGGCGTTTCGACAGATCGAGCTTCGTGATGAGGTCGCTGACGATGCGCGTGCCGACGTTCTCGGCCTGCTTTTGCATCTGTTCCATGAGCCACGGGCCCTGCACCACGTCGGGGAAGCCAGGGTAGTTCTCGACATCGGAGGTGATGGTCATCTGACCGCCAGGCTGCATGCCGGCGACGATCACGGGCTGAAGATTGGCGCGCGCGGCGTAAATCGCGGCCGTAAGGCCGGCGGGGCCCGAACCGAGGATCAGAACTTTGGTGTGGATGTTGGCCATGGCGGACTATCAGTCAGAAATCGGAAAAACGGGTCGAAACGGTGCGCGAACCGCATTGCAATATGCGCCCCAACATAGGTTCGACATGCTTTCCGCGCAATACAACTCGCTGTGTTATGCGCCCCGCACATGGTTAAGGCGGGCCTGCGGCGAACGTGGCCATTGCGCCGCCAATGGATAATTTTGTAATAATATTGCGCCCACTCCGTAAAGAGTGGGAGAGAAATACCCGGAACCGGGGTTTCGAAGAAACATTAGGGGCGCTGCACTCGCAGCCGTGAATTTTATGCAGCGCGTAAAACTCGACCGCATCGATCGCCAAATTCTCAACGACCTTCAGTCCGACGGCCGCATGACCAATGTTGAATTGGCGCAACGGGCGGGAATTTCCGCCCCGCCGTGCCTACGCCGCGTCCGGGCCCTGGAAGAAGCCGGGTACATTAAAGGCTATTACGCACAACTGGACCAGGCCGGCCTCGGCTATGCCGTGACGGTGTTCGCCCACGTAGGTCTCAATAGCCAAGCCGAAGCCGACCTTTCAGCTTTCGAAGCCCTGGCCAAAGAGTGGCCCGAAGTGCGCGAGTGCCACATGCTGGCCGGCGAAATGGATTTTCTGTTGCGGATCGTCGCCAAGGATTGGGACGCCTATCAGAAGTTCGTCACCGAGAAACTGACCGCCGCGCCAAAAGTGGCGCACGTCAAATCGGCGCTGGCGATTCGCAGCGCGAAGAACTTGCCCGGTGTTCCGATTGCCGTGGACGGCGACAAGCCCATGCAGCCGCCGCTCGATGTGAAGGTGGGATAGCGGTTAGCGCGGCTTATTTGAATTTGACGCGCAGAACTTCATAGCCTTTAGAACCGCCCGGCGCCGACACTTCCGCAATGTCGCCAACGGTTTTGCCGATGAGCGCGCGGCCCAGGGGCGACTGCACGGAAACCTTCTTCTTGGCGAGATCGGCTTCGTAAGGCCCCACGAGCTGATAGGTCACCTCTTCGTCGTTATCCACGTCGGCCACGGTGACCGACGCGCCAAAGCGCACGGTCTTGCCCGACAGCTTCGACAGGTCGATGACGTCGGCGCGGCTGATAATGTCCTCGAGCTCAAGGATGCGGCCTTCGACGAAGCTCTGACGCTCGCGCGCGGCGTGATACTCGGCGTTTTCCGAAAGGTCGCCGTGCTCGCGCGCTTCCGCGATCTGTTTAATGATCGAATAGCGCTCAACCATCTTCAGCTGATGGAGTTCGTCCTTCAGCGGCGCGAGACCCTCGGCCGTCATCGGAATTTTTTCGACCACGCTCATACCCATCCCCTTAAGACAAAAACGCCCACGCCGTAACGGCGGGGGCATCTGACTTAGAGTTGCAAATTGTACTCAGGACTTAAAATAAGATTGCAGGGGGGCAACATCAAGGCCCCCGTCCTTTAAAGCGCCGATTGCCGCCACGGCAGCTTCCGCCCCGGCCAAGGTCGTAAAATGGCAGATATTGCGGGTTAGGGCCGTTCTACGGATGGCAAAGCTGTCTTTCAGCGATTGAGCGCCCTCGGTGGTGTTTACAACCATCTGAACATTGCCGGAAATCATGGCATCGACGCAGTGCGGGCGGCCTTCTGCGACCTTATTCACCACTTCTACCCGCAAACCGGCCTCTGCGAGGGCCTTTTGGGTGCCGTGGGTGGCGATTACCTTGAAACCGAGCGCAATCAGGCGCTCTGCGAGCTTGGAAACGACGTTCTTGTCGCTGTCGCGCACCGATAGGAAGGCTGTGCCCTTGAGCGGTAAGACGGTGCCGGCACCTAACTGGGCTTTGGCGTAAGCGCGCGGGAAGTCGCGGTCGAGGCCCATGACTTCGCCGGTGGACTTCATTTCCGGTCCCAGGACGATATCGACGCCCGGGAAGCGGTTGAAGGGGAATACAGCCTCTTTCACGGCGACGTGCTTCAGTTTGCCGCGGCTCTCCCAATCGGAGCCCAAGTTGAATTCCTTCAGCTTGGCGCCGGCCATGACGCGGGCGGCGATCTTGGCGACGGGAATGCCTGTTGCCTTGGCGACGAAGGGAACCGTGCGGCTCGCGCGCGGATTGACCTCGAGAATGTACACGACGCCGTCTTTCACGGCGTACTGCACGTTCATGAGGCCGACGACCTTCAGCGCGGTGGCAAGGGCGACTGTCTGGCGTTTGATTTCGGCGACAATGTCGGCCGAGAGCGAATAGGGCGGCAGCGAACACGCCGAGTCACCGGAGTGAATGCCGGCCTCTTCGATGTGCTCCATGATGCCGGCAATATAAACCTCGGTGCCGTCGGCGAGGGCGTCGACGTCTACTTCGATGGCGCCGGAGAGATAGGAATCGATCAGCACCGGATTGTTGCCGGTGACTTTCACGGCTTCGTGCAGGTATTCGGCCAAGGCGGCATCGTCGTGGACGATGCGCATCGCACGGCCGCCAAGCACGTATGACGGACGGATCACGACTGGATAGCCGATACGGTGCGCCGCGTTGCGAGCTTCATCGAAATTGCGCGCGGTGCCGTTGGCGGGCTGGCGCAGCTTGAGATCACCCAGCAATTGCTGGAAGCGCTCGCGGTCTTCGGCGAGATCGATGGCGTCGGGCGAGGTGCCGAGAATGGGAATGCCCGCGGCTTCCAGCGCGTGCGCAAGCTTCAATGGTGTTTGACCGCCGAGCTGCACGATGGCGCCTAGGAATTTGCCGGCCTTCTGTTCGGTGGTGATGAGCTCGATCACGTCTTCGGCGGTGAGCGGCTCGAAGTAGAGACGATCGGACGTGTCGTAGTCAGTGGACACGGTCTCAGGATTGCAGTTGACCATGATGGTCTCGAAACCGGCTTCGCGCAGGGCAAAGGCCGCGTGGACGCAGCAGTAGTCGAACTCGATGCCTTGGCCGATGCGGTTCGGTCCGCCGCCGAGAATGGCGATTTTGTTGCGGGCACTCGGTTCGGACTCGCACTCGGGCGGGTTCAAGCCGTCGCCTTCGTAGCAGGAATACATATAAGGCGTGGGCGAGGCGAACTCGGCCGCGCACGTGTCGATACGCTTGTAGACCGGGCGCACGCCGATAGCACGGCGCGCCGCTGCGATTTCCTCCGGCTTCTTCGCAAGCAGTTGCGCGAGGCGCGCATCCGAGAAGCCCATTTTCTTGATCATCAGGAATTCCTGCGGATCGTGCGGAACGCCCTGTTTGCGGATCAAAGCTTCCATGTCGACGATGGCTTTGATCTGACGCAGGAACCACATGTCGTATTTTGTGGCAGCGTAAATTTCGTCGAGCGTCAGGCCGGCGCGCATGGCTTGGGCAGCAACGAGCAAGCGATCGGGCCGCGTGGTCGTCAGTGCGATGCGCAGCGCATTCTTGTCTGTGGTCGGCGTGCCGTTGTCTTCCAGCGATACTTCGTTGAGGCCGGTGAGGCCTGTTTCCATAGAGCGAAGGCCCTTTTGCAGGCTTTCGGCGAAGGTGCGGCCAACGGACATGGCTTCACCCACCGACTTCATGGCGGTGGTGAGCATCGGATTGGCGTCGGGGAATTTCTCGAAGGTGAAGCGCGGGATCTTCGTGACTACGTAGTCGATGGTGGGCTCGAAAGACGCGGGTGTCGCTTTGGTGATGTCGTTGACCAATTCGTCGAGTGTGTAACCGACCGCGAGCTTAGCGGCGATCTTCGCGATGGGAAAGCCGGTGGCCTTCGACGCCAGTGCCGACGAACGCGACACGCGCGGGTTCATCTCGATGACCGTCATGCGGCCGGTATTCGGATTGATGGCGAACTGCACGTTCGATCCGCCGGTGTCGACGCCGATCTCGCGCAAGCACGCGATCGAGGCGTTGCGCATGATTTGGTATTCTTTGTCGGTGAGCGTCAGCGCGGGCGCGACGGTGATGGAGTCGCCCGTGTGCACGCCCATGGGATCGACGTTCTCGATGGAGCAGATGATGATGCAGTTGTCTGCTTTGTCGCGGACCACTTCCATCTCGAACTCTTTCCAGCCGAGAACAGATTCTTCGACCAGTACGGTGCCGACCGGCGACGCGGCGATGCCGGTGCCCACGATGTATTCGTATTCTTCGGTGTTGTAGGCGATGCCGCCGCCTTCGCCGCCGAGCGTGAACGACGGACGGATGATCGCGGGCAAGCCGACGTAAGGCATCGCTTCGCGCGCTTCCTCGACCGACTTCACCATGCGGCTTTTCGGGCTCTCGAGTCCGATTTTCGTCATGGCGTCGCGGAACAGTTGGCGGTCTTCGGCTTTGTCGATGACGTCGCGCTTCGCGCCGATCATCTCGACGTTGTATTTCGCGAGCACGCCGGTATCGGCGAGTTTCATGGCTGTGTTCAGCGCGGTCTGTCCGCCCATGGTGGGCAGCAGCGCATCGGGGCGCTCTTTCGCGATGATCTGTTCGACGATCTGCGGCGTGATGGGTTCGATGTAAGTCGCATCCGCCGTGTCCGGATCGGTCATGATCGTGGCGGGGTTCGAGTTCACCAGAACGACGCGGTAGCCCTCTTCGCGCAGCGCCTTACAGGCTTGCGCGCCCGAGTAATCGAACTCGCACGCCTGCCCGATGACGATCGGGCCGGCGCCGATGATGAGGATGGTTTTGATGTCGGTGCGTTTCGGCATCGCTACTTCTTCTTCTGCTCGGCCATCAGCTTGGTGAAGCGATGGAAGAGATAATGACTGTCTTCAGGGCCCGGCGACGCTTCGGGATGGTATTGCACCGAGAACACCGGCTTGTCGGTTGCGCGCATGCCTTCGACGATGCCGTCGAAGAGCGACTTGTGAGTCTCGATGACATTCTTTGGCAGCGTTGCGCGATCAACGGCGAAACCGTGGTTTTGGGAGGTGATTTCCACCTTCTTGGTTTCCAGATCCTGCACCGGTTGATTGGCACCGCGATGCCCCAGCGCCAGCTTGTACGTCTTGGCGCCAAAGGCGAGCGACAGAAGCTGGTGGCCTAAGCAGATGCCAAAGATCGGCTTGCCACTGGCGATCAGGTCTTTAATGACCGGCACGGCGTATACGCCCGTGGCCGCCGGATCGCCCGGGCCGTTCGAGAGGAACACGCCATCGGGTTTATGGCGGAGAATGTCTTCGCTGGTGGCGGTCGCGGGAACGACGGTCACTTTGCAGCCGGCGTCGGCCAGGCAGCGCAAGATGTTGCGCTTGGCACCGTAATCGACGGCGACGACATGGAAGTCGGGCGTGCGGGCGTCTTTTTCCAGATCGCCGTAACCCTCGGTCTTGCTCCAGCAGGTTTGCGTCCAGGTGTAGGTCTGCTGGCACGAGACTTCTTTCGCCAGATCCATGCCGTTGAGGCCTGGCCACGCCTTGGCTTGGGCGAGCAGGGCCGGGATGTCGAATTTGCCTGAGGGTTCGTGGGCGATGACGCCGTTCGGGGCGCCCTTGGTGCGGATATGGCGCACGAGGCGGCGGGTATCGACGCCGGTGATGCCGATGAGGTTGTTCGAGCGCAGCCAGCCGTCGAGGTGCTGTTTGGAGCGATAATTCGAAGGGTCCGTCACGTCGTCGCGCAGGATGCAGCCGCGCGCCGCCGGCGTGGTGCTTTCAAGGTCGTCGGGATTTACGCCGACGTTGCCAATATGCGGAAAGGTAAAGGTGATGATCTGACCGGCGTAAGACGGGTCGGTCAGGATCTCCTGGTAGCCGGTGATGCTGGTGTTGAAGACGACTTCGCCGACACTGCTGCCGGTGGCGCCGATTCCACGTCCCCAAATGACTGTCCCATCCCCTAAAACCAAAACGGCTGTGGCACCGGCGGGCTGTTGGCTCCCGGTGCTGGGAGCTACGCTCACGATGCAATCCCCGCAGGCTTTTGGACGTGGGTCATGTGTCGTCGGCCTCTTCAGGCTTGCGTTCGACCTTGCCGTCCTCCCACATCGCGCGTGGATTCGACGGCGCGGAACGCGCCTTTTTGTGATGCTACAGATGTCGCTAAGTCGCGGTGTTTAAGCAAACGACCCGCATGAGTCAAGCATCGCATCTTAGCGTTGTAGCCATGTATTCAGCGGCTTAACGCGGCGTCGAAAATCCGCTAGGCTTTCTTCTTTCCGGCACAGGGATTCGGGCACATGTTGCGCACACGTCTCAGCGACGCGCTGAAGGATTCCCTTCGCGGCAGGCAAGAGCGCGTCACCCATACCGTGCGCCTCATCTTGGCCGCGTTAAAGGATCGTGACATTGCCGCGCGCCCCAGCGGGAACGCGACCGGAATCGCCGAACCCGAAATTCTTTCGATGATGAACGGCATGATCAAGCAGCGCCGCGAAAGCATTGAAATGTTCGAGAAGGGCAATCGGCCGGAACTCGCGAAGCAGGAGCAGGAGGAGATCGAGATCATCCTCACCTTCATGCCCAAGCAAATGAGCGACGCCGAAGTGGCCGAAGCCGCCAAAGCCGCCATGGCCGAGGCCGGCGCTACGAGTGTGAAGGACATGGGCAAGGTGATGGCGATTCTTAAAGAGAAATACGCCGGTCAGATGGACTTCGCGAAGGCTTCAGGAATCGTGAAGCAGCAGTTCGGCTAAGGCGTTTCGGCCCCGAAAACGCGCTTCACAAAGACCCCCATATCGGGCCCTAAGCGGTGCTTATAATCTTGCCACCACGCATGACAGGCGGAGCGAACGCGTTCGATCTGGCATGCTGTTTTTAAGCTTTGCACAAGCTGGGCGGCCTCATCCCACGACGTGACGGTCGGCATGGGGTGCGCGCCAAGAAGTTCAGTGTAGTAGTCGAGACCGGCGCGCCGTTCGACGATGGGAATGCAGCCGGCTTCCAGCGCCTCGTAAGCGCGGAATGTCTCCAATGCCATCCAGCCGACAGGGCAAGGGACGAAGACGCTGTCGTCCATGAGCGCGCGATAGCCATCGGTCGAGAGGCTATCACTGGCGCCAAAGCCTGATGTGAGATGGCAGTGTCCGCCTTCAACCTTTTGCATGGCATTTAGCATCGCCGCGCGCGTGGACTTGTTGGGATCGCCCGCGAAGCTCCACATATATTTGCGATCGGCGGCGGACTTCGGCGTCTCGGTGCGCGCGAAACCGGCTTTGTAGCCGAGCGGGAAAAAGAAGATGTCGCGATGCGCCGCCAACAGGTCCGAGCGGCAGTTGCGGATGACGCCGTCGCAATAGCGATACGCGCCGAGATCATCTTTGAACACTTCGTCGCTGAGGTGCAGCAAGACCACACGGCAACCTTGTTCGAAGGCGCGGCGGTAGTAGGGCGTTTTCGCTTCGACCAAGCGGTTGTCGACGACGATCATCGGATCGGCCAGATGCGACCACGTATTGTCGACAACCTCTACGCCGACCACGTCGCGCAACAAGGCGCGAATCCAATCACGCTCCCAGGTTTGATCCGGCGGAAACTGCCAGACGAGCGTGGGTTTGGCGGATTTCGGCACGGTTCCCAGCCGGCGATAGCACAGCCGCAGAAATTGCAACGCGTCGGGATCGCCCGGCGCCTGCTGCAGTACTTCCATAAATTTCGATGCGGCGTCCTGGAAGAGCCCGGTCTGAAACAGCACGAGGCCCGCTTGAAACGCGGGCGACGGATTGAAGTGCGGGAGAAGAACGCTCATGACAGCGACTTATGCCTGTAAATCCTAAAGAATCCGTGATTTTTTGTGCGGGGGTGCTTTCCCTTGCGGCTGTCAGGGTTCGCTCTTATCATTTTGGCGAAACAGCCCGAAAGTCCTGACGTGACGCTCATTTTTACCTCGCTGTCGCACGCGGTCGACTAGCGCATGGCATCCTTTTCTCCGCAGTTCCTGGACGAAATTCGCACGCGCATCTCGGTGTCGTCCGTGGTGGGGCGGCGCGTGAAGCTGATTCGCAAGGGCCGCGAATATGTGGGCCTCAGCCCGTTCTCCAATGAAAAGTCGCCGTCGTTCACCGTGAGCGACGAGAAGGGTTTTTATCACTGCTTCTCGACCCAAGAGCACGGCGACATCTTCACCTTTATGATGAAGACGCAAAACCTGACGTTCCCGGAAGCGGTGGAGCGCCTTGCAGAAGAAGCCGGCCTCGAGATGCCGCGTCAAACGCGCGAAGAAGTTGAGCAAGCACAGCGCGGAAACGAATTGCGCGAAACAGTGGAAGCGGCGTGCGGGATTTTCGAACAGATGCTGCATGCGCCGGAAGGTGCGCGCGCCCTCGCGTATTTGAAGGGCCGCGGCCTCAGCGATGCGACCATCAAACGCTTTCGGTTGGGGTATGCGCCAAGCGGCAACGTCGTCAAAACCAAACTGCTCGCGCGCGGTATGGCTGAAGCGCCGATGCTGGAAACGCGCATGCTGTCGCCGGGAAAAGACGGCCGTGAGTCTTTCGACTTCTTTCGCGACCGGGTGATCTTTCCGATTTGCGATGCGCGCGGACGGCCGGTTGCTTTTGGTGGCCGCATCATGGGCGAGGGCGAGCCGAAGTATCTGAACTCGCCGGATACGCCGCTATTTCATAAGGGCCAGATGCTCTACGGCCTCGACCTCGCGCGCAACGCGGCCGCCGACAAACGCGAGATCATCATCGCCGAAGGCTACATGGATGTGATCGCCTTAGCGCAGGCCGGGTTTACGCACGCGGTCGCGCCGCTCGGGACCGCGCTCACGGAATTGCAGCTTGAGTTGTTATGGCGCATGGCGCCGGAGCCCACGCTGTGTTTCGACGGCGATAAAGCCGGCCGTGCAGCAGCTTTGCGCGCGGCTGAGCGCGCGTTGCCGATGTTGAAGCCGGGCTACTCGCTGCGGTTCGCGCTTTTGCCGCCGGGCAAGGACCCGGACGATATCTGCCGCAATGCCGGACCCGAAGCCATGGCCGAGCTGCTGGCGGCGGCTATTCCCCTCTCTGACGTCGTTTGGCGGCAGCTGGTGGGTGAGCACCCCATCGATACCCCCGAACGCCGGGCCGCCCTGGAACGGGACGCCAGCGCGAAGGCCAGCCAGATCGCCGATGGCACGGTTCAGACCCAATATGCCCGCCTTTTTCGGGAGCGCCTGTTTGAACTCTTCCGGCCCTCGAAAGCCGCCCCCGGCAAAAATCGCGGGTTTCCCTCTAAAAACCGCCCCAAGGGGTATGAGTCACCCCGGTTATCCACAGCCCCCATTAACCGGGCGCTGCCGCCCGATTCGCACGGTCAGCGCCGGGTTCGGGAACGCATCCTCCTGGCGACCCTCCTAAATCACCCCGAAATCAGCGAACATGTGGAAGAACGCCTTGGTTCTATGGCTTTTTCTGACGTTCGGCTTGACTCACTGAGGCAAACCGCCGTAATCCACATCGCTCAAAATTCGGAACTTGATTTCGCGGGTTTGCAGGCCCACTTAGCCAATCGAGGGTTTGGCGATGAGCTTGCGAATCTTCTGGATTCTGGCATTTACGTCCACGCGGGTTTCGCGCGTCCATCCGCTCCGGTGGACCAAGCGATTGCTGGATGGGACCATACCTTCGCCCTATGCCATGGGGCCGAACTGGAGGCGGATCTCAAGCGTGCCGAGATAGAATTGGCGGAGAACCCCTCGGAGCAGGCTTTTGCGACATTCAAAGCATTGCAGGATCAAAGCAGAGCTGGGGCCGGGGAAGATGATGACGGCCTAGATAACGATACCCATTAACGTAAGGGCTAGGCGCTGCTGAAAAGCGGCCCCGTAAAAGGAAACGCGATGCCAGTGAAACCGGCAGCTAAAGCAAAAACCAACGGCAAGACAGCGGCGCCTGCAAAGGCTGCCCCGAAAGCGGCGTTGAAAGCGGTTCCGGCGAAAGCGGTTCCGGCGAAAGCGGTTCCGGCGAAAGCGGCTCCGGCGAAACCGACCGCGAAAGCCGCAGCGCCTGCGGCGAAAACCGCGCCCGGCAAGGCTGTGCCCGCTGCCAAAGGACCGGCGGCGAAGGTGAACCCGCAGCTGGTTGCCAAGCCCGGCATCGTGAAGCCCGGACAAAAGCAAAAAGACGAAACCGCAGACGCGCAAACGCCGGCAACGCCCGGTGATTCGCCGCTGCTCGATTCCACCAATGCATCCATCAAAAAGCTCATCGCGAAAGCGAAAGAGCGCGGCTACATTACGTATGACGAACTGAACGCTGCGTTGCCTTCGGAGGAAATGACCTCCGAACAGATCGAAGATACCATGTCGATGTTGTCCGAAATGGGCATCAACGTGGTGGAAGGCGACGAGCCCGACGAAGATAAGGAAGAAAAAGCCGAAGGCGAAGATTCGCCGAAGTCCGAAGCCTATAGCGGCGGCAATATCGACGAAGACGACGTCGGCCGTACCGACGACCCGGTGCGCATGTACTTGCGCGAAATGGGTTCGGTGGAATTGCTGTCACGCGAAGGCGAAATCGCCATTGCGAAGCGCATCGAAGCGGGCCGCGAGATGATGATCGGCGGTATTTGCGAAAGCCCCATCACCATTCGTTCGCTGCTGTCGTGGCATGACTCGTTGCAGGACGGCAAAATGCTCCTGCGCGACATCATCGATCTCGACGCGACATACGGCGCAGGCGCCAGCGACACCGCATCCGACCAAGAGTTGGAAGTGGACGTTGTGTCCGAACCTGCCGATGGATCGGAAGAAGCACCCAAGCCTGCCAATGGCCGCCCCAGCAGTGCGGAAGCGCGGCCGGGACAGCCGGGCATTCCGGGCGCGCAGCCGGGCGTGCCGGGGCAGCCGAGCAGCCTCGATGAGAACGACGAAGCGGCCGTGTCGCTTGCCGCGATGGAATCGTCGCTGATGCCGCAGGTGCTGGAAGCGTTCGAAAAGATCGCTGCCACCTATAACAAAATGAAGAAGTCGCAAGAGTCGCGGCTTGAGACCATGCAGCAGGGCGGCGAGATCGACAAAGCCGTGGAACGCAAGTTTCAGAAGGTGAAGGTCGAGCTGGTCGAGCTGATGGAAGCCGTGCATCTCAATAATGCGCGTATTGAATCGCTCGTCGAGCAACTCAACGACCTCAATCGCAAGCTGATCGGCTTCGAAGGCCAGTTGCTGCGCTATGCCTTGAAATCGCGCATCAAGCGCGAAGAGTTCCTTGAGAACTATTACGGCAGCGAACTCGATCCGAATTGGTTGAAGCGCGTCACCAAGCTTCCGACCAAGGGCTGGAAAGATTTCGGCCTGCGTTATGAAAAAGTGATCGAAGAAACCCGTGCGCAAGTTTCGGGCATTGCCGATGTGGCCGGCGTCTCGATCGGCGAATTCCGCCGCATTGTGAACACGGTGCAAAAGGGCGAACGCGAAGCCAGCCGCGCGAAGAAAGAGATGATCGAAGCCAACTTGCGCCTCGTGATCTCGATTGCCAAAAAATACACCAACCGCGGTTTGCAGTTCCTCGATCTCATTCAGGAAGGCAACATCGGCCTCATGAAAGCGGTCGATAAGTTCGAATACCGCCGCGGTTATAAATTCTCGACCTATGCGACGTGGTGGATTCGTCAGGCGATTACGCGTTCGATCGCCGACCAGGCGCGCACCATCCGTATTCCGGTGCATATGATCGAGACGATCAACAAGCTCGTTCGTACGTCGCGCCAGATGCTGCACGAAATCGGCCGCGAGCCGACGCCGGAAGAGTTGGCGGAAAAGCTGCAGATGCCGCTAGAGAAAGTGCGCAAGGTTTTAAAGATCGCGAAAGAGCCGATCTCCCTCGAAACGCCGATCGGCGACGAGGAAGACAGCCACTTGGGCGATTTCATCGAAGACAAAAACGCCGTGCAGCCGCTCGATGCCGCCATCAACGGCAACTTGCGCGAAACCTGCACACGCGTGCTGGCGAGCCTGACGGCCCGCGAAGAGCGCGTGCTGCGCATGCGCTTTGGTATCGGCATGAACACCGATCATACACTGGAAGAAGTTGGCCAGCAGTTCTCGGTCACGCGTGAGCGAATACGCCAGATCGAAGCCAAGGCCTTGCGCAAGCTCAAGCATCCGAGCCGCTCGCGCAAACTTCGCAGCTTCCTCGACAACTGATCGACGGAAGCAAACGATTTAAAAAACGGCCGGCGGATGTTTCCGCTGGCCGTTTTGTTTTGAGGAGCACCGCATCGGCGTTCGATGCGAAAGCGGGTGGGGGCCCGTAGCTCAATTGGTTAGAGCAGGCCGCTCATAACGGTCTGGTTGCAGGTTCAAGTCCTGCCGGGCCCACCAATCTTTCAACGACTTACGGCATGCCGTCTTTTCGATCTGTACGCCGTAAGTGCGCCGTAAGTGCAGTCGTTCGCACTATTCGTCGAAGTGCGCTGACGTGCGTCAACATTAGACAGGAGCGTAACTTGTCGGGGTGGCCGGAGAGGGGACGAAAAAGTCACGCTTCAGAGTAGGCGACGAATATTTCGACGCTGTAGAGCCTGAAAAACTTCAGGTACCGGTGAAACATTCCCAGACCGACAATAGTCGCTACCAAGGCGTGCCAGCACTGTGTCTCTACCCCCACTGACCAGCCATGGCACCGCCATCCGACTGCTGCATCTGTCAGAAAGATCAGGGCTCCTGTCAGGGCGACGAACGACAGATTTCTGCAAAAACCATAGAGCTTCAGGAATGTCTCCATACGCGCGTACGCCGTCGGATCGCGCTTAGCGATAGGAAAGGCACACCAAAAAATTTCCTCACCCGTGACCGCCCGACCAGCGTCACGGGCCGCTCGATCGGTGACTTTGCCGCGCAGTCGGCTATCCAATGGCGAATAGTAATCCTGCAGAAAGCTTTTCTTGAGAACGATGCGCCATCCCAGCGGTCGGATCGACATCAGGTTTACTGATGGACGAAAAAGCACATGGTTCACAAACTGACGCTCAAGAAGCCATCCGGAAGGTGCAGCGAGAAGCTGACCCAACACATAAGCGGACGCGATAACTAGGACTCCATCGGCCACCTTCCATTCCGCGTTTAGTAGGAAGTGGGTAGAAAACGCAACGTCCCAAACTAGCAACGCGGCCAATCCGCTCGCGATGTAAGCGAAAACTTCGTAGTCGGAAAATCGGGCAAACTTGTCCATGGCTATATCGCACCAACAACGAGAGAGGTTTCTGCCATCGTAGCCCGATAACCGCCGGGCGTATGGATCAGGAGAAACGAAGGATTGGGACCTGCCAGGGCAATGGCACGGGCAGTGGCGCGGTCGAGAGGCGACGGCCCAGAGGTTCTCAGATGACTATGCCAAGTTCCAAGGCAATAAAGGCTTGCGCTATGACCGGCCACATAGGAATCCAACACCTTCCGCAGTCCCTTAGTGCCGAGAACGAACTCCATCGCGCTTCTAGTGCTGTCTTCAGGAGCGGGCAGCACGTCTTCAATATAAAACGTCCGGGCGGCTTCCGACACGCGCCCCACCATCACTCCACCCGTCTCGACTGCCGGCCACCGGGCGACTTCAGCAGTCATTTTTTCGTCTGCCTTTTTCGAAATCCGCACCTGCCAGTCAGAGCCGTCGATAGTTAGAACGACCGTGGGATAGATTACGTATGACGTCCAAAGAACGCTGAGGCCATCTGTACCAACCACACCCCACTGAATTATCCCTCCGCCGTTCGGGAGTCCTGTCGTTTGCATCTTCGCAATCTGCTCGGCCATTGGGGCGGCCATCATCGAAATCCTAGAGTCCGAAATCGCCATTGTTGCGGAACCGCAGCCCTCTCCGACATTGCGCCGCAGCAGGTTTGATCCCCGTTTCCACATCAAGTCTCGAAGGTCGGCGCGCTCAGCGATCAGCGCATACGCCTGAGTGATAAGATCGCCGGTGTTGGGGTTGCGATCGGGTCCCTCCACAGTTGCTAGCCCTACATGCCCATCCGCGAATAGGGATGTCTCAATGACACAAGGTATTTGAGCTTCTGTTGAAGCGAAAGCCTCTCTGACAATGAGAGATGCCGTTGAATTTACAGTAGCCCAGTGGCGCCTTGGAAAGGCATGCTTAGCCTTCGCAGGCTCGCCAAGGATCGAGATCACGTTGTCGTCAATGGCTTCGGCCTTGCCGCCCAAGCCATCAATCGCGCTCTTAAGGGCCGTCGCTTTACCTCCCATCCAGCCGAGCTGGATTCCGTCAGTGCCAGGGAGCAAGGCATGACGGGCCGCGTTGTGAGGCAGCAAATTTGCCTTGTCGATGACGATCGTTGGTGCGCGGCCAGCGCGACTTAGATGGATGCTTATTTTAGAACCAAGACTGCCGGCTCCCACCTGTATCCATGGAAGAGACGGGCTATGGTCGTCGTCTCCCGACAGTTCCCGAAGCATCGGTACGCTAATCGCGTGTCGGTGGGCGGTGGGTCGAACCGGAGTGCGATCTCCATCTGCTAGGAGATTAGGCGCGGAAACCTCGACGATGTACGGACATAGCTCAATCGGACTTGATGTCTTTATCAAGTTGAATGGCCGACGCGCGGCCAAGATGATGAGGAGAGGAAATCTCTTCCCTCCGCGATAGGTTCCAAAACACCGGTGGAGCCAACCTAACGCGGATTGCAAAGACTCCAGGCAGCCATACTCTTCCGCGCGAGCTTTTAGGCTTTCGATGTCTGTAACGGTTTCTGGGGTATAGCGATCCGCTATGATCGGTTCGCCGGATGGACGCTTGCCCGGCCAGACAAATAGTCCGACGGACCGACCGAACGTTATTTTTGAGCCCTTGCGGGGAAGGTGCTCGCCGAAGAGATCACCAATATTCTCTGGGTTAGGTTTTGCAGGCGTCTTGTTGAGCTCGCCAATAAATTCTGTTGATCCGTTCGATCGACTCCATCGCAGATATTCAAAACCAAACGCCGCGTGTCCACCGTCACGTGTAACGAGAGATCGCAGATAAGCCGCATCCGCGACGGCAACGTCATCTAGGGTATCTCGCCGAACTGGCTCCCAGCCCTGTTTGGGATCTATCAACGTCTCCATCGCGGCATTCTCAAGCCAGACGACTAGCTGGTTCAGAACTGCCAGGAAGCCTTGGGCCTGAAGCAGCTCAATCAATGGACCGTCGTATATGCATGGGACGGGCGGCCAGTCAGGCCGACCCCCGTTGAAGTGAGCCAACGACCGGTCGAAATCGTTCCGCAGAAAAATGGATGGTGGCGCCAACGGAAAATTGCGTGGAAAAAATAGATCGACCGGTTCCCGCGCCAACACCCCGTTTGGACTCCTGCCGTCCGCCAACCACGCATTCGGCAAGGAGGGATGGACAACGATACGCACGGCAATCTCCCCGTCCTCGTCACCAGCTCCGAGCACCTCGATATTCGAGATGGCCGGATGGCTGGCGGCGAGGCGGAGCGCGCGTGTTACAGTGACCTGACGGCTTTTTTTGTACCGGTCGATTTGAGAGAATTGACCCTGACAGAAGGAGCTGAAGATGGGGAAACGTGGATTTGGTGCCGAGCAGATTGTTTCCAAGTTAAGGCAGATCGAGGTGCTGATGGCGCAGGGCAAGACTGC
>CANJMF010000025.1 GCA_947475895.1 Fidelibacterota bacterium
TCCTGGACCGTCTTGTCGCCCCGTAGAGCCTCGAGCGCCACACGCGCCTTGAACTCGCCCGTAAACCGTCGCCGTGTCGTCATAGCCAATCCCTCCGTTACCGAGGGAATGCACCTTAACACCCTGTCCGATTTCCTGGGACCAGCTCACCTCGCACGCCAAAACCGCGAATACGCAAATGCATTCACGGGCTTATATGTCGTTGTCGGCAACCTTGCGAATGCGCCGGCCGACGGCGAGGTAGATGAGCAGCGCGGCCGACACCAAACTTTCGCCGCCGATGACCAAAAGCACGAAGGGATCGGGCACGAGTCGTTCGGGCGCGGTGCTTTTGAAAATGAGCGCCTGCACAAGCGGGATGACGATAGCGCTGGCGCAAAACGTCAGCCAGGTGGCGCGGCGCTTGCGCGACGTGTGCGGCACACGATCCCAATAGGCGACGTACCACGCGGCGAGGCCGACCTCGATCAAAGCGAGCAGTAGAATTAAGACGCGAGCAGCAAGGAGCATAGGAGACCTCGGCACACGCGCCCGGCTGGCCGCGTTGCGAGCATCCTACTCCTGCTCGACGAAAGCCTTCAACCGGGCCAGCGCGTCGTCCCACTGCTGAGAGACGTGATCGAGATAGCCGCGTGCGTCATCGAGGGCTTTGGCTTCCAGCGCAAAGCGGCTTTCGCGCCCCACTTTCAGTGAGCGCACCACACCCACCTCCTCCAACACACGCAAATGTTTGGTCACGCCTTGGCGCGTAAGCTTGGTGCCGGCGGTGAGATGCGCGATGGATTGCGGCTCGCCGCCGGTGAGTTTGGTGACGAGGCCGAGGCGCGTTTCGTCGCCCAGGGCCGCGAAGATGGCGGCGCTGGTTTTGAGGACGGCGGTACCGCTACGGATTCTGTTCGACATATTTGGCGACCTTACCTAATTGCACAACCCAACCGCCGTCGTGCGCGCGGAAGGCCACGTCGCGGCGATGAGCGGGAAGCTGATCGAAGCCGGACTCGATCACCTTGAGGCGCGTGCCGCCGGGAATTTTCTCGAGCGTGAATTCCACCAGCGTCGGCGTTTCGGCGTCGTAATCCTCGTTGGGGTCGATGTTGTAGGGATTCCATGTGAACGAGAAGTGGTGTTGCGGCTCGATTTTCTGAATGGTCATGTTCAGCAGCCGCGTGACGCCGCAATGCTCGACCTGAGCGCCGCTCTTTTGTCCCGAAGCGAACGGCGTGGTTATGACCGCGCCAAACCAGGTGGCGAATTCCTGGGCGTCGGTTAGCGCACGCCACACCCGCTCGATGGGCGCTTTCACTTCAATGGTCTTTTCGATGGCATTGGTCATAGGCAACCTCCTGGTTGCCTGTGTTTTAGCCTCGCCCCCGCCAATACGCAACCATTTTGTTGCATATTCGCCCCCGGAACCGTTAACCCCTCGTTTGTGCCCCCTTGGCATACTGGCGGGATGACCGCTCCCCGCCCTCAGGACGCGACCCGCCGGCTTTTGGCGACCACGCCCGCCCCGCTGACTGCGCTGGCGGTCGTGACGTCGTTCGCGGCCACGCTGGGCGATGTGGAACTGAAGCTGCAATACGTGCCCGACCGCCTGGTGCTGACCAAAGCCGGCTTCGAGGCTTATGTGAGCGCGCGGGCGACAACCGTTTGCGCGTCGTTAGAAGCGCTGGCAGCCACGATCGCCGACGATGTGGCCAACGAGATCGTGCCCAAGTGGTCGCGCGTGACGGTCACGCATGCTGGTGCGACATCGCATTCCGTCGTGGCCGAAGATCGCCAGCCCGGCTGGAATCACCCGACGTTGCTCGCGAGCCTGTAGTCATGAGCGGTATGCGCGATCCTAAGGGCTATTACGTTGCGCTGGGCGTGGATGAGAATGCCGACGCCGAAGCCATCAAGGCGGCCTATCGCGCTAAAGCCAAACGGGTGCACCCGGATTTCAATCCCTCGCCCATCGCCACCAAACAATTTCACCGGCTGCACGAGGCCTATGAAACCTTGAGCGATCCGGACGCGCGGGAGATTTACGACAGACCGTGGCGTAACGATGCGCCGAAGGCAGCACCCGGTTCCAAGTGGAGCGCCAAGGCCAAGCCGGAACCCGAGAAAGAAAAACCCAAAGCCCAAGCCGAGACGCGGCAACAAAGTACGGCGTCGGGTGCCTACTCATCCTCGGGTGCATATTCATCGACGGCGTCTTCGAGCACGTCGTCCTCGACTTCGGTCGAGCAGCCGACGTTGTGCCAGTGCGGCAAGGTGACGGCGCAGCCGCGCTATGTGGTGTTCGATCAAGTGATGGGGCGGCTGGACAAAGTGACGCACCGCCGGCTTGCAGGTGTGTATTGCCGCGGTTGCGCCGACCGCACGGCGGTGCGTGCATCGTTGATCACATGGTTGGCGGGGTGGTGGGCGTGGCGCGATGGTCCGCGCGAAACGATCCGAGCACTGGTCAGCAATATTCGCGGCGGACGCCGCCCGGCCGAACGCAACGCGCGGCTGTTGATGAACCAATCGCGCGCCTTTCGTGCGCGCGGCGAAATGGAACTGGCGCGCAGCGCCGCCGAACAAGCGTTGAGTTTCGCCACGACGCAAACGTTGCGCCGCGAGGTGGATCAATTGTTGGTGTCGCTGTCGTCGCACTCGGCGCGCGTCTTGAAAGACCGCTGGGCGAATCCCGGCTGGGCGCCCGCCGTGCAGATCTTGCCGTTAGCGCTGATCGTGGGCGCCATCAGCATGGCCGCCACGTTGTATGCGCCGCGCTCGCTCTCCGCGACCGTGAACGAATGGGTGGCGAGCGCCAAACAGTTGATCGAAGGCAAGATGACCGCCTCACCCGTGGCCAAACACGGCAAAGACAAGAACGGCGGCGTGGTGGGGCGCGTTTACAGCGTGACGGCGGACACCGCTTCGCTGCGCACGGGGCCAGGCCCCGGCTATCAATTGGTGGCCTTGGTCACGCAAGGCGGATTGCTGCTGGTGGTGGAAAGCGATCCCACGGGCCAATGGCTGCGCGTGACGACAGCCGACGGCACGCAAGGATTCGTGTCGGCGAACCAAGTGTCGCCCGACGTGCGCATGGACGCGTTGAAAGAGGTCGACGGGTTTGGAAACGCGCCGGGGAAGCGTCCCGACTAATTATTGAGCCGTCTAAATCCCGAGCGCTGCTGCCGCGGGCTGAAGCCTGGGGACGCGGATCGTCCAGACTGTTCCCGATCCCAATGTCATGGCCACGGTGCCGCGCACCTGTTGCACGAGGCGGTGCACGAGCCCGAGCCCGCGCCGTTTGCTTTTGATATCGGCTTCGAAGCCTGTGCCGTTGTCGCTGACGACAATGGTCGCCATCTCATCGGGCAAAACACCGGCTGTCACCGACACTTTGGTTGCCCCGGTGCCGTCCGGAAAGGCGTGATCAAAACTGTTTGTCACGAGCTCGGTCACCGCGATGCCGAGCGCGGTGACGACATCAAGATCGAGCAAAAGCGGTTCACTTTCGCAAGTCAAGGTGAGGCCCGCCGTCGTTTGTATTTCGCCCAGGCTTTTGCAGAGCGATGCGATATAGCCGCCGAAATCCGTCGTGCGCGTCATTTCGCTGCCGAGCAAGTGATCATAAACCTCGGCCACACTCGCGACGCGGCGCGCGATGGCTTTGATGCCCCGCGAGGCCTCCTCGTCTTTCGTCTCCTTGAGTTGCTGCGTCAGCATCGAATAGACGAGCTGCAGATTGTTCCGCACCCGGTGCTGCAACTCCTCGGCCAATACGCGATTCTGCTCCAGGAGTTCATCTTTTTCTTCGATTGCCGTTTCGAGGGTGGCGACGCGTTTCGAGGTGGCAACGGCTTCGGCCAGCACATTGGCGAAGCTGGTTAGAAAATTGATGTCGTGTTCGTCGTAATCGCGCTGCTGATCGCTGTCGATTTCCAGCACGCCATAAGGTTTCCCGTTGCCTTTGATGAGGACATCGATGGTCGAGATAATGCCGTGTTCGGCGTAGAAAGCGGGAAGCGCGAAATCATTGTCTTTACGCAAGTCGTCACAGATCGCTGGCTTGCCGGTGACGAACGCGCGGCCTTGCGGCGAGCTTTCATCGGCGCGGGACACAACGTTGCCGACAACGCCGGCGTGCCAACCAAACCCTGCCTCGATGAGAAGGTCGTTTTCGTCGGAGCGATAGCGGCACACTTTTGCAAAGGACACATCGAGACACTTGGCACACACCTTCGCCGCTTCGTTCAGCACCGTCACAAGGTCAGGCTCGCTCAAGGCAAAGCTGCCGAAGTGAGCAATCGCTGCTTGCTGGCGCAGCAGCTTACGGACCATTGCGGCGTCATCCATGTGAAGACTGCTCCAATCGCGGTGGCGTGAGAACTTTGAAGCCCTTGGGGTACGGCAGCGAGGCCTTACCCGTCGTAACGATTTCAGTCACAATGTTCAGTGCGCGCAGAAGGCTTGCCTCGCTGTAGGGCTTTGAAATGCACGCTTGTCCTTGGGCGCTGGTCAGCACCACGTTGGCAGCGTTGCCGGTCGCGTAGAGAATTCCCAGACCACGTTTGTCGGCGATTTGGGCGGCGATATCCGTGCCGAGGCCGCCGTCAGCCAGGCGCAGGTCGATAATGGCCAAGTCGGGCTTTTCACGCAGCGCCAAGGCCACGGCCTCCGTCACGGTCGCGGCAATTCCGCAGACACGGTAGTTGTGCGTGAGCAGCACCTCTTCCAGCATGTCGGCGATCATCAGATCGTCTTCGACTATCAAAACCTTCAACAAACATTATCTCCTCCGCTGCTTGCACGGCGACGGCACGGCACGGCACGGCACGGCACGGCACCCCGAACCGCCTTTTTTGGGGTTCGTCAATTGATTGCGGTCAGAAAAGGAGTGTGCGGAACGCTATGTTGAACGAGCGCCGGACATAACGTGTATCCATTCAAATAGGCTAAACGCCGAGAATGGATAGAATCGGAATATACCTAGGGTTGGCTGATGTGTTGAAAGTCAGCGCGTTATCCGGTCTTCGCGCGCTTGGATTGGCCGCTTTCGCCGATGACGCCGAACTCTTTCGATGAAGCCCCTGCTTCGGCGCGGGAAAAGCCGACAGCCGCGAGTCCGCGGCGCAAGATTTCGCGCACGGCGGCCGCCCGGCTTGGCATGTGCTTTTCAAAACGGAAATTATCAACGACCGCCATTTCCTCTTCCGAGAGCATGACTTGCATGCGGGTAAGGCGTTTTGACGTGGGCACGGTGAACTCCTCTCGGTTTTGTTGAACGACCAGAAATGCAACTCGGTTCGGACTAAAAATTAGTTTTATGAGTAAGTGCTGTAAAGAGGGTAATTGCAGCAAAATGATGATTCGATGGAAAAATAGTCAATGGCTGGAATTAATCAACTAACTCACTGAAAATGCGGGGAAAATTCCCGTTCGCGATGATATTTTTGGAAATTGGGCGGGGCAAATACGTGCGGTTAAGAGGCCCATGACAGAACACCAGACTCAAAAGCTTATCTGCCCAAAATGCGGTGTCGACGGCCACGCCATGTGGTTGGACAACCGGAGGCGCCTTAGTTCGCTGAAGCTTTTTTCGCGGGGCTTTAAAGCCATCGAGGGCGATCACATGGTCGACGTGAAATTCGTTTGCCAAGCTTGCAACGAGATCGCCGCACCAATGACATCGGCCAGTGGCGGCGATCGTCGCCCAAACCTTTCCTAAATTTTGAACTCCACTTTGGCTTCAGCGCGATTGTGATGGTTATCCATCGTGGCTGAGATGCATGGACGAGCGCGCGCGTGATCAGCTACGGGCCGGGAGGCGCTGATGTCGCGCTAAGCTTCCGGGATCGCCACATTCCCATACTTGGGAATGTCGATGCGGAAGCTGCGCGCGCGGGCCTTGGTGACGGCGACGCGAAGTTTCTCGGGCGTGACGGGCTTTACGAGATAGCCGCTGACATCAAGTTCGGCGGCGGTCGCCACGACTTTCGGTTCGCCCGAAGCCGTGAGCAGAATGAAACAAGCATCGGGGCGGAAGAACTTGATCTTGCCCATGCGGATGGCTTGCAGAAGCTGAAGGCCGTTGCCTTTGGCCATGGTGTAGTCGCATAGCACGCAGTCGACGACGCGGTCGATCGCGGCCAGCTTGCCGAAAGCGTCCATGCCGCTGTCGGCGCGCGTGATGGCCGTCACGCCCATGCTTTGCAGCAGGGCCTGAAGCAGATCGAGAAACACGGTGTCGTCGTCCACAATCAAGATGTGGAGATCACCGATGGCATTGGCATTCGTCAGCGGCATGGCGGCAATTTATAATAAAAAATTCCAGCAGGTAAACAGCTACACCAAGCCCGGCGCGTTTTTACGCCGGTGGAGATCGAGGCCCAATTCGTTAAGTTCGATGGTTTCGAGGCGCGCTTCCTCGGCATTTTCCCGGTCGTCGCGCTGTTTTTGGGTGATCTCGAAGGTTTTGAGCCGGCGGTATGATTCGGCCAGATGCTCCTGGGCGACGGCAATCTGGCGGCGGACTTCGTCAAGCGCGGCCAACAGGCGTATGCGGAAATCGTCCGAGCGCTTGAGATAGGGGGCTAGGGTTTGGCGATGCTCGACCGGCGCGGTGCCGGCGAACACGATCTCGGACTGAATTTCCTCCTCGAGCGCTTTTTGCCGGGCGATGACTTCTTCTTCCTGACGCAAAAGTACCGCGAGCGAGCGCTGCTTTTCGTCCACGTCCCATTTGCGCAGACGGATGAGCGTATGAAGGTCTTTCTTCGCCTCGGCCATGGTGTGTTTTTCCTAAGGCCTATCTGCGCGCAGGCAGGATGGGCGCGTCGATGATCGCGGCCGGCGGCTTGAGCACTTCGGCAAGCAGCTTGTAGCAAG
This sequence comes from Fidelibacterota bacterium, assembly GCA_947475895.1. GTDB lineage: Bacteria > Pseudomonadota > Alphaproteobacteria > Rhodospirillales > Rhodospirillaceae > SHVO01. The sequence continues at coordinate 6,868 of CANJMF010000025.1, forward strand.
TGTCGAGATCGGTGTGATCGTCCTTGCCTTGGCGCAGAAATTCTTCGATGCGCGGATAATAATAGATGGCTTCGTCGACGTCGGGGTTGGTGCCTTTGCGATAGGCGCCAAGGCGGATCAGCTCGGCCATGTCTTCGTAAGCCGAAATCATTTTGCGCGCGCGGACGATGAGGGCGTTCTGTTCGTCGGTGTTGCAGCCCGGCATGGTACGCGAGATGGAACGCAGGATGTTCATGGCCGGATAACGGCCGCGTTCAGCAATCGTGCGCTCGAGCACGATGTGACCGTCGAGGATACCGCGCACGGCATCGGAAATCGGTTCGTTGTGGTCGTCGCCTTCCACCAGGACCGTGAACAGGCCGGTGATATTGCCGGTCTTGCGCTTACCGGGGCCGGCGCGTTCCAGAAGCTTGGGCAGTTCGGCGAAGACAGTCGGCGTGTAGCCTTTAGCAGCCGGCGGTTCGCCCGCGGACAAGCTGATCTCGCGCTGGGCCATGGCGAAGCGCGTAACGGAATCCATAAGGCAGAGAACGTTCTTGCCCTGATCGCGAAAATATTCGGCGACAGCCATAGTGATGTAAGCAGCCTGACGGCGCATGAGCGGCGCTTCATCGGAGGTGGAGACAACGACGACGCTGCGGGCCAAACCTTCGGGGCCGAGATCGTCTTCGATAAATTCGCGGGCTTCGCGGCCGCGCTCGCCGATGAGGCCCACCACGGTGACGTCGGCATTGGTGTAACGCGCCATCATCGAGAGCACAGTGGACTTACCGACACCGGAGCCGGCGAAAATGCCCATGCGCTGGCCGTGACAGCTTGTGGTGAAAGTGTTCAGCGCACGAATGCCAAGATCGAGCTTGCCGCCGACACGCTTGCGCAAGTGGGCGGGCGGCGGCGCGGTTTTGATGGGGTAAGACATGGGGCCAAGACCCAAGGGCCCACCGCCGTCGACGGGTTTAGCCATGCCGTTGATGACGCGGCCCAGCCAACTATCGTCGGGGAAAATCGAAGGGGCTGCTTCGGCGACTTCGGCGCGGCATCCAAGGCCAACGCCTTCGAGCGGACCGAAGGGCATGACCAGCGCTTGGCCGTTGCGAAAGCCGACGACCTCGCTGACGACAATGCGGCCGTCCCGGGCGACGATGCTGCAGCGGTCGCCGACGGATAATTGATGGACGCCGGACACCTCGACCAGCAACCCCTGGACCCCGGCGACCTTGCCGAATATCTGCTGAGTCGGGAGGCGTTCGAGCTCACCCAATAGCGACGTCGTATTGACCACGGACTTCCTCATTCCCCAATCCCGACCTGCCATCCCCTGAGGATGGCGGTTCCGGGAGCCGGATCAGAGCCCCCAAGGCCCTGAACCGACAAGCTTTCTTAACGTCACGACGTTAATGGGCCGTAAAGCCCGGGCCGCATGAAACCCCGTGAATCCTGGGATTACGCAAGTTATCCACAACCGGTTACCGCTTTCCGTTAGCAATTATTAGTAACCTATGTTAACACTTCGGTGAGTTTTGTGTGCGGGGAACGAGGGGACACTACATCATGCGTATCCTATTGGTTGAGGATGATCCCTCAACGGCGCAAGCCATTGCGACCATGCTGAAAAAAGAGAGCTGGGTGATCGATTCCACCGATATGGGGGAAGACGGCCTCGATCTCGGAAAAATTTACGATTATGACCTGATCATCCTGGACCTCATGCTGCCCGATATGGACGGCATGGACGTGATCCGCCAGCTGCGCAGCAGCAAGATCGCCACCCCGGTTTTGATCCTGTCGGGCCTGCAAGAGCCCGATAAGAAAGTTCAGGGCTTCGGCGTCGGCGCCGACGACTACCTGACCAAACCCTTTAACCGCGAAGAACTGATCGCGCGTATTCAAGCGATCGTCCGCCGCTCCAAGGGCCATGCCCAGCCGAAAGTGCAAGTGGGTCGCCTGACCGTGCATCTGGAAGCGCGCACGGCGGAAGTGGATAACGCGCCCTTGCACCTGACGGGCAAGGAATACGGCATCCTCGAACTGCTGGCGTTGCGCAAAGGCACGACGCTGACGAAAGAGCAGTTCCTGAACCACCTTTACGGCGGCATGGATGAACCGGAACTGAAGATCATCGACGTGTTCATTTGCAAGCTGCGCAAGAAGCTGGCGACGGCCACCGGCGGCGAAAGCTATATCGAAACCGTGTGGGGCCGCGGCTATGTCCTGCGCGAAAACGAAGTTGCCGAAACCGAGATGAAGAAAGTCGCCGTCGCTGGCTAAACGCCGCGCCGCTTGCGAAACGAAACAACGCGCCGGTTGAAAACAACCGGCGCGTTTTTCTTTGCGTTTCTATCTTGGTGGCCAGCGACAGCGCGCTGGGGTGCGTGCCGCGATGGGCGGCGTAGATGCCGGCGTCGGCGTCCACCGCGCGGAAATTACCCGAGACACCCGTGATGGTTTCGTTGAGGCCGAGGTACAGCACACCATCGTCGACCAACAGGCGCGAGAGCTTTTGCAGCACGTCGAGTTTCGTTTGAAGATCGAGGTACACGAGCACGTTGCGGCACAAGACGACATCGAAACGCCCCAGCGGAAACATCTCATCGAGCACATTCCAGGCCTGGAGTTTCACGAGCGCGCGCAAACTGGGATCGAGGCGCCAGTAATCATCTTCTTTTGTGAAGTGCTGGAGCAGTGTGCGGATGGGTAACCCGCGCTGAATATCGAATTGGCTATAACAGGCGTCGTCGGCAATTTTGAGCGCGGAGGCGGAAATATCGAGACCGGCGATCTCGACGCTCCAGCCTTCCAAAGCCGGTGCATCGCGCACACACATGGCCAGGGAATAAGCCTCCTGCCCCGTCGAGACGCCGGCGCAGAGAATGCGAAACGACTTCTTGATACCGCGCGCGACCGCAAGGTTGGGCAGCACCACGGTGCGGAAATGCACGAACGGCTTCCAGTCGCGGAAAAAGGCCGTGTCCTTGGACATCATGGCGTCGATGGTGGCGGCGTGCAGCGCGCTTTCGCCGTTTCTGAGGCGCGCGACCAGATCGCTGAAAGACTTGAGATTATGGGTCCGCAAGACCGGCATGAGCCGGTTCTCAAGGAGGTAGCCTTTGTCGCGGGTAAGCACGAGTCCCGAGCGTTCCTTCACGAAACCAGCGGTATACGCGAACTCGTCAGGCGTCATGGCGCGTCATCCGATCAGGCCGAGCAGCACAAACTTCGTGCGCACGATTTCGCTGTCGAAGGGCTTCATGATGTATTCGTCGGCACCGACGTCGAGCGCTTCTTGAATTGATTTGGGCTCGTTCTTCACCGTGCACATAATCACCGCCACGCGATTGCCGCCGGGCATACGCCGCAATTCCTCCGTGACGGCAATGCCGTCCATGACAGGCATTTCCCAATCGAGAACGATCGCGTCGGGCATTTGATCGCGGCAGGCTTGAAGCGCCTGGCGGCCGTCTTCGGCTTCAGTGGTTTCGAATCCCAAATCTTGAACGATCTTGGCGGCAAAGCGCCGGATGACGCGGGAGTCATCGACGATCATGCAGCGTTTCATGACGGTCGAACTCCCGTTCGCATCATGTGCCGCCGGCCGTGGGCACGGTGGCCGTGACGATGATCCGATCGCCAGCGGAGGAAAGTTCCAGAATACCGCCCGACGCACGCACAAGACGGCCGGCGATATGGGCCTGGATATTCTTGGCACTGAGCGGCGTGCCCGTATTGCTCATGGCCGCCGTGCGCAGTTCCTCGCGCACGGTTGTCGCGCGGCCCACGGCTTCGATGCTCACGCGTGACGGCGAGCATTGCAGTGAAAGGCCGCGACAGCCGGGCTGCAGTTCCAACGCCAGCAAACACAGATTTAAAACCGTTTGCGTCCAGGCTGGGCCAAATGACGCGGCCGCCGTGCTGACCACGGCCGGCGCGGGCCATTGCACCTCGGCCTTGCCACCCGGTCCGGCGACGGCTTCGAGATAGCCTTCCAACAGAATTTTTAAATCCGCCGCCCCGCCGCCGGCGGAGCCCAGCGCGGTGCGCAGAAATTTTAGTTTCCGCGACGCTGCCGCCGAGCTGCTGCCGATGAGCCCCAAGGTCTCAGGGTCGGCGGCTGCCGGATCATCGCCGATCAATTCGACGCCGGCCGCGACCGCGCCCACCGGGCCAGCCAGGTCGTGGCACAGCCGCGTACACAGAAGTTGCGCAAGTTCTAATGCGATATCGCTCATAACCCCTTGTCCCGGTTCAAGACTAGGCCACCAGCGGACACCTTATCAGGGCAGACACGGGGGACAAAAGGCACTAAAACTGAAGGTGGAATAACAGAACATGACGACTGACCTGACCCCCGGCACCCTGGTGCGGAACCCCGCCCATCCCGAATGGGGCCTCGGCCAGGTGCAATCGGCCATCGGCGAACGCGTTACGGTCAACTTTGAGCACATGGGAAAGTTGGCTTTGAACGTCGCGGTGGTGGCTTTGGAGGTCGTGGACGACCTACCGTAGCCGTGAAATAGCTTTGCCGCCCGACCTTGGAACGACACGCGAATACCTTATATTCCACTCTCGCTTAGCAAGACCCAGAACCCTGAAATGATCGATCCCTTTGGCCGTACCGTTTCGTACTTGCGCGTGTCTGTCACGGACCGCTGCGATTTGCGTTGTGTGTATTGCATGTCGGAAGACATGGCCTTCCTGCCAAAGAAGGATCTGTTGTCCCTGGAAGAACTGGACCGGGTGTGCAGCGCGTTTGTGGATATGGGCGTGCGCAAACTTCGCATCACCGGCGGCGAGCCCTTGGTGCGCCGCGACGTCATCACGCTGTTCGAAAGCCTGGGCCGCCACCTGAAGACTGGAGCGTTGGACGAATTGACGCTCACCACCAACGGCACTCAACTGGCCAAGCACGCCGAGGCGCTGAAGAAGGCCGGCGTCGAACGCATCAACATTTCGCTCGACTCGCTCGATCCACAGCGCTTCAAGACGATCACCCGATGGGGCGATCACGCCATGGTCATGGACGGCATTCGCGCCGCTAAAGATGCCGGGCTAAAGGTCAAAATCAACGCCGTCGCCATGAAGGACGTGAACGAGGACGAGTTCGGCGACATGGTCGCCTGGTGCGGTGATCAGGGCTTCGATCTCGTCTTCATCGAAACCATGCCCATGGGCGATATCGACGGCGACCGCACCAGCCAGTATCTGCCGTTGTCGATTGTGCGCGCCAATCTTGCGCAGCGCTGGACGTTGGATTCCATCCCTGACACCACCGGCGGTCCCGCGCGTTATACGCGCTGTGCCGAAACCGGCGGGCGCGTGGGCTTCATCACGCCGATGACTCATAATTTTTGCGAAAGCTGCAATCGTGTGCGCCTGACTTGCACCGGCACATTGTTCATGTGTTTGGGCCAAGAAGACGCGGCCGATTTACGTGCACCGTTGCGCGGCAGCGAGGGCAATGAACTTCTGATCGACGCGATCAAGGAAGCCATCGGCCGCAAACCGAAGGGCCACGATTTCATCATCGACCGGCGCCATAATCGCCCGGCGGTGCCCCGCCACATGAGCGTCACCGGCGGCTGAGGATTTAAACCCATGTCGTATTCACGCGTGGCTTTTGTTGCCGCGGACACCGATCAGGCGCGCGAAGCCCTTGAAACGCTGACCAAACGTTACGGTCAATGTGCGCCCGAAAAAGCGCAGGTTATCGTGGCTCTCGGCGGCGACGGCTTCATGCTGGAAACACTGCACGATTACATGAACCTCGATGCGCCGATTTTCGGCATGCATCGCGGCACCGTCGGCTTTCTCATGAACAGCTATGAGGACGACGATCTTTTGCAGCGCCTCGAGCGCGCAACCAAAGTCTCGCTTTATCCGCTGCACATGGTTGCGAAGACCGCCGACGGAAAAATCCACAATGCGCTGGCGGTCAACGAAGTATCGATGCTGCGTCAGACGCGTCAGGCGGCAAAGATCCGCATTTTCATCGACGATCGCGAGCGCATGAACGAGCTGTCGTGCGACGGCGTATTGGTCGCCACGCCCGCCGGATCGAGCGCTTATAACCTGTCGGTGCATGGGCCGGTGCTGCCCATCGGCTCGAACATTTTGGCGCTGACCCCGATCAGCGCCTTCCGCCCGCGCCGGTGGCGTGGAGCGCTTCTGCCGCATAAGGCCAACATTCGTTTCGAAATTTTGGAATTCGAAAAACGCCCGGTCAGCGCCGTGGCAGACCGCACGGAAATTCGCGATGTGGTCGAGGTGACAGTGCGTGAAGACCGCTCCGTGACGCTCAAAATGCTGTTCGATCCCGAGCACAATCTCGAAGAACGCATCGTGGCCGAGCAGTTCGCGCCTTAACGTCTTCACGGATAAGTTATTTTTCGGGGGCGAACGCGCGCAAAAGTAAGTGCGTTTTTTTTCGACGTCCCTCTGGAATCCCTCTCCTCCCTCCCTACATAGAAAAGGTGGACGGCTGCTCCGTCAGCGGCCCCACAATCAGTGACCCTTACCCCCCCCCCTTAGGGTCTACAGAACGCGGCCCCGGCCCCCTCCGGGGCCGTCGCTGTTTTCAGACTTCGGAATTACCAGACAAAGCCCGGAATAATCGCGGTGGGGATATTGCCCATTTCACGCGCGAGCGCTTCGGCGTCGGTGGCGTTTGCCGCCTCGCCGTATTTTACGCCGAGTGCGGCCGCGTGAATGCCGCCGGTGCACCACAAGGACGCGAGGCCGACGGAACACGCCCCCTTTACATCGGTTTCGAGCGCGTCCCCCACAACGGCGACACGCGCACGGTCGACACCAAGTTGTTTGAGAGCGAGTTCATAAATCGCAGAGTCCGGCTTGCCGCGATAAGCGACCTTGCCGCCCATGGCGATGTAGCGCTGGGCAAAAGCCCCTGCGCACACGATTTCGCGACCGGCGCGCAACACCACGAGATCAGGATTCGCGCAGACCATCGGCAGTTCTTGCTCACGCGCGATAGCGAGGGGTGCGAGATAATCTTCCACGGTTTCGTCGAGTTCCGTAGGCCCTGTGTTGACGATGAAATCGGCGTCGGCAACGTTGGGTACAATATCGAGGCCCGTATCATCGAAAATACTGCGGTCGCGCTCGGGGCCTAAATGAAACGCGCGGCGGCCGAGCGCCTTAAAAAAAGGATCGTCCCGCTTGATCAAAGCGTCGCGCGTCGCCTCGCCCGAGGAAAGCACTTCGCCGTAAAGCTCGCGACCCAAGCCCATACGCGTCATACCCTCGACCAGCGCGTAAGCGCGCCGCGGCGCGTTCGAAAGCAGAAGGGTCTTTTTGCCGGCCGCTTTCAGACGGCGCAACGTGTCCTCCGACGGCGGATAGGCGCGCTCGCCGTCGTGGATTAAGCCCCAGAGATCGAGAATAAAGCCGTCGAATTCGTCGACGACTTCGTGAAGCCCCTTCAGAGCACGCATTAGAAACGCCCTTCGCGCGCGCGCAAATCGGCGCCGACCGCAGCAGCGACCGATGTGAAGCCATCGCGCTTTAAGAGAATCGCCAATTCGCGCTTGATGCGATTGAGGAGGCCCGGCCCTTCGAACACCAAGGCGGAGTAAAGCTGAACCAAAGAAGCCCCTGCGCGAATCTTGGCGTAAGCATCCGATCCATTAGAAATGCCGCCAACGCCGACGAGCGGGATCTGCCCGTTGGTGATTTCATAAACGCGGCGCAAAAGGCGCGTCGACATTTCAAGCAGCGGTGCGCCGCTCAATCCGCCGGCTTCGGTGCGTCCGGGCGACATTAATGAGTCGGGGCGGCTGATCGTCGTATTGGCGATAACCAGTCCTTCAAGTTTTTCTTCCAGCGCCACGCGGGCGATGTCTTCGACGTCGGTGGCGTTTAAGTCGGGCGCGATCTTCAGCAGAAGCGGTGTCGGCGCCGCGGTCACAGCGCGGTCGCGGGCGGTGCGCGCCGCGCGAATAATGTCTCTCAACGGTTCGACGTTTTGAAGACTGCGAAGGCCCGGCGTGTTGGGCGACGAAACGTTAATCACCAGAAAATCCACATGCCGCGCAAACACACTGGCGAGGGTGGCGTAGTCGGCGACGGCGTCGGTGGACTCTTTGTTTTTCCCGAGGTTCACGCCAATAGGACGGGTCGTTTTGCGAGCCGTCACGCGTTGCGCGACTTCCGAGGCACCATGATTATTGAAGCCCATGCGGTTGATCACCGCCCGGTCGGCGTCCAGACGAAACAGGCGGGGCCGTGGATTTCCGGCTTGCGGCATCGGGGTGACCCCTCCGACTTCCGCAAACCCGAATCCCAGGTTGAATATCGCATCGACAACCTCGGCGTTCTTATCGAAGCCGGCCGCGATCCCAATGGGATTGGCGAAAACCTTGCCCCAAAGGGTTGTTGCTAAAACAGCATCATCGGGCGCGGGCGGGTAAAAGCGCGAAATAACGCCACTTTTTAAGGCGCGCAGGGCGAGGCGGTGAGCTTGCTCCGCGTCTAAACCGCGTAGAAGCGGCATCAAAAGCCGATAAGGGTCTATCATCTCGCCTCAAATCTCGCGCCGAATCGTAAAGTCGCCGCATGGCTTTATCAGGTATCGCGCTTTGGCCATATGCCGGACAGTATTTACGGGTTTGGCCGCACGCAACGATATGTCGTGACGAGCGTATGTTCTGAGCCGCTTGTTACCCCTTCTTGCCGGGGGTCCAAAAGGGCTATATTGAAAAAAAAACGGGAACTCTGTCGTAATTCTAGCGATATCCAGCAATCAACTGTGCGTAGCGATCCAAAGCTCTCAACACGCGGCTTAGCGCGCCTGATCGAACAGGTGGGCAAGGCGGCCTATAACCTCGGTTACACGCCCGGACTCAATCCGGCGCAGTGGGCCGCGCTACGCTATTTTGATGAGGCCACCATCGAGCGCCGCACCGTCACGGGCTTCGCGCAATTTCAAGGCACGACGAAAGGCACGGCTTCACAGACCGTCGCGGCGCTTGTCCGCAAAGGGTATTTGCGCCGCGTGGGCGACAAGCAAGATCGACGCGTTCATCGCTTGATGCTGACGGATGAAGGACAAGCGCTGTTGCGTTCAGATCCGCTGCAGCAACTGAGCCACGCACTAGAAGCTTTGACGCAAGAAGAGCGTTGGAGCTTGGCTGTAAATATGGAGAAAGTGCTGCGCCAACTGATGCATGTTGGCTAAGCCAGACGCGGGCTAGCCCATGTTGGCGATTACGAGAGAACCGTCGCGACGGCTTGCAGTAGCTCCGCTTTTTCAAACGGCTTGTATACAACCGCATTGGCGCCAAACGTGGCAGCGAGCGGAGCGGTGTATGTGAGCGGCGCATTGGGCGCGCCGCCGGAAATCACCACCACGGGAATATCGTTTCCAGCGCCGCGAATTTCTTTGAGCAACGCGATGCCGTCCATGCCCGGCATCCAAATGTCGCTGACGATCAAATCGAATTTTCCGGCTTTAAGAATCTTCAACGCGTCGGCGCCAGATGGCGCGTCATCGACCGTGTGACCGGCCGCCTCAAGAATCTCGCGCACCGTCATGCTGACTTCGGGCGAGTCCTCGACCAATAGAATGTGCGCCATGAATGACTCTGAGCTTTGTTCTGAGAAGGGTTGTTGGCCGCTATTCTCGCGCGGCAGGGATATATACCACTGCCGTCGTTCCCTTATCAACTTCGCTGTCCACCTTCAATGTGCCTCCCCACCCCGCCACAATGCTGTAGACGACGGAAAGCCCAAGGCCCGTGCCCTTGCCCGCGACCTTGGTCGTGTAAAAGGGCTCGAAAATGCGCGACAAGGTGTAGCTGTCCATACCGCAACCATGATCGGATACCGTGAGTGCGACCCACGTACCCGCAGCCAACGTTAGGCTGCCGGCAGCAATCGCATCGAGATCGACGGTATCGAGGCGAAGGGTAATGGTGCCCTCGCCATTCATGGCATCGGCCGCATTGGTAATGAGATTCAAAACCACCTGCGATACTTGCGTGGGATTCACAACCGCCGACACGCCCTCGACGGAGAGGCTGCTCGCCAGCGTGATGCCCGGCGGAAAGCCGCTGTGGGCAAGCGCCAATGCATCCTCGACCAGTGCCGCGATGGCATAGGATGCGAGCTGGGGCGCATCGCGGCGGGCGAATGTCAGCACTTGGCGCACCACATCGCGCGCTTTGCGGCCGCTTGATGCGATGACTTGGAAATATTTTTTGACCTTCGCCGGGTCGGTATCGGCGATGTCCTGGCCAAGATCCGACAAGGCCAACATGGGCTGCAGCAAATTGTTGATTTCGTGCGCAACGCCGCCGGACAGCTGACCAAGCGCTTCGAGTTTTTGCGATTGGAGCAACGCCTCGGCGCGCTGACGATCGCTGGTCACATCGCGCAGGTTCAGCACGAAGATATTGGTTTCCTGTCCGGGGTGATCGCTGACAGGCGCGATTTCGATTTGCGCGAGAAACGGGGCGGCGCCGCGCTGATCGCACGACACTTCGAATGCGCCGCCACGCGAAACGGCCAATGTCTGCAAGATGCGGTCCCATCCACGGCCCGCATCGCCTTCGGGCTGCAAGGCAGCCATACCGCCCTCGCTTAACGATGACGTGTTGTGATGCGTCAACCGCTCGAACTCGGCGTTGACGTAGAAGATTTCCGGCCGACCGTATTCCGTCGTGACGACGGCGACACCGATCGGCGACGCGTCGAGTGCTTCGTACAGCAGTGTGTTGCGTCGAAGCAGGCTTTTAAGCTCCTGCTCGCGCTGCTTGGCTTCCGTGATGTCTTGATATGTTCCGAACGACGCATAGGGGATGCCATCAGCGTCAAACAGGACGCGGCCTTCGACACGCAACCAGCGAACGTTTCCATCGGGCCGAATGATGCGGTGCTCGGCGCCGCGAATGCCTTTGCCGTCCAGCAAGTCCTCGTGAAGGCGGTCGTAGGATTCGCGGTCGTCGGGGTGCACCATCGCGCGATAGCGGCCGAGACTGTAGACGTAGGCGTCGGGCGCGAGGCCGAGAATGGTATAGACGTGCGGCGACCACTGCATGGTGCCGGTATCCCACTGCAGCTTGAATGTGCCCAGCTGCGCGATGCGCGTCGCTTCTTCAAGGCGCTGTTCGCTTTCGCGGACTTCGAATTCGGCGTTCTTCATGGCCGTGATGTCGACCGCGTCGATCACATGTAAGATTTTGCCCGCGTTGCGCAGCGGAAAGCTGCGAACCATGAACCAAGAAGCGCCGAAGGGATGGGTAAACCGGGTCGGCTCGGCGTGCGCGTTCGAGGAAAACATGAAACGCACCATCGACAGGTTTGCCACGCGCGACAGCCGCGGTGCTGCCGAGCAAATCTTCACCTGGCGCATTGATCGCCACCACGAGATCGTCCCGGTCGAGGACCACGGCGGCCGATGGCATGGCATCGAGAAACGCCTGAGAGCTGAAGTCACCCAGATCGCCGACCGCTGGATGTGCGGGCACCGCGGCAGCAGGAAATGTGGAGAGAACCTCGATGTTGCGGCTCAGGTAATATTCCTAGCGGCTGAGGCGAACGCGAAAAGGTTTCATCATCTTGCGAATTTCGGCATCGGGCGTTTCCGCAGCCGCTATGGGAGCAGCATCTTCGGCGAACAAGGGTTCGCCGTATCCGAGTTCCGATTCGTAAATGATGCTTTCAAGATAGTCGGCAACGCCCGACAATTCGGCCTTGCGCTTACCATCGAGCGCGGCCGCTTTGCGAATTTCGGCCGCAGCTTTCATCACGAGGATGGCGGCCTGCTTTTGCGTATCGGTCATATCACTCACCCCGGAATATTTATAAGCCGGTCCGGATTTCTGAACAATTAACCAGTGGCTACAACCGCTTAAAACCTATTCGCAACCAGAAAGGGAATCGCGATGACCCCTTGGAATCATTGGAAATTGGGAAAATAGGTTAGGCCGTGCCTCAGCCTTTTAACCAGGAGAGGGCCTTGGTTTGGTTGCCATCGGTAAAGAATTCATAGGCGCCCGGTGGCAGAGATTCGCGCAGCATCAAGGCCAGGCCGGCCCAAGACGGGCCGCCGACAACGGCCGCACGTTCGAAACGGGGAAGATTGTTGTTGAGAATGGCGCCGGTCTCCCAACGGGAGGCTTCGTCCCAATCTAGAAGGCGGCTGAGATCGGCATAGACGCGGAATTTCGGAAAGCTCGCGATAACGTCGATCATCGTCGGCACGAAGACTTCGGTGTAGTCCGCTTCAGTCAGAGTACCGACCGCCCGAAAACACACAACGTTGGCTTGGCTGGCGGGCAACACTTCAAGCATGACAATCGTCCCGATGGCAATCACCAAGCGTAGCAGCCACCGCGCGAGAAGCAAGCGCGGCGGCGTCTTGGCGTGATGGTTATTGCGCCGCTTGAAGGTGCCGGTCGGCTAGGGGCAGATAAATGGTGAAGCACGTGGTGTCGCCAGGTGCGCTGTCCACCTTGACGGTTCCACCCCAACTTTTGACGAGGCCGGCCACGACCGACAAGCCGAGACCGGTCCCCTGGCCCTGCGGTTTGGTTGTGAAGAACGGCTCGAAAATCTCGCTCAAATGCGCGGATGAAATACCGGGTCCATTATCTTCCACGCTGATGCGGTAATAGAGCCCCGGCGATAATCCCAAGAGCGAGGCATCGCCGCCGAGATCGGCCGAGGCGACCGTGACCGTCGCCCGGCCGCCCTCCTTCAACGCATCGGTCGCATTCGCCAGAAGATTTGTGATCACCTGTGCGAGACCCGTGCGATTGACTCGGACCTGGAGTTTGTCCGTTTGCGTTTCGAACGTAATCTTTACACCCGGTTTCAGTGCGCCGCTGAGCAGATCGATACTTTCGCGGGCGACATCGACGGGGTTGACGAACTCCTGCGGTAGGTGACCGCGACGAGCGAACGCAAGCACGTTCTTGACGATGTGAGAGGCGCGCTCGGCCGCGGTCGCGATGCGTCCGAAATATTGACGCACGCTTTGCGTGACGCCGGCCTCCGAAGTACCGAAGGCGGAATAAATCATGATCGGCTGCAAGAGATTGTTGATCTCGTGTGCAAGGCCGCTGGCAAGCCGGCCGAGCGCTTCGCTGCGGCGCGTATTTTCTTCATCCTCTCGACGGCGCACAACGTCGGTGACTTCGGTCGCAGTTCCGCGGTATCCGAGAAAATTCAACGCCGCGTCGAAGCGCGGGTTGGCGCTGATCCGAATATGATGCCGCTCGCCGGCCGTATCGGTCCACGGAACCGTCAGACTGCGAAGCCTGCTGCGCGACCGCACACTTTCATTCAACCGCTTTGCATCCCCCGCATTGGCTGGCACGCCATGGAGAATTTTAGGCTGCCGTCCGTCAGGGCCCCGGAATTTGTGCGCCTGCGGACCCGTGAAGAATGTGGTTTGTCCGTCGGCATCAGACTCCCAAATATAATCGCTGGAACACTCAACAATATCGCGCAGCCGTTCCTGATCCTCGCGGATGATGTCTTCCGCACGCCGAATGGCGGTCATGTCCTGCGCCACGCCGAAAATCCGCATGGGCGTGGCCGTGCCATCGTCCACCGCCTCCCAGCTATAACGCATGAACTTGACCTCGCCAGAGGGCAAGTTCATGCGACATTCGTAGCGTCCGTACCGCTTCGGATTTTCGAGGCTTCCCGAAGCCTCCAGCACACGCTCGCGGTCTTCCGGCGCCACGAGTGCCAGAAATGAAGGGTAATTCGGCACGAAGGTTTCACGATCCACGCCGTGAACCGCGTACATATTCTCGCCCCACAGGATTTCCGGGGAATCGAGATTCCGCTCGAAATGCGCAATGCCGCTCAGGCGTTGGGATTCAGCGAGACTGCGTTCGTTTTTGAGCACTTCGCGCTGTGCGCGCTGCTGGTCTTCCAAGCGTTTGATGATCCCGCGTGTGAGCCCTGCGATCAATATCATGCCCACAAGGGCCGTGGCGATCGCCGCCGCAGCACTGCGCTTCCAAGGGGCCAATACATCAGCCCAATAAGCCGCCACGGAAATGACGATCGGATAGGTCCCTACCTGCTGATAGGCGAGGATAAGTTCGCGGGGAAGCATGGGCGCCATGTGATGAACGACGCCGGGAGTCGGTGGCGGCCACGTCGTGTAGGTTGGCGCCTTTTGGATTTCCTCGATCCTGACATCTGAAAGCGTTGAGATGAGGAGCGAGCCATCTGTACGTCGGAGCGCGGCGGACCGCACATGGGCCGGCAACAACGTCGACAAGAGCTGCGTGAACGTATCGAGCCGGATGCCAACGATACAAACGCCGAGAAACTTACCCTCTGCGTCGAACACGCCCTTGCTCATCGCGACGATATCAATGCCGCCCTGGCGATAGAGAAAGGGTTTGCTGACATAAAACCGGTCGGACTCGCGCGTGGCGCCCACGTGCACGGTGAACACCTCGTCTACTGCGCGTTCGACGGGAATGGTTGGGACCATCTTGCCATCGCCGTCGTTGCGCCTGATCGCGATCCTCCCAACAGCATCGGCGCTGATGTAAGCTTGGGCGTACACAAAACGCCAATTTTGCGAATCTTCGATGAGACGTTGGCTGAGTAGTTGAATGTTCGGATTGGGTCCCAGGCGCAAGACTTCGAGCACGGCACGATCGACCATAATCTCGGCGGACCGCAACGTGGCTCCGGTGCTTTCGGCAAGAACGGCGCGCAACTCGGTGAGGTCGCGATTTGCGGCAGTGACCGTCATGCGGTAGCCCTGCCACACTTGATAACCCGCCATGGCCACGATAACGACGACGGCAAAAGCCGCCATAACCAGCGTGCGACGCTTAAGGCTGTTCGTCTCGACTTTCATTGCGGGCTCCCCGCGACAATCTTACACCAGCGCGAAAAAACTGGCCTCTGAGAACATGCGCAATTGTGACAACCGGCGGTTTCGCGGCGGTTTGAAATATGATTAAATATCAATATCTTGGCTGGGACGCTGGACCTTTGGCCGCGGCATTCTTATTTTTGGGGTGAAGGACACTCAGATTCGGATGGAAAGCAAACAGGCCAAGTTCATTATCGGCCAAGTCGTCAAACACCGCATGTTTCAGTTTCGCGGCGTGATTTTCGACGTGGATCCGGAGTTCGCTAACACCGAGGAATGGTGGTTGGCGATCCCGGAAGAAATGCGCCCGCGCAAAGACCAGCCTTTCTATCACCTGCTCGCCGAGAACGCGCAGACGCACTATGTGGCGTATGTGTCGCAGCAGAATTTACTGGCCGACGAATCGGGCGAGCCCGTGCTGCACCCGGAAGTGCAATCCTATTTCGACGAGTTCAAAGGCGATCGCTACGTGATGCGCCGCAGCCAGGCGAACTAGCGCGTGACATTCGCCTCGCAGTCATTATCCCCGTGAACCAAGACGCATCTCAGGAATTGCCGCACCGATTAATCGGCGTCGGCAGCTACGGCGGAAAGCATATTCCGCAAAGGGCATACGAGCGCCTGCAGAGCGGGATTTGTTATTGCTTCGGCGCCGGCGAGGACATCAGCTTCGATGTGCATCTGGCGCGCGACGGACATCGTGTGTTCACCTTCGATCCGACACCCCGCGCGAAAGTGCATTTCGATCTGTTAGTGCAAAATGCGAATGCCGGCCTGCCGTTCGGAATCGGCAACAGCACCACATCTTTCTACACGATCGATCCGAATACGGCGCAGCGTATGGCCTTTCAGCCTATCGGTTTGTGGGACTGCGACGAGATTCAAAAATTCTACATTCCCAAAAATGCCGCGCACGTCTCGCATTCGATCCTCAATCTCCAAAGAACCGACGACTACTTCGAAGCGCCGTGCAAAACACTGAAGAGCATCATGGCCGACCTTGGCCACGATCAGATCGACCTTCTCAAAATGGATATCGAAGGCGCGGAATATGCAGCCCTGGGCCGCATGATGGCCGATGGCATTCGCCCCGCCATTCTTAATATCGAATATGACGAAGGCCACAGCCCCCTCGACGACGGAGCGCACAATCGCATATTGGACTCGGTGCGGCGCTTGGGCGCTTTCGGCTATGCGCTAACGAAGCGGACAGGATGGGATCTCACTTTCTTGCGCCTCGATCTTCTGTCCGCCGAGAGCGTCTAACCGTAGCCGCCGGCCTTATTGTGCGCGGCGTGTTCAGGCTTCGCTTCGATGCTGTCATGCATTCCGGGACCGTGATGCGGCTGTAGGGGCTTCGCAGGCGAGAACGCGAAATCGCGTTTGAGAAAAAGTGATGTGCATGAAATGAACCGCGTCATAGGGCCGTGGCCAATCATATCGACTTGGATGAGGCCTTTTTTCCGCAAAAATTCCGTCGCCGCCGGATAGCGCTCGGAGTTATCGAGCATCACCAGTCCGCCCGGCGCGAGATACTCGGTACAATGAACCGCGCAATCGAACCGCCAGCGCCCGTCGATGACGATAATGTCGTGCGGCGCGTCACGGGCCACCATCTCCACATAAGCCCGCCCCTCGGCATGGAAGATCTCGGCGTGAGCCAGGTTCGCGCCTTTCATTCGCGCGAACCAATCGGCATCGTGCTCGACCGAAACGATCTTTCGGCACCTTTGCGACCAATAGCGCGTCGAATTCCCGCAGCCGTATTCGAACACCTGCTTTTGCGAAACATCCAATTGGTTCAGATAACTGACGGCCGGATACGTCATCCATGGGATGGGCGTGCCATCGGTCAAAACCGGCGTTTGTTCGGTGACCGTACGGTGATGGCCGTAGAAATCCGGGAGATGTGCGAGGGTATCCATACAAGCTCAACCTTCACGAAACGTTTGGAAAAAAGACCCTAGACCTTTAGATTAGGCGGATGTGCCATTCGGCACAAACGCATCACAGATTCACCGAGGACACCATGGCAATCAAGCAAGGCGACAAGCTGCCCGCAGGTAAATTCCGGACCATGGGTGCCGAAGGCCCCAAGGAAATCTCCACCGACGAAATCTTTAAAGGCAAGAAAGTTGTTCTCTTCTCAGTGCCTGGCGCCTTCACGCCCACCTGCTCAAAACAGCACCTGCCCAGCTATGTGAATAACTACGACAAAATCAAATCCCAGGGCGTCGACACCATCGCCTGTATGGCTACGAATGATGCCTTTGTGATGGACGCCTGGGGCAAAGACCAAGGCGTCGGCACCAAAATCCTGATGCTGTCGGACAGCAATGCCGAATACTCCAAAGCGCTCGGCCTCGACTTCGATCTGGGCAAGATCGGCTTCGGCATGCGTAGCAAGCGTTTTTCGATGGTTGTCAACGACGGCACGGTTGAGACGCTGAATGTGGACGAGAGCGGCTACTCGCTTAGCAGCGCCGAAAATACCTGCGGCATTGCCTAACACGGAATAACAGCTTGTCCGATTTTCAGCCCGTTGCCACGTGGCAAAGCCTGACATCGGACAAGCTTTATGCCGGTCACCTCTTCCCGGCGCTTCAACAATTTTCGACACATATCGGCCTGACCATTAGCCGGCCCGATCATCGCAACATCGCGCACGATATTCGCCAGCGCATGCCGATCCCTGACGGATCGATTGCGATCTATCAGGCGGAAGATGTATTCGAGCATGTGCCGTATACCGACATCGCACCCATCATCACCGACATCCACCGCGTCCTAAAACCCGGCGGCTTGTTTCGCCTGAGCGTGCCTGACTATCGCTGCGACGTATTGCGCGCCCGATCCGTCTTTAACGACGCCGGCGACGTCGTGTTCGACCCCGGTGGCGGCGGTCGCTTCGAGAACGGCGTCGTGGTGGACGGCGGGCATGTGTGGTTTCCCACCTTCGAAACCGTAAAAGCGCTGTTCGATCATTCCCCCTTTTCCGACGCAGGCACGTTTGACCTCCTGCATTTCACTGCGGCGGACGGCAGCGCGGCTCTGAAGCCTATCGATTACAGTTATGGCTTTGTGAAACGCACGCCCGACAACGATCCGCGCGTTGCCAATCCGCGCCGCGCCATGTCGATCGTTGTGGATGCCTGGAAGCGCTGAGCGCTATTTGATGCCGTAAGCGGCCGGGTCGTCGGAATAGCCAAATGTCGCAATATCGACGGCGCAGCGTTTGCGTTCGTGTTCGAACATTTCGCGCGTGTAGTACGACGCCCAAGGGCCATGCTTGGTGGCATTTGCGTGACCGAGCGAAATCGATTCAATGCCGATGCGTTGACAGACTTCGGAAAAGTCGGCCTTCAAATTTTCATAGCGTCCCACGAAATCGACGACTTGCGTGCCATCGGTATCGAATAGGAAACGCTTCTGTACGCCGTGCGGTAACGGCGCATCGGGCGTACACAGGATGTAATTTTCGAACGAGCTGAAGTCGAGATCGGCATTGCGTACATGCGGCTTCTCGACGTTGAAGCGGTACAACGACAGCTGCAGATCCCACGGATTGCGCACAAAGCCGAACTTGAACAACCGCTTGAAGAGCGCGGGGTCGATCACGCCCTGCACGTCCTTAGCGAAGGAATGGTCGTGCATCGTCATAAAGCGCGGATCGATTCCTTGAGACGCAAGGAACGGACCCTGGTTCTCCGGCGCAAGAATGCGGACGAGGTGGCGGACATCAGCACCGCCAAGCGCGCGGACAATGGACGTGCCCGCGACCTTATAGACGTGGATAAACAGGAACTTATGGCTGAGAGAAAGGATCACGGCCGTGATGCGATGTTGATGCCTGTGCGATCACACCTGAGTATGCCCCCTTTCTCTACGAATTCTTAACGAGTCGGGGCCAGATTTTGACTTTGTCCCCGATCATCCAGGCCTGCGCCCGTGACCCTTCGTGCTCAAGACTCCATGCCGGAAATTAAGCTGCGCAGCACGGTTAACGCGGACTATGACGGCAATTACACCGGCATCAGCCCGTGGCGCGAGTTGGGCGGAAAGCACAAAGCCAAGAACATCATCGAAGTCTGCAAACGCGCCGGTTTCACGCCGCGCCGCATTTTAGATGTGGGCGCGGGCGAAGGCAGCGTGCTGCAACATTTGCACGAGATGGGTTTCGGCGAGGAGTTCTATGCTGTCGAGATTGCCAGCTCTGGCCTCAATGTCATCAAGAGCCGTAATCTTCCGCGGCTGAAACAGGCCGTGCAATTCAACGGCTACGATATTCCATGCGAGGACGATGCCTTCGACCTCGTCATTCTGTCGCATGTGTTGGAGCATGTGGAATTCGAGCGTCTGGTTTTGCGCGAACTCAAGCGCGTCGCGCCCAGGCAGGCCATAGAAGTGCCGCTGGACTATCATTTCGGCATCGATGCGCGGGTTGAGGACACACTCAGCTATGGTCACATCAACGTCTACAATCCGACGTTGGCGCGCTTTTTGTTGAAGTCGGAAGGCTTGAGCATCGACCAGGAACTGCTAACGCTCATGCACGAAGAAGTGCGCGAGTTCATGGAGTTCGAAATTCGGAAGAAAGAACGCACGCCGGAGAATATCGCCGCGCTGCGTAAATGGGTTTCGGACCGCGCCATGGCGTTCTTCACGTCGCCCAAAGAACAGGCCGAGCAACTAGCGAATGCCTTCACGGTGCTGACCAGCCGTAAAACCGAGGGCGGCCTCGCGATCTTTAAAAGCTGAGCTTCGCTAGCCGTAAAGATGTTGGTGCCACGCCCAGGCATCGGCGATTTCCGTCGCGAGATCGGAGCGCTGCGGCTGCCATCCCAACACTTTCCGTGCTCGGCTGGAATCCGCCACCAGCGCCGGCGTATCGCCTTCACGGCGCGGACCGATGTCCACGGCAATGTCCCGCTTGGTGGTCGCGCGCACCACATCAATGACCTCGCGCACCGACGATCCCGTACTGGTGCCGAGATTGAAGGCCATTCCGCCGCCGTTATCTGCGGCGTAGCGCCACGCGCGCAGGTGCGCGTCGGCAAGGTCTGCGACGTGGATATAGTCGCGGACGCAGGTGCCGTCGGGCGTCGGGTAATCGGTGCCGTTGATGGTGATGGCTTTGGCGCGACCCATGGCCACGTCGAGCACGCGCGGGATCAGGTGTGATTCCGGCGTATGCCATTCACCGCTCTCACCGTCAGCGTCGGCACCGGCGGCGTTGAAGTAACGCAGCGCGACCCAGGCTAGGCCGTGATCTTTTTCCGCCGCCTGCAGAAGGCGCTCCATTTTCATTTTCGAGACGCCGTAGGGGTTAATCGGCTTCCACGACTCATCCTCGGTAATCGGCACCTTCAACGGTGTGCCGTAGACGGCGCAGGAGCTGGACACCACGATGATTTTGACCCGCGCGACGGCCATCGCCTCCAGCAGACACTGTGTGCCGCCGACGATGTTGCGCTCATATAAATCCGGGTTGGCGACGGACTCGTTGACCTCAATGAGCGACGCGAAGTGCATGACCGCTTCAGGCTTATGGGCGGCCAACACTGCATCGAGGCGGGCACGATCGCTAATATCGCCGATTTCCAGCGGGCCCCATTTCACCAGCTCGCGGTGACCCCGGCATAGGTTGTCATATGTGACGGGGACATGGCCGGCCTTAGCCAGAGCCTTGCACGCATGGCTGCCCACATATCCCGCGCCGCCCGTGACCAAGACTGTCGCCATTCTCAGTATCCCCGCTTGCGCCGGACGGCTTCGGTCAAAGTCTCGTAGAGCGCCAGATAGGCCGCCGCTTGAACCTTGGGCGCGTGACGCTCCTCGACCAAAGAACGCGCGCGCCGGCCGTAGGCTTTCAATTTCTCGCCGTCTGCAAACGCCGCCACGAACGCGCTCGCAAGGCCCGCCACATTCCCCGGTGGCGCCAGGAAACCGGTCTCGCCCTCGCGCACCATGTCGGGGATACCGCCGACGTCGAAGCCTACCACAGGCGTGCCGCAGCTCATGGATTCCAACATCGTGTTCGGCAGGTTGTCTTGTTGCGACGGCACGGCGGTGACGTCGGCGGCGCTGTAAAGCGCGGCGACCGTCGCGTCATCGCCAATGTAATTCACGAGCGCGACTTTGAACGGCGCGTCGATGGCGACCTGGTTCTTGTTGTCCCCCACGGCCAGCAGCACGATGTTCTGGGCGTCTGGCACAAGCGACAGCGCCTGAACCAGCTCGCGGAAGCCTTTTCGCGCGAGCCGAATTTGGTGCGACATAAACAAGACGATTCGCGCGTTCAGCGGCAAACCTAGCGCCGCTCGCGCCGCCACCTGATCCATAGGCTTGAAAATGTCGGTCTCAATGCTGTTGGGAATACAAGTGCTGTCGAATTTTCCAAACAGCGCGCTCGCTTTTGCTTCGCCCTGCAGCCAGCGGCCAGGCGTAACGATGTGCAGGCGATCCGCGGGCCATTTCGCAAAAATATCGGCTTTAGCATTAAAGACCCGCGACGTGAGATCGTTCTCGTCGGTGGAGCCCAGCCACGGGCACGCGCCGCAATGGGTTTTGAAGCGGCCACATCCGGCATCAAAGTGACATCCGCCCGTGAAGGGGTTCATGTCGTGCAGCGTCCACACCACCGGGCAATCGGTGCGTTCCGGCGTAAAAAACAGGCGGTAGTCAACAAACCCCGCGATCCAGTGCAAGTTGATGATCTCGGCGCGGGGACGCTGGATATAGAAGTTCTCGTCGCCGTCGACCCGCTCCTGGCTGAACTGCTCGATGTCCGGGCTGAGGGTTGGCTTATAGGCGTCATAGGCCGCCGTGAGTTCGGCCTTGCAGGCAGCGCGGTGGGCCACGGCAGCGGGCGACGGATCGGCAATGAATTGGCGCACCGTGTCGTCGGGCATGCGGCGGTCGCGCACGAAATAGGTGCTGTCGGCGCCAAGGGAGACCAGCCCGCGATGGAGCCGGTAAGCAGCGCGTGCTGCCCCACCCTGGACATCCATGGTATTAATTTGGAGAATTCGCAACCGGCCAGCCTTCAAAAGAGCGTCCTTTGATCATCTCTTATATGCGACGATTCCTTTTTGTTCACGTCATTAAGGCGGCGGGTATGTCCGTTGAACGGACCCTGTGGCCCTACGACGTACGCGCTCACCTGGGAGACAAGCCGCCCGAGGAGAAGGCCAAGCTGATCGCAACACTGGGCCTGAACCCCGAGCTTTTGAAACTGGAGCGCCACGCCTCGGCCCAGGATATCAGCAATGTCCTTGGCGCCGAAACATTCGCACGGCTGTTCAAATTCGCCTTCGTACGCAACCCGTGGGACTTTCAGCTATCGCTGTATCACTTCAACATGACGCGCACCGAGTTTCCCGGCCATCTCTCCACAATTAAGTTCCGCGATTTCGAGGACTACATCATGAGCAAGGCGCGGGTGGCAGCGCCGCAGGGCCTGCAGAAGCGCTATATCGTCGATGATAACGACAAGCTGATGGTGGATTTCGTGGGGCGGTTCGAGACGCTGGCGCAGGACTTCGGCGCTGTCTGCGACCCACTGGGCCTGAAGGACGTGAAGCTCGCCCACGAGAACAGCACGAAGCACCTACCGTGGCAGCAGTCCTACACACTGCCGATGTTCGAGATCGTGCGCGACGTGTCGCGCGCCGACATCGATTATTTCGGCTACGCCGACGACCCCGCCGCTTACGGCGTAAAGTAGGCCCTATTTATAGGAATCGTACTTAAACTCGGGCCGATCGGTCGGCACGAGGAAGAAGTCCATCTGCCAAAAGCTGCGGTCGTATTGGCGGAACAGAGGCTCGCCGATATCGATGCAGCGAAAGCCCAGGTCTTCCAGCAATTCCAACATGGCCGGAAAGCGCTTTTCACGCGGGCCGAAGTTGTAAGCCTCGATGACGATGAGGCTGGTGGACTTTAAAGTTTCCGTCGCACCCTTGATGATCTCGCGCTCGAACCCGTGGGTGTCGAACTTCAGGAGAAACGGGCCCTTTAAGCCACGTTCTTGGCATTCGCTGTCGACCGTGACCTGCGGAACCCGCACGCCTTTTTCGTCGCCTGCGGTCGTGCCCGCGCCGCCGAACGGATCTTCGGAAAACTGGAAGTGCCCCTCGCCCTTGGTGGGACCCGCCGCCGCGATCACGTAGCTGTAGGTCGGATCGGCGGACAGCTTATGCAGCTCGCGCTCCCAATAATGATTCGCTTCGACCAGGTGGCAGTGAGCTTGGGGCCAAACGGTGCGCACCATCTTCGACCACTCGCCGCGCGCCGCACCAAGGTCGATGACGGTCGTGACATCCACCTTTCGCGCCTTAACGCGCGCGAGCGCGTTGCGGTGAGAGAGTGCGAGCTTGGCGGCTTTGTCGGGATTGCTTTCGATGGTCTCCTTCACAGACTCGGAGAAGGACCAGATCAAGCGTTCGGCGGCTGTTTTGGGAATGTCCATGGTGGGTCCAGTTAGAATACACGGCGCTGGTTGAGCGCGGTTTTTAAATCGCCGCGCGGCAAGACGTGGAACGGCCGTTCCACCACATGCCACGGGCTGTGTTCTTGCTCCGGCGCCTGTTTTTCCACATAGAGGCCGGAGTACTCGGCGGCACCGTCGACAACGCGCGGCGTGTAGTTGAGCTTTGCGCGCGCGGCCTGAAGCGAGTCCTTGCATTGCTGCACATAGGTTTCGCGTTGTCCACGGCTCAGTTGCCCCGCACTGTGAATGCGAAAAGCCCCCAGCGGCGCGTCGACGCCAACGAGCGGTGCTTCAGCCATAAAGGCATTCCACAAGGCGAAGTCGCCGGCGATGGCTTGGCTGCGCAGCGCTTCCGCGCCGACTTTGTCCCACAGCGAGCGGCGGAAGAAGGTCGACTCTTGTTGGATAAATTCGGTGGCATGGCTATCGCCCGCGCCCCCGAAGCCAAAATAGACGCCGTCGAAGAACGCGCGCTGGTCATAGCCCGGCACTTTGCGCAGGTAGCGAATATCACCATCGGCATCGATGGCCGCCTGCGTGAGCGTGCTGAGCCACTGGATTTGGGGCACATCGGCGAAAATCCGCGAGATCAGACCGAGGGTCCATGGAAACAGCGTGTCGTCGCTGTTGATCCAACCGAGAATCTCACCGTCGGTGCGGGCAAATCCTTTGATGATGGCGTCATACATCCCGGCGTCGGGCTCGGACACCCAATCGCTGACGATGCCCTTGTGCGCACGCAGAATGTCGAGCGTGCCATCGGTCGAGCCGCCGTCTATCACGGTATATTGCAGATCGAACGTGCCCGTTTGCAGAGCGATGGACTCAATCGTCGCCGGCAGCGTGCCGGCGCGGTTGAAGCTGGGCGTAACGAGGGAAATCTTCGGCGTCATTGGATCAGGCCGCCTGTTTACGCGCGAGTGCGGATTTGAGAATATCAGCGAGCCAAGCAGCGCGTTTGGAAACAGAGTGATCTTCCATGCACCGCGCCTGACCCGCCAGCGCGATCTCGTCGGCGCGTTCTGGGAACGTCAAATAATAGCCGATCTTGGACAACAACTCCTGCGGCGTGCGGAAGGTGTCGATTTCAGCGCCCGGCTCGAAGAAGTGCGCGAGCTCCGGATGGTGAGACGTCAGCAAAAACGCGCCCGCCCCCGTGGCTTCGATCAGCCGCATATTGGGCGGCTGACCGGCGAACGAGTCCACGTCGATGTTGATGGTGATGCGCGCATTGCGCATGACGCGCAGCATGTCCTGTGACCAGCGCGCGCCCTGGTTCAAACTTTGCACCAAGGGCGACAACATTTGGTCCCGGGCGATGAACACGCCGAACTTAAAGCCCTGCAGCGGGTCGCGGCTCATGTCGGCGATCACATTGAGCAATTCAATGCGCCGCAAATGCTCGCGCGTTACCGAGCCCGAGAACACGACATCGTATTCGATCTTACGCGGCTCGTGCGCCACGGCCCAATCTTCGGGAAAACCGGGATGGAAGCGTTCAACCTGATGCGCACCGTGCTGTTTCGCTTCCGTGAACATGCGATCGAAGCTGCTGAGGATCAGGTCGTAAAACGAAAGATCGGTTCCGGCGGTGATCGGAAATCCGCGCCAGCCGACAATCAGCGGCGGGCGTTTTTTTACGGCCCGAAAGAAGCCTGCATGGAAGGTGATGACGTCGGTGGTATAAAAAATGTCGGGATCGAACATGGCGATCTGCGCCAGCGTGGCCTGGAGGCACACGGCGCTCTCGTCGATTTGGATGCCTTTTTCTTTCAGCCAAGCCCGCTGCATGTGCGGGTTGTTAGCCAGGACAAACAATGTCTCAAAGCCGTGAGGCTGCAGGGCGCGTGTGAACGTGTGCGCACCTGCGAAATTGTCGTCCAAAATAGCGTTCATCTGAACGTCGTAAGGTGCCGTCGCGAGATGCGGGCGCGCGGCATAAAAATCGCCGAGATAGTCCGGGTAGAAATTGCTGATTTGCAAAAAGCGGGGCACGTGACGCCTCATTCCGGACGCGATGCGCAAACCATATCAGAGCGGAGGAACGCTAGAAACCGGTCAGGAGCTTCGCAACAGTATGGACGCACAGTCCGACGACATTGGTATACGAGCCGTTAATGCCGGCGATGAAAGCGGCCGCCCGCCCCTGGATCGCGTATCCGCCCGCCTTGCCTTGCCATTCGCCCGATGCGAGATACCCCTCGATCTCGGCTTTGGTCAGGCGCTTGAACCTGACCACCGTCATGACCGTACGGCGCAATGGCTTCGCACCGGGTTTCTGAACAACGATGCCGCCGTACACACGATGCCGCCGCCCCGACAAAAGTGTGAGACAGGCACGCGCTTGTTCGACCGTCTCGGCTTTGGGAAGAATACGCCGGCCACAGGCTACAACCGTATCGGCTGCGAGGATGATGCCTTGTGGGCGCAAGGCAGCCGCTGCGGCGGCCTTCGCGGCTGCCAAACGGGCGGCTAATGCTTGGGGGGCTTCCTCTGGCTTTTCGCTCTCGTCGATGTCCGTCGCCAGCACTTCATCGGGCGCGCAGCCGATCTGCTTCAGCAGTTCGAGCCGGCGGGGCGAAGCGGATGCGAGAATGAGAGGAGTGGTCAGTTATCTAAACCGGAAAGTGATGCGACCTTTGGTCAGGTCGTAGGGTGTCATCTCGACGTTGACGCGGTCTCCAGCGAGGACACGGATGCGGTTCTTGCGTATCTTGCCGGACGAGTGCGCGAGCACTTCGTGTTCGTTGTCCAATTTCACCCGGAACATGGCATTCGGCAACAACTCGGTCACCGTACCGGGGAACTCGATCATATCTTCTTTCGTCATCCATCCTCACCACATGTGGCGCTCTTCGACCCCTTTACGGCCGAACGTGGGGAAAGTTGCTAATCTCCCTTTCCCGGTCAAGGCGAATCCTACCGCCAAATCCGGAAAAACGCGCGTTTTTCTGTACCCCGGCGCGGAAATCCTAGAAATCAGGATGGTCGGGCAGCGGAAACAGATCGAGGATTTTCTGCTGCAATTGGTCGCGCACCTGGCGGTAGGCAGCCAAACGCGCATCGCGTGAACCCTCGGTGGCGGTGGGATCGGACACGTTCCAGCGGCGGACGTCGCAGTCGATATAGCGGGTAAGATCTGCCGCCGAAGCCTCAGCCTCCGCCGACAAGGCAATGGCCATATCGAAGGATGCATCTGTGAGCGCGTCGAAGCTTTTGGGTTTATGGCGCGACATATCGACGCCGATTTCCTTCATGACCTCGACCATCAAGGGGTCGAGGCGCTCGGACGGGTGCGCGCCGACGGAATCGACAAACACGCGGTTGCCGTGGAAGCGCTTCATGATGCCCTCGGCCATGGGAGAGCGCACCTCATTCATGGTGCAGCAGAACAAAACCGAGGATGGAAGATGCATGCGCTTTAGCCCCGCATGTGCAGAACGCAGAGCAGCGTGAAGAAACGCCGCGCCGTGATTTGATCGAGATCGACATCTGCTGCCAGGCGCTCGCGCAGCATCTGCGCGCCTTCATTGTGCAAGCCGCGCCGGCCCATATCGATGGCTTCAATCTGTGACGGCGACGAGGCCTTGATGGCGTCGAAATAGCTTTCGCAGACCAAAAAGTAATCCTTGATGACCATGCGGAAGGGCTTCACCGGCATCGTGATCTGGCGGCACGGCGTTTCCTTGGTATCGCTGACGTCGAAGACCAGGCGGTCTTCCGAGAGACCAAGCTTCAGGTGATAGGGGCCGGGCAGGGCCCCCTCGCCTTTCAAGATGAAGGTGTTCTCTTCCAAAAGATCGAACAGCGCCACTTCGCGCTCATGCTCGACCTCGGGGCGACGGCGCAAGAAGGAACGCTCGTCGAGAGCGATCTTGACGATGGAACGAGGCCGACCGGAGGTGCCGTCGTCCTGACTGGTCATTATCCGCGCGCGCCTTTAACGCGCAAAGCTATGGACATGGCGTGTGCTGCCAAGCCCTCGGCTTCGGCCATAGCAACGGCCGGAGGCCCGAGCACGCTGAGCGGCCCAAGGCCGACATCAATAAGTGAAGTCCGTTTCAGAAAATCAAACACGCCCAAGCCCGAGGCAAAGCGCGCGGTGCCCGACGTGGGCAGCACGTGGCTGGGACCGGCGATGTAATCACCGAGAGCTTCGGGCGTTAGGCGGCCCATGAAGATTGCGCCCGCGTGGCGGATACCAGGCTCTAGTGCGCCGGGATTCTCCACGGCAAGCTGAACGTGTTCCGGCGCCATGCGGTTCACGAGTTCGGGCGCTTCTGACAAGGCGCCGACAATGACGATCGCGCCGTTATCCTGCCAGCTCTTCGCGGCAATGGCGGCGCGTGGGAGTGTTTTCAAAAGCGTGTCTACCGCTTCGGCGACACGCCGCGCGAAGCCGGCATCGTCGGTGATCAACACCGACTGCGACGAGGCATCGTGTTCGGCCTGAGCCATCAGATCAGCGGCGATCCACATGGGATCGTTCTTAGCATCCGCCACCACGGTCACTTCGGACGGTCCTGC
Organism: Fidelibacterota bacterium; assembly: GCA_947475895.1. Lineage (GTDB taxonomy): Bacteria > Pseudomonadota > Alphaproteobacteria > Rhodospirillales > Rhodospirillaceae > SHVO01. The sequence continues at coordinate 34,752 of CANJMF010000025.1, forward strand.
GACCATATCGATGCCGACGCGACCGAACACTTGGCGCTTCGCTGAAGCGACATAAGCGTTTCCGGGGCCGACGATCTTATCGACCGATTTGATAGTATCGGTGCCATACGCCAGCGCGCCAATAGCTTGCGCGCCGCCCACCCGGTAGACCTCGTCGACACCGGCAATGGCGCACGCCGCTAGCATCGCGGGGTTCGTCCTGCCGTCCGGTGTCGGCATCACGACCACGAGGCGCTGCACGCCCGCGACCTTCGCCGGAACAGCGTTCATCAAAACGGAGGAGAACAAGGCCGCAGTGCCGCCGGGCACATAGAGACCGGCGGAGGCGACCGGGGTCCACTTCCAACCAAGTTTGACACCTGTGCGATCGGTATAAAGCTCGTCGCTGGGCATTTGCTTGCGGTGATATTCGGTGATGCGCGTCGCCGCCGTATCGATTGCGTTCACAAGCGCGATGTTGGATGCCGCAGCACCGGCGCCGATTTCGCTTTTCAGAAACGCCAGCGTCTTCGGCGTCAGCGCGACACGATCGAAACGCTGCGTGTATTCGATGAGCGCCGCATCGCCGCGCGCGCGCACGTCGGCGAGAATGCCCGCGACCGTCGCGTCAACATCGGTTTTTTCGGCGCGGTTCTTCTCGATCAGATCGGCGAAGGCCGCCGCAAAACCGGGATCGCGCGTATTCAACATCACGACCATGGCTTAGGCCGCCTTCGCAGCAACGACTGCGCGGAATTTCTCGATCCAGCCGCCAATTTCAGGACGCGTCTTTAGAGCCGTGCGATTGACGATCAGGCGCGAAGTGATGGTGGTGATGGTTTCCACTTCCACAAGACCGTTAGCCTTCAGCGTAGCGCCGCTCGAGACCAAATCGACGATCCGCGGCGACAGCCCCAACGTCGGCGCCAATTCCATCGCGCCGTTCAGCTTCACGCATTCGGCCTGGATGCCGCGATCAGCGAACCACTTCGAGGTAATGCTCGGGTATTTGGTGGCGACGCGGACATGGCTCAGTCGGCTGAGGTCGAGCGTGGTGCCGAGATCTTTGCTTTGCGCGACCGACAAGCGGCACTTTCCGATACCGAGATCGAGCGGTGCGTAGATTTCGGAGTAATCGAATTCCATGAGCACATCGTTGCCGGCGATGCCCAGTTGCGCGCCGCCGAAGGCGACAAAGGTCGCCACGTCGAAAGAGCGCACGCGGATCAGGCTGATGTTCGGATGATTGGTTTTGAATTGCAGCGCGCGCGAGTCCTCATCGCCGAATGCGGGCTCTGGCACGATGCCCGCGGCGGTGATGATTGGTAGTGCCTCCCCCAAAATACGGCCTTTGGGGACGGCGATGACAAGCGGCTGTTCAGTCATGGTGCCTTCGGTAAATCAGGGCGCGCGTTTTACACGGTTTCTGGCGGGGCCACCACCAGCACGACAAAAATCGCGCAGCGGCCCTTTCCGGCCGCCGCACGATAACGAATTGATTTAACTATATTAAATCGCTTCGGCTTCGGCAACGACCGGGGTGGGTTTCTTCGTTCGATGGTCCGCGGCCAGGACTACATAGGCCGCAGGTACCACAAACAGCGTGAACAGGGTGCCGATCGAGATACCCGAGGCGATGACCAGACCCAGGGCAAAACGCGCCGAAGCGCCCGCGCCGCTGGCAATAAGCAACGGTACGACACCGAACACCATCGCCGCCGTGGTCATCAAGATCGGGCGCAAACGGATGCTGGCGGCCTCTTCAATGGCGTCCTGTTTGGACTTGCCCTGTTCCTGAAGTTTGTTCGCGAATTCGACAATGAGAATGCCGTGCTTCGAGATAACGCCCATGAGCGTCACCAACCCCACTTGGGTGTAGATGTTGATGGACGCGCCGTTGATACCGAAGCTGATGAAGATCAAGGCTCCGGCGATGGACATGGGCACCGACACCAGAATGATGATCGGATCGCGGAAGCTTTCAAACAGCGCAGCCAGCGCCAGGTAGATCACGATCAGCGCGAAACCGAACGTGATAAGGAAGCCGCTCGATTCCGTGATGTATTGCCGCGTGGTGCCGCCGTAGTCGACGAAATAGCCCTGCGGCAGCGTGCGCGCCGCAAGATCCTGCAAATACTTCACCGTGTCGCCCATGGCCACGCCCGGCATTGGCACGCCTTGAATCGTGGCGCTATTCAATTGCTGGAAGTGGTTGAGCGTTTCCGGCACAGCCTTGGTGGTGATTTTCGCGATGGTGGACAGCGGCGTCGTGCCGCCGTTCGCGGTCGGCACATGATAGTCGAGCAATTGATCGATATTCAGGCGCGACTTCTGCTCGACCTGTGGAATGACGCGATACGACCGGCCATCAAGATTGAAGTAGTTCACATAACCGCCGCCCAACATGGACGACAGCGCCGTGCCGACGTCGCTGATGGACACGCCAAGCTGCGCCACTTTATCGCGGTCGATCTCGACGGTTGCTTGAGGCTTGGTGAACTTCAAGTCGCTGTTCAAGAAGATGAACATGCCGCTTTTGGCTGCTTCCTGACGGAACGCTTCCGCGACCTGATTGAGCTGCGAGAACGGTTGCGTTGTCCCGATGGCGAATTGGATCGGAAATCCGAACACACTCGGCAATGGCGGCGGCATAAAGACGCCGGACTCGTAACCCGCAATTTTGCCGACGCCCTCTTGCGTAGAAGGCTGCAACTCCATGGCCGAACGGCTGCGTTGACCCCAGGTCTTGAGCACGAAGCCGTTTACGGACGCGCCAGGACTGATGATTTGGAACGTATGCTCGACCTCAGGAATGGTCTCGGCAAATTTTCTGATCTCGGTCGCAAACAAAAGGCGCTGATCGCGCGTGGCGTTGGTCGCCGATGTCGAGAACGTGCCGAGGAAGCCCTGATCTTCGTTGGGCGCCAGTTCGCGGTTGGCGGCGTTATAGAGGAAATAAATGCTGGTCAGCACGATGAGCGCGAACACAACCACGACCGGGATCGTCTTTAGGGCGGAGTCCAAAATGCGCATATAGCCGGCGCGCAAATTTTCGAACTTGTGGTCGATGTAGCAGACCAGACGGTTTTCCCAATCTTTTGCCGTGTTGTCGTGCGGCTTAAGCATACGCGAGCACATCATCGGCGACAGCGTTAGCGCCACGACGGCTGAGATCGTCACCGCACCCACCAGTGTCAGCGCGAATTCAGTGAAGAGCGTGCCGGTCAGACCACCTTGGAACGTCACAGGCACGTAGACCGCCATGAGAACGACCGTCATCGCGATAATGGGTCCGCCCAGCTCGCGGGCGGCCGTCATCGCGGCAGGAATGGGCGCCATGCCCTCTTCCAGGTGACGGTTCACGTTTTCAACGACAATGATGGCGTCGTCGACCACGAGACCGATTGCGAGAACGATGGCCAACAGGGTCAGCAGGTTAATCGTGAACCCGAGCGCGGCCATGATCGCCAGCGTGCCGACCAGCGACAGCGGCATCGCAATCGTGGGAATGATGACCGAACGCATCGATCCCATGAAAGCGAACACGACCACGGTCACAATAATCATCGCTTCCACAAGTGTGCGGATAACCTCTTTGAGCGACTCGTCGATGAAACCCGTGGCGTCGTAGACGATCTCGCCGGTCAAGCCCGCGGGCAGCGCTTTTTGGATGGACGGGAACATGGCGCGGACGGCTTTGGCCACTTCGAGGGAATTGGCGCCGGGCGCGGACAGAATGCCAATCGTAATGGCGTCTTTACCGTCAAAGCGGAAGGCCGAGTCATAGTCGTCAGAACCCAGCGTCACCTTGGCGACGTCGCCTAGACGGACGATGGCATCGCCCTCACTGCGGATCACAAGCGCTTCGAATTCCGCGACCGTGCTGATGTTGGTAGACGCCGTGAGCGACGTTTGCACCATCATGCCTTTGGTGTTGCCGATCCCCGAGATGTAGTTGTTGCGCGCAAGGGCGGCGCTGACATCGCTGGCGGTGAGACGAAAGGCCGCGAGTTTATCGGGGTCAAGCCAGGCGCGAATGGCGAAGTTTTTTGGGCCGAGAAGGTCGGCCTTCTGAACGCCGGGGATAGTTTGCAGCTTTGGCTGCACCACGCGCACGAGGTAGTCGGTGATCTGATTCTCAGCGAGGACTTCGCTTTGAAATGGAATGTACATTTCATAATTGCCGCCAAAGGATGAACCGATGGTCAGCACGGGCTGCTGCGCCTGCGGCGGCAGCTTATTGATGACGGAAGCGACCTTCGCCTGAATTTCGGCCAGCGCTTTGTTGGGGTCGTAGTTGAGGCGAAGATTGATGATGATCAAGCTCGAGCCGCTGGAACTCGACGACGTCATGTAGTCGATGCCACTGGCGGAAGCGATGGCGTTTTCAAGCGGCGTCGTTATGAAGCCCGCGATGACGTCGGCGTCGGCGCCGTAATAGGTCGTCATGACGTCGATCTCGCTGGTCTCGATATGCGGAAACTGCTGAATCGGCATATCGGTGAACGCGCGCAAACCCAGCACAAGAATCGCGAGGCTCACAACCGTCGCCAAAACCGGCCGCGTGATAAAAATATCGGTAAAGGATTTCACGGAAACGTTTTCCTTTTGCGGCGCTATTTATCTGTCGGCTTCGGCGCGGGATCCGAGGTCGGCTGAACGGTATTGTTGATCATCACCGTGGAGCCGTTCTGAATTTTCATCTGGCCTGCGGAGACAACGACTTCACCCTCTTTCACGCCCGAAAGCACGGCAACCTGGTCGCCGCGCGTGGGGCCAGTGGTGATGAAGGTTTGATGAACCTGATGCTTCATCTGGCCCTTCTCGTCCTTCCCGTTCTCGGTGACGATGAACACCGTGCTGCCGTACGGATTGTAGGTCACGGCGGCATTGGGAAGCGTGAGGTAGTGGTTCGTTTTTCCGGTGAACACTTCGAGCGAGACCGGCGTACCCGGCAGCAGTTTGCCGCCCGGATTGGCCATAGACGCGCGCACAAGCACATTGCGGCTGGAGCTATCGACCTTCGGATTGATGGCCGAGATCTGGCCTTCCAGCGACTTCGAACTATCGTCGGTCTTGATCGCGACTTTCATCCCGACGGTTAGCTGCGCTGCCTGCTGCGGCGGCACGTAGAAGTCGGCGTAGATCGGATCAAGCTGTTGCAACGTCACAATGGCGACGCCGGGGTTGATGTATTGCCCGACATCGACCATGCGCACGCCAAGCTTGCCGCCAAACGGCGCCTTAAGCGTCTTCTTATTCAAAATCGCGCGTTGTTGCGCGACAGCCGCCTCTGCTGTTTTCAGGTTGGCCGCGTCGACATCGAGCGCCGCCTGACTAATAGCCTTGGCTTCGAATTGCTTGCGGTTGCGTTCGAGTGTGCTTTTGGTAAGCGCAGCACTGGCTTCGAGCGACGCGAGACGCGCCTGATCGTCTTCCGCGCGCAACTTCACGAGTGGCGTACCGGCCTTCGTTTCGTCGCCGGATTGGAACGCGATCTCATCGACGATGCCTGCCACTTCGAACGACAGGTCCGAACCCCGCACAGCGCGTAAAGAGCCCGCGGCCGAGAACGTCGTCTGCCAGTCTTCGCTTTTAGCGACGATGCTCGAAATGGTCTGCGGCGGCGGGCCGCCCGACATGTATTTCTTGATCATTATGCCTTTGAAGATCTGAAACCCGAAAACGAGTCCGAGCACGACCCCTACTATCGCCAGCATGATGATCATGCGCTTGGTCATAAGATTCATCGTCGGGTCCTACTCTTCTCTCAATTCTTTTCGGCAACTTGGTCTTTGTTCTCAGCGCGATTCCACCAACCGCCGCCGAGTGCCGCGAACAACGCAGCCGTGTCGGCGTAACGCGTTGCTTGCGCTTGAACCAAGTTGATGCGGGCTTGCTGGTACGAACGTTGAGCATCCAGCAGCGTCAAAAACGTGGTGGCGCCGGTTTGATATTGATTTTGCGCGATTGAAAGGCTTGTGGAAGCCGAACGCTCGGCGTCGACTTGCGCCTTCACAGCTTGCGCATCCACGTCGAGCGCGTACAAAACATCGGCGACGTTTTGAAAGGCCGAGACTACAACGCCGCGATAATCCTCAAGCGCGCCTTCGTATTGCGCCACAGCCGCGCGTTTCTTATGCAAAAGTTCGCCACCGTGGAAAATCGGCTGCGTGAGGGTTGCACCCAGGCTCCAAATTCCGGTGCCCGGGGAAAACAGATTGCTGATGTCACTGTTGCTGGTGCCAAGGCTGGCCGATAGGCTGATCTGCGGGAACATCAATGCCGTGCGCACGCCGACATTAGCGGCGGCGGCATGGGCAATGGCTTCGGACGCGCGAATGTCGGGGCGTTGGGCGACCAACTGCGACGACAGGCTCACCGGCAATTCGGTGGGCAGCGCGAACGTTGTCAGGTCGAATGCGGCGTCAAGGCGTTCGCTGGGATAACGCCCCGTCAGCGCGAGCAGAAGGTTGCGATTTTGGCCCAGCGCTTTTTGCAAAGTGGGCAACAACGCGCGCGTTTGCGAAACGGCCGTTTCCTGGGTCAGCACATCCGCACCCGCGATCGCGCCCAAATCGAGCTGATTACGCAAAACGCCGAGTTGCTGGGTTTGCAGATCGAGGATGGTTTCCGTGGCCTGAATTTGTGCACGCAACGATGCCTGCTGCACGGCGGCCGCAACCACGTTCGACGTCAACGAAAGGCGCGCGGCTTCCATTTGAAAGCGCGCACGCTCCGTAAAGGCAATATCGGCTTCATACGTGCGGCGCGCGGCGCCAAACAAATCGAGACCGTACGAGACATCAACCGACGCTGTGTGCAGGCTGAACGGCGGAATCGTTGCACCACCGCCGAAGCCGGTGATCTTCTGACGTGTCGATGAAAAGCGGCCGTCAACCGACGGGAAAAGAATGCTGACGTCGGCCTTCTCGTTTTCGTGGGCCTGGCGCAAAGCCGCTTCCGCGCTTTTCAGCGTGGGGCTATTGGCGAGCGCCTGTTCAATGAGGCCGTTCAGGGCCGGCGATTGGAACAATGTCCACCATTGGGCGACGATATCGCTGCCGTCCTTGAAGGACTGCGCCGCGCCGCCGGGCACATCGGCCGAAACCGTCGGCTGAGGGGCTGTTTCGGCGTAGCCGGCCGCAGGGGCCGCCGGGCGCTGGAAATTCGGACCTAACGAACACCCCGAAAGCGCCACCCCGGCCACGGCCAACGCCGTGCCGGCGCGAAGCGCCAAAGTTAAAGATTTGCGCAAACTCCATACCCCGCAGTTGTTAGGCCCCAGATATGCGCTCGATGCGTGCACCGCAAGCCCCCAACTTTTCTTCCAGGCGTTCGTAGCCGCGATCAAGGTGATAGACGCGGTTCACAAGGGTTTCGCCGCTGGCCGCCAGACCGGCCAAGATCAGCGATGAGGAGGCGCGCAGATCCGTCGCCATGACGGGGGCGCCCGAAAGCTTACCGCCGCGCCCACGCACGATGGCCGAAGCTCCATGCACGTTCACATCGGCGCCAAAGCGCGTGAGTTCGGGCACATGCATAAAACGGTTTTCGAAAATGGTTTCAGTAATCATGGCGGCACCGTTTGCTGTGGCCATGAGCGCCATCCACTGGGCCTGCATGTCGGTCGGAAACCCGGGGAATGGCTCTGTCGCGACATCCACGCCGACCAGTTCCTTTTCCGCGCTGACGACGATCCCGTCATCTTGCGATTCAATCGTCACGCCCGCTTGGCGCATGGCCGCGAAAACGGAATCGAGGAGTTCATAGTTCGTGCCGAGCAATTTGATACGCCCGCGCGTGATCGCGGCGGCAATCGCATAGGTGCCGGTTTCGATGCGGTCGGGGATGACGGCGACCCGCGCAGCACGCAGCGTTTTCACGCCTCTAATGGTCAAGGTACCGGAACCGATGCCGGTGATATCGGCACCCATAGCATTCAGGCACTCGGCGAGATTTCCGATTTCCGGCTCGCGCGCGGCGTTTTCAAGGATGGTCTCGCCACTCGCCAAAATCGCGGCCATGAGAAGGTTTTCCGTGCCGCCAACGGTGACCTTCGGAAAGGTAACTTTGGCGCCTTTCAATCCACCGGCCGCCGTCGCGTGAATATAGCCTTCCTTCACTTCGATTTTAGCGCCGAGCGCTTCAAGCGCTTTCAAGTGCAAATCTACAGGGCGCGTACCAATCGCACAGCCGCCGGGCAGCGATACCTTCGCCTCGCCCATGCGTGCGAGCAGTGGGCCCAGCACGAGCACGGACGCGCGCATGCGCCGCACTAAGTCATAAGGCGCGGTGACACTAGTGATCGTGTCGGCGGACAATGTCATCGTGCGGCCCGTGGCACCGGCATCGGGCGATGCGCGTCCCGCACCGAACGCTGCCTGGCCGATGGTGACGCCGTGTTGGCGCAGGAGATTGCCCATGGTGGCGATATCCGCCAGCTCAGGCATGTTTACGAGCGTGAGCGGCTGGTCGCTTAGAAGGCATGCGGCCATGAGAGGCAACGCTGCATTCTTCGCGCCGCCGATGGTGATATCGCCGGCAAGCGGCACGCCGCCCTGAATCCGTATCGCGTCCACGTGAACTCCTGTGCACACGCTCTCGCAGGTTGAGGGCGGGGTACCAGCTGAAGAGGCTTTTGGGGCGCGAACTAATAGCCCAGCCCTCGCTTTGCCTCAAGTGGTGCAATGCACAATAATATCAAAAGCCCGTGAAAACTAAGGCGACTGGCGCTTTTTGTCCGCTGAACCGGAATCGCGCGCACGCTCCTGGCTTTTGCGGCGCTGGAGATTGGCGCGCAGAGCCTCCGCCAACCGCGCCTTGGCGGCGTCGGAGGTCGGTTTTTCCCGCGATTTGGGCTTATTTGGCGCGCCCGCGCCGTCCTTGGAGTCGGACATTATTTATCCTGCCCTGGGCTGATTGCTTTCGTATGCCACGTTATGGCATGTTCCGCGCCGCTTTGCAGGGGCACCACTTCGCGCCTGTCCTGCGATTCATGGCGCTGCCGTAGCTCAGTGGTAGAGCACCCCCTTGGTAAGGGGGAGGTCCGCAGTTCAATCCTGCGCGGCAGCACCATTACAAATCAATGACTTAAGAGATATTAGGGCTGGCGGCTCTATATCCATTACTGTCCGGGGCAATCA
>CANJMF010000026.1 GCA_947475895.1 Fidelibacterota bacterium
AACTTGCCGGCCCTGTGCCAGCAGCACATCGACCTGCCGTAACTTCGCAACAATCTCTTCAGCTGTATGCCGCTTCCTTGCCATTGGTCCTATCCTCCTTGTCAAAATCATACTTCAGGGAGGACCACTTCAAAGGGGGCAGATCACCCATGCTCGAACCGAGCCTCGAACCGGAATATCAGACCGACGTCGGCAGCCTGGCCGAGGAACTGCAGCGTACGCACGGTACGCAAGCCTTGGACGTCGCCGTAACCAAAGCGAAGCAATACATGGCCACCTCTGCCTGGAAGAACTTCGCCATGTGGCTGCAGGTCGTCAATCGCCTGAATGACATTCCAGCTTCTGCCGGCACGCGGCACTAAGCCTCATGGCAACAGACGCCCGCCCAAAATTGCGGGGTATTGCGGGAATCGGGATTGCCTACCCGCGCCTGCATGTGCGCGTGTTTTTCGGCACAGCCACGCGTATTTCGATCCGGCGTCCTGCCTATGCCGAACGCCGCGCGAAAGGCTCACCTACTCCGCGAGACGCGGTCCATTCACCAACACCGGCTTAGCGCGGTAAACGGTTGGGAAGATTTTCTGCAAGTCCATCACCTTCGGAATGTCGTTGTAGGCGATATAAGGCTCTTCGGGGTGCAGCGTGAGATAGTCCTGGTGGTAGCCTTCGGCCGGATAGAATGCTTTTCCGGGTTCGATTTTCGTGACAATCGCGGCGTCGAAGACGCGCGCCAGGTTGAGCTGGGCGATATAGGCTTTGGTGACGTCGGCCTGCTCCGCATTCAGCGGGAAAACCGCTGAGCGATATTGTGTTCCGACGTCAGGCCCCTGACGATTGAGTTGCGTCGGATTGTGCGCCACCGAGAAATAGATCTGCAGCAATTTGCCGTAGCTGATTTTGCTGGGGTCGTAGGTGATCTGCACGCTTTCGGCGTGCCCGGTCTGCCCGGAGCCGACCTTGTGATAGTCCGCGGTTTCTTTCGCGCCACCGGCGTAACCTGATACGGCGTTCGTGACGCCCGTCACGCGCTGAAAAACACCCTGCACGCCCCAGAAGCATCCACCGGCGAAAACAGCGACGGCGGTTCTGGCGTCACTCGGTTTTTCATCAACCGTGGGCGGTGGGATAACATAAGATTTTTCCGCCGCATTCGCGGCCGAGTGGCTACCCAGAACGGCTGCCAAGCCGACGCCGGACGCCGCCATCAGCGTCAATATTTTGCGCCGTGAGGAAGTTTTGTGGATGGGCTTCATGGACTTTCTCCTAAGCAAACCGCTTGTAGATGCGCACAGCGAATAGGCCGGCAAGAATAGCGCCATAGATCAACGGCTGGAGGTGTCCTGCCTTCACCATGAAATAGTAGTGAAACACAGCGGCCACTCCGGCGACATAAACTAAGCGATGCAAATTGCGCCACCGCGCGCCGCCCAAACGACGTACCATACTGTCGGCGGACGTTAGCGCTAGCGGAATCAAAATCACGAGCGCGATCATTCCGAACGTAATGTACGTCCGCTTGATGATGTCGCGGCCTATGGCGGCCCAGTCGAAAAACTGATCGATCGCCACATAGCCAATCACATGCAACGCAACGTAGGTGAACGCAAACAGCCCGAGCATACGCCGCAGGCGTGCGACTACGATCCAACCAGTCACAATTCGCACGGGCGTGACAGCAAGCGCGATCAGAAGAAAACGTAGCGACCAATCGCCGAGATAGCGGATTCCCGTTTCAATCGGATTGGCGCCGAAACCGTAAATCAGGAAGCGCGCGATCAGCCAGAAAAACGGCAGAAGGCAAAGAACGAATACAGCCGGCTTCAGCCAACGATCAAGCCGTGGTCGGCGATGTGCTCCCGGAACGGCGACTTCAGCAGACATGCGTGGAGCGCCGCCGACTAGAAATATTTCTTTAAATCCATTCCGGCGTACATCTGGCCCACTTCTTCTTCGTAGCCATTGAACATCAGCGTTTCACGGCGCCGCAAGTCACCAATGCGCCGCTCCATGGCTTGGGTCCAGCGCGGGTGATCGACTGTGGGATTCACATTCGAATAGAAGCCGTACTCCCCGGGATTAGCGACGTTCCATGTGCTTTTCGGCTCTTTCTCGACGAACGAGATGCGAACAATCGATTTGATTCCCTTGAAGCCATATTTCCACGGAGTCACAAGGCGCAGTGGCGCACCGTTTTGATTGGGAAGTTGTTTGCCGTAAAGACCGACGGCCAGAATAGCTAAGGGATTCATGGCTTCGTCGAGGCGCAGACCTTCCACATACGGCCAGTTTAGACCGCCTATGCCACCCTTCTGCCCGCGCATTTCCGCGGGACGGACAACCGTTTCGAATGCGATGTATTTGGCACTACCCTGAGGCTCGAAGCGTTTCACCACATCTGCAAGCGAGATCCCGGCCCACGGAATGACCATCGACCACGCTTCCACACAGCGCATGCGATACACACGCTCTTCAATGGCGTGCGGTTTCAGAAAATCGTTGAGATCAAGCGTCCCGGGCTTACCGCAAAGGCCATCGACTTTGACAGTCCACGGCAACGGCTTAAAGGGTGCGGCATAAGCCGACGGATCGGCCTTATCCATTCCGAACTCATAAAAATTATTATAAGTGGTGACGTCTTCAAAAGGCGTCAGCGAATCTTTGGGCCCCAACTTGGCGTAGCTTTGTTTGAGATCCGCAAATTTGGCGGCGCGATCCTTTGGTAGTTCGCCTGCGAAGGCAGTTTTCGAAAGGCCACCCGCTAACAACGACCCGGCGATCAACCCGCTTGCCTCGAGAAAGCTGCGGCGATTGCAGTACGTGCTTTCGGATGTGATTTCGTGTGACGCAACGTCGGACGCTTTTTTATGGCGGATCAGCATGGGGCACCTGATTCAAAGTAGACCCCGCACTTTAACCTATTTCCACGAAGCGCGAACGGTCACATCTTGCCCCTACCAACGCACAAGGCGCCGTTTTGACCGCACCTTACAAAAACAAAACGCCGGACTGCATGTGCAGCCCGGCGCTTTTTTAGGTCCGATTAGAGGCGATTAGGCCTTTTTGTAGCCCGAAGCCAGGGACCATAGGCGCGCAACTTGCGCCGACGGTGTGCCGGCCGTGATGCCTTTGAAGGCATCCAGACCCTGCTGGCGCTTACCGCCTTGAATGTAGGCGATGCCCAAACGCAATTTGGCGTCATCGGCATTGGTCGGGGTCTTCGTGATGCCGGCTTGGATGGTTTCCACGGCTTTATCGTACTGGCCGTAGCTGGCGTAGGCTTCGCCGAACTTCACGAGCGCATCGCCGGTTTTTTGATTCGAAGCTTCCGACACGCCCTTTGCCAGGCTGCCTTCGTCGGTCTTGGCTTGCGTAGTCGCCATGGTCAGGAGGCGCGTTTCGCGATCTTTGGAAGCGCCCTGTCCGAGCACGCCGGCTTTAACGCCGCTTTCCATCAGCGCCTTCGCCGTTCCCGGCAAGCCTTCCTGCAACGCCAGCTGCGCCGCGTCGATGTATTCGTCCGAGCTCTTCATGAGGCCGAGGTACGACTTGATCATGGCCACATCGAGATTGGTCTTGGTCGAGCCGCCCTTGAGAGCGACTTGATTGAGGCGCACGAGATCGCGCCAATAGTCTTCCTTCGGGTACAGCGTTACGAGCTGTTCCAGCGCGGCGATAACGCCTACGTTGTTTTCCAGCTTGTAGTCGGCGCTCATCCATAGACCGAGCAGCGATTCTGTTGGCGGCTTGCCACTGGCTTGGGCGACTTTGATCGCAGCCTTCGCGCCTTCGACGGTACCTTTGTAGTTGCTTTGAAGGTAGTTGGCCTGCGCAACGATGAGCAGTGTGTCTGCGTCGTTGGGCGAGTCTTTCAGGATCTTTTGCGCATATTCGATCGCCTTCGGGTAATTCTTGGCGCCGTAGTAGCTACCCATGATTTGCTTCGTAATCGTGGATGCCGTGGCCGCGTCCATTTCGCCCGAGGCTTGCGAAGTCTCAAACGACTTCACAGCGTTGGCCGTATCTTGCACGCTCGCATAGCACTGAAAGAGGAACAAGTTGACGACATAGGTCTCGAACGGGGTCTTATTTGCGACCTTATTCGCGCCCTCAAGCTTGTCGATCGCTTCCTTCCACTTCTTCTGCTGCATAAGCGCTTGAGCTTCTTGAGCAGGCGTCGCGACTTCCTTGTGGGTAAACGTCTTCGCCTTCTCGGCGGCGTACGCGACATGCGGCACCAGCGGCTGGGCAGCGACGCCACCCATGACCAGCGAGAGCACTACCATCGAAACAATGTTTGTCTTTTTCATATCGAGCCTCTTGCACAAAAAGAGAAACGCCACGGGACCAATCCTGCGGCGCTCCTAACGTCCCAAAACTACATTGCCCTCAATTCTGGACAATAATGTGGCGAAACTCAGAGCTATTGAAGGTACTGCTCGTTCCCGACAAAGCCGATTTTCTTCACACCCAGCCGCTGAGCAACACCCAGGACCTGCGCAACCGTTTCGTACTTAGCAAGACGATTCGGGCGCAGGTGGATTTCAGGCTGAGGCTCCTGGACCGCCGAGGCGGCCAGATACTTAATCGTCTGGTCGAAGGTGGAGACGTTTCCATTCCACTCGATCGTGCCGTCGAAGTCGACCACGAGATCGACCACAACAGGCGGTGCAGGCGGTTTATTGGCACTTGGACGCGGCATATCAAGCTTCACAGCGTGCCGTTGAACGGGCAGCGTAATGATCAACATAACCAACAACACCAACATCACGTCGATCAGAGGCGTGGTGTTCATTTCCACCATCACGTCTGGTTCGCCTGACGATGACCCAACACTCATACTCATCGGTCAGCTCCCAAACTAAAAGTTAACTTCGCGGAGTTCTGGGTCGGTAATGAAACCAACCTTCAGAATGCCCGCGCGTTGTGCTGTCGCTACCGCGCGGCCCACAAATTCATAACGAACCTCTTTATCGGCTCGCACGTGGATTTCAGGCTGAGGTACGGCGGCCGCAACCGTCTGAACGTAGTTCATTAGGTTCTCGGGTCTCACGAAACCGCCGTTCCAGAAGTAGTTGCCCTGCTTGTCGACCGAAAGCGTGATGTTCTCAGGCTTGGTGATCAAGGCTTCATTAGTGACTGTGGGCAAAGTCAATTCGACCTGCTTAGTCACCACCGGAATGGTGAGGAGGAAGATGATGAGCAGCACCAACATCACGTCCACGAGGGGCGTGGTGTTGATGGATGACATCACTTCATCGTCGCCTTCGGACGCACCGACGGACATACCCATAAGATTACTCCTCCCTATCCGAGCGCGCTATTAAGCGCGCGCCCGGGCCGGTGCAGCAGCGCGCGCGCCGCTGAGAAGCACGGCATGAATGTCGGCGGCAAAGTTACGGACGCGTTCGAGCGCAACCTTATTGCGGCGAACGAGGAAGTTGTAACCCAACACGGCCGGAACGGCGACGATCAGACCGAACGCTGTCATGATCAAGGCTTCACCGACGGGGCCCGCGATCTTGTCGATCGAGGCCTGACCGGCGATGCCGATGGCGATCAGCGCGTGATAGATGCCCCACACCGTGCCGAGGAGACCGACGAACGGAGCAGTCGAACCGACCGAGGCGAGGAACGAGAGACCGCCCTGGAGACGCGCATTGATGGCGTCGGTCGAGCGTGACAGCGACATTGTGACCCATTCATTGAGATCGACTGTGTCGGTGAGTTTGCCTTCGTGATGTTCGGTGGCCTTCAAGCCATCGTCAACGATGCTGCGGAATGCGCTGTTGGCTTCAAGTTTGGCCAGACCTTCTTTGAGGCTGCCTGCAGCCCAGAAGCTTTTCTGCGCGGTGGCAGCCTGACGGAGCAGGATGGTTTGATCGACGAGGCGCATAATCAGGATGTACCAGGTGCCGATCGCCATGATGCTGAGCACGATGATGGTGCTGTGCGACAAGAAGTCGCCCGAGGACCAGAGGTTATCAAGACCGTAGGGGTTCTTGACTTCTTCCTGGGTGGCGGTGCTCGCCGCTGCCGGAGCAGCTGGTGCTTCCGCAGCAGGCGTTTCCGTGCTGGCCGCAGGAGCCGCGGCAGCGTCAGCGGGTGCCGCTGCAGGCGTTTCTTGCGCGACAACTTGTGCGGCCGTACCGGCCATCAAGACTGCCGCAAGCGCCAAAGCCGGCAACAATTTCACGAAGGAAGAGAAAGTCGTTTTCATTGTCTGGTCCTCACCTAAATCAAAACTTCATAATGAACCGGCCGCGAATACCCCTCGGCCGGACGCGTTATTTTTGCATCTTGAATACAAGCCGGAACGGATACTGCATAGAAGCGGCCTTACCGTTCACGGTACCGGGTTGGAAGCGCCACTTCTTAGCGTCGGTCGCGGCGGCGTTATCAAGACGTTCGAAACCGCTGCTTTCTTTGACTGACACTTCGGTCACGCGCCCTTGCTCGTTCAAGGTCAGAAGAAGCGTCACCGTGCCTTCTTCACCAAGGCGCTTAGACATCGACGGATAGATTTCGTCGGATGCTGAGATCGGATAGCGCTTATCCTGCTTCGGCGGAATAATTACGTCTTTTTGAACGACCGGCGCCGGCGCTGGTGTGGCTTTCGCGGTCTCGGTGATCGTGGCCTGAACAGGCGCTTCACTGATGATATTGACTGCAGGCATATCAATGACGACCGGCGGCGGACCTTTAAAGGTCGGCGGCGGCGGCGGCGGCGCCTCGTGCTCGATCTTCATCTCTTCGATGAGACGCGTTTCGAGTGGGCCTTTGATGCGATCGACCATCATTTTGCCGAGGCCGGACTGCACCAAGTAAATAACGACCGCGTAAAAGACCACGCACACGCCGAGAACGACGAGACGTCGACGGTTCGGCGGCGGCGGGGCACTGCGAACGATAGAGATATCCATGCGCACACTCAAAAAAATGTATGAACTATATCAACGGTCCCGTAGCGGAAAATATGTGTCGAGGGTCTAACAGGGCACTGCCGCTCTGGCAATGGCCCGCTCATACAGGGCGCGGCGTCTCTTGCCGTACCCGATACTCCCCCCAACGCAATTCCCAGAACATCCACAGGACGCTGTAACCAACGGCATGGGGCAATTCCTGTCAAGTAAGAATGTCTTGTCGCGCGTTTTTTTGCGCGCGTTTTTTCTGTCGTGTCGGCGCGTTCGTGTTTAACGACAGACGCACTTTGGAAAACACAAGCGCGCAGAATCTCCGTACGCTTGTTTTGTATAGGAAAACTGGCCTGAAATGGACGCCTGTCTATCTTGCACCGCAGCATTTGAGACACAACTTCGCCTTGCATGACGTTGCTAACCATCGCGTTGATCTCATGCCCATGCCGCGCTCCATATACGCGAATCTGCGTATTTTCGTGCGATTCACGAACTGTCAACCAGCGCGCGGATAATGTGAGCCAACAATAAAGCGCCCGTGCGCAC
Source organism: Fidelibacterota bacterium (assembly GCA_947475895.1). Taxonomy (GTDB): domain Bacteria; phylum Pseudomonadota; class Alphaproteobacteria; order Rhodospirillales; family Rhodospirillaceae; genus SHVO01. The sequence continues at coordinate 7,461 of CANJMF010000026.1, forward strand.
GCGCAGCAAAAATGCCGGCGTTGTTGGAGACGATGATGATTGGAAAAACTTCTCGCGGATCGGCGGGTGCTTATGCGCCCGGTGCGTTGCGTGTCCTTTTGTTCGAGGACAACGCGATGGACGCCGCGTTGATGAAAAAGTTTTTGCAAACGACGGGCGTGCGTCCGACTCACATCTATCACGCCGATACGATTCCGTCGGCGCTGCAGACGTTGTCGCGCGAAGACGTGCATCTGTGCGTTGCCGATTATTTCTTACAGCCTCACACCGGCCTCGATCTCATGGACGAAGTGAGGCGCTCGGGTCTCGACGTGCCATTCATTATGGTCAGCGCATTAGATGATCGCGACGTCGATGAAGGCGCGCGCGCGCATGGCGCATATGCATTTCTCGTGAAGGCGAATTTGACGGTCGAGAATCTTGAGCGTTCCATCCGTTATGCGCTCACGCATCATGCACGCGAAAGCGCATTGAGCCGCACCGCATTTCTCGATGGCCTTACGCGCCTCCCAAACCGCCGGTCTTTTATTGAACATCTCACCAACGTCGTTTCGGACAACGCGCAAACGGCAGCGATGGTCGGTGTCGCGGTGTTCAACCTGAACGGAACGGCCCAGGTCAACGAGACCCTCGGGCACAACGCAACCGACGAATTGCTCTGCGCAATCGCGCGCCGCTTGTCCGCCGCGCGTCATCCCAGCGACCTCGTTGCACGCGTTGGCGGCGACGAATTCGCCGTCGTAATGACGGATTTTCTTTTGGCATCACAAACACGTGAGCGCGCGCAGCGTGCGCTTGATGCAGCAGCGGGCGCCGTCGAAACCAGCGCCGGGGTCTATGCGATAACGATGGCGTGCGGAGTCGCCAGCCAAACCGTGGGTGCAAACGTACTCGCTTCTGCGAGCGCCGAGCGTTTGTTTGAGCAAGCGAGTCAGGCGGCGCGCACTGCAAAACGCGCGTGCCGCACGGGTGGCGCTTCTCATCTGGTTTTTGCGCACCTGCATTAGCCTCGCCGGCGCTATACTCGCTCAGGGCTCGGGGGTTACATATTGGACGCTAAGTCATTTAAAGATCCGGCATATCGCGAAGAACGTTGGCGCGAGAGCGCGAAAACGCAGCGTTTAGTCATGTTGGCTGCGGGATTTGTTTATGCGCTGGGAGCGCTGTGGGTCAGCTTTAGCGTTAGCACAGACTCGTCGTTTGCCGTCATTTCCTTAGGCCTGCTACTCGCGACATTCGCGCTTATAGGGATGACCTACCTCGATGATCGACGTGTACGCCTCGAAATTATTCCAGCGCTTTTTGCGCTGACTTATGCGGCGCATATCATTCTCGGCGTTGCTTACTCCCCCGGCGGCGGAGCACTCCGTGCTGCTGCGCTGCTCACGCTCCTGGGAATCGTACAGGTGTTATTGGCTCCGACACGTCGCGGATTTGCGGCAGCGCAAGCGATTATCACGCTCCTTGGTCTCTATGCTGCCTTCAGTCTATGGCCGCGCGATGCGGCGCCCATCGCGGCCGCCGCATTCCTTGTTTACTGGATCCCTGGAATTGCCTTAGCGACAGGCGCAGCGACGATGTTGGAAAATCTGCACCGCCAAGCATTCGGTCTGCGGGCCGAACTCGCACGGCGCGCCACCTCCGATCAAATCACCGGCGTTTCCAACCAGGCGCACATAAAACTATTAGCGCAGAACGAGTTCGCGCGCGCGCGACGTTACGCGGAACCATTTTCGGCACTGATGTTCGAGATCGATGCCTACGACACGCTGGCGCGCACCGGAGGACTTCAGGCGCCGGATACCATTGTGCAGGTGTTCAGCGGTTATTGCGTGGTGGTGATGCGCCACTGCGATAGTTTCGGGCGTCTTTCGCCTGCACGCTTTCTTGCGCTCCTACCGGAAACACCCGGTGAAGGTGCTTTGAAGCTGGCCGCGCGTATGTGCGCCGAAGTTGCGGCGCTTGACGTGATGGTGGCCGGAAAGCCAGTTCGCTTTAGCGTGAGCGTTGGCCTTGCGGAGCTTCACCTCGCCGATCGTAGTGCGGTCGAATTGTTGCGCCGCGCCCAACAGGCCCTCGAGGACGCCATGGAACGCGGCGGAAGTAACGCGGTTCTGGCCACATCGCCAACCGCCGCGAATTTATTGGAATCAGTTCAAGAGACGTGCGCGACGACCTGACAAAATCGCCTTAAGCGAAATCTCGCACCCGTGTCACTGCGTCGAGTGCCTGACGAGGTGAAAGGTCAGGACGCACCGCGGCTACCGCCGCAGCGGCAGCGCGATTTTGCCCCATATAATCACACCCGGCCGCACGCGCCGTTGAGACCGCACGCGACACCACGCCACGAAGGTCGAATGTCGCTGGCGAATAAGAGGCTACGGAAAAATCAGTGCTCGGCATGACACGTCCTTTTTCAATCCTACAGATTGTAACGTCTTCGCCGCAAACTACTAGCTGTTGAGTAGAAATGGCGGAATTCTGCGGTTGGGCGTAAATAAAACGACGATCGAGGGCAGAAGTTCCCGCAAGACTCGGATCTAAGGCGTGGAAGACGAAAATGGTGATCCATCCCGATCACGCGGCGGTATGGCTTTTGCCCGCTCCTGGCAGGCCGCCACAGTAGCCCGTTTTTCGTCGTCCGTCATAACCCGCCAGGAACCGATCTCGTGCAATGTGCGCAGGCATCCAATGCACAGGCCCGTCACCTTATCGATCGTGCAGACGCTGATGCAGGGAGAAGTAACGCCGCTGTCGTTTTCGGTCATAGCTCCTGAGGTACGGTTCCCGGCTTTCACTGGCAAGCCCTAATGCTTTATGTTGCGGCAATCATGACCAGCCCTACCGAAAACCTCACGCAACTGGGCCAGCAGGCACGTATTCCGGCCTCGCCCGACGAAGCAGTCTTGGAAACGGTTCCCAACCCCCACCGGGATACCGATTACCTCATTCGCTTCGCCTGCCCCGAATTCACGTCACTGTGCCCGATTACGGGGCAACCGGATTTCGCGCACCTTGTGATCGACTATGTGCCTGAAGGCGCGATCGTCGAGTCAAAATCGCTGAAGCTTTTCCTGGCGTCGTTTCGCAACCACGGCGCTTTCCACGAAGATTGTACGGTGGGAATTGGAAAACGCCTGATCGAAGTTGCAGAGCCCAAATGGTTACGCATCGGCGGCTATTGGTATCCGCGCGGGGGCATTCCGATTGACGTGTTCTGGCAAAGCGGCAGCGCGCCGGAAGGCCTTTGGATTCCGGAGCAAGGCGTACAGCCCTATCGCGGCCGCGGCTAACACACGTTCAAAATAAAAGAGAGTATAATCAAAAGAGGCGCAGCCGAGACTGCGCCTCTTTTTTTGCCGGCACCTCGGTCGACTGCTAAAGCAATCTTCCGAAGCCCCCCTTCCCCCGAAGGTCGGTGCAACACCATCCGTTTGGTATTGCGAATTCTAAAATCAGGATACGTGCGGACTTTCACTGAGGGCAAGCGGCGCGCGTGCGGCCGCTGCAAATATTCCAATTGACCGCCGCGTGTTTTTTATCCCGGTTGCAATTGGCTAGAACACTCGCGCAATTATGATTTCTTGGGCTCTTTTTCGTCGAAAGTGATTGATACCGAGTTGATGCAATAGCGTTGGCCGGTCGGTCGCGGACCATCGGGGAAAACATGGCCGAGATGCCCGCCGCAATTGCCGCACGTGACTTCCGTTCGCACCATTCCGTGGCTTACATCGCGGTGCTCGGCAACATCTGAGGCTGCCGCCGGCTGATAAAAGCTCGGCCACCCGCAGCCTGAATCAAATTTTGCGGCGCTATCGAAAAGGATCGCGCCGCAGCCTGTGCATTTGAAAACACCGGCGCCTTTGAAGTTATTATAGCGCCCTGAGAAAGGCCGTTCGGTCCCTTTCTCGCGCAGGATATGAAATTCTTCCGGCGTCAATTCCTGACGCCACTGGTCTTCGGACTTCACAATTTTGGACATGTAGGCCTCGCAGTTACTTCTGCAGCGTGTCGCGCAATTCCGTCATTTGGATACGGGCGCTGGCCAGTTCAAATCCCAATGTCGTGAGGTGCGACGGCATCATCAAGCTGTCGCGCTTTCCATTGACGATGATGAGGGGCTCGAAGGAGGCGCCTTGACGCAGCGATGTCATCAAATTTGCCCATAAGACATCGGCCTGTTTTTCTTTTATGACCGGTCGGATGTCGTCGCCGAGGGCGTTCATGATGACATAATAACCGTAGAGCTTGCCTTTCGCGCTGTAGAAAACGTCATCGGCCTCGAAATCAAAATACCCGCCGGCGACGGACGCTGCAGAGTCAATTGTCGCGCGTGTTGACCCGAGATCCGATATGACGCGATCGAGAAAAGCGATGAGATTGTCAGCGCGCGGACTATAGGTGGCCTTGCCAGCAGCGACTTCGCGATTATACGCGACCAGATATTCGACGGCCTGCTTATAGTTCGTTTCCGCCTTGGTCATGGGAATGATGTTGCCTTGTCCCCACGTCCAAATCCGGCCGTCATATTTCAGCAGCCCGACGGCCTTATCCAAATTGTCGTCGATTGCGCTGGAGCCGCGGGCGCGGCCGAGGTAATCGCCGAGTTCGATGGTAAAGCGTGACGCCGCATAGATGATTCCCAGCTGAAAATTCGGCCCATTATCAAGAGCCGCAGCGGGATGCCAGAACGGTTTATTTGCGATCCACTCGTTCGCTTCGCGCGAAACGACGGCAGCCGTCATGGCGACTGCCGCGCTGCCGCCTTGCGGTGCATATGCGGATGGCGGTTTCAGATCCACGTCATCGTCTACGCGTGCATAGATAACCATGCCGATCGGATAATAAATGACCAGCACAAACAGCAAGACACCGACGATCCACGGTATGAAACGAATAAGGTCGGCCTGCAAACTCTCCGCTGAAGACGCAGAAAGTCGGCTGCGCGCGCCGCGCAAACGCTCAAGGATATCCGTGAGAAATTGAGGCATATACCGCTGCCGGTGCGAGTCCATGTAACAACTTAACCATGGAGACAACCGGCAGCGGGGTCAATGCCTTAGCGGCGACGTTGGTTAGTCGTGATAGCTGAAAGAGAAGGACGAACGCGGACCGTAATAGCGGTCGTAATACGGGCGCGAATGACTGTGATAGTAGCCGTCGGAATAGCCGGGTTCGCGGTATGAAACGCCGTAGCTGGTGTCGCTGCTGCAGCCGGCGAGCGTGCCCACTGCGGCAAGCGCCAATGCACCGGCGAGAACACGAAGAGTCATCTTTTTCATGGCACGCCTCCTTATTGAAAGCTGGGTAAACACATCCCAATGCACGAATAAACTCAGCGAACTTGGCGGCTTTGCGGCCATACTGTGCCGATGTTTGCCTTAAGTTCACCCGCCCTGCTGCTTGGTGTTGCCTGCGCGATCGCCTTTTCGACCTCCGATTTCTTTCGCAAAGTGGTTCCGGCCGATTGCAGTACGCCGCTCGCGATGCTGTATATCGTCGGATTTCAATTGCCGGTCGTGGCAATGTGGCCCGCGATCACCGGCGACTTCGCCCTCACATCCGCTTATTGGCTTCCAGGTATTTTAAATGCGGCCATTGGACTGATTGCTAATCTGCTTTTTATTGCTGCGTTGCGGCGATCACCGCTGAGCCTCATGGTCCCGATGCTCGCGATCGTGCCGGTCTTTGTCGTCCTTTTTGCAGGAGTTATTCTGGGCGAGTGGCCAACACCGCACCAAGCGCTCGGCATCTTTCTCGTCGCCCTCGGCCTGTTTGCCGTATTCATTCCGGGCAGCGCCGCGCATCCCATAGCTGTTCTGAAACACTTAGGAGCCCAAGCCGGAACGCGCCCCATGCTCGGCGTGATCGTCCTTTGGTCGGCGACACCGCCGCTCGACAAACTATGCGTCACGTACGCATCGGTGGGCAGCCACGGCGTTCTCCAGCTAACGATGCTGGTCGCGGCATTAAGTGCGGGGCTTGCCGTACGCGGTCGCGGCGCTTTTCATCTTCCACCCGGTGCGTTACGGCCGCTGCTCATCGCAGGCCTCACTTCGGGTGTTGGATACGTCCTGCAACTGCTGGCTTATCGCCTGACCTTCGTGGCGGTGATCGAGCTGTTAAAGCGTGTCATTGGAATGCTTGGCGCTATCGCCCTGGGACGCTTGGCGTTGCGCGAGCCCTTAAGCCCCACGAAACTCGCAGGCGCCGTTATTATATGCGCGGGGCTTCCCCTCGTATTGTTGTCTTAGCGACGCGAGGGCGTCAGATGAGTCCCAGACGCAACAACTCGAGCCGCATCTCTTTGGGCATCTGCGGATCAACGTAGGATTTGAAGTTGCCTTTGATGTCGAGCGGCGCGGAATCACGCTGCAAATAGCGCCAGCCTTGAAAGGCCCTTTGCGCACGCGGCTGCACGAGGACAAGCTTCGGCTCCATCTCGATGATGCAGATCGATTTACCGTTTGCGTCCTTCCCTTGCCGTAAGGCGACCAAGGGCCGACGCGCTTGGATAAAGCCGCGAATGACCCAGTACATGGAGCCGCCATCGAGAAGTTCCGCCTCGCGCTTTGGCATCATGCGCGTACGGTGCTCGATGTAACCGTTTTTGTTGACGCGCTGACGATCTAATAAATGATCGATATCGTCGATCCCAACGGCCAGCTTAATGAGATGAAGCATTAGCTACGTTTGGGCAGGAACTTGACGATGACCAACGTGACGTCGTCGGTCATGGCGTCGCCGCCGGAGAATTCGCGCAGGCGATCGAATACAGCAGCACAAATGTCGGCGGCGGGTTGATGCGCGGTGGCGGCAACTACGTTCATCAAACCCTCTTTGCCGAAGACTTCGCCGTCGGGTGATTTGGTTTCCCAGATACCATCGGTGCCTAGCACGATGATCCCGAAGTCGGACCAATTATCCCGATCGTTTTCATGGAACGGCCACTCGGGACGCACACCCAGCGGAATATCATGCACCGCCAGCTCCTCGAACATTTTTGTCTGCGCATCGTAAAAAAGAATCGGGCCGTGACCGGCGCTGATCCAGCGCACGTCACGCGTTTCGGGATCGACCGTGAGATAAACCAGTGTCACAAAACGCCCGCCGGTCGCATCGCCCGCCAAGTGGCGATTGACCGCGCGCATCACGGGACGTAATGCCGAGCCGTCACCGGCATGGCTTCGCAATAGCGCCCGCACCGACATCATGGTCAGCGCCGCAACGACGCCGTGTCCCGAGACGTCGCCAACGACGACGCCCAATCGCTGGCGGCCGTCCTCATCCTTTAACGGCATAAAATCGTAGTAATCGCCGCCGACGGCTTCGCTGTAAATGCTCTGCCCGGCTACATCCAAACCGGGAAGCTGAGGCGCTTCATCGGGTAAAAGTTTTTGTTGAACTTCGCGCGCGAGATCCAGGGATTCCTGAACCTGAATGTGCGTGCGCAATTCCGGCACCATGGAATTGAATACCGTCGCGAGCTCGCCGACTTCATCTTTGCTCGTCACTGGCGCACGTGCCAGCAGGTTGCCGCGCGCGAGGTCGAGGGCGGCTGTCGCCAGCGCGCGCAGAGGGCTGGTGACGGTGCGCGCGGCCAACATGGCGAGTACGGCGACGATCAGAATAAGAATCACCGAAGCAATACCGGCTAGCTGTACTTGTTCGACAATGGTCTGACGCACGGACTCTTGGGCGCGGTCAGCGATACTCTCAATCTCGTCAACCGGAACGACATAGAGCAAGGCTGTGCCGACGCGGCCTAGTTGTCCGTAGACCCAAAGCGCAGGTTTACCGCCGTGTGGGAGTTGGCGAATGCCGTCATTGCCGGCTTGAAGGTCGGCGACAATCTGATCGAGATCGCCCGCTTGATCAGCCGCCAACGCCGGCGGCTCCAGCTCGGCATCCCATGAGGTCCCCTCATCGCGGTAAAGACTGGACGCGAGCACGCGCAGAGTCGGTGCCTGACTTTTGCCAGGCACGTGCGGCCGGCCCTCGGCGTCCATGAGCTGAACGATATAGCTTTCCGTGTGATTGCCGATGCGGACGCGCGCTTGAGCCGCAGAGAGCAGCGTCAAAATATCGACGTCGATCGCCGTCACGCCCGCAATATCGCCTTTGGTGTCACGTAACGGCATAGCGGCGGTCAGCAGAAGCCGGCGCGTGGAGGCGTCGAGTTGCGGCGGTGTCCAAACAAGTTCGTTGGCCGCCACGGCGCCTTGGTACCACGCACGTTGCCGCGGATCGTACCCGGGCGGATAGCCGCCATGACCGGGATACGATGAATGCAGGCCGTTGTTCAGCGCGAAATACTGCCAGTAGAATAGCGACGCATTTTTCTCCGCGATGCCGCGATAAACGTCGTCGAGTGACGCAAGGCGATCGACGAACGGCCGCGCCGTCGCCGCATCGAGATAAGCCGGCAGGAAAAATGACTGATGCAGCCGCGAGATCGGCACCGCTTGCAGCTCTTTGCCTGGCGACACCACGGCATGATCCATGGCGAGTTCGGTTCCGGGCGGCCATGTGCCAGTGTCGTCGAACGCAGAGTTTGTATACGTGAGTCCAACGTCGGTCGGCGCCACGCCATCGAGCCTGCGCTCGATCTCAATCGCCTGGATGCGCAGGGCCAGCTCCACCTGTCGCTGCTGTGCGCCCAAGAGTTCGGACGAATAGCTGACGGACTGACGCAACTGCGTTTCAAGGTTCTGCGTAATGGCGGCCTTGCCGTACTCGGCCATGGCCAGGCCCAAATTTTCGGTCGCCCGTTCGCTGCGCCAGCTCAGCGCCGCCAGGGGCAGAACCGCGATAACGACCAGCAGCAGGAAGAGTTTGATTTGGATCCGCATGGCTTACCCATATAGGCAAACCAGTGTAACGAATACAGCCGTCCGTGGGGTTTTTTAGTTAGACGGCAGACCGAGCATTTTGTCGATCAGAAAGCCCTGGAACATGTTGATGCCCATCCGGGCGCCGACTTCCAACGCACGCTCATTATCGACGCGGATCAAGACCGGCGCGACGTTGCACTCGATCATGTATTTCACCGCGCGCTCGCGCTCTTTCAGAATATCCTCGGCGCCCGTGCGCCAGTGAATCTTCGCGATGCTGGCTCCGATATAATCAAGGTCTACGAGACCAACCGTCTGCGGGAAAACTTGGTCGACGGCAATATGCGCGCCCTTTGACTTGATAAGCCCGCGCGCCACCTGAAACTCGTCGAAGTTCTCGACGATATTGGACTGGCGAAACTCGAACACGACCTGCTTGAGCACGTCTTCCGGCGTCGCCTCGATGAAACCTTCGAAGGCTTCGGTAAACACGCTCTCGACGTTTAGATTGATCGAACAACGATCCTTCGTCGTATGCATTTGGTTGAAGGCTTGCAGAAGAATTTGATCGAGCACGAGCGTGAATTCATTGAACAAACGCCCCGAACCGCGCATTTCGACGTCGATAAACAGCGGCTTGCGCAGCAGATCCATGCTGATGAAGTATTCGCGCAGCACGGATTCAGGCTTTTGGCCGGGAATATTCAGCATCACGTCTTGCGTGCGCACGAATGCCTTAATGAATTTCTCGGTACCGAATTTTTCATACGCCTTCATGACGTTCTTGATGTCGGAGGGCGTCAGTGGACGTAGCTGTTTATTGTCGCCCGCAGGCTCGCCTTCCGCCACGGCACGCTGCGCGACTTCGGCGTATTTCGCCACGCGGTCGGCAGCCGAACGATAATTGGCGACGAGGTCGTAGCTGAGCACCAAGCGGCTTTGATCGATGGTACCGAAGCTGCCGGGGAAATTCCGTTCAATCGTGCGCAGCATGTCGACCTTAAGGTCGCGCACCATGCCGATCAGCATTGTCTCGTTAAGTTTCGCCATGATGGCGAAGTCGCACATGGACACTTGATAGCAAGAGCCGCCGCGTTTACCGGCGATTTCCATTGTGCCGGCGGCGATCTCTTTTACGAGCCCCGGCGTACGCTTGGCCTCCGGAAGCGCGCTCGCGACACTGATAATCACGAGATTGACGCCGCCCTCCGGCGCATGACGCCAGTGACCCATATCGTGCACAAGGGCGCGCAAATCCTTTGGCGGTCCTTGCGCCTCGGGTCTCACGCCTACTACGTGTGGCGAAGCTTCTGACATCCCACCTGTCCCAACCGAAGGCGCGGTCCCTCACCGCAAATGTCCCCGTCACGCGCGACGGAGGGCCTTCGCATGTTAAGGGGCAAACTATCGCTTGGGGGTGCCTTGGTCAATTAACACCATGAAAATGCTTATATTTCTGTTGGGACTTTATGTGCACGCCCCACGTGCGTGAAAGATCATGTTCCCGAAATCATCCAAGTATCTGGTCCCGTTGCACTTAGTTGTTACAGCGCGTCGAAGAAGGGGTTTCGAAATGCCGCCGCCTCGACCACAATAGCGCCGCGCGCTAAAGCCACATCAACTATAAGGAGAATCCGTCATGGCGTTGGAGGATGTCCTGAGCGAAATTCAGGCACGGGCCGATAAGCTTACGGAGCTTGGCCATACGGTTCTTTTGGATATGGGCGACGATGGCAAAATCCTCGTGGATGCCACCGGTGGCGACGTAAAGATCGTGGCGAACCCAGACAACGAGGACGCCGAAACGACCCTCGCCCTTTCCGAAGCCAATATGATGAAGCTCATCGCGGGCGATCTGAACCCGATGGTCGCCTTCACCCTGGGAAAGCTAAAAGTGTTTGGTTCCAAAGGGATAGCTTTAAAATTGGCGAGCCTTCTCGAAAAATAGCCGCGCCTCCCGCCACAGACCCTCGACACGTCCCCTGGTCGCGAAGCTTTTGATTCGCTAAGATTTTTTTGCAAAGCCCGAAAGGGATGGGGAGGAGATGTGACCGACACGCGCTCTGCGAGTACAGCGCCGTCTTATCCGTGGCTCCGGAAGTATCCGGCTTTTGCCCCGTGGGACATGCCGCTGCCGTCGGCGCCGGTCTACAAACTCCTGTCGGACGCCGTCGCAAAATACCCCGAGAATCCGTGCATCGAATTCATGGGCCGTCGGTGGACTTACACCGAAGCCAGCGATCTGGCCGCACGCGCGGCGAAGGGCTTTCAAAAAATCGGCGTGACCAAGGGCACACGCGTTGGGCTCTTGCTGCCCAATACGCCCTATTACTTTGCGGCGTACTTCGGAATCATGATGGCCGGCGGCACGGTCGTGAACATGAACCCGCTCTACACCGTGAAGGAGCTTGAGCACATGGTGAAGGACTCCGGCATCGACGTGCTGGTGACCATGGACTTGGCGATCATGTATCCCAAAGCGCGCACGATCCTCAACAACACGCCCATGAAGAAGCTGATCGTTTGCTCCATGGCGGAGGCTTTGCCTTTTGGAACCGGCGTTCTGTTCAGCCTATTCAAGCGCAAGACTGTTTCCAACGTGGAAGAAGACGACCGCCAGATGCGGTGGGAGAACCTTATCGACAACGCCGGCGATTACACGCCGGCGACGATCGATCCCAAGGAAGACGTCGCGGTGCTGCAATACACCGGCGGCACCACCGGCCTTCCCAAAGCCGCCATGCTGACGCATGCGAACATTACGGCGAACGCGCGTCAGGTGTCCGCTTGGTACAAGGGGCCGACATTTGGCGAAGAGCGTTTCCTCGCGGCCCTGCCTTTCTTTCACGTATTCGCGATGACGGTGATTTTGCTATGCGCCCTCGAGTACGGCGCCGAAATCATCATGATGCCGCGCTTCGAGCTGAAAGATTGCCTCAAGCAAATCGATAAAAAGCGGCCGACCGTATTTCCCGCAGTGCCGACGATCTTTACCGCCATCAACAATTTCGCGGACATCGAGAAATACGACCTAACGTCATTAGGCCTGTGCATCTCGGGCGGCGCGCCGCTGCCTGTCGAAGTGAAGAAAGCCTTTGAAGCGCGCACCGGCTGCGTTGTGGTGGAAGGCTACGGCATGAGCGAGACCTCACCGGTCGTATGCACCAACCCCACCGAAGGCGAAAATAAAGCCGGGTCCATCGGCCTGCCTATGCCGGGCACGATTGTGGAGATTCGCGCACTCGACGACGACCGCGTGCTTGGCGTCGGCGAGAAAGGCGAAATCTGCGTGCGCGGGCCGCAAGTGATGAAGGGCTATTGGAATAAGCCCAAGGAAACTGAAGAAGTCATGCAGCATGGCGCCATGCATACGGGCGACATCGGTTACATGGACGATGAAGGTTATGTCTTTATCGTCGATCGCATCAAAGACATGATCAACGCCTCCGGTTACAAAGTTTATCCGCGCATCATCGAAGAGGCGATACAGGCGAATCCGGCCGTCGAGGAAGTTGTGGTGATCGGTATTCCCGATGCGTACCGCGGCGAAGCACCGAAAGCGTTCATCAAATTGCGCGCGGGCATGACTCTGACCGCGCAGGAACTGCAAGAATTCGTCAAAGATAAACTGTCGTCCATCGAGCGGCCGGCGCAATATGAATTCCGCGACGCGCTGCCGAAGACGTTGATCGGCAAACTATCGAAAAAAGAACTGAAACAAGAAGAGGCTGATAAAGCCGCGGCTGCGAAAACCTGAATCAATTCGGCATCACCCACAGGGGGATTTGAACCATGAGCAATGTTGTCATCGCGGGCTATGTCCGTTCGCCGTTTACGCTCGCCAACAAAGGCGCGCTGCGCAAAACCCGTCCCGACGACATGGTCGCCGCCGTCATGAAAGGGTTGGTTGAAAAAACCAAAGTGAACCCCGACCACATCGAAGACATCATCATGGGCTGCGCTTTCCCCGAAGGCGAACAAGGTCTCAACATCGCGCGCAACGCCGTGTTCCTCGCCGGGTTTCCAATCAGCGTCGCGGGTGTGACGGTTAACCGTTTTTGCGGCTCGTCGATGCAAGCCATCCACCAAGCCGCGGGCGCCATCAAAATGGGCGCCGGTGACGTGTTCATTTGCGCCGGGATTGAAAGCATGAGCCGCATTCCCATGGGTGGTTACAATCCGATGCCGAACCCGACGTTGGTCGATGCCGGCAGCAAGGCCTACATCGGCATGGGTGAGACGGCCGAAAACCTAGCAGACAAATATAAAATCGCGCGCCCGAAGCAGGAAGCGTTCGCGGTGGAAAGCCACAAGCGCGCGGCAGCCGCGCAAGCCGCCGGTAAATTCAAAGACGAAATCATTCCGGTCAAAGGCGACGGCGGCATGATCGATACGGACGGTTGCATTCGCGCCGAGACGACGGCGGAAACGTTGGCCGGCTTAAAGACGGCTTTCAAGGAAGGCGGCACCGTGACCGCTGGAACATCCTCGCCCCTCACCGACGGCGCGTCGGCCGTGCTGGTGTGCACAGAAGAATACGCGGCCAAAAATAATCTCGCGCCGCTCGCCCGCATTATGGCGATTTCGGTCGCCGGCTGCGGTCCTGAAATCATGGGCATCGGCCCCGTGCCCGCCATTCAAAAGGCGCTGCTGCGCGCCGGCCTGAAGCTCGACAAGATCGACATCATCGAACTGAACGAAGCCTTCGCCGCACAAGCGTTGTCGGTCGTGCAGGAATTGGGCATCGATCTGTCCAAAACCAATCTCGATGGCGGCGCAATCGCTATCGGGCATCCGCTCGGTGCCTCCGGCGGGCGCATCACCGGTAAAGTCGCAGCGCTTCTGAAGCGCGAGAAAAAGAAATATGGCCTCTCGAGCATGTGCATCGGTGGTGGCCAGGGTATCGCGACCGTCCTCGAAGCTCTTTAAGGAGCACGCGCATGACCGAGATCAAAAAAGCCGCGGTGATTGGCGCCGGCGTTATGGGCGCCGGCATTGCCGCGCACCTGACCAACGCCGGCATTCCCGTCGTCCTGCTCGACATCGTCCCGAAGGACGCCACCAACCGCAACGCCATTGCTGAGGGTGCGGTGGCGAAAATGCTCAAAACCGATCCCGCGCCATTCATGTCGAAGCGCAACGCGCAGATGATCACGCCCGGCAACACCGAAGACGATATGAAATTGCTCGGTGAATGTGACTGGATCGTCGAAGCCGTGATCGAACGTCTGGATATCAAGCAGACGCTCTATAACAAGATCAACGAGCACCGAAAGAAGGGTTCCATCGTTTCGTCGAACACCTCGACGATTCCTCTGAAAGAACTCGAAGCCAATATGCCGGCCGATATGGTTCCGGACTTTCTCATCACGCATTTCTTCAATCCGCCGCGCTACATGCGCTTGCTTGAAATCGTGGCGTCCAGCAAGACCCGCCCCGATGCCGTCAAAACCATGCGCGAGTTTTGCGACGTGCGCTTAGGCAAAGGCGTCGTCATCTGCAAGGACACGCCCGGCTTCATCGCCAATCGCATCGGCACCTATTGGCTGCAGCTCGGCCTTGTAGAAGCGCTGAACCTCGGCCTGACGGTTGAGGAAGCGGATGCTGTGGGCTCTCGGCCCTTCGGTATTCCAAAGACGGGATTCTTCGGATTGATGGATCTTGTCGGCCTCGACCTCATGCCGCACGTCTCGAAATCCATGCACGACTTGCTGCCGCCGACCGATACCTTTCAAACCATTTACGGGCAGCCCGCCGTGGTCACCACCATGCTTGCGAACAAGTGGGTGGGCCGCAAAGGGATCAGCGGGTTCTACCGAATCAAAAAAGACGGCGATGCGAAAATCAAAGAAAGCATCAACCTAAAAACCGCCGAATACGCTCCTTCGGTAAAGTCGCAACTGGAAAGTGTCAACGCCGGCAAGAAGGGCGGCCTGAAGGCCGTGACTGAACATCCCGACAAGGGCGGTCAGTACGCGTGGCGCCTTGCAAGTCAGGGATTGACCTATGCGGCGTCGCTGGTGCCCGAGATCGCCGACACACTCTATGACGTCGATGAGGCAATGAAGGACGGCTACGGCTGGGGCGTTGGTCCGTTTGAGCTCATCGATCAGATGGGCGCGAAATGGTTCGCCGACAAACTGGCCGCGAACAAGATCGCTGTACCGCCGATGTTAAAGCTCGCCGCCGACAAGGGCGGCTTCTACCGTACCGAAAACGGCAAGTTGCAATTCCTCACGACCAAAGGCGAGTACACCGATGTGGTGCGCGCACCGGGCGTGTTGAAACTGTCGGACATCAAACGCGCCGGAAAGCCAATCATCAAAAATCCTTCCGCGAAGGTTTGGGATATTGGCGACGGCGTACTGTGCTTCGAGTTCACCTCGCGCGCCAACAGTCTCGATCCCATGACGATGGCTGGCCACAAAGAGGTACTGAAGCTTTTTAAGAATGACAAAGAAAAGAAGTGGAAAGCGCTCGTCGTTCACAACGAAGGCCCCAACTTCTCAGTAGGCGCCAACATCGGCCTTGTCCTGTTCGCCGCCAACATCGCGGTGTGGAGCGAACTGGAAAGCCAGATCGAAGACGGCCAGAAGACCTATGCCAATTTGAAGTTCGCGCCGTTCCCTGTCGTTTCCGCGCCACTCGGCATGGCTTTGGGCGGCGGCTGCGAAATCCTCCTACACTCAGACGCCATTCAAGCGCACGCCGAAACCTACACCGGCCTTGTCGAGGTCGGCGTCGGCGTGATTCCGGGTTGGGGCGGCTGCAAGGAAATGTTGCTGCGCCTGAAGAACGACCCACGTTTGCCGAAAGGCCCGATCCCGGCCGTGGCGCGCGCTTTTGAGTTAATTGGCACCGCGCAGGTAGCCAAGTCGGCGTTTGAAGCTAAGGAAATGGGAATCCTGCGCAAGGATGACGCCATTAGCATGAACCGCGACCGGTTGCTTGCCGATGCGAAAGCAAAAGCGCTCAAGCTCGCCGAGAATTACGCACCGCCGAAGGAACAGGTGGTATCGCTGCCGGGACGAAATGGCATCGCCGCATTGAAGGTGGCGCTTGAAGGAATGACGTTGCAGGGCAAAGTCACGCCGCACGATCAAACTGTGTCGCTGGCCCTCGCCAATGTACTGACGGGTGGAGATACGGATTTCGTCGACACCGTCAGCGAAAAAGATCTGATGAAGCTCGAACGCGCGGCGTTCATGGAGTTGGTGAAAAACAACAACACCCTCGCGCGGATCGAACACATGCTCGACACCGGAAAACCGCTCAGGAATTAGTAGGAACACGTTGGTTACACGGCGCTCATTCATTGCCTGTTTGCCGTTAATCCCGTTGTCGCGAGCGGTGTTCGCGGCCGACCAGACGTTCAATCCGTTCGCGAACGTCCGGTTCATTGCACCGGAGAGGTCCGACCCATCGCTCTCCATCACGGATGAGGAAGAACCCGGCGAATGGATCGTCATTCGTGGCCTTGTCACAGACGGATTAACGCACGTGCGCGGTGTGTCGATTTTTGTCTATCACGCCGACTGGATGGGCCGTTACACGGTAGACGAAATGAGACTTGGCGCGCGCACAAAGCCGCGCCTCCATGGCGCCATGCGCACAGATACCAACGGCCGTTACTGCTTCGATACCATTCGCCCCGGCCCTTATCCGCACCAGCCGCTGCCCGCGCAAATACATTGGGTTGTGACTGCGCCCGGATTCAAAGACCTCAAAATCCAAATGTGGTTTGCCGACGATCCGATGATTTCTTCGGAGAAGCGCGCGGAAGCCGCGAACGATGCCGCCCACGACGGTGAGCAAGTCGTCATTCTTCCCATGGCGCGCGATGCGCGCGGCGTATGGCACAGCCTTTTTGACATCACATTGACGCGCATTGAGCGCAGCGGAATTTAGAAAGAAGGACCAACAGTCATGGCAACCTACACCCCTCCCCTGCGCGACATGCGGTTCGTCTATCATGAGTTGTTCGGCGGCGACGATCTGCAAAACCTGCCGGGCTACAGCGATTTCTCCGGCGATACGGTGGACGCGATCTTGGAGGAAGCCGGCAAACTCTCGGCCGAAGTGCTCTTCCCGCTCAACCGCTCCGGCGACGAGGAAGGATGCCACTTTGAAAACGGCGTCGTACGCACGCCGAAAGGCTTCAAGGAAGCTTACGCGCAATTTATCGCCGGCGGCTGGACGGGCTTGAACGGCGATCCGGATTACGGCGGCCAAGGTGCGCCCAAATCGGTCAACGCGCTGGTCGAGGAAATGATCTGCTCGGCGAACATGGCTTTTGGCATGTATCCCGGCCTGACCCACGGCGCTTACAACGCATTGAAGCTCTACGGCACCGACGAGCAAAAACAGGCCTATCTGCCGAAGTTCATCGACGGCACCTGGAGCGGCACGATGTGCTTGACCGAGCCGCAGTGCGGCACGGACTTGGGCCTCGTGCGCACCAAAGCCGAACCGCAAGCCGACGGCAGCTATGCCATCACTGGTACAAAGATTTTCATCTCCGCCGGCGAGCACGATCTTACTGAAAACATTGTTCACCTTGTACTGGCGCGCATGCCGGACTCACCCGCAGGCATCAAAGGCATCAGCCTTTTCATCTGCCCCAAATTCCTGCCTAAGCCCGACGGCACGCCGGGGGCCCGCAATGGCGCGGCCTGCGGCGCCATCGAGCACAAAATGGGAATCAAAGCCTCGGCCACCTGCGTCATGAACTTCGACGGCGCACGAGGATGGCTGGTGGGCGAGAAGAACAAAGGCATGCGCGGCATGTTCGCGATGATGAACACCGCGCGCCTCGGCGTGGGCTTGCAAGGCCTTGGTCTCTCGGAAGTCTCATATCAAGGCGCATTGCTCTACGCGCGTGAACGCCTGCAGGGCCGCGGCCTTAAAGGCGCCGTACACCCCGAGAAGCCGGCCGATCCGCTGATCGTTCATCCGGACGTGCGCAAGAACCTCCTCACAATGAAGTCTCTCACAGAGGGCATGCGCGCCCTCACTATTTGGGTGGCCATGAGCCAGGACATGGCCGAAAAAGCCGCGACCGAGGAAGAACGCACGCGCCACGACGATCTCATTCAATTCCTGACGCCGGTCATCAAAGCCTTCGGTACCGATATCGGCTTCGATTGCGCGAACATCGGCGTGCAGATTTTCGGCGGGCACGGCTACATCCGCGAGCACGGCATGGAGCAATACGTGCGCGATGCCCGCATCACGCAAATTTACGAGGGCACCAACGGCATCCAGGCGCTCGATCTCGTCGGCCGCAAAATGACGCAGCATTACGGCCGCTACATGCGCGCCTTCTTCCATCCGGTGCAGGAGTTCATCGAGCAAAACATCACCGATCCGCAAATGGAAGAAATCGTCACGACACTTGCTCAAGGCTTCGGCAGCCTGCAAGCCGCCGTCGGTCAGGTCGCGCAAAAGGGCATGAGCAATCCCAACGAAGCCGGCGCAGCGGCAACCGATCTCCTCAAAATTCTGAGCTATGTGTCGGTCGGCTACATGTGGGCAAAGATGGCTAAGCTGGCCTACACCAAGCTCAACGACGATCCGACGGGGTTCTATAAGGGTAAGATCAAGACCGCCAACTTCTATATGCAAAAGCTGATGCCGCAAGTCAGCGCGCTTTTGGGTTCGCTCATGGCGGGCGGCGCTTCAATCATGGATATGGAAGACGAATTGTTCGACGCGGCGGTGGCGGCTTAAGCGACATGCGTGGTTTCGAGATCGACAACAAAGAGAACGCGGTTCGCTTACAGGTAGATGGACAAGACGGAGTCGTACGAGTCGTTTACGATTGCCCGGCCGAAGGCGTGAACATCCAAGCACGCGTGACTCTTCCTTCCGGGTCAGCGCGCCAATCCTTGGACAACCTGTGCGCGGCAGCCGCGCAACCCGAAAGCAGCCGCGATGCCCTCACCCAAGCGCGAATCTTGCGCCTGTCTAAGCGCACCACTTACAGCTTCCGTCCGGTCGCAAGTCTTGTGCGGCGCGCGACCGCGTGGCTCTTCGCCTCGAATGAAATCACCAATTGGTCTTACGACCTGACCGCGCGCAACGAAGGGCACATGGCGGCGGCCATTGCGCTGGTGACGAAGCAACCCTTGAAGCACGTGCGCGCTTGGATGGCCGAGCCCAACGCGGACGAGGCGCTCAAGGCCCATGTTATGAGCACAATCGCAGCGCTGCCGGTGGGCCGCGCCGCCATCGCCGACGCCGTGCCGCGCTGGGGACGCCGCCTCGGATGGTATGCGGTCGTGCGGGCCCTTAAACCCAAATTGGTTATCGAGACCGGTTTGGACAAAGGCCTTGGTGCGGTGCTGCTCTGCGCAGCGCTCAAGCGCAATGCCGCCGAGGGTCACCCTGGCCGCTATCTGGGCACCGATATCAATCCCAACGCTGGCTACCTGCTGGGCGGCCCTTACGCACCGTTTGGAAAAATCGCTTATGGCGATTCAATCGCCACGCTAAAGACGTTGACTGATGCCGTCGACATTCTCATCAACGACAGCGATCACAGCGCCGACTACGAATACAACGAGTACACCACCCTCGCGCCGCTTTTTCATGATGGCAGTGTAATCCTCGGCGATAACGCACACGTCACCGATAAGCTCCTGCAGTTTGCGACTGAGACAGATCGTAAATTCTTATTTGTGCAGGACGTGCCGGACGATCACTTCTATTCCGGCGGCAGCGGAATCGGCTTTGCGTTTCGCTAAATCGCGCGCCCGAACCAGAGCACCGAGAAGAAGCCCGCGAGCAGCGCGAATAACGCCGCCGCAGCCGCAAAAATCGCGGTGATCTCGGTCTTCTCGCGCTCCATGACAAATTGCGCGCTGAGTGTTTTGTAGATTTTCTTCAGCTCGCTTTCGCTGCCGGCGCGGTAGTAACTGCCGCGCGTGATGTCGGCGATTTCCTTCAGCGTCTCCTCGTCAAGACGCACATGCACCATGCGGCCTTCGAAATCCACGTTGCCACCCTGGTCGGACCCAAAGCCCACCGTAAACACCCGCACCCCGCGGTTAGCGGCGACACGCGCGGCTTCGATTGGGTCGAAGCCGATGTTGGTTTGGCCATCCGACATCAGCACGACAACAGCGTTCTTATAAGAACCCGGCGCGACCGGGGCTTGAATTTGTTGCTCCTCCTCGGTCTTCGCCTCGCCCAGCGGAGCGCCGCCAAGTTCGCTGCGGCGCTGGCCATAAATCCGCCCGCCAAAGAAGTCGGTTTGCAGGTTGGGAAAGATCGCCTTCAACGCCATCATTAAGCCGCTGCCCACCGCCGTGAAGCGGTCGACGCGCAACCGATCAATCGCATTGTTCAGCGCTTCATGATCCGTGGTCGGAGCCTGCACGATCATGGCCGATGACGAAAACGCGACAATACCCACTTTCGCCGTATCGGGCTGGTCGGCCACGAAATCCTTTGCGGCAGCCTGCGCCGCAGTGATGCGGGTCGGATTGATATCGCCCGCGCGCATGCTGCCCGACACATCCATGCTCAACATGATAATGGCTTGATGCGACGGCAGCGTCACAATGGCGGCGGGACGCGCCATCGCAAATACCAAGGTGGCCAGCGACAGAAACATGAGGACGGGAGGCACATGCCGGCGAATGCGCCGACCTGGCGTCAGCGCTTCTTTGACAATGCCAAGGCTGGCAAAGCGCAAAGCCGCTTTATTTTTTCGGCGCAACAGAAGGATGTAGACGAGAATCAGGACAGGCAATATGCCCGCGAACCAAAGCATATTGGTCCAGTAGAACGTCATGGCCGAAGGGCCCTTAAGGCATCGGCCGCCATCGCGGTAAAGATGAAGAACATCATGACACCAGAACACATTCTGCCGCGAATTGTTCTGGGAACCTAGCCCCTAACTACGCATGATCTCCCTACGCCAAGTCATCACCGGCGATGGCCTTTCCCAGCAGGATTATGCTGTCTTTGACCCCGTAGAGCGCGATGAAAGACCCCATGCGCGGGCCCTGCTCTTGGCCCAATAAAACCTCATAAAGCGCCTTGAACCAGTCGCGCAGACCGGGGAATACGCTGGGGTGATTCTTGCCAACCTCATAGACGGCCGTTTGTAACGCCTCGGGCGTCGGGTCGCCGGCAAAATTCACAAGTGCGGTGTGAAGCTCCTGGAATGCGGGTAACTCGGCCGCTGTCGCTTTCCGGAACTTCTTCGCCGGCTTCACGAAGTCGTTGTAGTAGGCGATGGCGTGTTTCACGAGCCGGTCGAGCAAGGGCGCACTTTGGGGCGTGGCCCCTGGCACAAAGCGCGAAATGTAGTGCCACAACACCGACGGATTATCGGTGTGACAGACACTGACAAGATTCAACAGAATCCCGAAGCTGACATGCAGTGTATCCACCGGCGGCTTGCCTGCATGGATGTGCCACGCCGGATTGTTCAGCTTCGCGTCGTCGGTTTCGGCGGGGAATTTGGTGACGAAGTCCAAGTACTCATCGACCGTCTTCGGAATCACATCGAAGAACAGCCGCTTCGCCGTCTTGGGCTTTTGATACATGAACAGCGACAGGCTTTCGGGTGGCGCGTATTTCAGCCAGTCGTCCACCGATAAGCCGTTGCCTTTAGATTTCGAGATCTTCTGACCTTCCTCGTCGAGGAATAATTCGTATGTCAGGTTCATTGGCGGCGTGCCGCCAAGGATACGGCAAATGCGGCTTGAGAGTTTGACGGAATCGATCAGGTCCTTGCCGGACATTTCATAGTCAACGTCGAGCGCATACCAGCGCATGGCCCAGTCGCACTTCCATTGAAGTTTGCAATGGCCGCCGGTGACCAGCGTCGTGACGTCGCTGCCGTCCTCGTCTTTATAAGTGATCGTTCCCGCGGCCAGATCGCGCGCAATCACTGGGACTTGCAGCACAACGCCCGTCTTGGGGCTGACCGGCAGAAACGGCGAATAGGTGGCGCGGCGTTCCGGGCCAAGTGTCGGTAAAACGACGTCGATGACTTCATCGTACTTTTCCAGCACGCGCAGGAGCGCTTGGTCGAACATGCCGGACTTGTAGCAATCGGTAGCGCTCTTGAACTCATACTGGAAGCCGAAGGAATCCAGGAAGGCGCGCAAGCGGCCGTTATTATGAGAACCGAAGCTGTCGTGCGTGCCGAAGGGATCCGGAATGCTGGTCAGCGGCTTGCCAAGGTGCGGCTCGATCAACTCCTTATTCGGGACGTTGTCGGGCACCTTACGCAGGCCATCCATATCATCGGAGAAGGTGAACAGCTTTGTCGGCACACCGGGCATCAATGTCTCGAAGGCGTGCCGGACCATGGACGTGCGCACGACTTCGCCGAATGTGCCGATGTGCGGCAAACCCGAGGGGCCATAGCCGGTTTGAAACAGCACATAACCCTTGGCTGGGACCGCGGCTTTTAGACGCTCGTCCCATAGGCCGCGGGCCTCAGCCAGAGGCCAAGCATTGGATTGACGGGCAAGTGCTGAAAGATCGGTCATGGAACAAGGACTTACGGTGCGAATTAGGTGTGGGTCAAGGGTGACAGGCGGGCGGGCGAAGCGTTAAATACGGGGCGATTTCGCCGATCTGTCGCAATCTAGAGCCATACTTATACGTATAGTCGATGCCCATGGACACAGCCGTCCCACCAGAGCGCACCCCACCTTCGCTGGCTGCCCGATTTCGGGAGCCGCCGGGATTCCAATGGGGCACCTTCGTCACCGAATCCGGCGCCTCATTGCGCTGGGGCCATTTTCCCAATCCGGATGCCGACAAGACCTGCGTGCTCGTGGGAGGCTTTGCCGAGTTCATTGAAAAGTATTTTGAGACAGCGCGCGATTTTGCCGCGCGCAACTTCGATGTGTGGTGCCTCGATTGGCAGGGTCAGGGCGCTTCGGATCGCTGGACGGAAAACCCAACACGGCCGCGTGCGCGCGAGTATGAGCGCGACGCCGATACACTCGCGAAATTCATTGAAGCAAGGACGCCTGCCGGAAAACCTCGCTTGCTGGTGGCCCACTCCATGGGCGGTGCGATCGCGCTGTTGTGCCTGTCGCTGACGCCCGGCATCGTCGATGCGGCCGTGCTGTCGGCGCCCATGCTGGGATTGCCGCTGCCGCCGATCGTTCACCTACTCGCGCGCATGTATGCGCGTATGATGACGAAGCTGGGCTTTGCCAACCATTTCATTCCCGGCGCCGGTCCGTGGAAAGCCCGCGAGAACCTGTGCGCCGCAAACAGCCGCGCTTCGACGGACGCCGAGCGCTGTCTCCTTCAACGTGAGTGGTTCACATTCGACCCGCAGTTACGCGTCGATGGTCCGACCTTTGGCTGGATCGACGCGGCGTTCGCTTTAACGACACGCTTGCGTAACCCCGCTGTGCTGCGCCGAATCATGACGCCCATTTTACTGGGAAGCGCGCAACGCGAACTTTTTGTAAATCCGAGCGCCCATCGCCGCGCGGCGAAATACTTGCCGCACTGCCAATTGGTCGCTTTCCCCGGCGGAAAACACGAGCTGTTTCATGAAAGCGACTCTGTGCGTGGTCCCTGGTTCGAAGCCATCGATGCTTTTTCCGCCGCGCATCTTCACCCGTCGCCACAATCACGGAAACCGCATGCCGACTGAAGCTGCCTGGTGGCAGCGCGGTATTATTTATCAAATTTATCCGCGATCCTTTCAGGACTCCAACGGCGATGGCATCGGCGATTTGGCCGGCATTACTGCACGCCTCGACTATGTTGTGACGCTTGGTGTCGACGCGATTTGGATTTCGCCCATCAACCCCTCGCCCATGGCGGATTTCGGCTACGATGTCAGTGATTACACGGGCATCGATCCGATCTTCGGCGGCATGGCGGACTTCGACGCCTTGCTTGATGCTGCGCATCAGCGTGGCCTGAAGCTGATTATGGACTTTGTGCCGAATCACACGTCCGAGCAGCATCCCTGGTTTTTGGAAAGCCGGTCATCACGCGATAGCCTGAAACGCGATTGGTATATTTGGCGCGACGGCAAAGATGGAAGCCCGCCGAACAATTGGATGAGCGAATTCGGCGGGTCTGCGTGGACGTTCGATGAAGCGTCCGGCCAGTACTATTATCACGCGTATTTGCCACAGCAGCCCGATCTCAATTGGCGCAATTCCGATGTGCGCGCGGCCATGGGAAACGCGCTGCGCTTCTGGCTCGACAAAGGTGTGGACGGTTTCCGTCTCGATACGATCCATCATTTATTCGAGGATGAAGGCCTTCGCGACAATCCGCTTAATCCAGACTTCCACGAAGGACTGCCGCCGCGCGAACAGTTTGAGCGCACGCATCAAACCGACCAACGGGAAGTACGCGATGTGCTGGGAGAATTTCGGCGCATTTGCGAATCCTATGACGACCGCGTTCTCATAGGCGAAGCGTACCTGCCGCTTGAAAAGCTGATGCGCTATTACGACGGCGTGCATTTGCCGTTTAATTTCCACCTCATCGGCGCGCCGTGGAATGCCGCCCACCTTGCCGATCTCATTTGGCGTTACGAACAGCTGCTGCCGCGTAACGGATGGCCCAATTGGGTACTGGGCAATCACGACCGCTCACGTGTGGCGAGCCGCTTCGGGATTAAGGCTGCGCCTTTAGCCGCTATGCTGCTGCTGACCTTGCGTGGCACGCCGACGCTGTACTACGGCGATGAGCTTGGGTTGGCGGACGTAAACATTCCGCCAGCGCAGGTTCAGGACCCGTGGGAGATCCGCGTGCCGGGCTTTGGCTTGGGGCGCGATCCTGTGCGCACACCGATGCCGTGGGCGTCGGAGCCCAACGGCGGCTTCACGGCGGGAAAACCGTGGCTGCCGCTGCATGACAATGTCTCAGAATTGAATGTTCAAACGTTGGACGGCAAGCCCGGCAGTCTGCTGGATTTATATCGCGATCTGATTGCGCTACGTCGGCGCGAGCCGGCGTTGAGTACGGGCGACTACGGAACCGTGGAGCATCGCGACGATGTGCTGGTGTATGAACGTGTCCATGCCGAGCGGCGATTGTTCATTGCCCTAAATCTCGGAACCACCCTGATCTACACGCCGTTGCCTGGTCCGGGCGAGCTTTTGTTT
Source organism: Fidelibacterota bacterium (assembly GCA_947475895.1). Classification (GTDB taxonomy): domain Bacteria; phylum Pseudomonadota; class Alphaproteobacteria; order Rhodospirillales; family Rhodospirillaceae; genus SHVO01. Next base: position 32,410 of record CANJMF010000026.1, read on the forward strand.
TCGACCGTTCACGGTTGGAAGGGCAAAATCGCGGGCGATCTTTTGCGGCTACAACCGCACGAAGGGGTGATTGTGGATATCTCCGCGATTGCCTAACCGGTTCCTTGCGTCTCATCCGGTCTGCCGGTAGAGCTTGAAACGGCTATGACCGAAACCACCACCCTTTCGCCGGTAACGCGCCGGGTCGTTTTGCCCGATGTTCCCATCGTCGTGGCTGACTGGACGTTGGCGGCCGTGCTCGATTCCAGCGGCGAAATTGCCGTGAAGCCCGTGGCCGTCACAGGCCAACGCGTCGCCAACATGAAGCCGATTGTGTGTCACGGTCCGGCGACGGCCGCGCGACTCAAGGTCGAGCGCTTTCCGGCCCACGATCTTTTGGAGTTGTTCGCCTTCGTGCGGCCCGCGACGTTTTGTTTGCCGACCGTGCAAGGATTGGCCGACGCACTGAAATTAGAAGTCCCCGCGAAACTCGACGACCGTCCGCTGACGTTGGCGTTGGCGGCGAAGACACTGCTGACGGAACTGCTGAACCTGCACGACCTCGAGGCCAAAGCGATGGCCGGAATCGCCGCTGCTATGGCGCGTGGCGGATGGTTGTGGGGGGCGAGCGTATTGGCAGCGCTCGGCGGCGATCCGCATACGGCGAAGGGATATGGACCCGCTGCGGGCTTGCGCGTGTGGATGCATTTGCCGGAATGGCAAGACCGTGCGCCGCCCATGCCGCCCGGCAGTCAGCCGATTGCGGAAGCGGAAACCGACGCACGCCTTGTTGAGTTGCTGGGCGACACGGCCGAGCGCCGCGAAGGGCAGCGCGCCTATGCCCGCGCGGTGATGGGCGCGTTTCAGCCGCGTGAAACGCCCGATCAACCGGTGTTGGTGCTGGCGGAAGCCGGCACGGGCATCGGTAAGACGCTGGGCTACGTGGCGCCCGCGAGCGTGTGGGCGGAGAAGAACGAAGGTGCGGTGTGGATCTCGACGTTCACGCGCAATTTGCAGCGCCAGTTGGATCAGGAATTAGACCGCCTGCATCCTGACCCGGATCAAAAGAAACGACGGGTCGTGATCCGCAAAGGCCGCGAGAACTATCTGTGTCTGCTGAACTACGAAGAAGCGGTGAACCGCTTGCAGGTGCAGCCGGGCGATGCGGTGTCCCTGGGACTGCTGGCGCGGTGGGCCGGCTCCACGCGCAACGGCGATATGGTCGGGGGCGATCTGCCGGGATGGTTGCCGGAAATTCTGGGCCGCGAGCGCACCTTGGGTTTGGCCGACCGGCGCGGCGAATGCATTTACGCGGCGTGCTCGCAGTATCAGAAGTGCTTCATCGAGCGCACGGTACGGCGCGCGCGTTACGCGGACATCGTGGTCGCGAATCATGCGCTGGTCATGGCGCAGGCAGCCCTGGGTGGTTTGGATGATGGTGTCAGGCCGACACGGTATGTGTTCGACGAAGGCCATCACATTTTCGAGGCGGCGGACTCGGCGTTTTCGGCGCAACTGAGCGGACTTGAGACCGCCGATCTGCGGCGCTGGCTACTGGGCGCTGAAGGCAACGCGACCAAAAGCCGCGCGCGGGGATTGAAGCGGCGCGCGGAAGATTTGATTGCGCTGGGCACGGAAGACAGCGGACTGAACATCGCGCTGGAGGAAGTGCTGGCGGGTGCGCGCACCTTGCCGGGGCAAGGCTGGCGCAACCGCGTGAAGGACGGCGAGCCGCAAGGCCTTACGGAGAAATTCCTCGCGTTGGTGCGAAGCCAAGTGTTGGCGCGCACGGACTCGTCGTCGCCCTATTCACTGGAAGCAGAAACAGCCGCACCTATCGACGGTTTGCAGGCAGCAGCCGTTACGTTGGAAGCGAACTTGGCGCGGCTGGAAAATCCGCTGCGCCAATTGGTGACGGGATTTCAACGCAAGCTGGATACGCAGGCGGCGGAGATCGAAACGAACGCGAAGATCCGCATTGAAGGCTTGATGCGGGCACTGGAGCGGCGCGGCGTGATGCAAGTGGCGGCGTGGCGCAGCATGTTGAATGCGTTGAGCACCGCGACACCGGCCGAGTTCGTGGATTGGTTCAGCATCGAGCGCGCGGGCGATCACGATATCGACGTGGGCTTGCATCGCCATTGGCTGGACCCGACGCTGCCGTTTGCACGCGCGCTCGCGGATCATGCCCACGGCATCGCAGTCACGTCGGCGACGCTGTTGAACGGCGAGGAAGACCCAGAGACCGATTGGCAGAATGCGCAACAGCGCGTAGGCGCTTCGCACCTGACGCAGAAGGTGATGCGCACGTCGATGCCGTCACCATTCGATTATGTGAATCGCACCAAGGTCATTGTCGTCACCGACGTGCGCAAAGACGACTTGGCGCAAGTGGCGGCGGCGTACCGCGAGTTGTTCCTGGCGGCCAACGGCGGCGCGCTCGGATTGTTCACAGCCATTTCGCGTTTGCGCGAAGTGCACAGCCGCATTGCCGCGCCGCTCGATGCGGCGGGTTTGCCGTTGTATGCGCAGCATGTGGATGCCATGGACATCTCGACCTTGGTGGACATCTTCCGCGCGGAAGAGAACTCGTGTTTGCTTGGCACCGATGCGGTGCGCGAAGGCGTCGACGTGCCTGGGAGTTCTTTGCGGCTTGTGGTGTTCGACCGCGTGCCGTGGCCGCGTCCGGATATTTTGCACAAGGCGCGGCGCGCCTTCTTTGGGAAAAAAGGTTACGACGACGCCGTGACGCGGCTGCGTTTAAAGCAAGCGTTCGGGCGCTTGATCCGGCGCAATACCGACCGGGGAATCTTCGTGCTCATGGACCCCATGATGCCGTCGCGATTGAAGACGGCGTTCCCGCCGGACATCCCGTATTTGCGCATCGGCCTCAAAGACGCCGTGAGCGAAGTAAAGAGCTTTCTCGGCCAAGAATGACGCAGTTACAGAAACAACCCCATGGAGCGACCCCTCCTGAGGCGTTTTCGCACGCGCGATCAGTCACTTAAAAAAAGTAAAACAACCCCTTGAGCTGGTCCCGCTTCTTCGGACAGGTTGGCAGCGAAGTTAAGGTGTATTCCGGTTGTTGATCACGCTGCCAAAACCCTATCCATGATGAAGCCTACTTGCTGTTGCTGCTGGGCCTGTGGAGATGTGGGCAAGGCCCTTGCCTTGTC
>CANJMF010000027.1 GCA_947475895.1 Fidelibacterota bacterium
AGCACTACAACACCAAGCGGCCCCATTCAGCGCTCGGCTATAGGCCACCGGCGCCGGTGGCCTATAGCCCGATTCCAACACCACTCGAACAAAGCAAAGTCATGCAGTAGACTAACATCTCGACTGGTACAGAAAATCGGTCAGGTCACCGGCGTGCGGTCGGTCATCTCGGGGGGACGCCGTCAGGTTGGAATGAGCAGTAGCGACGTAGGAAGCGGGCCAGTGCGCCTGGAGGAAATCATCCTCCTATACGAAAATGACCTGCGGCGTTTCTTGGCAAAACACCTGAGAAACATTGCAGACGTTGACGATTGTCTCCAAGAAACCTTCCTGAAAGTGTGGTTGAGGGCCCAGCGCAGCGGTTTACGCGAGGACATTCGAGGGTACGTCTTTACGACGGCTTTGAATGTTGCGCGCGACAAACGGCGCCGCGACCAGGTGCGCCGGCGCGATTTACACACCGAACTGTCGGATTCTACCGAAAGCCTGCGTAGTGGAGAGGTGGAGGACGACTTTTACTGGATGGAGGCTCTCCGGTTAATGGAGAGAGAGCTTAAGAAACTGCGGCCATCCACACGAAAGGTTTTCCTTATGTACCACCTTGAGCATAAGACCTACGTCAAAATTGCAAGCGAACTCGGAATATCAGTTCGGACAGTTGAGCGGGAAATCGCTCGTGCGTTGGAACATATGAACTCAGTTCTCGGCAGCGTAATTTTTTAAACCGCATATCGATGAGCTGCACATGACAGACGATAATCCAACTACAGCCTCCGAGTGGATCGCCCGCATGAACGCGGGCTCCTGGTCTCCTGAGTTACAGACCGCGCTCGAGAATTGGCTTGCAGGCGACAGCCAACGCCAAGCGGATTTTACGATGGCGCGTTTAGTTTGGTCCGTGGCCGATAAACTCGAGACGAGCGACGAAGCACACAATGCGCTCTGGGCCCTGAAGAATGAAAGCGCGCGGGCATCTCGCAGTCATTGGATCGCGCGCTTATTCGGAATCACGGCCAATCCATTCAGCGGGTTAACGCGCAAGCTGGCTCCCGCCGTCATAGCGCTCGTTTTTGTTGTTGTAGGCATCGCCTTGTTTTCAGATCGCGCTCCGCCATTAAATGGCGCAATCCCGTTGCACAACGGCGACAGTGCCCTGACGGCAATTGGCGAGATCTCGAGCTTCGTTTTACCCGATGGATCGAAAGTAACCGTCAACGCTGACTCGAATGTGCGCGTGGCGTTTACCAAAGCTCAGCGTCAAATCTTTCTCGAGCGTGGCCAGGCGTTCTTTGAAGTTCAGCACAATACTAAGCGCCCCTTCGTCGTGGTTGCTGGCGCGCGAACCATCGTCGTAACCGGCACCAAATTCGACGTGGAACACGATTCTCCTAGGAGCAGCATTCAGGTGGCTGTCGTCGACGGACACGTGAACGTCAGCGATAGCCATTCCGAAGCCAATGGCATCACGGCACTCGAAGCGAACGATGTTTATCTGTTTCCGGAACAAGGACCTCCGGCGCGATTGGCTCTTGCCGCCCATAAGGTTTCAGCTTGGCAATCACGCAGATTGTATTTTGAGGGAAAGTCGGTGCGGGACGTATTATTTTCGATCAACCGTTTTGCGCCCAAGCGTCTGGTGCTGACGGATTCTCGTTTGGCTGAATTGCCGCTGAGCGGCGCCTTCACGGCCGGTGACACGGATGCCGTTTTGTTTGCTCTTCAAACGCTTTATGGCATTGAAGCCACCGACGGAGGCGACATGCTTATCCTCAATTCCTCGAAGTAAAAAGCGTCACGCGCGTTCGAATGACCGGCTCATTCGGCCCTTATTCGAAGCAGACTAGAGATAAGGGCGTTCCCGCGGGAACCATAGCGTACCCATCAAAGCCGGAGTTGCGGCGACGGTAGCTTTGAAGCCCAGGCAGATCGCGACGCGGAAAGCCGGTGACGCCGACGCCCACAATTAGTCCGTCGGCGCTGAAATAGATGAACCGCGGAATGCGCCGCGGCCTGACCGATCTATCAAAAGCCCACCCCGAAAGACGACTATACCGCTCGTCTACGGCAACAGATTCTACGTGTTCAATTTTGCCGTCGCACGGATGGAACTCCGTAGCAGAGGTATTGCCGATTTTCGCGACTGCGTCTGTGAACGCCGAATCGCCAAAAATCGAAATGCGCGCCTCGGCGAGGCGATCTCTTTTAGCCTTCATATTTTGTATCTCTCCGGGCGCGGTCATTGGATAGACGTTTTGAACAGCAATCGGATCGATAATTCCCATTGTCAGCGCCAAGCCGGCGAACATTCGCTTTTCAGCCGTTGCAGGGCCCGTGTCATCGAAGACCTTCAACTGTTCCTGCGACAAGAATAACGCCACGAATATTCCTGCCGTGGCACAGATGAATTTCGCCCGAAGCGATGATCTAAACAAATAGACGAAGAGAAGCGCTAAAGCGCACCATCCCACGAGCGCAGGCGTCGTGTACCTCGAAGTAATTGAGGCATTGGCGCCCATACCTGCTCGGCCAAAGGCAATCATCGCGGCCGTGCCGCCAATAAAAGTAATAAATATTAGGACGGCGGCGAACATCGGGTCGGCTTTTTTTCTGTGTCGATACCACCACGACGCCAAGGCAACGGAAGCAACGACAAACAAAATACCCATACCTTCGATGTAGGTGCGGTGCTTGAAGATAATGGCAAAAGGCGCGCCGAAAAATGAAAATACAAATTGAAAGAACTGAGCGACGTTGGGTCTATCGTGAGGAATGAGGAAGAAATGATGAAACCAGGCGATCGCCGCTAATGCTCCGATGATACAAATGCTCGCGATCCGCAAGCGAGACTGAGCGCCAAGAAGAAACAAGAGAACCAGCATCAGCGGCATCGTCGCGACGCCGTTCGCCATCGTACCGAAGGATGCGAGTCCGAATCCGAGTGAGACGAGGAACCAAAGCGTCGGCTTTTGGGTATCTACCGACAACGCGATGCATGCAAACGCTAACAGCGGGAATAGATACGCCAGAAAGAATTGGCTTTGATAACCCCACGTGATGTTTGCTTCCTGCAGCCATGAGAGCGCAGGAGCGGCCAACACACATGACGCAATAATCCAAAGATTACCGCTGCCGCGCAGGAGCCGTTTCGCAATGACGCTCAAGGCCACCCACTGCAATGTCATAAGAGCAACGTTGGCTGGAATGAGGAGGCGCGATTCTCCGCCAAAAAAACTCAAGTCCAACCAAAACAAAAGCTTCGAAATGACAACACGATGCTCATTCGCCTGAGCGAAAAAAAATGCGGCCGGGTGGCCATCGAGCACATGAAGATACGCTGAGGCATAATCGTCCCACATATCCCAGTGGGGGACGGGCGAAAACCAGCGGACAGCCCCGACAATGGCGAGGCCTAAAAAGACAACCGGAATAACTGTGAGAGCCGCCGCCCCTTTGCCACGCCAGTCTGTAAGGCGCTTTATACCGGGGGCGTTCACGTATGTTGCAAGCATATCTGGCATCTGGGACAATATCGATGTTTGCGTATCATGTGCCAGCAACGCTTCGGGTAAACTGAGACAATGAACGAAATTGAGAGTCTCACCGTAGCGGAAGCGCCTATCGTCGTCGACCTCGACGGTACTTTGCTTCGTACAGATCTACTCCATGAGCAATTCATCCTCCTAATCTGTCAAAAACCGTGGCTCCTTTTGTTTGTGCCATTTTGGCTACTGCGTGGAAAAGCCGCTTTGAAGCGGGAATTGGCACAGCGGATAACCCTCGACATGACGAGTTTGCCGGTAAACGAAGCCCTTCTTACGTGGCTCCGCCGGGAAAAGGCGCAAGAACGCGTTCTCGCGCTGATTTCGGCTTCGGATGATTCCTTGGTGCAGCAATTCGCCGTACGCTTTTCTGGCCTATTCGATATTGTGCAAGGTAGCACCGGGGGAACCAACCTGGCCGGCATGCGGAAATTGGAATTCATCCGTGGCCGGCTTGGTTCGCATTTTAGCTACGCTGGCGACGAACATCGTGATCTTGTGATCTGGGAACATTGCGGCTCGGCGATCTTGGCGGGTCGCGGACTCGCTTTGCGCAAGCGCTTGTCGTCTGGGGTCACGGTTATTGGCGAATTTGACACCCCGACGGCGACGCTCTCGACCTGGGTTAGGGCATTACGCGTGCAGCAGTGGGCCAAAAACCTGCTTTTGTTTGTGCCGCTCGTTCTCAGCGGTAATCTGTTTGAGATGCATCAATTTAGCGCTGTGGTCGTTGGCTTCCTCGCGTTGAGTATTCTGGCATCCGGATCATACCTCTTTAACGACTTGATGGACTTGCGCGCGGATCGCCTGCATCGCTCAAAGGCGAGCCGACCATTGGCATCAGGAGAATTGCCAATGCGCTTTGTATTTTTGGCGCTTCCAACAATCGCACTGACCGTGGTTATGCTTTTTACAGTATTGCCCGCTTCGTTTGTTGTGACGGCCCTCACCTACCTCATTGTCACGCTAACTTATTCCCTCTTTCTCAAACGCGCGCCCATTCTGGACATTCTCACCATTGCGACACTGTTCACTTTGCGCATTTTTGCCGGCGCTCAGGCCGCGGAAACGCCGGCCTCGGCATGGCTGTTGGTGTTTTCCATGTTCTTCTTCTTCAGTTTGGCGACCGTAAAGCGCTTTAGCGAATGCAAAGTCGTGGGTGCAGAAGGCCGTTCCGAATTAACGGGGCGTGGCTATCGTTCAGACGATGCCAGTACGTTGCAAACCATGGGCATAGCGAGCGGATTTTGCTCTCTTCTGGTTTTTTTCTTGTTCCTCGTTGATCCAGCGTCTCCTGTGAGCCGATATGCACACCCCGAATTCTTATCGGCGGTGTGCGTGACCCTTGCCTATTGGCTTGGGCGCGCTTGGCTGATCGCAAGCCGCGGACAGATGCACGACGATGTCGTGATTTTCGCGCTCAAAGACCGTGTGTCGCTTGCACTGGGACTGCTCTGCGTTCTCTTGGCGCTTCTAGCGAGAGCGCAATGACGGCGCGACCGATGGGCGATCTTCACGAGCGACACGATTATCTTGCGTGGGGAGGTCTCCATCGTTTTCGGCAACGTATCGCCCGTCCCTTTTTCATTGACGAACTGCCTCCTATTCTCGCGGCGCGGGGCAATCAATCGTTATTGGGTTCGGGGTGCCGCAGGTCTTACGGCGATAGCGGGCTTAATGCCGACAACATCCTCATCGACATGCGCGGCCTGGACCATTTGCTCGCGTTCGATCCCACCAATGGAATAGTCGAGGCCGAGGCGGGATTGACGCTTGCCAATATTTTAGCGCTTGCGCGATTGTCGCAGAATGGTGCGGGCCAATGGTTCCTCCCCGCAACGCCGGGCACGAAGTTCGTCACTTTAGGCGGCGCCATCGCCAATGATGTCCATGGAAAAAATCACCACGCGGCCGGGTGCTTTGGGAATCACGTCTTATCGCTGCGCCTGATGCGTTCCGACGGGACTGTATTGACCTGTTCACCCCAAGAAAACGCCGAACTCTTCAAAGCGACGATCGGCGGCCTTGGCCTGACGGGCCTTATCTTGTCGGCGCGCTTCGCCCTGAAGAACGTCCCGGGCTTGTGGATGGAACAGGAGAACATACGCTTTGCGACACTGGACGAATTCTATGTTCTCGCCGAAAAGTCTTACGGCTGGGAGTACACGGTCGCGTGGGTCGATTGCTTTGCTCCGCGCCAACAGCTTGGACGCGGTGTCTTTACGCGGGCACGCCATGTTGCCGCTCCAGCGAATAAGCGCTCAAACGCGCCGGCATCAAAGCAGCTTCTAACCATCCCCGCGGCGCTACCAAACTTCATTTTGAATACGACGACCATGAAGGCGTTTAATACCTATCTCTGGTATCGCGCCTCGACAAAACCAACGGCGGAAATCGTGCCATTTGAAAAAGTTCTTTATCCTCTCGATTCCATTGCGCATTGGAATCGCATCTATGGTCGACGTGGTTTCTTTCAGCATCAATGCGTCGTGCCGACAGCTTATGCGAAAGAAGCCATGCGCTCCCTGCTGACGGAAATCAGAAGTGCGGGCCTCGGTTCATTTCTCGCGGTACTCAAAACGTTTGGCGACCGTCCCTCCCCTGGTATGCTTTCGTTCCCCATGGAGGGTACGACGCTTGCGCTCGACTTCCCAAACACCGGCGCACCAACATTAGCTTTGCTCGATCGCTTGGACGATATCTGCACCAACGCCGGCGGGCGCGTGTATGCCGCCAAAGACGGCCGAATTCCCGCGCGCAAATTTCAACAAGGCTATCCGGCGTGGAAGGAATTCTTGCCTCACGTGGATCCGGCTTTTTCATCAAGTTTCTGGCGGCGCGTCTCGGCCGTTTCTGAAACCGGCAAAGCCGCATGAACATCGTCATTTTTGGCGCGACGTCGGCCATCGCTCAAGCGGTCGCGCGGCTGTATGCAAAGGATGGTGCCAATTTCTTTCTCGTCGCACGAAAGGGTGACCGGCTGAATACCGTTGCAAGCGATCTGCGCGCGCGCGGCGCTCAATGCGTCACCACTCAGACGGCAGATCTGACGGACCGCGCCGGTCACGCGCAACTGGTCGCGCTTACAGCGAGCACCCTCGGCACCATCGACCGCGTGCTGTTGGCCTATGGAACGCTGGGAGATCAACGCGCCGGCGAGACAAACTCCGCGCTCATGGAGCGGGAGATTCACACGAACTTTCTCAGTGTCGCATCGTTATTGACGGAACTGGCCAACGTGATGGAGCCTGTCGGAGCTGGTAACATCGCCGTCATCGGCTCCGTCGCCGGCGACCGCGGACGTCAAAGCAATTATATTTACGGCAGCGCAAAAGCCGGGCTCGCGGCGTTCACGCTGGGACTACGCCATCGCCTCGCGCCGCGCGGCGTAAGCGTCACATTGGTCAAGCCGGGATTCGTAGATACGCCCATGACGGAGGCAATCGCCAAACGGGGTCCGTTATGGGCCGCGCCCGATCGTGTCGCGCGCGATATACGACGGGGGCTAGACCACGGTGTCGCGGTCATCTATACGCCGTGGTTCTGGCGCTGGATCATGCTGATTGTATGCGCCGTTCCCGACGCCATTTTCCGCCGCATCCGGCTCTAGTTCGATGTCATGAACCACAAGGTTGTCATATTGGGAGGCGCGGGCCTTGTTGGTCAGAATCTCGTCATCTTGCTGACGCGCGAGGGTTTCTCCAACCTCGTTGTCGTCGATAAGCATGCGGAAAATTTACGCGTCTTGCAGCGCTTGCATCCTGGCGTTACCACCATCCAAGCCGACATCGCCGACGCGGGCGATTGGGAGCACGCCCTCGCCGACGCGACGGCGGCTGTCATGTTGCAAGCCCACATCGGCGGTTTGGTCGAGCACCAATTCCAACGCGATAATGTTGACTCCACGCACAACGTCATCGCCGCCTGTCGCGCACATGATGTGCCCTATATCGTTCATATCAGCTCTTCCGTCGTTAACTCGCTCGCGCACGACTGGTACACCGAAAGCAAAAAAGCACAGGAAGCAGTTGTCGCGACCAGCGGCATTTCCCATGTGGTGTTACGGCCGACGTTGATGTTCGGGTGGTTCGACCGCAAACATCTGGGATGGCTGTCCCGGTTTATGAAGCGTGTTCCGATCTTTCCCATACCGGGCAATGGCCGCTATCTGCGCCAGCCACTGTACGTCATGGACTTCTGCCACATCATTCATGCGTGCCTCACGCGCCGCATCACAGGCGCTTACGACATTACCGGCCGGGAGGAAGTCGACTATGTCGATATCATCCGCGCCATCCGTCGCGAGGCGCGCGCGCGCACCTGGATTCTTTTTATTCCATACAGCGTCTTTTGGATGTTGCTGAAGGTTTACAGCCTGATCGACCGACACCCGCCTTTTACGACCGAGCAGTTGAAAGCGCTGGTGACGCCTGACAAGTTCGAACTGATCCCGTGGTGGGACATCTTCAGCGTGACCTGTACGCCTTTTCATACTGCTATTCGTGAAACGTTTGCGCCCGGACCCTATTCCGATGCCGAATTGGCGTTTTAGGTGACCTCGTGACCAAGGTAGCTGTTATCGGCGCTGGGGTGATGGGATTAGCCGCGGCCTACCATCTATTAAAGCGCGGTCATGACGTGGACGTGTTCGAGGCGGACAGTCGTGCGGGCGGCATGGCGGCGCACTTCGACCTCGGCGGCCTCAGCATCGAGCGTTTCTATCATTTTATCTGCAAATCCGACGGCGAGACTTTTGCGCTTCTGAAAGAACTCGATCTTGGCGCCGCGATGCGTTGGCGCGCCACGTCCATGGGTTATTTTTATCAGGGCCGCCATTATGCGTGGGGGGATCCCTTTTCGCTGCTCAAGTTCCCTCACCTCAATCTGCTTTCGAAGATTCGCTATGGTCTAATGGTGTTCTTGGCCACCAAGCGAACGGACTGGTCGCGGCTCGACCGCTTGACGGCTGAGCAGTGGCTTCGCGGTTGGTGCGGTGAGCAGGCTTGGAACGTTTTGTGGGAGAAACTTTTCACGCTCAAATTCTTTGAATACAGTGGACGCGTTTCAGCCGCGTGGATGTGGACGCGCCTCAAACGCATCGGCACCTCGCGGCGAAACCTGTTCCAAGAAGAGCTTGGCTACATCGAAGGCGGCTCCGAGACTTTGATCGACCGTTTAGTCGCGCGTATTATTACGCTTGGCGGCCGCGTTCACCTGTCGTGCGCCACCAACGAGATTCATGTGGAGAACAATACGGTGATCGGCGTGACCGCCGGCGGCCAGTACCACCCCGCAGGAGCTGCCATCTCTACTGTGCCGATGCCGTTGGTACCCAGGTTGATTCCCGGCCTTCCCGAAGCCGTAAAGACCGCATACGCCGCGCTCGAAAATATAGGTGTCGTCTGCGTCGTGCACCGACTCAGACAGGCCGTTACCTCTCACTTTTGGCTGAACATCAACGACGAAGCGATCGACATCCCCGGCGTCGTTTGTTTTTCGAATTTGCGCCCGACTGAGGACGCTCATGTGGTCTACGTCCCCTATTATATGCCGGTGACCCATCCCAAATTCTCCAAAAGCGATGATGAGTTGATCGCGGAATCCTTTGGATATCTTCAACGCCTGAACCCCGCACTCAAAAATTCTGATCGTGTCGCGTCGCATGTTGGCCGCCTTCGACATGCCCAGCCCATTTGCCCGCCCGGATTTCTTGAGACAGTGCCGCCTGTCGTGAGCGTGGTCACTGGCTTGCAGATCGCGGACACATCGTCCTACTACCCGGAAGATCGCGGCATCTCGGAAAGCGCGCGCCTCGGCCGCGAGATGGCCGAGCGTGTGCGATGATACCTTTCATTCGCGCTCGATTGGAAAACGGCTTTACGCGTTTTCTTCTGGTCGGCGGAATGGCGGCGGCCGTTAATATCGGGAGTCGATTTTTTCTATCGATGATCGTTAATTACAGCGTGGCCATTGTCATCGCCTATCTCATCGGCATGACAACAGCATGGGCCATGTTCCGGGTGTTTGTGTTTTCCGACAGCGGCCGCGCGAAATCGGTCGAATATATTCGGTTTGCAATCGTCAACGGACTTGCGATTGCACAAACCTTATTAGTTTCGTTGGCGCTGGCCGATTACGTATTTCCCGCCGTGAATTTTGAGTGGCGGCCCGGGGACGTGGCGCACGTCATCGGCGTGATCGTACCGGTGTTCACCAGTTACCTAGGCCACAAATACTTTAGCTTTGCGCCCGCAAAGTGAATTGAGACCTGCAGGCTCAGACAATGCGCTGGCCACCACGGTCGCCAACGGCTCAAGCTAGCCGAAGGCCTAGTTCACGCTTTTGTACATGAATGGCGTGCCAACTGGAGTGGAAATGAGAACTCCTGGAGAGGCAAGAGTTCCTTAGAATAAATGGCGTGCCGTAGGCGATGAAAGTGGGTACGACTGGATTGCCAGGAACCGCTTCTAACGTAAACTAGTGTTATTACGCACTGCAAATTCTGCCTCGATTAGAAACCGCCCTGCATGAAATTCCCTGTCGTCAAATGCGTCCGACTGGGAGAAATTGTCATCCCTATTTGATCCAGGTGTCGACCTTCAATAAGGCCAGCAGCCCCATGGCTGCAAACATTGCCGCCGCAATCGAGTGGACAATCTTCATGGGAATCTTCTTGGCGAAATGGTCGCCGACGAATACCGCGGGCACATCTGCTATAAGCATTCCCAGGGTTGTGCCGATCACGACCATGACTGCGTTGGAATAATGGGCTGCCATTGCAATAGTCGCGATCTGTGTTTTATCTCCCATTTCAGCCAAGAAAAAGGTGACAAACGTAGCGCCGAAGACACCGAGGCGTCTGGCCACTTGCGTCTCTTCTTCCTCAATCTTGTCGGGGATCATAGTCCAGACGGCCATGCCCAGAAATGACAAGCCGACCACCCAGCGCAGAATGTCCGGGGTCAACATCGTAGTGATCCAGGCTCCCAACGCACCGGCCATTCCGTGATTAACCACAGTCGCGCACAAGATGCCCGCGATAATGGGGATGGGTTTCTTGAATCTCGCTGCGAGCACAAACGCAAGTAGTTGGGTCTTATCGCCAATTTCAGCGAGGGCGACGACGCCAGCCGAGACTAGTAGTGTTTCCATTCCGCCCTCAGACGAGAAACTGACCGCCGAGAAGCGCTCCTCTGACGGAATTGCGCAATAAAGACTAAGGACGCGCAGGATTCTTGTCTAGGCTCGCCACGCGCCTAGGCAAGTTCGTCAACATTCGCGGTTCAACCGCGCCAGAAAAAACTCTCGCAATCCGGGGCTCGGGCCGAATAGTGCAACGGACATGAACGCGGTTGCTGGGTTCTATTTTCACAACGACCAGAGATCAAAAATCATTTTGCGATTTCCGCTATAAGCCGCAGCCCCTAGTTCGCCGCACGCCACGGCGAGCGATCCTTCCACGAAGAAAGCTCCTTCGCGGCCCATGCTGCTTCCTTGTCTTTATGACAAGTATTGCAAGCATTAGGAATTTTCAGAGTTTCAGTCGTCGTCGGCGTAATAAAATGGAACGTATGACTGCTGACATTGATGTCTGCAATCGTCTGTTCGATCTTCGGCATGTGGCACGCGACACACTGGCTACCAGGACTATCCGCCTTGTGATGCGTGTGCGCCTCTAAGGACGGCGCATGGGGCCCCGTCTGATTATTGGGGCCGTGACATGTGAGGCAAATCTCCGAAGCTGGCTTACGCAAAACGGCTTCATGCTCGGTGCCATGGACATCGTGGCAGCTAAAACATGTGACACCACGTTCGTACATAAGGCTTTGCACGAAATCGTTGCCCTGCATGCGGTTCTTGTGCGCAGTGCCGTCAGGGAAGTGAGTGAAGCTTAGTTCACCCAACTTGTGCTCCTCCAGCTTCCAGAAATCTTGTAGTTTTAAGCCGACTTCATATCCAACCGGCCAGTCATAGTATTTGTCCTTGATCGGATTCTTGAGCGGCTGTCCCTGCGAATGGCATTGGATGCAGGTGTCGTTAGCCGCCACATAGTCCATTCGCGCCGGATTTAGAATATTCGTACGTGTGGGATGCCCGGCGTGAGTCGAGCCAGGGCCGTGACAACGCTCGCATCCAACGTTCCATTCCGTGGGGGTCTTAGTTTCGATGTTGTAGTTGACTGAGTGGCAACCATCGCACAACGGACCTGTAGGCCGCTGCATATTGTCTTTGGGATAAAACGGCACCCACCAGTCGGTGTTGTCGGCCACGAAATATTTGCGCCAAATCTTGTGCGCGACGTCCCATTGCGCACCTAGCGGGAAGTAGTCATCACCAACTTTTTTGAAATATCGCTGCTTCCAGCCGCTGCCGTAAACAAATGCGATATCGTCCTTAGTAAAATCCACCAACGGGTCTGGCTTCGATAAGTCGGGTATGATGGCGTCCGGATGCTCCTTAGGATCGCGGACGACGTTCGCCATTTTCGTCTTTGACCAGCGGGTGTAAACGTCTTCGTGGCAAGATTTGCACGTCGTCGAGCCAACGTAGTGTGCGCCTTCGATGCGCCCCGACTGCACGCCCTCTGTGCCCAGCGCAGCGGTTGTAGGCAGATTGCGCATGTAGGTGACCAATTGCCAAATCTGCGTATCCGGCAATGGCCACGCAGGCATACCTGTGTTCCTGATGCCATTTTTGATGTGATAAAAAATCTCGCCATCAGGCATTGCGGCAACGAGCGTGCGTAACATCGGCGGGCGTGGAAATTGACCCGCACCAATCGCAGTGTGTCCGCTGCCGTCGTAAGCATGGCAGGCCTCGCATTTTTCGCGAAAGATCGCCTGGCCCGCCGCAATGTCGGCGGGATCCTTACCCAAAGGATTGGTCGCACGTTTGGCCGTGTCGGGCACGCTGTGATGCAGGAGCCACGTTGCGACGGCAACTTCAGCCTTGGAAGGTTCACGGTTGGCGACCGAGAGACCGGGCACAAGCCACCAGTAGAGGCCCGCGATCAAAATCGCGAGTACGAGAACGGCTGCCGCAAAGCCACCCTTGCGATGTTTATTGCTCATGTCAGCGTCCCCAAATTAACGCGTGTTAAACGCAAACGTAACACCAAGACGAATTTCATTTTCGGTTTGACCAGACTCGCGACCATGCCTGACGCCAATGTCTACCGCCAAGGAATCTTTTACCTGCCAAATCGCGCCGACGAGCCCCGAGATTCGTTCCGAGCGCCCAAATTCTCGCTCGTAAACCAACTCTGCCACGGGCCTTACCTTCCAGTCTTCTGGTCCCTCCGCGATGGTTCCGAGAAAAATATCGGCCCTGTGTTCGCGAGACAACTCCGCTTGCGCGTTCAAATGCAAAGTTCCCCAATTCCAACGCTGTGAGACAATGCCGAGTGCGGCGAACCCGACTCCCCGATTGCCATTTACTTCCGGCAAAAGTGCCGCCAGTTCAACCGCAATACTTGGGCCTGAAGAGTCCTGAAGACTGCCGTTTCGCACTACGTGTTTGAGCGATATCTGATCGTCCACAAAACTTGTTTGACGTGGAGAAGCATTAAGAACGGTCTCACCCCGGCCCTCGACCACCGCTTCCCAGCCATCAGCAAGTCCCATGTTCAACACTGTTGATGGTGCCACCAGTATATGGTCGGCGCCGCTCTGCAAGTATCCTAAAGGCGCCAGTTCGATCTCGATTTCGCCGGGCTTTGCCACGCTTGCGTCCGTGGATTCAAAGGGGCGATAGGCAAGAGCTTCCCGGTACCAGCCTAATATTGCTGTGGCCGCGACGAGACATAGGATTGAGAATTTCGAACGATTCACGGCTTCCATTTTTCAGGCGAGAAACGCGAATGCGTTTGAAATGAGTCGCAAATCGATCATCTTTCCGATTGATACTAACGAGCGCGATAGCGGCTACTTTTCGTCACTTGATCATGGCCGGCGTGTTTAGTCGTCGGTCCGCGTCGATAACGCAGCGTCCAGTTCTCTCATGCATGCTGCCGACGCAGAGGAATCGCGCTCAAATCCTACAGCCACGCATGCATCTTGAAGGCGTATGACTCGAAGCCGAGCGGCGTTTTCGGCTTCTGCTGCCTTACCGTCATTCAAGCTTGTCATCGACTGGTTGAGGCTGTCCGCGCATTGTACGTATTGTGCCTCATTGCGTTTTAAGCCCAGGATTTGGCCACAAGCTCGCTCAACGCGGGCAGCCCGTTCGGGATCAGTATGAAGTGTGGGCGATGCGCACGCCGCCAAACAAAAACTGAGCGGCAAAAGAAACAACCGGAGTCGCAATATAGATTCAAACATTAAACCACGGTCCTCGAAAATTCTTAATGTGTGCGGCCATGTTCATAGGATTGGCTGGTGTGAGACTTTGAACTCCCCCATGACGCCTTGAATTTTTAATATCACATGTGTTCTATGTGTCAATTATATATGATATAGATGTATCATGAAAAAAGTAACAACAACTGACGCAGTTGTGTGGCTCCTACTGATCTATCAGTTGCCTGCGAAGCCCGCGTACTTTCGCGTGAAAATCGGCAGAAAGTTGGCCGCTTTGGGTGCAATCCCGATCAAGAACGCCGTCCATGCCCTGCCACTCCGAAACGAAACGAATTCAGCATTTAGAGGGCTCAAGGAAGATATCGCACAAGGCGGCGGCGAGGCCCTGGTCTGCCAGGCACAGTTTGTTGACGGCTTAACAGATGCCGAAGTCCGCGCACTCTTCGATGCTGATCGCGATGCTGACTACGAAGAACTTGCCGATGAAGCTCGAGTGATGTTGGACAGCGGAGAATTTTCAAAGACTGAGGTACTGAGATTAAATCGACGCCGAGAAGAAATTTCAAAGATCGATTTCTTTGCAGCCCATGGCCGCCAAACTGCGGATAGTGTGCTCGCCGAACTTGAACGTCGACTGCCAAAGCATTCTGACGTAAGGCGCACTAGCGCCTCCCCGAAGTTGCCACTATTGGAGTTAAAAAACAGAGTCTGGGTAACGCGGCGCGATATTCACGTCGACCGTATCGCCTCGGCCTGGCTCATTCGTCACTTTATCGATAACACAAGTGTCTTCAAGTTTGTTGACGGCAAAAACTACAAACCAGCTCCCGGCGAGTTGCGCTTCGATATGTCAGATGCTGAATTCACGCACGAAGGTAGTGACTGCACCTTCGAAACTTTACTAAGGCACGCCGATCTGAATTCTAACCCTGCGTTATGCGCTATCGCCGAAATTGTCCACGATCTCGATTTAGAAGATGGGCGGTTCGGTCGCCCGGAAACGATGGGACTGGGCGCTATGATTGCCGGGATTTGCGCAAAAGCGACCAGCGACGAAGAGCGCCTTATACTGGGGGGCGAAGGTCTGAACCAGTTCTACAGCTATTTTTGCGCTAAGTGATGCTTCTTGTTAGTTCGCGGTGAAACGTAGTGCGTCAAAAGGAAGCAAACATGAATGTCATGATCAAAAAATCTCGACGTCGCTTTATCGCGGGTGTGGCAACTTGCGCCATTGTGGCGAGGATGAAAGCACGGGCCGCATCGCCAAGAATACACTATGACTTTACGCCGCCTTTTGAAGGCTGGGAAATCGTCAGTGGAAAATGGGCGGTTGCGGATATGCCGGATGCGGCACGAGAAGGATATGCGCTTTTCCAAACTGCCCTAGATAATCAATTCAATGTGATCGTCGCTCCCAACGGCCCCTTTCGCGATGTCGATGTGTCCGTTCGTTTTAAACCTATTTCGGGTCGTGAGGATGCCGCAGCTGGCATTGTTTTTCGTTTTTCGGAGGGCCGCTACTACCTCGTGCGGGCTAACGCACTCGAGGGAAATTTCCGTTTCTATTACTACGATGGCAGCCGCCATGAGATCACCTCAGCAACGGTCAAGGCTCCGGCACTAGGCCAGTGGCACTCACTACGCGTCCTAGCTGAAGGCAATCACATACGAGCATGGCTTAACGGACAAGCATTGATTGACGCGCACGATGATCGATTGCAATCGGGACGCGTTGGACTTTGGACCAAAGCGGACTCTGTTACCGCTTTCGATGAGCTTTTCGTGCAACCCACGAATAGTTGATGAAGCAGAAAAGCATAATTGCTGGGGGACGTATCGAAGCTTGTCCCTCTAATGGGCGGATGCAACGTTTAAGTCGTTTGTTCGGCGTCATCATCACGATATGCTTGATATGCACGGCGCAGCCGGTGTCTGCGTTTCCGCCATACAAGTCTACTGATGCGGACACGGCTGACTGTGCGGCGTCAGCGCCTATGAGACAGAATTGGGGTGGTGAGTAAGGGAGGGTTTTGGTCTCATCGCAGTGACGGAGGAACGAAGATGAGATCAAAACCCATGAACTCGAAGGCCCCAGCTGAGCGGGTGCTGAAGGACATTCGCCG
>CANJMF010000028.1 GCA_947475895.1 Fidelibacterota bacterium
AACAACGGCAGCGGGTGCGCGAAAGGCTATCCCTCTTACTGGAATGCATTAGCCTTGACCCTTCAACCCGCGAACTACGGCTTCATTACCGCTTCACAGGAGTGAAGGTGGCGTCCCCACGGGGATTCGAACCCCGGTTACCGCCGTGAAAGGGCGGTGTCCTAGGCCTCTAGACGATGGGGACGCAGAGGCATTTCAGGCCGTTGAAGGGGCGGTGATAAAGCCCTCGGAGCCATAAAGCAAGCCCAACCCCAAAGAGCCCATTTCGCCCATATGACAAGCGGGTTCAAAGGGTTGTCAGGGGGGAGCCGAGCGCGTAAACCACACGTAGACGATTCCCCGCACCATAAGGATTCGCGGCCATGACCAGCGCCACCGCCAAACCTCCCACGGGGACAATAAAGGTCCGCATCCGCATCGCGACCGAACAGGACATTCCGGCGATCCAGGAAATCTATGCTCACTATGTAAAACTGACGACGGCCTCGTTCGAAGACGAGCCGCCGACCGTCGCCGAGATGACCGCTCGCTGGAACCGCGTCACGGCTCGCAACCTGCCCTACCTCGTCGCCGTCAAAGGCAAAATCGTGGTTGGCTATGCTTACGCGGCGCCATTCCGTGAACGTTCGGGTTATCGCTATACCGTTGAGGACTCGGTTTACGTCGCGCCGGGATACATCGGCCGCGACGTGGGCAATCAGTTGCTGGTGGAATTGATCGAGCGCTGCACAACGCTCGACTTCCGGCAAATGATCGCCGTCATCGGCGACAGCACCAACGCAGCATCGCTCGCCCTGCACAGCCGCCACGGCTTCTTCGTCATCGGCGCCTTGAGTTCGACTTGCTTTAAGTTCGGGCGCTGGGTCGACGCCGTGCTGATGCAGCGCATTCTCGGTGAAGGCGACACCACCTTGCCAGCAAGCGAACCCGGCAAGGTCAAACGCCGCACAAAACGGCATTAAAAAAAAGCCCCGGTCGTGAACCGGGGCTTTTTGTTTTAGCGCAACGTCGTCACTGCATTTTGACCTTTTCGGCCACCGCGTTCGCCATATCACGATAGAGTTTGTCTTTATTGGCTGCGTTGCCGCACGAGCGGTTCACCGCGCCCATGACGGCCGCCTTATTCGCCACAGGAATTTGAAACTCCGGCTGCGCGACGGCTTTGATGCCCTCGACAATCGCGAACCCCCACAACTCCGCCAGATCGGCTTTCACAGCCGCACTATTCTTGGCTTCGAGATGCTGGCCGCACGTGTAGGCCGTGGTGAGATCTGCGGCGATCACCGTCGGTAATTTATAAGGCTTGGAGGCCAGCCCTTGCACCGCGACCGTGCGGACGGACGCGCCGGGATTGCTTTTGCAGTCCTCGAAAACGGCTTCATCGAGCTTTTGAATATCCGCCGGATCATCGCTGACTTCGAGTTTATCGGAGGCCTTGTAGTAGCCGTTGAGGAATCCCAAAACCCAAATTTGCGCCATCATCGTGGCTGCGCGGGTGTTTGAACTCGGCGCCATTCCATTGGTATAGCTCAGGCACGTAAATTTTCCGGCGTCGAACTCACCGTCGCTTTCGGAGACAGGCTTCTTAGATGCGGCACTGGCGCCGACAGACAACGCGCACAGCACGACAATCAACGCCCCTGAAATAATCGATCGAGCTGCCGTCATGGTTTATCCCCCAATAGTCGCGCAAGCCTGACACGAGCGCGAACAATCCGTCAACGCAACTTCACGTGCAAACAGCGGCGTCGTCGATCATCAATTGCGCTTCCGTACGGCCTTGCCACGTGTCGGCCCGCAACGTCCCGGCCACATGAAACCGGCGGCCGGCGCTCGTTAACAACATATGGCCCAGATCGGAATCGGCGGCGTTGAAAGCAATGGCTTTCAATCGTCCCCCGCTGCGTCCGCTCAGGAAGCAGCGCACATGACCGCTACCGACGATATCCACTTTCGTAAAATGAGCATCGACAATCGCGAACCGCGGCTCTTCGTTGCCCGCACCGAACGGCGCTACCGCGCTCAGCTCGCTGATCAAATCCGGCGTCACGGCCGACACTGCCAAGGCGCCGTCGAGATGGAGCTGCGGCGCCGTGACCTCGCCCTTTTGTTGTGCACGCACATGGTCTTGCATAAACCGCACAAACGTTTCGAGCTTTGCGTCGTCGACGGTGAAACCCGCCGCCATGGCGTGGCCGCCGCCATTCATCAAAAGATTGGCCGCGCGCGCGGCCAACACGGCGCGCCCCAGATCAATTCCCGGCACAGAGCGGCCCGAACCTTTCGACATGCCGCCTTCGAGCGAAATCACGCAGGCCGGGCGGTCGTAACGTTCGCGCAATCGCCCTGCGACAATTCCGATAACCCCCGGATGCCAATCCCGCCCAGCCGCGAAGACAATCGGATCGTCGGGCGATGAAGTGGTTTCGGCTTGCTCGATAGCAGCCCGCAAGACGCCGGCTTCCACTTCTTTACGTTGCGCGTTGTATTCGTTGAGTCGCAAGGCGAGCGCCGCCGCTTCGTCAGGATCTTCGGTCGATAACAGCCGCGTTCCCAAATCTGCCTGTCCCACGCGGCCGCCGGCGTTCACGCGCGGCCCCAACAAATAGCCGAGATGATAGGCGCTCGGCGCACTGTCGATTTTCGCGACACGCGACAACGCTGCAAGACCCACGTTCGCGCCCCGCGCCAAGATGCGCAGACCCTGCACCACGAAAGCACGATTGAGGCCCGTCAACGGCACCACATCGCACACGGTGCCCAGCGCCACGAGATCGAGAAGCTCCTTCAGGTCAGGCTCTGTAATGGCGTTTGCGCCGTACCAACCGGACTCACGTAAAGCGCGATTGATGGCGACCGCGAGCATGAACGCCACGCCGACGGCGGCCAAATGGCCTTGCGCGCTTGTATCGTCGAGGCGGTTCGGGTTCACGACGGCTGCAGCGGCCGGAAGGCGCGGGTCGGCCTTATGATGATCGACCACGATCATGTCGAGGCCGGCGTTCTGCGCCGCATCCAACGCATCGAAAGCTGTGATGCCGCAATCCACCGTGATGGCGACCTTTACCCCCTGCTCGCGTAATTTCAGCAACGCTGGAATGTTGGGGCCATAGCCCTCCGCGCGGCGGTCGGGAATATAAACGGTGACATCGACACCAATGGAACGGAAGAAGCGACGCAACAGCGCCGACGATGTTGCCCCATCCACGTCGTAATCGCCGAAGACCGCAATGGGCTCTTTCGCGTTGATGGCCGCCACAATGCGCGCCGCCGCGCGGTCCATATCCATAAACGTATTAGGATCGGGCAGCAGTTCTTTCAGCGTGGGGCGCAAAAACGTGGGCGCATTGATCGCCGCGATCCCGCGCGCTGCCAGTACGCGGGCGACTGCATCGGAAACGCCTGCTTGGCGGACAAGATCGGCGACGTGCGCATCATTCACTGAGCGCAGAGTCCAGGCGCGCCCGAGCGCGGATCGTGTGACGTTGAGGAACGATTCGTCCAACGACAACCTATTTCGTGTCGCCCTCGAAGCGATGATGACCTTCGATGTAGCGCACGGTCTGCGATTTGGAGCGCATTACGAGTGAGTGCGTCACCGCACCGCCGTGGAAGCGCCGCACGCCTTTCAGCATGGGGCCCGTGGTCACGCCGGTGGCGGCGAACATCACGTTTCCTTTGGCCAGGTCCATCATGGAATATTTGCGATTCAAATCCGTGATGCCCATTTTCTTGGCGCGCCCGCTTTCGTCGTCATTGCGGAACAACAAGCGGCCCTGCATCTGGCCACCGATGCAGCGCAAGGCTGCCGCAGCCAACACACCTTCCGGTGCACCGCCGGAACCCATGTAAATATCGACACCCGCGTCTGGCTGCGCCGTGGCGATCACGCCCGACACGTCACCGTCGGTGATCAACATAATGCGCGCACCCGCCGTACGCACTTTCGCAATCAATTCCGCATGGCGCGGACGATCGAGGATGCACACTACGAGGTCTTCGAGATCGGAACCTTTAGCTTTCGCGAGTGCTTTCAGATTATCGAGCGGCGACCGGTCGAGATCGACGAGGCCTTCCGGCAGTCCGGGTCCCACCGCGATCTTGTCCATGTAAACATCGGGCGCATTGAGGAAGTTGCCGGATTCCGCCATGGCGATGACGGCCAAAGCGTTGGCGCCGCCTTTCGCGGTGATCGTCGTGCCTTCCAGCGGATCGAGAGCGATGTCCACTTTCGGGCCCTCGCCCGTGCCGACCGTTTCGCCGATATAAAGCATGGGCGCTTCGTCGCGCTCGCCTTCACCGATGACGACGGTGCCGGCGATGTTCAGGCTGTTGAGGGCCTTTCGCATGGCGTCGACGGCCGCTTGATCGGCCGCTTTCTCGTCGCCGCGTCCCATGAGGCGCGAGGCAGAGAGCGCCGCGGCCTCGGTTACGCGCACGGCTTCCAACGCAAGATTGCGTTCAAGCACGTTGTCAAAAGAGCCATCGAGTTGCAGCGACATGGCGCGGTTTCTCCCGTTTAATTTCCGCCCAGATTCTCAATGCGCATCATGCGCGGCGGTTCGACCAAAGCGGCATTGGCCTGAAAACGTTTCAGTGCTCTGACCAACGCGGATTCTTGAGTTTCGTGGGTAATGATAACGACGTTGACGTTGACGTTCACATTGCGCCCGCGCTGCAGCACGGACTCCATGGAAACGGACTCGTCGCGAAAAGCTGCGGCAATATCGGCGAACACGCCGGGGCGATCCGCCACCAACAGCCGCACATAATATTCGCCGGTATGGCTATCGACCGATGCGGCTTTGCGCGCCTTTAACTGCGTCGCCGGAATACCGAAGGTCGGTGTCTGGCGTCCGCGCGCGATATCGATGATGTCGGAGACGACGGCGGACGCAGTCGGACCGGCACCGGCGCCACGGCCCACATAGACCGACTTACCGACAAAATCGCCTTCGGCCACGACCGCGTTGAACACACCATCGACGGTCGCCAGCGGCGCATCGGGCGTGAGCAAGCACGGATAAACGCGCTGCATAACGCTGCCGTCTTCAAGGCGCTCGGCCAGGCCGATTAATTTGATGCGATAGCCGAATTCGTCGGCGTATTGAATGTCGAGGCTGGTGACATTGCGAATGCCTTCCGCATGGACGGATTTGATGTCCACCGGCATCCCAAACGTTACACTCGCGAGGATCGCCAGCTTATGCGCGGCGTCGATACCGTCCACATCGAAGGACGGATCGGCTTCGGCGTATCCCAGCGCTTGCGCTTCACGCAGCACGTCGGCGAAGTCGCGGCCCGTCGCGCGCATAGTCGTGAGAATGTAATTACATGTGCCATTGAGAATGCCGGTGACACGCTTGATGTCGTTGCCGGCCAAGCCTTCACGCAACGCTTTGATGATGGGAATGCCGCCCGCGACTGACGCTTCCAAAGCCAGCGTCACGCCGGCACTTTCCGCCGCTTTTGCGAGTTCCAAGCCGTGATACGCCAACAACGCTTTATTAGCCGTGACCACATGCTTCTTGCGCGCGATGGCAGCCGTTACGGCGTCACGGGCCGCGCCTTCAGCTCCGCCGATGAGTTCGACAACAACATCCGCGTCGGCTTTGGCCGCCAGCTCACGCGGATCGTCAAACCAGGTGATGTTCTTGAGATCGACACCACGGTCTTTCGTCTTGTCGCGCGCCGATACTGCCGTGACCACAATGGATCGGCCACAGCGCGCGGCAATCGCCTCGCCGTTGGCGGCAAGTAATTTCAATACACCGCTGCCGACAGTTCCGAGGCCGGCAACGGCAATTTTGAGAGGTTGACTCACGATGCGGCGCGCTTCTTCTCAGCGCTTTCCAAGATGAGGCCAGCACCGCCCATAAACGTGCGGATGTTGCGGACAGCCTGGCGGATGCGATGCTTGTTTTCGACCAACGCGATGCGGACATACCCCTCGCCGTTCTCGCCGAAACCAAGGCCCGGCGCCACGGCGACTTTGGCATGAGTCAGCAGCAGCTTCGAAAACTCCAGGCAGCCGAGATGCTTGAAAGGCTCCGGGATCGGGGCCCAAGCAAACATCGAGGCCTCGGGCGACGGTACATGCCATTGGCTTTGCGCTAGTCCTTCGATCAGTACGTCGCGGCGTTCGCGATAAACATCGCGCATGTCTTGCACGCATTGCTGCGGGCCATTCAAAGCCGTCGCGGCTGCGACTTGGATCGGCGTGAAGGCGCCGTAGTCGAGATAGGATTTGATGCGCACCAGGGCGTTCATGAGTGTCGGATTGCCGGCGGCAAAACCCACGCGCCATCCGGCCATGTTGTAGGTTTTGCTCATGGACGTGAATTCGATGCAAATGTCTTTGGCGCCCGGAACCTGCAGGACCGACGGTGGCGGCGTATCGCCGAAATAGATTTCGGCATAAGCCAAGTCCGACAAAATCCAGATGCCGTGATGGCGGCAGAAATCGACCACCTGTCCATAGAAGTCCAGCGTCGCCACACAAGCCGTCGGGTTCGACGGATAGTTCAGGATCAAGGCCACCGGCTTCGGCGTCTGATTGCGAACGGCGCGTTCGAGCGCGTCGAGAAACTCTTGGTTCGCTTCATAGGGCAGCGAGCGCACGGCACCGTCAGCGATGATGAAGCCAAACGGGTGGATTGGATACGCCGGGTTTGGCGCAAGAATCAGATCGCCCGGGCTGGTAATCGCTGAGGCCAGGTTCGCGAGCCCCTCTTTTGAGCCGAGGGTGACGCAAACCTCTTTGTTCATATCGAGAGTCACGCCAAAGCGGCGCTCGTAGTAAGCGACGAACGCTTTGCGCAAACCCTTGATACCTTGCGACGCTGAATAGCGGTGAGCTTTTGGGTCACGCGCCACTTCGCACAGCTTTTCGATGACATGCGGCGGGGGAGCCAAATCGGGATTGCCCATGCCCAGATCGATGATGTCCTCGCCCGCCGCGCGCGCTTTCGCCTTGATCGCGTTGACTTCAGCGAAGACGTAAGGCGGCAGACGTTTGATGCGATGAAATTCGGTATTCATGAAGCGAACTCAAGTCCTTGGCGACAACGGCATCAGCCGGTTTGCCACGTTATGCGGCAGCGGCGCCGTTTCTACAATGGCGTGAATAACGTGCCATTGTGACAAAGGTATGGAGTTGCGGAAGCGAAGACCTACTCCCGCGCACCTCCGCTAGTAATGCAGGATGACCTCGGTCGAACCCGCCGCCTGGTCGGCGCCCGCGTACAGGTTGTTTTCGGTCACCCCAAGGCGTTGCAGTTCCCGCGCCACCACGGCGGCTTTTTCCTGGCCGGCTTTGAGATCGCCGTCGCCATGGCCGATCACGCGGATCACGCCTTTGCGCTCGGCTTGCTTGGTGGCCGCGTTCGTCAGGATGTTGCGGTCGCCCGTGCTCAGGTTTCCCTTAGGAACGCTCAGTTGGGCCATGCGCTCGGTATTCTTGAACTTGCCGGCATCGAAGGTGGCGACCGAGCGAAAGCCCGTGATGGCCGCATAAATCACGCCCGTGCGCGGAACGCCGGCATCACTTTGACCGCCCGACGTGGGCGGCTGCCCGCCAAGGCGCGGACCGGATACGGGGGCTGATCCCGCAGGAGCCGGACCACTGGCTTCGGCCGGACGCGTCGGGGCCGGATCGGACAATCGGGCGACGGCCGCGGCAGGCACGGCGGCTGGAATTGGTGGGGTCGCTTGGGCCGCCGGCGGCGGTGTATCCGACAAAGGCCGGACGGCCACCGGCATTGAGCGGGCGCCTTGGTCGGAATGACGCGCGTTATCGCGATCGGCTACAAGACCTTCGGTGGCCTTCTGACGTTCGTCAGCCGTCGAGCGCGGCGTCGGAGCCGTGGACGGCACGGTGTTTATGTCAGGTGGACTTTGCTGCGCCGTCTGGGGCACCGGGAATTTACTATCGACTTTCGCATCCGTTCCCTTATCGCTGCCGCAACCCGCAAGCGCCGCGAGAGCCGCGGCACCGAGAACCAAGCTCGTGGTATGACGGCGCATGAGATTCAGATTGAAAGCGGGAAACATTTATCCACCATATCAATTAGTTATGTATTTAAATTAAAGCATTAGATTAGATGTGATAACCGATCGCCACATGCTTTGTCGCGCGTCGGACACGCCTCCATGCTCGCGCCTATTCCATACCCTGACAAATCGACTAACAAAACTCAAATAATGTGCAGAATTCCCTCTTATCGGCTTACTCTGGCCGAACCTGCCCTCATTTCTCACGAGCAAAGTCATGAATGACAGCGTTCCCCCCGCCACCGAGGGCTTGGAAAACTGGACCGCCATTATGGGCGATATCGCCGGGCGGTCGCAGCGCCTCCTGACGGATTTCGTATCCAGGAACAGCACCCAAACGGCCGCGCCGAATAATCTGGGCATGGCCGATACCATGAACATCGGGGCCGCCTTCCTCGAGCTCATGGCCAAAATGATGGAAGACCCCCAGCGGCTCATGGACGCGCAGCTGTCCTTATGGCGCGGGTACCTCGACCTGTGGCGGTCATCGACCTTGAAAATGATGGGCCAGGAAGCTCCGGCCGTCATTAACCCGGACCCCGCGGATCGTCGTTTCGCCGACGACGCTTGGCGGGACGTTCAGATTTTCGACTTCATCAAACAGTCGTATCTGCTCAGCGCGCGCTGGGTTCAAGAAACGGTCGCCGACGTCCAGGGTCTCGATCCCCAAAACAAGCGCAAGGTCGACTTCTTTACTAAGCAGCTTATCGACGCCGCGGCGCCCACGAACTTCGCCGTCACCAATCCCGAAGTCTTGCGCGCCACCATCGAATCCAAAGGCGAGAACCTTGTGAAGGGCCTGCAAAACCTGCTCGAAGATCTCGAGAAAGGAAAAGGCCGCCTGCGCGTGTCCATGACCGATGAAACCGCCTTCGCGCTTGGGCGGAACGTCGCCGTCACCCCCGGCAAGGTCGTGTTCCGCAACCGCATGCTGGAACTCATCCAATATTCGCCGACGACCACCGAAGTTAAGGAGACGCCCCTCCTCATCGTGCCGCCCTGGATCAACAAGTATTACATCCTGGATTTGCGCGAAAAGAACTCCATGGTGAAGTGGCTCACCGATCAGGGCTACACCACCTTCATCGTATCTTGGGTCAATCCCGACACGTCCATGGCCAACACGACTTTCGAGGACTACATGCTCGAAGGCATGCTGGCCGCAAAGGACGCGGTTCTGGCTGCGACCGGCGCCAAGAAAACCCACATCGCGGGTTATTGCATCGGCGGCACGCTGCTTTCTTGTGCCCTGGCCTACATGAAGGCGAAAGGCGACGATACCGTCGCCTCGGCCACGTACTTCGTGGCGCTCACCGACTTTCGTGAACCGGGCGATCTCGGCATCTTCATCGACGAGCCGCAGATTGTAGCGCTCGAAAAGCGCATGGAGGAGGCTGGCGGCTTCCTTGATGCCTCCGACATGGCGACGACGTTCAACATGCTGCGCTCCAACGACCTCATCTGGTCGTTCGTGGTGAACAACTACCTGATGGGCAAAGAGCCCTTCCCCTTCGACTTGCTCTATTGGAACTCGGATTCCACCCGCATGCCGCAAGCCATGCACAGCTTCTATCTGCGCAATATGTACCTTCAGAACAATCTCGCGAAGGCCGGCGGCCTGACTTTGGCCGGCGTGCCGATCGACCTGCGCACAATCAAGACACCGACGTACATGATCAGCTGCAAGGAAGACCACATCGCGCCCTGGAAATCGACGTACGCGGGTACCGGCCTCTTCGGCGGCCCGGTGAAGTTCGTCTTGTCGGGCTCGGGCCATATCGCGGGCGTCGTCAATGAACCCGCCCGCAAAAAGTACAACTATTGGACCAACGACAAGAAAGCCAAGACCCCGGACGCCTGGCTTGAAGGCGCCGTAAGTCACCCCGGTTCGTGGTGGACGGACTGGGAAGCGTGGCTGGCACCGCAGTCAGGCAAAATGATCCCGGCCCGCAAACCCGGAAGCGGCAAACTCAAGGCGATCGAGGATGCGCCCGGCAGCTACGTCAAGATGCGCGCGAACTAAAGACCGAGCTGGGCGCGATACGCCTGGCCCATTTCGACGTAGTGGTCCGCCGCGCTGTTGAATTCGGCGGCGTCAGAGGGCTTCAGCTCGCGCATGAGCTTGGCCGGCATTCCGGCCCATAGTTGTCCGCGTAAAACCCGCTTGAAGGGCGAGACCAAGGCGCCGGCGGCCACGACCGCGCCGCCTTCGACAACAACACCGTCCATAACGACCGAGCGCATACCGACAAACGCGCCGCTTTCCAGCGTGCAGCCATGCAGCAGCACCATATGCCCGATGGTCACATCGTCACCGATGAACGCCGGGTGACCCGCCGAATGGGTTGCGCTGTCCTTATGCGTATGGCCGCTATCGACGTGAATAATCGTGCCGTCCTGAATGTTGGTTCTCGCACCAACCCGAATGGCGTTCAGGTCGCCGCGCAAGACGCAACCGAACCAGACTGTCGATTGCGGGCCGATCTCAATATCGCCGATCAGCACAGCACCCGGCGCGATAAACGCGTCCGGCGCGATTTTGGGCGTTTTGCCTCTGAACGGAATGATGAGCGGTGCGTTCATTGTGTGCGCTCCAAGGCTTAGATGAGGCCGGATGTCTCCGGTAGACCGAGCATGATGTTCATGTTCTGAACGGCGGCGCCCGACGCCCCCTTGCCGAGGTTGTCGAGCAGCGCCACGAGGCGCGCCTGATCGCCCGAGCCGAACACATACAGCTGCATGCGATTGGTGTTGTTTAAGGCTTCAGGCGCTAGGTTTTTGAGGCCCTGCGTCGCATCGAGGCTCACAACCTCGACAAACGGCTCGTTATCGTAGGCGTTCGATAACGTCGCGTGAATATCGGCGACCGACGGCTTGCCGCGCAGTCTCGACAGGTGCAACGGAACTTCCACGATCATGCCCTGGGCGTAGCGCCCGACCGCCGGAAGGAAGATCGGTTTCGTGCTCAGCTCGGTCCAGGTCTGTATTTCCGGTAAGTGCTTGTGCGTCAGATCAAGTCCGTAAATGCGGTACGGCACTTTCGTGTAGGTCGGATCGGCGGCATTTTCGAACTCGGTAATCATCGCCTTGCCGCCGCCGGAGTAGCCGCTGACACCGCTGATCGTAATGGGGTAGTCCGCATCCAGAACACAGGCGTCCACGAGCGGGTTGATGAGCGCGATGGCGCCGGTCGCCCAGCAGCCGGGATTAGAGACACGCCGCGAGTCCGCAATGGCTTTGCGCTGCGTCGGTGTCATTTCCGCAAAGCCATATGTCCAGCCGTCGGCGACCCGATGCGCCGTGGAGGCGTCGATCACCTTCACGGTGTCGTTGGTGACCAGGGATACGGCTTCGCGTGCGCCGTCATCGGGCAGACACAGAATCACGACGTCCGCGCCGTTGATCATTTCAGCGCGCGCGGCGGTGTCCTTACGGTGTGCCGGATCGATGGATACGATCTCAACGCCGTTGTGTTTTTCCAGCCGCTGACGGATCTGGAGTCCAGTCGTCCCGGCCTCACCGTCGATGAAAATTTTGGGCTTCATGATATTCCACACCACAAACAAAAAGAGCGCTTCGGAAACCCGAAGCGCTCTTTTGCACGACGTAAAATCGGACGTCTAGCGCTTCGAGAACCGTAATCTGGAAACCGTTAGCAATTTCATAGACTTACAGACCATCTTTTTGCCTGTCAGCCGCCTGTAGCCAGAGTGTTTTATTTCACCGACCTCGTTTTCGTGACTTTCCGTGTTGAAATCACCGCCGAGATCGCATTGTCCAGTTCACCGCCGACAACAGCATCCTTGAGCTCCGACAGCACAGCAGCGACATCGTCTACCGTAGCCACCTGAACAGAGTTTCCAGCCCCGCTGAGCGCGATCACCTTAGTGCCGTACTTCGCCCTGCACGAACACCGCAGCGCCAGCACCAGCGCCCTGCGCGAACCACCAAGCCTTTACCTGACGATCCACAGTGTGACGCACCTTCGCTCCAGAGACGCACCTTCGCTCCAGAAGTGTCTCGCGTCACACGCTGCCTCGTAACCTTGAATTCCTGCCCCTTCTGCACTGATTCCAGCAGCGCCTGCTGCTCCTCGATCTTCGAAACCATCTTCTTGCGTCGAATTTCAGCCAGCGACAGCACCGTTTGCCGCGACACAGTCTTGATCAGCAGTTTCTTGAGCGCAGACATCGTGATTTCTCCCTTTGATGAGTGAGAAACCGATTCTATG
>CANJMF010000029.1 GCA_947475895.1 Fidelibacterota bacterium
CCGATACTGCCAAGCCACCTTCAACCTGGCGCAAAACACCCAAAATCTGTGAATCCGTAAATCTGCTCTTCCTCATCAGAATCTCCTCGATGCTATTGCCGAGAAAATTCTACCTTCAAATACCGCTAGTCCAGGGGAGGATTACCGCTGGCCGAGCATCCACTCCAAAGCAATTTTTGCATAAAGGTTTTTTTCAGCCTCTCCATAAACGCGCGTAAAGCAAACCTCGGACCATGGCAGCCAAATGATTGGCAAACGAGATCTAGGAGTAGGCTTAACACCGCCAGTGACCGTGAGAAATTACTTCACTAGAAAATCATTTGAATAAAGTCGGGAAGTCCAAAAATTTTATAAAGGTGGCATCAATGACAATAAACTCCGATGAGAAACAAAATAGCGAACAAAGTTTACTTGATGCCTTCGCCGATCGGAGTTACGACACCGAATCGAATATTCTCACGATTAAGATTCATCGGTATGTGCTCAAAAATCCCGCCTCACAAGTTGCTCTCGCAGAAAGAATTACAGAAATCATGGAGCAGTGGCCGAGCATAAAAGAAATACGTGCCGAGGTTCGAGATTAGGCACACCTCTCCAGTCAGTCGCCCATCTGCCAAATAGAAACGGCCCCCACCGCGAGGAGGGGGCCGTTTGTTTTAGTGGGTAAGGTATATTTATTGTCGGATATCACTATACCCCCGCCAGTGATGGCGGGGTTTTTTTATGAACGCAAAGCGCCGGTCTAAGGCAGCGTTTTTCCGATCTCGCGTACCTGCGTCGGCGTCAACACGCCGCCGAACTTGCCGTAGGTTCCGTAAAGGTATTTGCCCTTCGACAAGGGCCCGACGATCACCGGCTCAAAGCCGACTTCGCGCACCAACTGTTCGGTGAGGGCGATGACTTTCGGGTCGTTGGCGACGACGGCGACGCCTTGCGGCCCGCCCTCGGGGCGCGGCGGATTATCCAAAGTGTTGAACCCAATGGCGTTGAAAGCCCGCGCGAGTTTGATACCGGGGATGAGGCGTGTGAGGTATTCGGCCGGGCCTTCGGTGAGGATTTTGTCGGCGATCTCGCCGTCGCGGCGCTCGATGGGGTTGCTAACGTCGATCACGAGCTGCTTCGCCGCAATCTGCTTGCTGAATTCGGCGGCGATATCAGGAACGGCGGCATAGGGCACCGTGAGTACGATGATGTCGCCGAACGCAACGGACTCTTTCACCGTGCCCGCACGCGCTTTCGGCCCCGTGGCGGCGACGAGATCCTTCAAAGTTTCGGGATGGCGCGAGGAGAACATCACCTCATGGCCGGCTTTCGCCCAGGCCTTGCCGAGGCCGGTGGCCATGCGGCCCGCGCCGATAAAACCAATTTTCAAGGGCGCGGCGGCGGCGAAAGCGCGCGCGCCGAGTGCGGCCATGGGGAGCGTGGCCGCGATACGCAGGATATGGCGGCGAGCAAGAAAGTGAGGCATGGCTGATTCTCTCCGGAAAGCGGGTGCGACGCTCATGATAAGCGCGCCAAGGATAGGCGCACCAACACAAGACTGTGAAGAGCGATTACAAACCGCGTGTGGCATGAAATAGTACCCGCGTAATTTTAGCGTTTCGGACCAAGTTCATGACGATGCCGCAAGCGACCAAATACGAAATCGCCTCGCAAATCATCGCGGCGGTCGCGCTGTTGGGGGTCTTAAAGCTGGGATTGCTGGCGGCCCTTTTGCCGGGCCTTCTGATTTATCAACTGGTCCATCTGCTGGCGCCCTTGTTTGTGCGAATGGGTGTCAGGCATACGGCGGGGCGCACGTTCGCATTGGTTATTCCGGCGGTGATCGTTGTCATTCTGGGTGGGCTCGGAATCATCCAGGTGATCGCGTTCGTGAATGGGCCGGAGAGTTTCGTCGAACTTCTGCAGCGCATGGCGGAGATCGTCGGTGGTGCGCGCCAATACCTGCCGGAATGGGCGAGGGCCTATCTGCCCAGCAATATCGACGAACTGGAATCCACGGGCGCGCGCTGGCTGCGCGACAACGCCGGCATCTTGCGCGGCTTCGGCCAAGGTGCTGGGCACGTACTGTTCCATCTCATCCTTGGTCTGGTCATCGGTGGGTTGGTGGCCTTGTATTCCGGAACGCACAGCCGCCCACTGGGGCCATTGGCCGCAACGCTGGAAGATCGCGCCGATAGCTTGAGCCGCGCGTTCCGCAATGTGGTTTTTTCTCAAGTGCGGATCTCGGCGCTCAACACATTGCTGACGGCTATTTATCTGGCGGGCGTGCTTCCGCTGCTGGGCGTTGAGCTGCCGCTCGTTAAAACGATGATCCTTGTTACATTCGTCGCGGGGCTTTTGCCCGTGGTCGGCAATCTGATTTCGAACGCGGTCATTGTCATTGTGAGCCTGAGCGTATCGCCCGCAGTGGCCATTGGATCGCTTGTGTTTTTGGTCGTGATCCACAAGCTCGAATACTTCGTCAATGCGCGTATCATCGGCACGCGCATCAATGCGCGCGCCTGGGAACTTCTGACAGCGATGTTGGTGATGGAAGCAGCTTTCGGCCTGACGGGCTTGGTCGCCGCACCGATTTATTACGCGTACATGAAACAGGAGCTAACCAAGCACGGCTTGATCTAACCCTGTTACGCGCATCCGAAGTAGGCTTTTGCGCCGCGTCTATGCGGTGCTAAAACCGCAATCTCAATTGCGGCGACTGCTCGGAAAGGCGACCCCCATGAAAAAAAGAACGCTCGGACGCGACGGCCTGGAAGTCTCGGAACTCGGCCTTGGCTGTATGGGATTTAGCTTTGCTTACGGTGCGCCGGCCGCCGAGGCAGACGCGATTGCCACACTTCATCGTGCGCTCGATCTCGGCGTGACGTTCTTCGACACGGCGGAAGTCTACGGTCCCTTCACCAACGAGGAACTCCTGGGCCGCGCCTTCAAGGGGCGCTTCAAGGATATCGTGATCGCGACGAAATTCGGCTTTCGTATTGTCGACGGCAAAATGCAGGCAGGTGGAACCGACAGCAGCGGGGCTAACATTCGCAAGGTCGTAGATGAGTCGCTGCGCCGTCTCGGCACCGACCATATCGATCTTTTGTATCAGCACCGCGTCGATCCAAACGTTCCCATCGAAGAGGTCGTCGGCGTTATGGCCGAGCTCGTCCGCGCGGGTAAGGTGCGGTACTTGGGGCTATCGGAAGCGAGTGCGCGCACCATTCGCCGCGCCCAGGCCACGCACCCGATTGCAGCACTTCAGAGCGAATACTCGCTGTGGGAGCGGAACCTGGAAGCGGAGATTCTGCCGACGCTGCGCGAGTTGGGGATAGGCCTCGTGCCTTTCAGTCCGTTGGGACGCGGGCTCCTGACGGGACGCCTGAAGAATATGGACAGTCTTGCGGCGAACGATATCCGCCGCAACATGCCGCGCCTGCAAGGCGCTAACTTCGACGCCAATCTGCAGGCGGTGGAAGTCGTAGAGAAAATCGCCGCGCGCATTGGCGCAACAACCGGGCAAGTGGCCCTGGCGTGGGTTTTGCAAAAAGGCGACGATGTGGTGCCCATTCCCGGTACCAAGCGCATTTCCTATCTGGAAGAAAACCTGGCAGCCGCCAAAGTGACGTTGAGTGCCGCCGACATGCGGCTTCTCGATGAAACGTTGAAACCCGGCGCAATTGTTGGTGATCGCTACGCTCAGGCAAACATGGCGCTAGTGGATCGCACTTAAATCTAGTCCCTAAACTAATGGACCAGATCAGCCGCCAGATTGATCCCGAGTGCCAAGATTGCGGTGTTGAAGAAGAACGCAACAATGCTGTGCGCGAGGATCACCATGCGCATGCCGGTTGACGTTGCCGCGACGTCGGCGACTTGCGCGGTCATCCCGATCACAAACGAGAAATAGATAAAGTCACGATAGTTGGGGTTTTTCGTGGATGGAAAATCCAAGCCCTTGGCGGCATCGCCGTCACTGCGTCCATAGTATTCATGCGCGTAGTGGAACGCGAAGACCATATGGATGAAAGCCCACGAGAGCATGATTGTGATGACGGCGAGGGTTGCCGCGGCGCTCGCATGGGACGACTCTTTTGCTTCGGCGAGTTCCGCGACAATGGCAGCGATTGAAGCGACCGCGGCGGCCACGGTGAGAAAGAGGACTGCGCCTGCGCCTTCGTCGAGCAGCGCCGCGCGCTGGCGAATTGTCGCTGTCGTGGCATGAAACACATTCCATATGGCCGCCACGAGATAAGCCAGCACGCCGGCACACCAGCCCAGCAATACGCTCGATACGTCACCGGCATAGTGCTTTGCGATCCAGCTGCTTCCGACACCCACGACGAAGGCGATGATAAGGGCTGGGCGGTGCCACAGGTGGCGAAAGGGTGCGAGCAGGGACATGCGGCCATGTTAGGCCGCGGGCGGCGGACGAGGGAATCTGTTTATTGCGGCGGTCTGTCGAGCAGGCCCGAGAAAGCAGCGGCATCGACAGGTTTGCTGAAGAGGTAGCCCTGCAGCAACTCGCAATGATTGTTACGCAGGAATTCGGCCTGTTCGCCGGTTTCCACACCTTCCGCCACGACGTTGAAGCCAAGGCCGTCGGCCAGATCGATGATGGCTTCCACGATCTTTCCATCGACCATGCTTGTGGACAGGTCTTTCACGAACGACCGGTCGATCTTCACCACGTCAATGGGCAGGCGTTTGAGATAGGCGAGGGACGAATAGCCCGTGCCGAAATCGTCGATGGAAAGCTTCACGCCCATGGCTTTGAGCGTGCCGAGGGTGGTGATGGCCGATTCCATGTCCACCGACATGGCGCTTTCCGTGAGTTCCAACTCAAGGCAGCCAGGATCGATTTTGGTTTCACGCAAGATGCGTTCGACGACGCCGGTCAGGCCGCGATCAAGGAACTGTGTCGGCGAGAGGTTGACCGAAACGCTTTTCATGTTGTGGCCTTCCTCGCGCCAGCGCACGAACTGCGTACAGGCTTCGCGCAACGTCCACTCGCCGATCATATTGATCAGGCCGCATTCTTCCGCCAGAGAAATGAATGCTGCAGGAGGCACCAACCCGCGTTCAGGGTGCTGCCAACGCACCAAAGCCTCGGCGCCGACAATGACGCGAGTCGTCGAGTCCACCTTGGGCTGGAAATGGAGCACGAATTCCTTGCGCTCGTAAGCACGGCGGAGATCGTTTTCGATATCGAGACGGTCGGCGGCGGCCGACAACATATGAGGCTCGAACAAGACGACCGGGTGCGACTTGTTCTGCTTCGCGGCGTACATGGCCATATCGGCATTGCGCACAAGAAGCTCGGCGGTGTTGCCGTCGTCCGGATAGTGCGCCACGCCAATGGAGGGCACGCAATAGATTTCGCGGCCCAGAATCTGGAACGGGTCGGCGAAGCTGTAGATGATTTTTTGCGCGAGACTGGCGCCCACGCGCGGCTCGGTGGCGTCGGCGGCCACGATCAGGAATTCGTCGCCGCCCAAACGGCCGACAACGTCGGACAGCCGCGTGCAGGCCCGTAAACGCTTGGCCACTTGCTTCAAAAGCTCGTCGCCGGCTTGATGGCCGAGGGCGTCGTTCACCTGCTTGAAGCCGTTGAGATCGAGGAACAGCACAGCCAGTCCGCTTTTGCCGCGCGCGGCATACAAGATCGCCTGTTCCAGGCGCTCGGTGGTCAGCCAGCGGTTCGGCAATTCGGTGAGTAAGTCGAAATTCGCCTGATGGCGAATGCGCGCTTCCTGCTTTTTGCGGAGTGAAATGTCGGAGCAGGCAATGACGTAGTGGCCATGCTTGCCGTCGGTGCCTTGCACGGCGGAGATCGACATGGCTGCAATGAACGGCGCGCCGTTCATGCGACGGCACGTTGCTTCGCCCATCCAGCGGCCGCGCGCGGCCATTTCGGCCCACACGGATTCGATGAATGTTTTTTCGTGATAGCCCGGCGCGAGAAAGTCGAGCGGCGTATTGAGAAGTTCAGCGCGCGTGAATCCGGTGATGTTTTCGTAAGCCGGATTGACGGCGCGCACGATGAGATCGCGGTCCACCATCAAGATGCCGTCGGCGACGTTGTCGAACACGGTCGCGAGCAGACGAATTTGCTCTTCGTCGGCTTTGCGCTGCGTGATGTCTTCGACGGTGCCTTCGTAATAAAGAATGCGGCCGGTGCTATCGCGCACGCAGCGGGCGTTTTCCGTGATCCAGATGACGCTGCGATCGGCGCGGTAAACCTGCGCTTCGAAGTCCTGGACGATGCCTTCTTCGGCCATGGCGCGCTTGAAGTCGTCGCGCCGCTTGGGATCGAAGTAGAGCTGTCCGGCGATGTCGGTGAGGCCCTTTATCAGAGCCTCAGGCGAGGGGTATCCGTACACACGGGCGAGGGCGGGATTGACCCGCAAGTACCGGCCCTCAAAGGTTGTTTGATAAATGCCCTCGACAGCATTTTCGAAGATGCTGCGATATTGGCTTTCGACTTCAGTCGTCACCAAACGGCTTACGCGCTCGTCCAAGTCCACTACCCCACCCGAAGCGATCTACGCTGCTACGGCCTACCCGTAATGATTGATTTAATCCCGTCTTTCGATAAAATCCTAAGTAGAAAAATGACAGAGATCAAGGTGCAATGCACAAAAATTGTCGCAATGCACAAATATAAAAAGCCCCGGTCGAATGAACGACCGGGGCTTCTTTTTAACGAGTCAAAACAGGCTTTAGGCGCTGTAATAGTTGAAATACTCGAGCGGGTGCGGCGTGATTTCGAGACGCTTCACTTCGGCCATTTTAAGGTCGATGTAGCCGTCGATCATGTCGTCGGTGAACACGTCGCCCTTCATGAGGAAGCCGCGGTCCTTATCGAGGTTCTCGAGGGCTTCGCGGAGTGAGCCGCACACCTGCGGAACTTTCGCCAATTCTTGCGGCGGCAGTTCGTAGAGGTTCTTGTCCATCGGGTCGCCGGGATGGATTTTGTTTTGGATGCCGTCGAGGCCGGCCATCAGCATGGCGGCAAAGCCGAGGTAATGGCAGCCGGCCGGATCGGGGAAGCGCACTTCGACGCGCTTGCCGTTCGGGCTGGACGCGATCGGAATACGGCACGACGCTGAGCGGTTACGCGCGGAGTAAGCGAGCAACACGGGGGCTTCGTAGCCCGGCACCAAGCGCTTGTAGCTGTTGGTGGTCGCGTTGGTGAACGCGTTGATGGCTTTCGCGTGCTTGATGATGCCGCCGATGTAGTAGAGGCACATGTCCGAAAGATCGGCGTAGCCCGAACCTGCGAACAGGTTCTTGCCTTTTCTCCACAGCGATTGGTGGCAGTGCATGCCCGAACCGTTGTCGCCGAACACGGGCTTCGGCATGAACGTCGCCGTTTTGCCGTAAGAGTGCGCGACCATTTTCACGACGTACTTGTAGAGCTGCATGTTGTCGGCGCAGCGCAAGATCGTGTCGAACTTGATGCCGAGTTCGTGCTGTGAAGGCGCAACTTCATGATGCTGCTTTTC
Organism: Fidelibacterota bacterium; assembly: GCA_947475895.1. Classification (GTDB taxonomy): domain Bacteria; phylum Pseudomonadota; class Alphaproteobacteria; order Rhodospirillales; family Rhodospirillaceae; genus SHVO01. Next base: position 7,494 of record CANJMF010000029.1, read on the forward strand.
CATGGTGACGCCCATGTCTTGAAGCACGGTCACCATTTCGGCGCGCAGGTCTTGGCTTTGATCGACGGGTGCTACCGGAAAGTAACCGCCCTTGGGACCAGGACGATGGCCGGAGTTGCCTTCGTCGTACTTACGGCCGCTGTTGTAAGGGCCTTCTTCGCTGTCGAACGAGAAGAACATGTTGTTCGGCTCGATCGAATAGCGCACGTCGTCGAATACGAAGAATTCGGCTTCAGGGCCGAAGTAGATGGTGTCGGCGAGGCCGAGCGAATCGGCATACGCCACTGACTTTTTCACGATCGAACGCGGATCGCGGCCGTAGGGCTGGCCGGTGAGGGGTTCGAGCACGTCGCAGAACAAAATCATCGTCGGCTGCGCGGTGAACGGATCCATGGTGGCCGTGTCGAGATCCGGCTTCAACTGCATGTCGGATTCGTTGATGTCTTTCCAGCCGGCAATCGATGAGCCGTCGAACATGATGCCTTCGTTCAGCATCGTTTCATCGACAGTGTCGACCCACTGGGCCGTGTGATGCCACTTGCCGCTCGGGTCCGTGAAACGGAAGTCCACGTATTTGACTTCCTTTTCTTTGATCATATCGAGAACTTTTTTGACAGACATGGTCGCTCTTCCCTATCCCTGCGTTATGGATGTTGATTTTTGTTTTGATTAGACAGCGTCGTTGCCGCGTTCGCCTGTGCGAATGCGGATCGCGTCGTCAATGCTGTATACGAAAATTTTTCCGTCACCGATGCGCCCCGTATGCGCGGCCTTTTGAATGGCCTCGATGGCGCGGTCAAGCATGCCGTCTTCCATGACGATTTCGATTTTCACCTTAGGAAGAAAATCCACGACATACTCTGCGCCTCGGTAGAGTTCGGTGTGGCCTTTCTGCCGTCCGAAGCCCTTCGCCTCTGTGACGGTGATGCCTTGCAAACCTACTTCGTGCAAGGCCTCTTTCACCTCGTCGAGTTTGAACGGTTTGATGATGGCTTCGATCTTTTTCATGGGCGCCGCTGAGCCTCTCCGAATACATTCTTATTGCGCGGACGCCGTTGGTGGCGTCCTCGATGGCCATGATCTTTCAAAACTTGTGCCAACTCGCGAAAGCCGTGTGGACACCGAAATAGGAGGAATCGGACGCGCTCCGACGTGCCTGGTGCGCGCCATGCTCAAGAACGGACCAGACTGAGCAATTCTTGTGCACATGCGTCCGCTCCTGCGTCCGGCGGAGCGTTGCTTGACGACCCAGGCGAAAAGGGTTTAGGAACCGCGCGGCTAGGGTTTTCTAGCCCCCGGTGGCGGGTGTAGCTCAGTTGGTCAGAGCATCTGGTTGTGGTCCAGAGGGTCGTGGGTTCGAGCCCCATCACTCGCCCCATTCTCCCCAAAGGCATGAACCCACGCTTATTCTTTAACGGCCTTCGGCCGCGGGGTTCGAGCCCCATCACTCGCCCCAATTTCCCCAAACGTAATAAACACTGATAGATGCGAGTGCTTGGCTGGCGTTTGGGCTTAACACCCATCATATAAGCCTCTCGGATCACGGTATTATAATACCGCATCAATAAACGCCTGATTTCAGCGGTTTCGCGTTGACTTGGAAGCGTCGCCGCTTATATTGCGCGCTCCTTCGAGACAGGGACTAAAACAATGTCAAAAAACTTCACCTATTCCGCCAAACCGTCGGACGTCACCGCGAAGTGGTTCGTCGTCGACGCTGAGGGCATCGTGCTCGGCCGTATGGCCGCGATCATCGCCGGCATCCTGCGCGGCAAGCACAAGACTATGTACACACCGCACATCGACACCGGCGATCACGTAGTGATCATCAATGCCGAAAAAGTGAAGCTGACCGGCCGCAAAGCCGAACAGCGCATTTGGTACTGGCACTCGGGTCATCCGGGCGGTTTGAAAGAACACACGCCGAAGCGCACCCTCTCGGGTCAGTTCCCCGAGCGCGTCGTGCATCGCGCCATCGAACGCATGATGCCTAAGGACAGCCCCTTGGCGCGCGCGCAGATGAAGAAGCTCAAAGTGTACGCGGGTCCGACACATCCGCACGAGGCGCAGACTCCCGAAGTCCTCGACCTCGCGTCCCGCAACCGCAAGAACAAGCCGTAAGGATCCCTTCACATGGCCGAAGAAAAACAATCGCTCGCGGATCTGAAGACCGCGATGACTCCTGCGGTGGTGAAGGTTGAGCCCAAGCGCGACAAGCAGGGCCGTTCCTACGCTACCGGCAAACGCAAAAACGCTGTTGCGCGCGTGTGGGTGAAGCCCGGCAAAGGCAAAATCACGGTGAACGAGCGTGAAGTCGAAGCCTACTTCATGCGTCCGGTTCTGCGCATGCTGATCACTCAGCCGTTCATGGCGACCAATCGCTTGAACGAATTCGACGTGGTTTGCACGGTTGCCGGCGGCGGCCTCTCGGGCCAAGCCGGCGCGGTGCGTCACGGCATCTCGAAGGCGCTGACCTACTACGAACCGTCCTTGCGCCCGGCCCTGAAGGCCGGCGGCTTCCTGACGCGCGATCCGCGCGTGGTCGAACGTAAAAAGTACGGCCGCAAGAAAGCCCGCCGCAGCTTCCAGTTCTCGAAGCGTTAAAACGACTTTCACTTTCTACTGCAAAATCAAAGAGGCGACGAAAGTCGTCTCTTTTTTTGTGCGTGACAGGTTTCGTCTAAGTCATTGTTTTAAAACATATTCGTTTTTACCAG
>CANJMF010000030.1 GCA_947475895.1 Fidelibacterota bacterium
ACAAGGCAAGGGCCTTGCCCACATCTCCACAGGCCCAGCAGCAACAGCAAGTAGGCTTCATCATGGATAGGGTTTTGGCAGCGTGATCAACAACCGGAATACACCTTAACTTCGCTGCCAACCTGTCCGAAGAAGCGGGACCAGCTCACAATGCTACCGCTTAAGGCGCATTATGTATGAGAAATTAGCCGGAATTCGCGAAATACGGGTATATTCATAAATGTTATGCTATGGCCCAGGACGCTGCGGCTTAGGCTAGCTATAACGTTTCCAATATTTGCCCGGGCGAGCATTTCGATGACACCCGTAATGAGAGGATACGCGCGGCTATGAACTGGCAGGATTCCGTCCCTCCGCTTTCGACTGATCGCATGGCGGCCCCCACGCCCGATCGTGCGCGCATGAAAATTGCGACCATCGGCGCTGCGGTCATCATCGTTGCCATTCTCGGCGGTCTGTATGCCTTCAATGCTGCGCGCGAAAGTTCCAACCGGGCATCGCTGGCAAACGTACGTCGCCCGCCGTCGACGGTGAGCACGGAAACGCTGCAGCCCAAACCCGTCATCCAGACGTTGACGGCCGTCGGCTCGTTGATGGCGGTCCATCAGGTGACCGTATCGTCGGAAGTGTCGGGACAGATTAGCCGCATTGCTTTCACCGGCGGCGACGCCGTGCGCAAAGGCGAAGTACTGGTCGAGATGAACGTGGCCAAAGAACGCGCCGACCTCGCCAGTGCGCGCGCCGAGCTTCAGCTCGCCGAACTGGCGTTGCGCCGCTCGACGGATTTGCAGCAACGCGGCAACGTGTCGCAAGCGCAACTCGATCAAGCCAAAAGCCAACACGAAGTGGCGCAAGCCGCCGTGACGCGCGCCGACGCGGCGATTGCCTACAAGACTATTCGCGCGCCGTTCGACGGCCTGTTGGGCACGCGTGACATTGAAGTGGGGCAATATGTTTCGCCCGGCCAGAAGATGGCGGAAGTGACAGATCTGTCGCAGCTTCACATCAACTTCACCATCCCAGAGCAAGAGCGTCCGCGCCTCGTCGTCGGCCAAGCCGTCGAATTGACGGTGGACGCCTACCCTGCCCGCAAGTTCATGGGAAAATTGAGCGTCATCAATCCGCAAATCGATCCGGCCGCACGGACGATCAAATTGCAAGCCGTTGTCGACAACAAAGACCACGCCCTCAATCCCGGCATGTATGCCAACGCCCTCGTGCAGCTGCCGCCGGTGCCGGACGTCATCACGGTGTCTGAGACGTCGGTGGTGAGTTCGCTGTATGGCGACTTCGTCTATGTGGCCGTGACACAAACGAAAGACGGCAAAGACCGCGTGATCGCGAAGCGCGCGCCCGTGACCACCGGAGATCACTACGACGGCCGCGTTGTCGTCATTAAAGGCTTGGGCAGCGGTGACCGCGTGATCACCACGGGCCTGACCAAGGTTTCGGATGGCTCCGAGATCACGCTGAGCGACGACAACGCGCTCGTTAAACCGTCGCAAATCCCAGTCCAATAGGGGCTGTCATGATATTTACCGACCTCTTTATTCGCCGGCCGATTTTATCCGTCGTCGCGTCGCTGCTGATCTTATTGGTGGGCATGCGTGCGCTGACGAGCATGCCGGTGCGCCAGTTTCCGTTCGTGACCAATACCGTCATCAACGTGCGCACGGTTTACCCGGGGGCGCCCGCGGATTTGATCCAGGGCTTTATCACCACGCCCATCGAGCGCGCGGTGTCGGGCATGGAAGGCGTCGACTACATCACGTCGTCGTCGAACCAGAGCGTCAGCAACGTCACTGTCTATGTGAAGCTGAATAAAGACCCCGGCGAAGCGCTGACGGACGCGCTGACCAAAGTGCAGCAGATTAAGTCGCAACTGCCGGTAGACGCGCAAGACCCCATCGTCACCAAGTCGGGTGACGGTTCGAACGTCATGATCATTGCGTTCCGCAGCGATCAGGTCGGACGCCCAGCGCTGACCGATTATGTGAACCGGGTTGTGCAGCCGATGATCGCGCGCGTGCCGGGTGTCTCCAGCGCCGACGCAGTGGCCAGCGGTGTGTTCGCGATGCGGCTGTGGTTAGACCCCGCGCGCATGGCGGCCCGCAAATTAACGACCGATGACGTTGTCGATGCGCTGCGGACCAATAACGTTCAGGCAGCGCCTGGGCGCACCAAAGGCTATTTCACCACCAGCACCATCACGACGAACACCGGCCTTCTGGACGCCGAGCAGTTCAAGGACATGGTGATCAAATCGACGGACGGCGCACCCATTCGGCTGAAGGACATTGCCGACGTGGAACTCTCGTCTCAGGACACGTCCAACGAAAGCACATCAGAGCGCAAAATCTCCGTGGTGCTTGCGGTCAATCCCACGCCCGATGGTAACCCACTCGATATCGCCCGCGACATCCGCGCCCTTGTGCCCGAAATCAATCGCACGGTTCCGCCGGGAACCGAAATGCGCATCGCGAGCGACAACTCGATCTACATTCAAAAATCCATCGATGAGGTCGTGAAGACCATGGCGGAAGCTGTGGTCGTGGTGATGGTGATTATTTTCCTGTTCTTAGGGACAGGGCGTGCGTTGTTGATCCCCATGGTCGCGGTGCCCTTGTCGCTGGTGGGCGTGGCGATCCTTGTGGCGCCGCTTGGTTTCAGTCTCAATCTGCTGACGCTGCTGGCTATGGTTCTGGCCATCGGCCTGGTGGTCGATGACGCCATCGTGGTGGTGGAGAATATTCAGCGCCACATCGAAGAGGGCCTATCACCGCTTCAGGCGTCGTTGTTGGGCGCGCGCGAAATCGTTGGCCCCATCATCGCCATGACGATCACGCTGGCCGCCGTTTATGCGCCCATTGGATTCCTGACGGGCCTGACCGGCGTGTTGTTCCGCGAGTTCGCGTTCACCCTGTCGGGCGCGGTGATTTTGTCGGGCATCGTGGCGCTGATCCTGTCGCCCATGATGTGTTCGGTGTTCCTGACGCCGGTGCATCAGATCGGCAAGGTCGGTCAGATGGCCAACCAAACGTTTGACCGTGTGAAGGCCGCTTATGAGCGTTCGCTGAGAGTCGCCATGGCGTACCGTCCGGCGATTGGGATTTTCGGCATCGGCATTCTGCTCAGCACGGGCTTCATGTTCGTGAATGCGAAATCGGAATTAGCGCCGGTTGAAGATCAAGGCTTTTTGAGATTTATCTTCCGTGGGCCCGAGTTCGCGAACCTGGATTACATGCGGGCCTATGGTGAGAAGATCAATCAGGTCTTGGAAAAGAACACCGACAAGGATTATTGGGGCGTGAACATCGGCGGCGAGCCGCCGAACGTGGGCTTCTCTGCCATTCCGCTGAAGGATTGGAGCCTGCGCAAAAAAACCGCGACGGAGGTTCAACGCGACCTGCAGCGCGAGTTCAACAAGATTGACGGGCTCACGGGATTTGTGGTGCAGAACTCACCGTTGCCGGTGGCCGGCGGCGGACGCGGCGGCAGTTCCGGCGTGAACATGGTGATCGGCGGCCAAGGCTCGTACGAAGAAGTTTTTAACGCCACCGACCGCATTCAGACGGCGGCCAAGGAGAGCGGGCTGTTCTTACAGACCGACGTGTCGCTGAACTTCAACAGCCCGTTGGTGCACGTGGAGATCGACCACGCCAAAGCCAACGATTTGGGCATCAGCATGAGCTCGATCAGCCGCACCCTGGCGACCATGGTCGGCGAGAACTACGTGAACTTCTTCAATATGCAGGGGCGCTCGTATCAAGTTATTCCGCAGGTGCCGCGATCCATGCGCTTGTCGGGCGAGCTGCTGACGCAGTTTTATGTGCGCACGGCCAAAGGCGAGATGATTCCGCTGTCGACCGTGGCAAAGGTCAGCGACGGCGTGCAGCCCAATGCGCTCACGCGCTTCAATCAGTTGAACTCGTCCACCTTCCAAGGTTCGCTGGCACCGGGCGTGACCATGGGGCAGGCCGTGGATTTCTTGCGCGAACAGGCCAAGGGATTGCCGCAGGGCTTCTCGTCGGAATTCCTGGGTGAGTCACGCCAATATGTGCAGGAAGGCAATCAGCTGCTGATCACCTTTGCGTTCGCGCTGTTCGTCATTTTCCTAGTGCTGTCGGCTTTGTTCGAAAGCATGCGCGATGCCCTCGCCATTCTTGTCAGCGTGCCCATGTCCATTTGCGGAGCACTTGTTCCGTTGTTCTTCGGTCTCGCGACCATGAACATCTACACCGAGATTGGACTGGTGACGCTGATCGGCCTCATCAGCAAGCACGGCATCTTGATGGTGGCGTTCGCCCGCGACCAGCAGATGAAGGACGGCGTCGACCGCCGCACGGCCATCGAACGCGCCGCCGCCACCCGCTTGCGTCCGATCCTGATGACCACCTTCGCCATGGTCGGCGGACTGCTGCCGCTGGTGTTCTCGTTCGGAGCGGGTGCTGCCAGCCGCACGGCTCTGGGCATCGTCGTGGTCTTCGGTATGAGCATCGGCACGCTGTTCACGCTTTACGTGTTGCCGGTGGTTTACACGTGGGTGGGCGCCGATCACCGCGGAACCGCCACATCGGTACGGCGAAACGAGGCTTTGGCGACCAGTCCGGCGGAATAAACACCCCGAATGGGCGTAAATTGGCGCGAATACGCTTAGATTCGCGCGCCACGATCATTCTATGAATCTTACGATAGGCGCTGGAACGCCGTAGTTTATGGCAAATATTCGCCATATAAAAATGCCGGGGTTGTGGGGAGAATGGACTGATGAAGTCCCGCGAAGAACGAGAGCCCGCTTTGCTCTCGATCATTATCCCGATGTTCAATGAAGAGGCGTCGATCGACGGCCTCTTTGGTCGCCTTTTGGCGACGCTGGATACGCACGGCGTGAACGCCGAGATCATTTGCGTCAACGACGGCAGCGCCGACAACACCTGGGACCGCCTCGTCGCGTGGCGCGCGAAAGTCGACAATTTGATCCTCGTCGATCTGTCGCGCAATTTCGGTAAGGAAATCGCCGTTACCGCGGGTCTCGATGTAGCCGAAGGCAACGCTGTTGTGATCATGGACGGCGACCTTCAGCATCCGCCCGAAACGATCATCGAATTCATGAAGTTGTGGCGTGTCGGCTTCGACATCGTTTACGGCGTGCGCAGCGACCGTGAGCACGACGGCTTTTTGCGCAGCTGCCTGTCGAACATGTTCTACCGCGTGTTCAACTCGCTTTCAAAAACCCCGATCACCCCGGACGCGGGCGACTTCCGCCTGATGGACCGTAAAGTGGTCGACGCCATCCGGCGCATGCGCGAACGCGCGCGCTTTATGAAGGGCATCTATTCGTGGGTCGGCTTCAAGAGCGTCAGCGTCGAATTCGACGTGGAAGAGCGCCGCCATGGAAAGAGCTCGTTCTCGCCGGTGCGCTTGCTCGCACTCGCGTTCGACGGATTGTTGTCGTTTTCAACCGCGCCCTTAAAGGCAGCCGTGCTGTTCGGCGCGTTCTTCGCGCTATTCGCGATTTCGCTGGGCATGTTCTATATGTTCCGCACGCTGCTGCTGGGCGTGGATGTGCCCGGTTACGCGTCGATCATCGTCTCCACGCTGGCACTGTCAGGTTTGATCCTGCTGCAGCTTGGGATCATGGGGCTGTATCTGGGGCGCATTTACGAAGAAGTAAAAGCGCGCCCGCTGTACCTCGTGCGCGACATTGTCGGCAAAGCACCTTCGGACGGCAGTGCCGGGATCGCGGCCAGCACCATGCGGCAGATCAAAAGTCTGGTGTGATGTGATGCCCGGCCGGATCGTCTTATGCGCCGACGATTTCGGCCTGTCAGAGTCCATCAGCCGCGCCATTCTCGACTTGGCCCAACGCGGCCGCCTCTCCGCCATTAGTTGTATGACCGGCACACCTCATTGGCATGAGCACGGGAAGTGGCTGAGCGAAATCAAAGACAAGGTCGACATCGGGCTGCATCTGACTTTAGCCGACGACCGGCCCATTACCGTCATGCGGCACTTGGCGCCAGATGGAAAGCTTCCGGGCATCGGGTCTATGATCCTGAAGGCTTACGGCGGTAAGCTCGACCTGGCCGAAATCGAAACCGAAGCCCGCGCGCAACTAGACGCCTTTACGGCGGTCACGGGATTCGCGCCGGCGCATATCGACGGCCATTTGCACACCCACATCCTGCCAGGGATCCGCGACGTGGTGGTGCGCTTGGCCGCGTCGGTGACGCCGAGCCCATGGGTCCGAAACGTCTACGACACGCCCAGCGCCATTGTGCGCCGCGGTATCGCCGTGCCGAAGACCCTGCTGATCGCCGGGCTGGGCCATTCGCTCGCGACCGGCAATCTTAAAAACCGCATCAACGATAGCTTCAGCGGCATTTACGCGTTCTCCACCGAACGGCGGAACTATGGGGCGTTGTTCGGGCGTTTCATGCGCGCACGGGGCGGGACACATCTCATCCAGTGCCATCCGGGTGGGCTGCCTGATTCCACCGACCCTATTGGAGAGAACCGCGCCGCCGAGTACAAATTTCTCGGGGGAACGGCGTTTCCAGAATACCTTGCGCGGGAGGAGATCGCCCTGACGCGATTTGACGCGGGGCGGTTCGCAGAGGCACACGAATGAGCGAGCAGCGCGCATACGCTTTTGGCGAGACGGACGACCGCGTGAAAATCGCGGTGACGTGGTCCGAATGGCCCAACATGCTTTCAGCCGGGGTATTCCTGATCGTCGGCATACTCATTTTCGCAACGTTCCAGGATTATGGCATCTCGTGGGACGAGATGCTGCAGAACGTCTACGGCATCAAGTTGCTGCAGTATTACACCAGCGGCTTTAACGACATGTCGGCGTTCAATTACTCCAACCTTTATCTTTACGGCGGCTTCTTCGATCTCGTCGCCGCCATCATCAACCGCGTTTCACCCTTCGGCATGTACGAGACACGCCATCTGCTGGGCGGATTGGTTTTCCTCGGCGGGCTGATCGGCGCGTGGCGCCTTGTCTATCTGCTGGCGGGAAAGCGCGCTGCGTTGATCGCGCTGGTGTGCCTTGCGACGACGCCGCTGTTGTACGGTCATGGTTTCATCAACCCAAAAGACAGTCCCCTCGCCTGGCTGCTGGTGTGGGTGATTTATTTCGGATGCCGCATTCTCGATGCACCTACACGTGTGTCGACGGGCACCATCGTGGGTTTCGGCGTAAGCTTAGGTCTCGCGCTGGGCACGCGCGTGATCGCGGTGGCTTTCCCGACTTATGTGGCTGCCGTTTTGTGCTTCTCGATGTGGGTGCAGAATTTCGAAGCCCAGCGCGCTCACGCCGTGGGTTATCAGACCTGGCTTCAAGCGCGCCCATTATTGGCCGCAGCGCCAGTTGCATTACTGGTCATGGCCGTGTTCTGGCCGTGGTCGGTGCAGTCGCCTTTGAATCTGCTGCACGCCGCGCAAGTGTTCTCGAATTTCAGCTGGCACCCGTTGGTGCTGTGGGGCGGTCAACTGCTTCAGTCGACGGAACTGCCTTCACTGTATGTCGCTCGGCTGCTGGTCGTGCAGTTGCCCGAATATGTGATCGGCGGCTTGGTGCTGGCCGTCGTTGGGGCCGCGGTGGCCTTGCGTCATGGCGGCCTACATATCTTCAACACCAGCAAGGGCCGCTGCTTCTTGTTCCTGGCGATGTCCGTTGCGGTGCCGCTGACGGCGTTCATGATCATGAAGCCGGTAGCTTACAATGGTTTGCGCCATTTCTTATTTGTCGTGCCGCCGTTAGTCGTGCTGGCGGCGATTGGGATCGACCGCGCGCTCTCCTATCTCTCGGCGCGCGGGATCGCTTGGGCGGCGGTCGGTTGGACGCTGCTGACAGTCGGATGGGCGTGGCAGATTGTCGTGATGGCGCGGCTGCATCCATACGAATACGTTGCTTACAACACGCTCGTCGGCGGCATTCCCGGCGCGGAAAATCGCTTCGAGTTGGATTACTGGGGTACGTCGCTGGCGGAAGCAAGCCGCGGCCTCGCCGAATATGTGGCAAAAAATCACATCACCGAAGGCGGCACGAAGGCAAAAGTCTTTGTCTGCGGCGACCGGACGTCGGCGGAATACTTCCTGCCGAAAAATATCGAGGTCACTGAGCGCCTGGCATCGGCCGATTTTTATATGGCAATCAACGATCCGCCGTGCCGATACCGCTTCGACGATCCGCCAAAAGCGATTTTCGAGGTGCAACGCGAGGGCGTAACGCTAAGTTATGTCTTGGACGTGCGCACCCCGCCGGACACGCCGACAGATCAATAGTTTTGCAACATTCCGGTAAGCGTTTCCGTTATTGCGAGCTTCAAATCGGCACTTGAATAAGGCTTGGTCAACAGGCGCACGCCCGCAGGCACTTGCACCTTTCCGAGCAACGTATTTTCCGTATACCCGGACGTCGCCAAAACTTTCACCGACGGCCACTGCTTGAGAACTTCGCGCGCAAGATCGGCGCCGGTGAGCGCACCGGGCATAATGATGTCGGTGAAAACCAGATCGAAGGCCGCATTTTTTTGTAAAATGCCGAGCGCCTCGAACGCGGTCGCCGCCGGCGTGACGCGATGTCCCATACGCTCCAGCCGATTGATTAGGCTTTCGCGGACGAGTTGATCGTCCTCAACGAGGAGGATGGTGTGCGCGGTACCGGCCGCCGTATCGCCGGCTTCTGACGCGGCCAATTCCGCGGAAGCAATGGGGATACTGGACTGAACGGCAGGCAGGAAAAATTTGATCGAAGTGCCCTTGCCAAGCTCGCTTTCGATTTTGGCGCGGCCACCACTTTGCTGGACGAAACCGTAAACCATGCTGAGGCCTGACCTGACGGCTTTTTTTGTACCGGTCGATTTGAGAGAATTGACCCTGACAGAAGGAGCTGAAGATGGGGAAACGTGGATTTGGTGCCGAGCAGATTGTTTCCAAGTTAAGGCAGATCGAGGTGCTGATGGCGCAGGGCAAGACTGC
>CANJMF010000031.1 GCA_947475895.1 Fidelibacterota bacterium
CACTACAACACCAAGCGGCCCCATTCGGCGCTCGGCTATAGGCCGCCGGCGCCGGTGACCTATAGCCCGATTCCAGTACCACTCGAACAGAGCCAAATCATGCAGTAGACTAACATCACGACTGGTACAGAAAATCGGTCAGGTCAACACTTCAAATCTGCTGCTTAAACTGAAACCCCAGATGAGCCAGAGCCTCCGTTAACAAACGCCTCCGCGTGTCTCAAATATTCTGACGACGGACACATCATGTATCTATTTGGGCCCGGCCTAAAAGCGACTTAAGATCATACATATCAATGGGTTAACCGCAAGTAACCGAGCTAAAAAATTGCGCTAAGCCTTACACATTCAAGCCGCCGCCCCGTCCTAGTTTAAGAGGGTCATTGTTCCTATAGTAAGAACAACGATCTGCTGCCGGGCACAAGGTGCTGTCGGCAAGATTTGGGGAGGATTTCGGTGAGGTTGCATTCAATGATTAACGTGACGGCGCGCACATCACCGCGCGGTGCGACGGAGGACCGGGGTGGAATTTCACGGTTTGTAAAGGCGCTGCGTATCGGTGTCTGCGCGGCTGCAGTGCTGGCGTTTGTCGGCGGTCGCGCCCATGCGGAAACCATCGGTCTTGTTATGACCTCATGGCATGTCGAAGGCGTTTTCACGAAAGACGGCAAATCGGAATGCCCGGACGGCTTGAATCCCACCCTCGAGGAAAATTTCAAAGCGCAGTTCAAAACCAAAGAAGAACAAGACGCGATCATCAAGAAGTACGGCTCGACCCAGTGGCACTATCGTGGGCCGAACGGCGAGAGCGACAATAATAGTCCGGAAACAGTCTTTGATCCGCTGCCCCATCCCGAACCGCACGCCACTGCAAGCGACGGGTTCAATCTTGATGGCACGCAAGATGGTCGTGCGACCGACAAGACGTGCAAACATGACAAGTTCGTCAACGCGTCGGGCGAGGCGGTTGACAACCAATTTTACCGCGTCACCGGCTGTGTGAAATCTTTCCGCCCACAAGGGACCTTCGACGGGTTCATCACGAATGAAATTCCAGCGCTTATGGTTAACCGTTGGCTGATCGAGATTAAGGGCGTGGACGATCGCATGAACGACGACCACGTCGATGTCATGATTGCCCATGGCCTCGACGAGCTTGTGGCGGACGGAAATAACGGCTTCGTCGCGGGACGGAGTCAGCGTGTCGACGAAGGTTCCGCCAGCTTCATCCAACACACAACGGGACGCATTGTGAACGGCGTCTTCATGACGGATTCAATGCCGGAATTCCGCATGACCGGCTCGGGGCTCGTCGAGGTGGGTGAGCGCCGTTTCAAAGACGCGCGCTTTAAACTCAAGCTCACGCCCAATGGGGCGACGGGCGTTCTCGCCGGTTATGGCGATATTCCCCGCTTGTGGCGCTTCTACGCCAAGACGATTGGACTGCACGCCATTGCATCCACAGTCAGCCCGCCTTCGCTCTATCATTCGATCGTGCGCAACGCGGATGGATATAAAGATCCCGCCACGGGGCAGTGCACGGCGATTTCTCAAGTTTACGCGGTCGGTTTTGTGAACGCGAATATCGTGCGTCAGTCATCCTCGACCGACGTCGCGGCGGCGATTTCCAAGGGCGCCGGAGCGGTTCGATAATGAATATGAAAGCAAAACTCTTTTGGGCTTCGGCAGGTTTGTTGGGATTATTTGCCGCGTCGGTAACGGCTATTGCGGAGCAAAAATCCGAACTCAAGCCGGCGGCTGTGCTAAGTCGCGCGCGGCTGATCACGCAGCCGCAATACGTTAATACGTTGCGGGGCATTTTCGGCCCGAACGTAAAATATCCCGTGGTGCTTGCGCCGATGCATCGCGTAGGTGGTCTGGTCGATGTTGGCGCATCTGCGGCGGTCGTGACCGGCGGAGCGCTTGAAAGATTCGACAGTGCCGGCCGCACAGTTGCGAAGGAGGTTCTCGATCCCTCTCACCGCGATTATATCATGCCCTGCCGTCCAGCGTCGGAGAAGCTGCCCGACGATGCGTGCGCGCGAAAATTTCTTGCTCCTGTCGGGCGCCTTCTGTTCAGGCGCGCCTTGTCTGAAAAAGAACTGAAGGCCTATACCGAGATCGCGCACGCGGCGATAATCGAGGTTGGTGATTTCTATACAGGCCTCGGCGGAACTTTGTCCGGTATGTTGGTCGCGCCTGAGTTTTTGTATGTGACGCCGACGACCGAGGTCGTGCGCGGAGAAAACCGGCTCACGGCGCGCTCCAGGGCCATACGTCTCAGTATGCTGCTTTGGAATGCTTATCCAGATTCGGAGTTGTTGACGGCGGCGGAGAACGGTTCTCTCAACACCGATAAGGGATTGGCAAAACAGGTCGACCGGATGCTCGCCTCTCCGCGTCTGGCGGATGGCGTGCGAAACTTCTTTGATGACATGCTGGTGTTCGAAAGCTTCGACACATTGACCAAGGATGGAAAGATTTATCCCGCGTTCACCACGCAGGTCACGACCGACGCCAGGGAGCAGACTCTCCGCACCATCGTTGCTCACCTGGTCGAGTTGAATGGCGATTACCGCGATCTTTTCACAACTCGGAAAACGTTTTTGACGAATGATCTGGCCGCGATTTATGGGGTCGCGATCAATGATCCAGACAGATGGGCGCCTTACGAGTTTCCCACCGACAGCGCACGCGGCGGACTTTTGACGCAAGTGAGTTTCCTGGCGCTCTATTCGCACCCGGGACGCAGCTCGCCGACACGCCGTGGTCGCGCGATCCGAGAGATCTTCCTTTGCCAGAAAGTTCCAGATCCGCCGCCGAACGTCGACTTCAGCGCATTGGAGCGGCCGGATCCGACTCTTAAAACGGCCCGCGACCGTTTGAACCGGCATAGCCAAAATCCGGTCTGCGCCGGCTGTCACAAGATTACCGATCCGATCGGCCTTGCGCTGGAAAACTTCGACGGCGCGGGCGCGTATCGCACCGACGAAAGCGGGGCCGTGATTGATGCAAGCGGTGCGTTGAATGACGCAAGCTTCAAGAACGTCAAAGGACTGGAAGAGGCGCTCCACAACAATCCGCGCACGCCGACGTGTTTGGCAGAAAGAATGACAAGTTACGCACTGAACCGGCCGATCGAAGCCGCGGATCAGGATCTGCTGAACTACGTGAATACGAAGTTCGCCGCCAACGGTTACCGCGTGAAAGAGCTTCTCCGCGTTATTGCGACGGACAAGACGTTCTACGCCGTGCCTGCCGATAACGACAAACCGACCATAAACAAAGCCGACGCTGAAACAGTCACCTTAGGGAGAAAATCATGAGCACGATCAGCCGCAGACGCATCCTCCGCGGGATGATGGACGGTGCCGCAGTGTCCGTCACTTTGCCGTTCCTTGAGTGCTTCTTGAACGGGAATGGCGACGCACGCGCTTCCGGCGCGCCGCTCCCGGTGCGTTTCGGAACGTGGTTCTGGGGGCTGGGCATGGTCAGCCAGATCTTCACGCCCAAAACCGTGGGCCCGAATTACGATCTGCCCGAGCAGATTTCGTCGTGGAAAGACATCAAGCAACACGTGAACCTCTATTCGAATTTAAACGTGGTCACCGATGGCCGCCCGCCGGTTTGTCACTATAGCGGTTGGATCGCTGTCGCCACGGGTGAAGCGCCTCTGAATGGCTCCTCTTATCCGCGCGAGAGCATCGATGTGACGGTGGCCGATGTCATTGGTTCCGGAACGCGCTTCCGCTCACTGCAGTTGGCGGGTACGGGCAGTCAGCGTTCGACCCACAGCTTCCGCAGTACGGATGCGGTGAACCCGCCGGAAGTTTCGCCGACAGATCTGTATCAAAAGATTTTCGGGCCGGAATTCCATGATCCGAATTCGCCAAACTTCACGCCCGATCCTGGAATCAAAATGCGTAAGAGCGTTTTGTCGGCCGTGATTGAACAAAGTACTGATTTCCGCCGCACCGTCGGTAGCGCGGATAAACAGCGCCTTGAGGAATATTTCACATCGGTGCGTGAAATGGAGGGGCGCCTCGCGCTTCAACTCGAGAGACCGGCTCCGGCGCCGGCCTGCAAGATTCCCGCAGCCATCGATAAAGAGATGCCGGTTGGCATCGATGCAGAACTGGTGGCAAGCCGTCACAATATCATGACGGACATGATGGTTATGGCGGTGGCGTGCGACCAAACGCGCGTCTTCAACATGATGTATTCGGATGGCACCGCCGTTACGTCGCGGAAAGGCTTCCCGCGCGTGCATCATACGATTACGCATGAGGAACCCGTCGATACGAAACTGGGCTATCAACCCGATAGCGCCTGGTTCTGCACGCGCTCTATGGAATCCTTCGCGCACTTTGTCGGAGCGTTGGCGAAATTCAAAGAAGGCGATGGGTCGCTGCTTGATCGCAGTTTGGTGTTTGCCTATTCGGATCTGTCGTTGGCACAAGCCCACTCTTTGATCGGTATTCCAATGATGACGGCAGGCAGCGCAGGCGGACGTATGAAAACCGGCATTCACTTCGACGGAAAAGCGGGCCCGGTGACGCGCGTCGGTTTGACCGTACTGCAGGCGATGGGCGTGCAAGCCGGCGAATGGGGCGTCAACTCTTTGAAAACCGGCCAGGCCATCGGAGAAGTTTTGGTTTAGCTGGCGCTAGAAACAGGAGAGATGAGATGAAATTCCCGGTTCGTGCTTTTCTTGGAGCCGCTGTCGTCGGCGCCGCTACAGCTTTACTGACGCTGCAGCCAGCATTGGCTGCCGATGGGAAGCTGGCCTTAAAAGAGGAGCCCCGCCCCTCCAATATTCGGCTTCAAGAAACGGAAATGGGGGTCGTCTACGCCGATAGCCGCGGAATGACGCTCTATACCGATCGCAATGATCCGAAGGACTTTGTCCCGGCGTGCACGGAGAAAAGTAACGAAAGTAGAGGGGAGGCCACAGAACCTCATCCGGATCACCCTGTCGCCAATCCACCGAACTGCCTGACGAAACATTTGCCTGTCGACGTTGGCGACGGGAAGCCGGTCGGCGCGTGGACGGTGTTCGAACGTTCCCCTGGCGTCAAGCAGTGGGCCTATCGCGGACATCCCGTCTACACGTCCGTCAAAGACATCGCGCCGGGACAGAGCTGGAACTCCCTCGAACCGGGCTTACGCCAGTATCGGAAAAGATGGCTGACCGTTTTCGCCCCCTTGGATCTGCCGCCGGATATTATCTTGCAGACGGTTGGGGCGGCGCGCGTGTTTGCGACCTACTCTAATCATACGCTCTACACCCTCACGCAAGATCGTCCAGGCAAGAGCACATGCGAAGACGCGTGTGTCAAAAAATGGCAACCCTTCCTGGGCGGGGAAATGTCACAGCCGCGCGGGGAATGGACTCTGGCGACGCGGGCGGACAAGACACGCCAATGGGTTTTCCGCGGCAAGCCGCTCTACACGTTCGCGGGCGACCGGAAAAACGGCGACGTAAAGGGCAATAATCTTCCCGGCTCGCAAGTGGCAGTTGCCTACGCCGCGCCAACCCCGCCGTCGTTCATGACGATTCAAACGACGCCGGCCGGAGACCTCTACGCCGACGATAAAGGTAAAACACTCTACGCGTTTATTTGCCCCAGCGAGTCCGACTGCGACGACGTGACCGACAAATCACATTGGTGGTTTGTCGACTGCGGTAATTCACCGGAGAAATGCACGCGCCAATGGTTGCCGGTTCTTGCTGCTCCCGGCGCTAAAGCCACTGGGAATACCTGGACGATTGTCAACATGCCGCGTCCCTGGTCTCCCGTCCGCGCTGCTGAAAACAGCGCCGAGCCGAGCGTGAGAGTGTGGGCGCAGAACGGGCGGCCATTGTTCACTTACGTGTATGAAGATCGCCCGGGGATGATCGACGGCATGGACACCGGTACCTTCACCGGGCCGCGCTGGTTCGGGGTTATGGCAACCGGCGGCAATTTGAACGCTAAAGGACCCACGACTCAGGCGGCGCGCTAGCTGTTAGGGCGCTGCAGCAGCGTACAAACGAGCGGAAATACGAGTCGTGATTTGAGCCTAATAACGCGCGCCACCGCTTCGGTGCCTTAGGGCGCTTATTCGATTGGGCGCAGGATGAAGGATTGGTGAAGTCTAATCCTTGCCTACTTTTAGCGAAGTCTCGCCGACCTCGTCCGGTAGCACCCCGTTCCACGTATCACACTCCTCGCCAAATGGCGGCGTTGTGGAAAGCTATCGAGCAAACCAATGAGATACATCAAGTGCATCGCGACCTGATGCAATTCCTGGTC
>CANJMF010000032.1 GCA_947475895.1 Fidelibacterota bacterium
AAGCACTACAACACCAAGCGGCCCCATTCAGCGCTCGGCTATAGGCCACCGGCGCCGGTGGCCTATAGCCCGATTCCAACACCACTCGAACAAAGCAAAGTCATGCAGTAGACTAACATCTCGACTGGTACAGAAAATCGGTCAGGTCATATCCACACGGACGGGGCAGGTGAAACATGCCCCTCGTAAATACTGCGTCTCAGAAGTTTTTAAGAAGTGAATCCGCTGTGAACACCGATTTTATCCTAACGCTGTCGTGCCCGAACCGGATCGGCATCGTGTATGCCGTCGCGAAGTTCTTATTTGAACGCGGCTTCAATATCACCGACAGCGCACAGTACGACGACATCGGGACCGATCGCTTTTTTATGCGCGTAGCGTTTTCAGCGACCCAGGCCAAGATGCCCATTGAGGATATTAAGCGGGATTTTCGCGATCTCTCCGATGAGTTCGACATGGACTGGGCCGTGGTCGACGTGGCGGTTCGCCCGCGCGTCGCCATTCTCGTTTCAAAGTTCGATCACTGTTTGCGCGATTTGCTCTATCGTCATTCCGTCAATGAATTGAGCATCGACATCGTCGCCATCGGCTCCAATCATCGCGATCTGGAACCCATTGCGTCCAGTCACGGGATTCCGTTCCACCACTTTCCAGTCACCAAGGAGACGAAGAAGGAGCAAGAGGCGGCTGTGCTCGCGATGCTGCAAGCGACGAAGGCCGACTTGTTGGTGCTTGCGCGCTATATGCAGGTGTTGTCTGACGATCTCTGCAATCGGCTTCCGTGTGCGGCTATCAACATTCATCATTCGTTTTTGCCCAGCTTCCGCGGAGCCACGCCTTATCAGCAGGCGCACGCGCGCGGCGTGAAAGTTATCGGCGCGACCGCCCACTATGTAACGCCGGAACTCGATGAGGGTCCGATCATTGAGCAGGGGGTGGAGCGCGTAACGCATGCACTTACGCCGCAGGATTTGGCGGCGGTCGGCCGGGATATCGAAAAGATCGTGCTGGCCCGCGCGGTAAAGCTTCACACCGAGCGGCGAATTCTATTGAATAGCGGCAAGACGGTCGTTTTTAGCTAGCGCGTTTTTACTCAGGAGTTCCCGGCACATGGCGGAGCAGAGCCAACAGGCTGAGCTAACCTACCGTGGCCTGGCGCTCGGTATCGCAATTACGCTGATTTTCACCGCCGCCAATGTCTACCTGGGCTTGAAAGTCGGACTAACGATCGCCACGTCGATTCCTGCCGCGGTCATCTCGATGGCTGCGTTGCGGGCCTTTAAAGACAGCGGCATTCTCGAAAACAATATCGTTCAGACGGTGGCTTCCTCCGCCGGCACGCTGTCGTCCATCATCTTTGTCGTTCCGGGCCTCGTGATGGTTGGTTGGTGGAGCGGCTTTCCCTTCTGGCCGACATTTTTTATCTGCGCGCTCGGCGGCACGCTCGGTGTGATGCTGACTATTCCTTTGAGGCGCGCGTTGATTACGCAATCGACGTTGCCGTATCCCGAGGGCGTGGCTGCGGCCGAAGTTCTGAAAGCGGGCTTGAGCGGTGAAGAGAATAAAACGGGCTTACGCACAATTATCGTCAACGCAGTGTTGGCGGCGGGCTTTAACGCGCTCGTCGGCGCGCGCCTTTTCACCGACGAAGTCGCCGGCTATTTCCGCTTCGGAAATGCCGCCACCGGCGCCGCCACAAGCCTCTCGTTTGCGCTTATTGGCGCCGGGCATCTTGCGGGTATTTCTGTCGGAACGGCCATGTTGTTTGGGTATTTCTTGGCGTGGGGCGTTGCCACGCCGATTTTGACCAGCCTGCACCCGGCGGTGGGCACCGCCATGGAAGTGGGGCGCGCGGCCTGGTCGACCCAGGCGCGCTTTATTGGCGCCGGCGCGATTGGCGTTGCGGCTGTCTGGGCGCTGGCGCAATTGATTGGGCCCATGCGTGAAGGCTTCCGCACCGCGTTGGCTGCTTCAAAGCAGCGCAAGCAAGGCACGGAAGTCCTACCGCTTCACGAACGCGACATTCCCATCGGCATTGTTGGAACCGTCACGGTTCTCTTGCTTGTACCGATTGGCGTTCTGCTCGCTTTGTTTTTGACTGATACGCCCTTGGCCGAGCACATGACGGCGCTCGTGATTGCAGGCGTTGCGTACGTCATTTTTGCCAGCGCCATCGTGGCGTCCGTTTGCGGCTACATGGCGGGCCTTATCGGCGCTTCCAATAGCCCTCTGTCCGGCGTCGGTATTCTGGCGATTCTTGGTATTGCTTCACTGCTTGCGCTCTTTGCGCTTCCTGTTTTCGGTGACGAAGGGCGTCCCGCGCTCGTCGCCTACGCGCTGTTCGTGACGGCGGTTATTTTTGCGGCGGCCACCATTTCCAACGATAATTTACAGGACTTGAAAACGGGCCAGCTCGTTGGTGCTACACCGTGGCGCCAGCAGGTGGCGCTCATTGTCGGCGTTGTCGCGGGTGCCGCCGTTATTCCGCCGGTTCTCAATCTCCTAAACGAAGCTTATGGCTTTGCCGGCGCCGTTCGTGCAGCCACGACCGTTACAACTGATCCTCTGCCCGCACCCCAGGCGACACTCATTTCGACGTTGGCGCGTGGTGTCCTAGGTGCAGACTTAAACTGGGACATGCTCGGCGCGGGCGCGGTGCTGGGCGTCGGGTTGGTGATCCTCGATACGTTCATGAAGCGTGCGGGATGGCTGCGCCTTCCGCCGCTCGCGGTCGGTATTGGCATGTATCTCCCGATGCAGGTCTCGATACCGGTGTTCATCGGCGCCGCCTTGCGCTGTCTTTATGAACGCAAAGTCGCCGGTTCCCCCGGCGCCGCCCGCGCGGATCGGATGGGCGTGTTAATGGCCTCCGGGTTTATCGTCGGCGAAAGTATTTTTGGTGTGCTGCTTGCAGGGTTGATCGTTGCTTCGTCCAAAGGTGCGCCGCTCGCGGTGGTGGGCGAAAGCTTTCAGCCGGTTGCGCTCGGTTTGGGCGTCGTCGTGTTCGCAGCGGTTTTGTGGAGGCAGTATCATGTCAGTGCGCGGGCTACTTAAGAAAACAGCTTTCAGCTTCGCTGCCGCGGCTGGCTTTCTCGTCATCACTGCAGCCGACGCGCCGCATATGCCGGCGATCGGCACCTGGGGCGTCGATCTTTCCAACCGCGACCTATCGCTAAAGCCGGGCGATAACTTCTTTATGTATGCCAATGGTTCCTGGTATGGGGCGGCGGAAATTCCGCCCGAACGATCCGCCCTCGGCTCCTTCCTAAAGCTTCGCATCCTCTCCGAATCGCGCATGATGGAATTGGCGAAGGCGCTCGCCGCAAAGTCCGTGTCGCAGCTGAGTGCGGAAGAAAAGAAACTCCACGATCTCTATGAGGCCTATACCGATCGTGCCGCCATAGAGGCAAAAGGCCTGGCGCCTTTCAAAAAAGATCTCGAATGTCTCGCCGCCGCAAAGACGCACAATGACATTGCGCGCCTGATCGGCACGCCGCGCCTGTCGTTGAATGGACCGTTTTATGTCGGTGTCTCGACGAACGACAAGAACGCCGATCAATATGCGCTTCGCACGGGGCAGGGCGGTCTTGGAATGCCCAACCGCGATTACTATTTGCGCGATACCCCCGAGCTTGAGGCCACGCGCGTCGCCTATCGCAAGCATCTCGCCGGAATGTTCAAACTTGCGGGCTTAAGCGATGCCGATGTCCGGGCCCGAGCAGTCTATGACCTCGAACACAAAATTGCCGAGGCCCATTGGACCAACGCCGAGCGCCGCGATAGCGTGAAGACCTTCAACCCGATGACGTTCGCGGAACTCACGGTGTTGGCGCCGCAGTATCCCTGGCGCACGCACTTTGCCGCGGGAAACTTGCCCACGAAGGCCGCGAGGCGCGACGGTGGTGCTGCCGATCAACGGCAGGTCATCGTGGGCGAAAAGTCGTCCTTTCCCGTGCTAGCGGCAATATTCGCCGATACGCCGGTCGCGGTTTGGCGGGACTACCTGACGGCACGTTATCTCCATGTATTCGCGCACGTCATGCCGACCGCTTTTGACGAAGCCGACTTCGCATTTCACGGCACGGTCATCGAGGGCAGTACGCAGCAGCTGCCGCGCGACGCACGGGCGGCGCATTTGCTTGACGCCCTCCTGGGTGAGGCGCTCGGAAAATTATATGCGGCCAAATACTTTCCGCCCGAGGCCAAGGAAAAGGCACAACACCTCGTCGACAATCTGCTCAAGGTTTACGACGCGGATATTCGCGTGCTGCCGTGGATGACGGAGCCCACCCGGCAAAAGGCCTTAGATAAACTGCACAAATTCACCCCGCACATTGCCTATCCCGAACAATGGCGTGACTACACGGCTTACATCGTCAAACGCGACGATCTGCTCGGCAATATTCAACGCGCGACGGAATTTGATTGGAATCGCACCACGCGCCGGCTCGACGATGCTGTGGTCAAGGGCGAATGGGAAATGACGGCGCCCACGGTCAACGCTTATTACACGCAGTCGTTTAATGCGATCTTCTTTCCAGCTGCAATTCTGCAGCCTCCGTTTTTCGATCCCAGCGCCGACGACGCGGTCAATTATGGCGGCATTGGCGCTGTCATCGGTCACGAGATCAGCCACGGCTTCGACGACCAGGGCTCACAGTGCGATGGCAACGGAGCACTTAACGACTGGTGGACGGAAGCAGATCGCAAGGCCTTCGAGGCAAGCACGACGCTGCTCAGCAAACAATACGACGCCTTCGAGCCGCTGCCGGACCTTCATGTGAACGGCGCTTATACGCTGGGCGAGAATATCGCGGATCTGTCGGGCGCTACGATCGCACTCAAGGCTTATCATTTGTCGCTGAACGGAAAGCCGGCACCGGTGATCGATGGGTTTACGGGCGATCAGCGGTTTTTCCTGGGCTATGCTCAGATCTGGCAGGAAAAACGGCGTGAAAGCGCTAAGCGCCAACAGCTGCTGACCGATCCCCACTCCCCGGCCGAATATCGCGCGGTCGGGACCGTGCGCAATATCGACGAATGGTATGACGCATTCGACGTCAAACCCGGCGACCGATTCTACGTTCCTCCGGTGGAGCGCGTGCGGTTGTGGTAGCGCTCCGGATCGCCGTTGCTTTTGCTGCGGCGATTCTGCTTGCGGGCTGCGCGGCGCATCGCGAACCGAAAATTTCCAGTCCCGCCGAGGCGCGCGAACTGTCCGAGCGCGCGCTTGATCAACTCGATGCCGGGGACGCCGCGGCGGCGCTTAAATCTTTAAACCGCGTCATCGCCCTCGGCGGCGCGCAGGACAGCGATTACACACGCCGCGCTGCCGCGCATGGTGCTCTTGGCCAATACGATTCCGCGCTGACCGATACGGACGTCGCCCTGAGGCTGGCGCCGAACGAATGGCGGACCCATTTTCAGCGTTCGCTCCTCAACCAAAAACTTGGCCGCATCGATGCGGCACTCACCGACCTCGATCATGCCATCGCTCTGAATGTAGACGACGCAAGTCTTCTTCGCCGGCGGGGATATTTGACCCTGGTCGCCGGTCGATTTGCCGATGCCGTCACCGCTTATGATCAGTTGGCGCGGGTGGAAGCGCATTCTTTAGCCGCGGCCACCGGCCGCGGCGTGGCATTCTACGTGGCGGGCGATTGGCGCGCGGCGGCCCATGAGTTCGACAAGCTTCTGACCGATATCCCCGAAGACGCCATAACGGCCCTGTGGTTCGTCAAAGCCAGTCTGCGGGCGCCGTACCCGGTACAATGGGAGCGATTTAACGTTAGCCGGAACGGCGACCCCGAGTGGGGCCTGGTCCAGGCCCTGGAGACCAGCCGGGATCTGGAAGACATCCAAAAGCTCGTTGGCGCATTAACGACTTCGACCACCCGGCGCGGCATTACCCCCTGCGAACGGGCTCTTTTCATGGGCGAGTGGCGCGTGATCCGATTGGCAGGGGAAGGGGCCGCCAACGCCTTTGAAGCCGCCCTAAAGGCCTGTCCGACCGACAGCATCGAGCGGACACAAGCAAAGGTGGAACTGGCGCGGCTTAGGTCTGGCTGGGTGGGGACGAATTTCAATCTAAGGTAGATGGTCCCTAAAGCCCTAAACACTTCTGAGGAATTGGCTTTTCGAGTTGACCTGACCGATTTTCTGTACCAGTCGAGATGTTAGTCTACTGCATGACTTTGGCTTTGTTCGAGTGGTGTTGGAATCGGGCTATAGGCCACCGGCGCCGGTGGCCTATAGCCGAGCGCTGAATGGGGCCGCTTGGTGTTGTAGTGCT
>CANJMF010000033.1 GCA_947475895.1 Fidelibacterota bacterium
AAAAGATCGATGCGCTCGCGTACCGGGATTTTTTTCCGCTCGCGATGGCGCGACACCATTTTCTCGCCGCCGCCGGCCTGCGACCACCGCAGTCTTTGTTCGTAGACGGCAAGTACGTCGTCGTAGGCGGTGCTGCGTTCGCGGAAGCCCTGTGATGCAGGATCGATCTCGCTCTTAATGCGCGCCATGGCTGACCTCTGAGTACAATCGAATATTTACGGCCGATGCCCGGAAGGCTCTCCGTTGTTCGCTGCGTTGAAAGTCCATGCTTACGCCTCCTGGATTTTTTCCAACCTATTGGATGGGGATTTAACCCGTCAAATAGTATTTCTACCCAAAAGTTAAATATAAGAGTTGAGGCCGCGTCGATCGCGTTAAGGCGCGGCAAAGCCGGAATAAATCCGCAGGCAACAATGGGGCATTATTTTGTCACAACTGGCACCTAAGCCATTGCAATAAAATAGTTTATTTCCCCTATAGGGCTGAGATTAGTTATCCCCTGAGGGGCCCATTTTCCGAGACTGTGTGCCCCAGTGCGACAAAATATGCGCGCGGGGCTTTTGAGATGTCTCTTTAATTGCGGGGCGTTCGCGTTCCTCCGACGCGTCCGGCGTCGGATCGAATGCGGTCATCGTGAACTTCCATTCTGAGCGCTCCAATTCCCGACGGTGACCGTGCTGCAACCAATCCGTAGGCATGTGGGACAAACGTCATATCGGATTGATATCGATCAAGGTTTGTCACGCGACATTGGCTAAACAACTAGATATGTAGGTTCTCATGGCAAGATCGCCGCGCAGAGTTCTCTTCTTGCGCCACCCCGATCCTCGGCACGCAAGATTCAATACGAAAAGAGGAAAGTATGGCTGAAGAGACGAAGCGCAAACTCAAGTATGCGATCGTGGGCGCGGGAATGGCCGGCATTTTAGCCGCAATCAAGCTTAAGGAGCGCGGCGAGGATTTCACCGTATTTGAGAAGGCCGACCGCATCGGCGGGACGTGGCGCGAAAACCGCTACCCCGGCCTCACCTGTGATGTGCCAGCGCACGCCTATACGTATTCCTTCGAGCCCTATGCGGAATGGAAGGCGCTTTACGCCACCGGGGCCGAGATTCAGACCTATTTCGAGAACGTGGTCAAAAAGCACGGCATCGCGCCGTTCATTCGCTTCAACGCTGAAGTTGCCGCACTGGATTGGGACGAGGCGCGTTCTCAATGGCACCTGACGTTAAAAGACGGCACGCGCGCCTGGTTCGATGTGGTGATTGCGGCCTCGGGTGTACTGCATCATCCGCGCTTGCCCAATATCGAAGGGCTGCAAAGCTACAACGGGCCCGCCTTCCACACCGCGCGCTGGGATAACAGCGCGCCCATAAAGGATGCCCGCGTCGGCCTGATCGGATCGGGATCTACCGGCATCCAGATCGTGACCGCCATCAATAAGCAGGTGGCAAAGCTGACCCATTTCCAGCGCTCGCCGCAATGGGTCATGCCCGTGCCTTACTTCGCCTACACCGAAGAAGAGCGCGCCGCCTTTCGCGCCGATCCGAAGCTGATCGATGCCATCCGCTACAGCGACGAATACATCGGCAGCGTGCGCCGATTCACCGATGCAATCACCGACCTAGATAGCCCAGAGATCAAGCAGATCGAGGATATTTGCCGCGAACACTTCGAGGCATCCATCCGCGATCCCGCGCTGAAGGAAAAGCTCCGGCCAAACTATCGTGCGGCGTGTAAGCGGCTGATTTATTCATGGTGCTATTATGAGGAAGTGCAGCACCCCTCGGTCTTTGTCGAGACCGGCAAGATTGCGGGGATCGAGCCTCAGGGCGTACGCATGACGGACGGCACGCTGCATGAGTTGGACACGTTGATCCTGGCCACCGGCTTCCAGGCGGATCGCTTCATCCGTCCGGCTGGCGTGACCGGGCAGGGCGGACTGACGCTCGACAAGTTCTGGGAACGTCGTTGCACCGCGCACCTCGCCGTAGCCGTGCCGGGCTTCCCCAATTTCTTCATGCTCAACGGCCCCACCGGCCCCGTGGGCAATTTCTCGCTCATTGATATCGCCGAACGCCAGTGGGGCTATATCGACCAACTGCTAGACCTGCTGCGCGGCGGCAAAACGCGCGCCATCGCGCCCACGACTGAAGCTCATGCCGACTACGAGGTACGGCGTATCGCCGCGGCGAAGAAGACGATTTTCGCCGCGGGCTGCCAGAGCTGGTACCTCGATGGGGAAGGTGTGCCGGCGAGCTGGCCCTGGTCCTACGATGCTTTCGTACAAACTATGAGCAAGCCGGACTTGTCGCAGTTTTCACTTGCGGCGCCCGTCGCGGCCTGACGGACGGCGGGCAGGATATTTTGGCGCGCCGACGCGGCCGTGCCGGCTCGGCGGATGGTCCGGATAACCCGCTCGTACAATTAGGTTAATAGAGGGCGCCGGTCTGAGGCGGGCTGTCCCTCCAAAACGCGTCCTATTCCATGCAGCGGGCTCGATGCGACTATTGCCCCGCGCCGGCGTTGTACCTCCTCACAACAAGGAGGACGCCATGGCTGACCTAAAACAAATCCATCCCAACGCCGAGGTCATCGGGGCCGACGGCGTGCATGTCGGTACGGTAGATCACGTCGACGGCGCGCGGCTCAAGCTGACCAAAAAGGATTCCAGCGATGATCATCACCACTATATCGACGGTGGCCTGATCGCCGATATCGAGAACGGCACGGTACGCCTGTCGGCCAATGCCGACGTCGCCGTCACCCTGGAAGAAGACAAATAGCGCGCCTCTCTCAGGCTAGGGCGGCGGGCGCGACCGCCTCGCCGCCCGTGTCCCGCCTTACGCGCGCGGTGGCGCGGCGAAATCTCCGCGCCCTAGAATCTCATCGACGAGCACGCCTGGTGCAGCCTTCATCGATTGGAGGTCTGCGGTCCAGATCCGGTCCATCTCCGCCATCATGCGCCGCGCCGCGGGCCGATCAGCCACCGCCGTCAGCCAGCGCCGGACGTTGGGATAGGTATCCCAATTGCCGCCCCACTTGCCGCTGCGATTGCGCATCCAGGGGAAGGTCGCGATATCGGCGATCGAATACGCGTCGCCGCCCAGATACGCCGCTTGCCCCAGCCGCGCGTCGAGGGTTTCAATCACGCGCGCCGCCTGGGTGCGATAGCGGCTCTCGGCATAATCGTTGCCGGGCGGTGCGAACATCCGAAAGTGGGTGTATTGGCCGAACATCGGCCCGACCCCGGAGAGCTGCACCGCGAGCCATTGCAGCGCCGCATATCGCGCGGCTCCGCGCGCCGCCAAAAAGCGTCCGGTCTTTTCGGCGAGGTAAATAAGGATTGCGCCGGACTCGAATACGGTGATTGGGGCACCGTCCGGGCCGTCCTCGTCGATCAACACCGGGACTTTTTTATTTGGGTTGAGAGCCGCAAAGTCCGGCGTGAAGTTCTCGCCTTTCCACACGTCGATGCGCTCCACCGTGAACGGCAGACCCACTTCCTCCAGCATCAAATGAACTTTTTGCACATTCGGGCTGGACATGCCGAGCAGGCGGATCATTTCTGTTCGTCGCTTTTGACAAGGATCAAGTTGCTGAAATCGCCGCCGGTGAAAAAGTTTTTCGGCGCGCGGTAGGAAAACCGCCAGCCCGCGTCTGTGCGAACAAATTCGTCGGTGTACTGCCCGATGGCCGTGGGGCCGGTGATCGGCGCCGGGTTGCGGCCTTCGCCATCGTAGTAGAGCGTGTAGTACGCCCGCCCTTTGGCGTGGGTGTCGTCGACGACATCGATCAGAATATTCGTCGTGATGTGCATCGCGGCGGGCTTGGTCGATTTGGCATCGAGATACGCCCTCATCGGCGCGTGGCCGCGCAGCGTCCCCATCATCGGGTGAACCCACACAGCGTCTTCGGCAAACAGGGCGATGACCTCGTCATGCTCGAAGGCATCGATATGTACGTGAAACGCCGTCACCAATCGTGCGCATGCCTGTTCGATGGATAACCTGTCGTGCTCATTCATCAATGCAGCCTCCCCCTAGAAATCGGCTTTGACTCTAAAATAGGCGACAATGAGCCCGCATGCTCAATAAAATCCCCGCTTTCGCACACCGCGTCCCATTTTCAAAAAGTTGGCCTTCCATGACGGGCGCCTATCACGGCTCTGTGAAGTCTCATCGTTGTTGTGCAAAGCTAGGTTGGCGCAACTAAACCAAAGTTGAGGGAAAATCATGAAGTTCGTTATGTCCGGGGCGTTCGCTACGGTTGCCCATTTGCCCGCGCTGGCCATTGCCGCCGATCAGAGCGGATGGGACATGATTACGCTCTCCGACCATATCGTGAACCCGGAAACGCTGACGGTGCCTTACCCCTATACCGCCGACGGTTCGCGCCGCTGGCCGGAATTCACCGATTGGCCGGACCAGATTGTGATGATGGGGGCCTTCGCCACCATCACCAAACGCCTGCGCTTTACCACCAATGCCTTCGTCCTGCCGATCCGCAATCCGATGATCGTCGCCAAGGCCGTTTCGACCGCCGCCGTCATCTCCGACAACCGCGTGGTGCTCACCATTGGTGTGGGTTGGTCAAAGGACGAGTTCGAATTGCTGGGCCAGGATTTCCACACCCGCGGCAAGCGGACGGATGAGATGATTGAGATCATGAAGCTGCTGTGGACCGGTAAGTATGTGGAATATCACGGCAAGTATTACGACTTCCCCCGGATCGAAGCGAACCCGGTGCCGACCAAGCCTGTTCCGATCTGGACCGGCGGCATATCAGATGCGGCACTGCGTCGTTGCGCGCGCGTCTGCGACGGTTGGCTGACGGATTTGCAGCCGGCGGCCGAGATCGTCGCGTCTATTGAGAAGATCCGCCAGTATCGCAAGGAGTATGGCCGCGATCCCAATGACTTCGACGTGCTGGCGAGCCCCATGGATGTGTTCGACGTCGACGGCTACAAA
>CANJMF010000034.1 GCA_947475895.1 Fidelibacterota bacterium
CCGCCGTATTCCTTACGCCAGCGATAGTAACTCTGCTGCGATATCCCAGCGTCCTTGCACGCCAATGCCGCAGACTTGCCCTGCGCCATCAGCACCTCGATTTGCCTTAACTTGGAAACAATCTGCTCCGCGCCTAATCCACGTCTCGCCATGTTCAGCTCCTCCTGTTGGGGTCAATCCTCTCAAATCAACCGGTACAAAAAAAGCCGTCAGGTCAACTGCGGGGGCCCGCAAACCACGAGAGTCACTAATTGTGCCAGTCGAACTGTAGGTTCAAATCGGGAGCTCGCGTCAACCTTTGTCGAACGTGGAATAGGGCCACTTTACGTTAAAATGGTAAGAACCTTTGGTGCGCAGCAAAAGCCCTTTTATTCTGCTTGAGATGGCACTGGGAGTGGCGCTCGAGGAAATGCGGCAAAAGTCGAGGCTGCTTTTGTCGCCAGGCCTGCCCTAGGGCGGAACTAGTCTACGCATTTGCAGAACGCGTGCCGGATATCCAAGCCAGAACTCTCCGTTCAGGGCGGCCATCGACGTTTTTACACGGCGTGTCAGAAATCGCCAGCCAGACGCAAAGAAAAGCGCCGAGGAACGCTTGGAGAGAAGCGCCCGGATGGGCCGTCAACGTTCCAATCGTAGGAATCAAGCACGTTACGTACCTGCGCGCGGATACTGGCGGTGACGTCGTTTATCTTGAACGCATAGCGCAAGCCGACGTCGAACGTCACCGCGGCTGGTATGCGAAAGGTGTTGGTGCGATTTGCGTACTGCGACGCGGCGTAGTCGGTCTGCGCATCGACAGAGAAGCCGCGCCACGCGCTCGGACCATATTGCAGGCTGAGACGGAAGATGCTGGGCGGCGTGCCGGGCGGGACATTGCCGATCAATCCGCGATCCACCGAAAGCCCCGAGATGCGCGCATTCAGAAGAACCGAGCCCGCAACGACCGTAACCCCGGGCAACGGCTGGCCGGTTAGCGACATCTCGATACCACGGTGCCTGATGCTGCCTACGTTTGTGTAGATATTCGTCTGATCGCGATCGAAATACGGCTTGCTAACTTCGAATACGCCAGCGACGAGGCTGACGCCTGGAAGGATGCGATAGCGAAAACCGGCGTCGACCTGCTTGGTGAGCGCGGCCGGCACCGGGGCGCCGGCGTTGGCGGCGTTGTCGGGCGCGGTGCCGAACTCTTCGATACCGCGCGTATAACTGGCGTAAATTGCCAGATTACGTGAGAGCGTTGCTGTGGCGGTGGCGTTGTAGAGCCACGGTCGGCTTTTGGTCGGGGTTGGGGCGGCATTCTCTTTGCCGAATTCGCGGTTATAGAAGCTCTTCTGTAAGCCCACGCTGAACTCGCCGACGCCCGCCCACTGACCACCGTAAGAAATGCCTGGCGTGATCTGTTTCACCGCGTCGCGGTCGCGCACGCCGTACGTAAACACTGGACGCGCCACAGGCTGGTACACGCCGATCGTCGCCTGACCGAGGGAAATCGTCTGGCCGGCGCCGAAAAGGCGGTTGGTGTCGCGCCCACGCACGGCAATGTGCACGGTATGGCGGTAGATGCCTTGTGTGTAGACCCCGGTCGCGCGGATCTCGCCGGAGGTCGACGTCAGCCGATGATGCGGATCGCGCCTGACGGCGAGGTCTGCAACACCGTTCGATTGGGTATTGCGGTAGAAGATCACGAAGTTATCGAGGCGATCCTGATCGGAGCGGAAGAGTGCGCCTTGCAGGCGCCAGTTCTCACCCGAGGCGCCGCGTAAGATTAGGCCGGCATTGAGGTCGTTGTAGCGCCGGTCGGCCCAATCCTGACCGAAGAATACATTCCGGTCGAAACGCGGTGGCTGGTATGCCCCGCCGGTAAAAATCTGCGGCTGAACATCGCCGTCCAGCTGCTGGTTGTAATAGACGAAGGGGATAGCTTCGAAATTCTCGCTCGGCGTCCAGCGCCAGAGCGCAGCGGTCGTCAAGAACGGATTCTTGCCGTTCCAATCGGTGATAGACTGCATCAAATTCGTGCCGACGAACATGCCAAGCTTATCTTTGATCAGCGGCGTTGAGACATCGAACGTAAGCGATCTTTGTCCGCTCGGCGTGGAGTATTGGGTGGCAACGCTGACGATCAAATGGTCGGCGGGCATGATCAGCGAAGTGTCGACGATGCCGGTTGGCGCCGGAAACGGATAGGATTGAGCGGTCAACCCGACGCGCATTGATTGGCTGCGCTGCAGGCGAGGGCCGAATAAGGCCTGCTGGTCGAAGTAAAGGCCGTTGAGGCGCATATTGCCGGCCTGCTGTGGATCGAAGCCGCGGGCGTTGCGGGAATCATACAGACCGACGTTTTCGCTGCCGACGCGCGTGCCGAAGGCGTCTTCGGCCGACGTGACGGCGTTCTCGTCCGCGCGCTGTGCGACCGCCGTTTGACAAAACGACACCAGCCCGACTGCTATCAGGCAGCCACAATACCAAGTCTTACGGAACACGATCCCCCCAATCCCGGCGCCATACGGCGACCGTTCTCCCCATCACTACGAGAGGTTATAGTCTAATGTCACAGCCGCCTAGCCTTCCGGAATTGATCTATCACGCATGCATGGGACGGCCTTCGAGGACTCCCAGGCAGGACTGGAAGCCCGCGACGCGATCTTCAAATCCCTCACCGCAAACAAATACTGGATGATGCGTGGACACAATTACCTGGGAATTCGCTTTGCTCAGCTTCTGGAGCACACCAGCAAGATGACGCGCTTGTGGGGGGTGCTGGGACAGTTCTGGCTCTTCGCAGCCCAATATGAGCCGAGGAGCATAATCGTCCGGCATGGTGGCGAGTTAGTGTGTCGATTGGGTGGGGGGATCACACTCCATCTTGGGATGGAAATGAACACGGCCCATGCACAGGCCAACGTGGCATTCTGCCGAGATTCCCTAATAAAAACCCCGTAAGGCCGGCACGCCTAATGTTTATGATAGCGATACGTGAGATGCCAAGAACTGCGGCCTATTTCCCTAATTTGATAATGGCGGCGGCAATAAACCCTTCTGATGATCCTTCCACCGATCAAGAAGTGCGTCGATGAGCCATTGGATTTTATTGGCTCCCTCATAGATATCAGACATGGAGCGTTTGTAGCACCGCGGGAAAATTCCAAAATCAAACCCCTCCATACTGCCCCCTGAAACTCCGATACCATAAGGTTTGGTGCGGAATTTTTTCATCCACACACCGGGGCTAGGAGATTCCGTAGCTGCCGAGATTCAACCGATGCTCAATTAAGTTCTTAACGGACCACTCAGTCCGGGGCCGGTCACTCAAACGAACCCATCATCTTGACCTGACCGATTTTCTGTACCAGTCGTGATGTTAGTCTACTGCATGATTTGGCTCTGTTCGAGTGGTACTGGAATCGGGCTAAAGGTCACCGGCGCCGGCGGCCTATAGCCGAGCGATGAATGGGGCCGCTTGGTGTTGTAGTGCTGACGCCATTGTTCGATCACTACTTTTGCCTCCTTCAGACTGTAGAAGATCTCGCCGTTCAGTAATTCGTCTCTGAGTTTGCCGTTGAAGCTTTCGTTGTAGCCATTCTCCCATGGGCTGCCGGGTGCAATGA
>CANJMF010000035.1 GCA_947475895.1 Fidelibacterota bacterium
CAGCATGGAAATGCGGAAGCCGTAAATCAGCCGCGCCAGCACATCGCGGCCCTGGTTGTCGGTGCCCAGCCAATGTCTGGCCGACGGCGGCGCCGGGGCGGGCTGGCCCAAATTGAAATCGATGGTGTCGAAGCTATAGGGAATCAACGTATGCATCATCCAACCATCGGCGTTGATGGCGTCGCGCAGGAAACTGTCGTTGTAATCCGCCGGGGTCTCGAACACGCCGCCGAACGCCGTTTCCGGGTAATCGAACAGCACTGGCGAATGCAGGCCGCCCTTGTAGCTCACCAGCAGCGGACGGTCGTTGGCGATGAATTCCGCGAACAGCGACAGAATGAACAGCGTCGTAATGATCCACAGCGACCAATAGCCGCGCCGGTTGGCGGTGAAGTTGGCCCAACGCCGCTGGTTGATCGCCGAAAGTTTCGAGACGGAAAGCATCATGCCGCACGCGCCTCGAAGTCGATGCGCGGGTCGACCATGTGATAGGTCAGGTCGCTGATTAGGTTCAGCACCAGCCCAATCAGGCTGAACAGATACAGCGTGCCGAAAACCACCGGATAGTCGCGGTCCAGAATGGCCTGGTATCCCAGCAGCCCCAAGCCATCGAGCGAGAAGATCACCTCGATCAACAGCGAGCCGCTGAACAGCGTCGCCACCAGGGTCGCGGGAAAACCGGCGATCACCAGCAGCATGGCGTTGCGGAACACATGCCCATAAAGCACTTGGTTGCGCGTCAGGCCCTTGGCCTTGGCGGTCAGCACGTACTGCTTGTTGATCTCGTCCAGAAAGCAGTTTTTGGTCAGCATGGTCAGGGAGGCGAAGCCGCCGATGGTCATGGCGGTCACCGGCAGGATCAGGTGCCATAGATAATCGGTCACCTTGCCCCACATGCTCAAACTCGCCCAGTTGTCCGAGGTCAGGCCGCGCAAGGGAAACCAGTTCAGATAACTGCCGCCCGCGAACACCACGATCAGCATGATCGCGAACATAAACGATGGCACCGCGTAGCCGATCACCACGATGTAAGACGTGCCCACATCAAAGCGCGATCCATCACGCACCGCCTTGGCGATGCCCAGAGGAATCGATATCAGATAAATAATCAGCGTCGACCACAGCCCGATGGAAATCGACACCGGCATTTTCTCAACGATCAAATCACCCACATCGATGGTGCGGTAAAAACTCTGCCCCAGATCGAAGGACAGGTAGTTCCTCACCATCAGCATGAACCGCTCCAGCGGCGGCTTGTCGAAGCCGAACTGTTTCTCGATCTCCTTGACGAACGCCGGGTCCAGCCCTTGCGCACCGCGATAGAGGCCGGTGTTGCTGGTGGTCGAACGCGCCATGTCCCCGCCGCTGGACAGGCTGCCCGAGGCATCCAAGGTCATGCCCTTGATCTGCGCCAGGGCCCGTTCCACGGGCCCGCCCGGCGCCATCTGCACGATGGCGAAATTCAGCGCGATGATGCCGAACAGGGTCAGAGGGATCAGGGCCAGCCGGCGCAGGATATAAGCGAACACGGGAGTTAAGTAATCCTACCTGTTAGCGTTGTGTGCGCCGGCGGCGCATGACGAAGAACAGCACCACAAGCGTGGCGGCTGCGGCAAGGGTCAATATCAGCGTCTTGTTCCCGCCGTCGCCTGCTGCCGTGCGGCTAGCGCGGATGGCTTGCGTTTTTTCGGCCTTTGTTGGGTCATACCACCACAGCGCCGGGTCTGGACCGCTCAACGGGGTCACCTTCGGGCGGTCGAGCATATTCCAATAGGCCCACCAGATTTTCGTCTCGGCGAAGGCGGGCACTACCACGTGACTCCACAACAGAATACGGTCCAAGGCGTGCGCATGGGTCAGCAGGCTTTCGCGGGTCTGGGCTTTGATCAGTTCCTCGATGATGGCGTCCACGGCGGGGTTCTTGATGCCCGGCCAGTTCTCGCTGCCGGTGCGCCCGGCCGCGTCCGAACCCCACATTTCGCGCTGTTCATTGCCCGGTGAACTGCTTTGCCCACCCCAGAAGACGCGCTCGCCAATCACCATATCGAAGTCGAAATCGTTCATGCGGGCCAGGTACTGGGTCGGGTCCACCATGCGCACCGTGCCCTTGACGCCCAGGCGCTGCAGATTCTTCAGGTACGGCGTCACCCATTTTTCGTAGAGCGCGCGTTGCAGCAGGAATTCGAACTCCAGCTTCTCGCCGGTCTTGGCGTTCGTCAGTGTGCCGTCGCGAATTTCCCAGCCTGCCGTGGCAAGCAACTCTTGTGCCTTCAGCAGATTGTCGCGGTTGTTGCCGCTGCCGTCCGTATGCGGCGGCGTGTACGCCGTCGTGAACACTTCGTCGGGTATCTGGCCGCGGTATTTTTCCAGGATTGCAAGTTCCTCACCCGTGGGCAGGCCACTGGAGGCGATATCCGATCCCATCCAAAAACTGGTGAAAGGCGCCATCAAGCCATAACCGACGGTGCGGTTCGTGGCCTCGAAGTCGAATGCCAGTCCCAGGGCTTGGCGCACGCGCGGGTCCGCAAATTTCTCGCGGCGGGTATTGATGACAAAGGGGTGGATGGTGTCCGGCTGACCGTCCTCGAACGCTTCTTTCATCAGCGCGCCGGCATCCACCATTGTCTGGTCGTAGCCAGTGCTCCAGCGTGTCGGGTCGGTTTCGCCGTAGACGTCCAATTCATTTGCTAGGAAGGCGCGAAACGCCACGTCGTCGTCGCGGTAGAAGTCGAAACGGATTTCGTCAAAGTTGAACGCGCCGCGCGTGACAGCCAAATCCTTACCCCAATAGTTGGGGTCGCGCTTAAAGACGAAATAACGCCCAGGCTCGAAGCGGTCGATCTTATAGGGACCGGTAACATTGGGGATGTCCAACGTTCCGTTGGCGACGTCGTGCTTTTCCCAGAAGGCTTTGCTCATCACCGGCAGTTCGCCGATGATCATGGGAAGTTCCGCGTTCTTGTCGGTCTTGAAGGTGAATTTGACTCTGTGGTCGCCGGTTTTTTCGGCCTTGACCACATCGCCCCATAAAAGCTTGTAGCGTGGGTGGCCTTTGCTCATCAGCGTGTCGAAGGAAAAAACCACGTCTTCCGGCGTCACCGCAGCGCCGTCCTGGAATCTCGCTTCAGGACGCAATGTGTACTCGATCGACATATTGTCGTTGGCTAGCGTCACGGTCTCGCAAATCAGGCAGTATTGCGCCATGGGCTCGTCGGAGCCGCGCATCATCAGGGATTGGCTGAAATAGAAAAACATGCCGTTGCCGGCGTAATGGATGACGCCCGGGTGCGGCGGTGTGCCTTTGAAGGAAAACGGGTTGAAGCTATCAAAGGTGCCGATCAAGCGGCGGCGCAGCGTGCCGCCTTTCGGCGCATCGGGATTGACGTAGTCGAAGTGCTTGAAGTCGGCGGGATATTTCACGTCGCCGTAGAGCGATAGCCC
>CANJMF010000036.1 GCA_947475895.1 Fidelibacterota bacterium
ACGATTGCCACGGCGCACTGGACCGAAACACTCACCGGCAAACCGGCGGCCTCCATGGTGGGACGCGCGGGAGATTTCATAGCCACGAATACACAGACCGCCGCTTCGGCATAAAACACGGCAAGGAAAGCGCATGACTTATCGTCTAGGCGTCGATGTCGGGGGAACGTTCACCGACCTTTTGATTATCGACGAAGCCACGGGCCGCACGTTCCGCGACAAGGTGCCTTCGACGCCCCAGGACCCGTCCATCGCAGTGGTCGAGGGCGCGCGCAAGATTTGCAGCGATAACGGCATTAAGCCCGAACAGATCGGCTTGTTCCTGCACGGCACCACCGTAGCCACCAATGCGGTGCTGGAAGGCAAGATCGCCCGCGTCGGGTTGCTCGTGACTGAAGGCTATCGCCACACCTTGCAGATCGCGCGTTCGTTTGTGCCCGGCGGCTTGGCCGGCTGGATCATTTGGCCCAAGCCCGAACCGCTGGCGCCGCTGGAGTGCACCATTGAAGCGCCCGAGCGCATGGCGGCCGACGGCTCGACGGTGCGGGCCTTGGACGAGCCCCTGCTGCGCGAACGCTTGAAAGCGCTGAAGGACTCGGACTCTATCGAAGCGCTGACGATTTGCTTGATCAATGCCTATGTGAACGACGCCCACGAAATTCGCGCCGCCGAGATCGCGCGCGAGATTTTCGCCGATATTCCCATCACCATTTCCTCGGCCATTCTGCCGGAGATGCAGGAATACGAACGCACCCTGACGACGGTGGCCAATTCCGCCGTGCGCCCGACGGTGGCGCGTTACGTCAACAATCTGGCGGGTGAGCTGCGCAAGTGGGGCATGACGGGCAACCTGAGCCTGCTGCGCTCGGACGGCGGATTGCAGTCGGCCAAGAAAAGCCAGGAAGCGCCGGTCAACCTGCTGATGTCGGGCCCCGCCGGTGGCGTGGCCGGTGCGGTGTGGGTAGCCAAGACGGCGGGCTTTCCGAACATTCTGACCCTGGACATGGGCGGCACATCCACCGACGTGGCGCTAATTGAAAACGGCGAAGCGCGGTTGCGTCGCGACACTTCCGTGGGCCATCTGACGGTGCGTGCGTCGTCCTTGGATGTGAAGACAGTGGGTGCCGGCGGCGGCTCCATGGCTTATGTGCCGGAGCTGACCAAAGCGCTGCGTGTTGGTCCGCAGTCAGCGGGCGCCATGCCGGGTCCGGCCTGTTATGGGCGCGGCGGCACCACCGCCACCGTTACCGACGCCAATGTGGTGCTGGGCTATCTGCCGGAAAACCTACTGGGGGGCAGCTTTAAACTCGACCGCGAGGAAGCCAAGCGTGCCGTGCAGAAAATCGCCGACGCCTTGGGAATCAGCCTGATGGATGCGGCTGCGGGCATCATCAACATCGTCAACGAGAACATGTTTGGCGCCTTGCGGCTGGTGTCGGTGCAACAGGGCTACGATCCGCGCGATTTCGCGCTGATGCCCTTCGGCGGCGCGGGGCCTTTGCACGGCAATGCGCTGGCGCGCCTCATGGGCAGCTGGCCTGTCGTCGTGCCGCCCTCGCCCGGGGTGCTATGCGCTTACGGCGACGCCACGACGCGCATGCGCGTGGAGCATCAACGCAGCTTCAACCGCAGCATCACCAAAACCTCCGACGCCGAAGTGTCGCGTCTGCTGAAAGAGATGAGCGACAAGGTCGCGGGTGATCTGGAACAGGAAAGCGTGCCGCACAGCGAGCAGACCCTGAGCCTGGAAATCGACGTGCGCTATGTGGGCCAGGCGTTCGAGGTGCCGCTGTCGGCGCAGTTCGCCGACTTCCAGAACGGCACCGGCTTGGAAAAGCTGCGCACGACCTTCAACACCGAGCACGAGCGGCTGTTCACCTTCAACCTGGATGTGGAACACGAGCTGGTGAACATCCGGGTCATCGCCCTGGGCAAACCGGCCCATGTGAAACCCGAGCCGATTCCAAAGGGCGACGGCAATCCCAAGGCCGCGCGCCTGCGCGACCACCAGATGTGGATCAACGGACGCTCCCATGACGCGGCGATTTATCAGCGCTCGCTGCTGCGCGCCGGAGACGTGATCCCGGGACCGGCGATTGTCTGCGAAATGGATTCGACGACGGTGATTCTCGACGGCAACGTCGCCCGCGTCGATACCTTCGGTAATATTCTGATTTCTGAACAGTAAGGGTAAGGACCTCCGATGCCCGCAACGATCGTAGAGACCAACACCACGCCCTTCAAAAAGTGCGACCTGGACCCGGTGACGCTGGACATCATCGAGAACGCGCTGCGCAACGCGCGTATCGAAATGGACGCTACCGTGTTCCGCACCGCCATGTCGCCGGGCATCCGCGAACAGGGCGACTGCTTCCCGCTGATCGCCGACCATAAGGGCCGCATGATCGTCGGCCAGTTCGGCTCATTCATCACCGGCTTCCTCAACGTCTATCAGGGCGCCATCGAAGACGGCGACATGATCTGGCTGTCGGACCCTTATAGCTGCGAAGGCGCCATCAGCCACAACAACGATTGGCTGGTGCTGCTGCCCGTGTTCCGCAAAGGCCGCCTCGTGGCCTGGACCAGTCACTTCGGCCATCAGACCGACATCGGCGGCAAGGTGCCGGGCTCGATCCCGACCGACGCGGCGTCGATCTTCGAGGAAGGCGTGCGCATTCCGCCCGTCAAAATCATCAAGCAGGGCGTGTTCCAGAAAGACCTGGTGGACGTCATCATGCACCAGTCACGCATGCCGGAATGGTGCCGCTCGGACTTGAACGCGCTGATCGCCTCGTGCCGGGTGGCGGCGCGCCGCGTCAATGAAATCTGCGAGCGCTTCGGCGACGATGTGTTCGTGTCCACCACCGACGCGCTGTTAGAGCGCAACTACCGCGCCATGGCACACCTGATTTCCACGTCCATCGGCGAAGCCCCCGTGAGCTTCGAGGATTACCTGTGCGACGACGGGCGCGGCAACGGGCCCTTCAAGATCAAATGCACCATGTGG